>JABGRK010000018.1 GCA_018648325.1 Chloroflexota bacterium
AAACAGGTGTTTCCGCCTGTGGCATAATAGTCTCGAAATGTGCTATAATCTGTAGGTCTATTTTAAGCTTAATACTAGTAAAATTGCTTATATAGGAAAAAATTTGGGAGGTTTTTTAAGTGGGTCTAATTGAAAACTATAAAGAGAAACGAGACAAAATATTAGCAATGGCAGCTCCAGAAGCCATTGAAAAACGTCACAAGAACGGTCAGATGACCGCCAGAGAGCGCCTTGATTATCTGTTTGACGAAGGCACATTCACAGAAATAGGCCTTTATGTGAAACACAGGACCACAGCATTCGGTCTGGATAAAAAAGTAATTCCGGCAGAGGGTGTTGTAACCGGATACGGTAAAGTAAACGGTAGATACGTTGTAGCCTTCGCCGAAGACTTCATGGCACTGGCCGGTACATTTGGTGAGTACCACGGCAAAAAAGAGGTTAGAGCTATTGAGCTGGCAATGGAAAGAGGCTGGCCGGTAATCGGTATGAACGATTCAGGTGGAGCCAGACTGCAGGAAGGAATGGACACCCTTGAAGCCTATGGATGGCTGTTTAGAGCCCAGATTAAAGCATCGGGTATCGTTCCTCAGATTGCATTGCTGATGGGCCCTTGCCTTGGTGGACAGGCCTACCACCCCATAATGCAGGACTTCCTTATTCAGTGTAAAGAAACCGGATTTATGGGTATAGCCGGACCCGCTTTCGTTAAAACACAGACCGGTGAGGACATCAGTCTACCCGACTTGTGCGGATACAAGGCTCACGCCGTCAAAGCAGGACAGTCTCACCTGGTAGCCGATGGAGACAAAGACGCCATCGACAAGGCCAAGAAACTGCTAAGCTACTTCCCGGACAACAACAAGGCACCTGTGCCGGTTGTAGAAACCAAAGATGCCGCCGAAAAGAAAATAGCCGAGCTTAACGAGATAGTGCCGGAGAGCCCACTCAAAGCTTATGACATGAAAAAGGTCATCAAACTGCTTGTAGATGACGGCGATTTCATGGAGCTGTTGCCGCTGCACGCCAGAAACGTGATTATAGGCTTTTCCCGATTCAACGGACGATCAGTTGGCATCTGCGCCAACCAGCCGATGTGGGCATCGGGTTGTATCGATATCAACGCCGCCGACAAGATGGCACGGTTCATCAGGTTCTGCGATCTGTTCAGCATTCCGGTGCTGGCACTGCAGGATTGCCCAGGCTACCTGATTGGTTCGGGACAGGACCACGCCGGAATTCTAAGGCATGGCGCCAAGCTGCTGTTTGCCTACGCCGATGCCACCGTGCCGCTGATTTCCATCATGCTGCGTAAATCATACGCCGGCGCACACTACGGGATGCTTGATAAGAGTATCGGTGCCGATTTCGTATGGGCATGGCCTGGCGCAAGGGTGACTATTGTTGGTGCAGAGACCGCAGCCAGCATTATCTTCGCCAAGGAAATCAAAAACGCCGAGGACCCGAAGGCAAAGGCCGCAGAGCGCATCAAGGAATACAGCGACCTGTACGAGAATCCTTACCATGCAGCAGAGCGTGGTTTCATTGATGATGTGATTATGCCTGAGGATACCCGCACATACATCAACAGATCTCTCGATATCCTTAAGGGCAAGAACTGGGATAGCGAACCCAGAATCTGGAGAAAATACTCCAACATCAACCTATAAGCTAAAACGCTTGATATCAAAACAAAAGAAGGCAGGGTTTCAAACGCCCTGCCTTTTTCTTTTTCCCATTGACTTCAAGTTGACGTACGCGTACCGACTGACTATACTCTGGATACCAAATAGCATTGGAGTGAATTTACGATGGTTAAAGAAGCAGACAAAAACGCAAAAAAAGAGGCAATGAAAAGCATTGTGTTGGCCCTTCACAAAGGACTTTCCATTGAAGATGCCAAGGCACGTTTTGAAAAAGATGTCGGGGATATCGGATCGACGGAAATTGCTGAGTTGGAGCAGGGTCTGATCAACGATGGCCTCTCGCCCGATGAGATAAAGAAGTTCTGCAATGTACATGCGCTTATCTTCCAGTCGGCGCTGGAAAAATCATCATCCGAGGGAACTTTCCCCTCCCATCCTGTTAACCTGTTCAGACAGGAAAACCGCGCCGCTGAGAAGCTTATCAAAGCCATCAGGGAAAACAAAAAGGGCGATGCGGCAGACATCAAAAAAGCACTCCTAAATCTTGCGGACATCAAAATTCACTACGAACGCAAGGAGCAACTGCTCTTCCCGTATCTGGAAAAGAAGGATTTCACCGGTCCGTCCATGGTAATGTGGGGCAAGGACAACGAGATCCGCGATATGTTTAAAGCCGCGCTTTTAGCACTGAATAGTGTTGTCAACGACAAGGATATAGCCAAATTCAAAACAAACCATCTGGGTCCGCTGCTGGAGGAAATAGAGGGCATGATCTTCAAGGAGGAGAACATTCTCTTTTCTACCGCGCTTGAGAAGCTGGAGTCCGGCGACTGGATGAACATTCTGCGCGAGAGCGACGAATACGGCTATGCCTTTATAGAAAAACCTGCTGAAACCGATAAGCTGCTTGGTGATCTGTCATCGTCCTTCAAAGAAGAGCCGGTAGTAGAAGGCAACATCATCAAGTTACCCACGGGTACCGTTAGCCTGAGTGAAATGACAGCCATGCTAAACGTTCTGCGTGTTGATCTGACATTTGTGGACAAGGACGACAAACTGGCCTACTTTTCTGATAACGCAGACAGGGTATTTAAGAGGTCCAAGTCGGCGATAGGCAGGAAGGTGCAGCAATGCCATCCGCCACAAAGCCTAGAAAAAGTAGAAGCGATACTTTCTTCCTTCAAACATGGTTATGAAAACTCAGCAGACTTCTGGATTAGCATGAATGGTAAGGACATCTATATAGAGTTTTTCGCGGTAAGAGACACGGATGGAGCGTATCTGGGTACGCTTGAAGTAGCGCAGGATATTACCAAGCTCAAAAAGCTCAAAGGCGAAAAGAGGCTGTAAACAATGAAAGAGCTTGACTTAAATCAAAGCGTTTACGCGCTTACCAAAAAGTACCCGGAACTGATCGACACACTCAAGGAACTGGGATTTGCCGGAATCGTCAATCCGCTGGTAAGAAGAACGTTGGGCCGGAAAATGACCATTCCCAAGGGATGCGATAATCAGAAAAAGGACCTTAACGAGGTTATAAAGACTCTAGAGTCGGCAGGCTACAGCGTAAAACAGTAGCAGACTGGTTCGGCGACAAAACTAACGAAGGCAGGGTTTAAACACCCTGCCTTTTTTCTTATGAATCGACTGTTTTAGTACGGAGCAACGCGTTTACTATGCTATACTTAAAGTATGAGTGATACAAAGTTTGAGGGCGAGCGCATCGCCAAGGTGATGGCACGAGCAGGCGTATGCTCACGCCGCGACGCCGAGCGTCTTATCAATGAGGGCAAGGTAACGCTCAACGGCGCAGTACTCGACTCACCCGCCATAAACGTAAAATCCAGCGATCGCATCGTAGTGGATGGGGTGCCAATCGCTGCCGCCAAATCCACACGCCTATGGCGCTATCACAAACCGGCTGGGCTGGTAGTAACGCACAAAGATCCGCAGGAAAGGCCAACCATATTCGAGCATCTGCCCAAGAGCATGGGGCGCGTTGTCTCCGTGGGGAGGCTGGATATGGATACGGAGGGCATGCTGCTGCTTACCAACGACGGCGAGCTATCACGTTTTCTGGAGCTGCCATCCACAGGCTGGGTAAGGTATTACCGGGTGCGTGTACACGGCAAAGTCGACAAGGCCAAGCTGGACCATCTCAAAAAAGGCATAGAAATAGATGGCATCAGTTATGGCCCCATTACTGCCAAGATTGAGCGGACAGAAACGACAAGCACGTGGCTGTCCTTCTCCCTGCGCGAGGGTAAGAACCGGGAAATAAGGCGTGTGTGCGAGCATTTGCGGTTGCACATTACAAGGCTTATCCGCACTACGTATGGCCCCTTCCAGCTGGTTAATCTGAAGCCGGGCGACGTTGAAGAGGTGCCAGCCAAGGTTATTGCAAACAAGATTGGCACCAAGTTTGGTTCCGACAAAAAATAAAGAAGGTACTCATTTGCGGGGTTTATATTATGTATAATCCATTGGATCAATTCGACTTCAGCAAGTTCCTGAACAGAATGCGTGAGCTGGATTTAGTTGATATGTTAAAAGAAGCGGACAAAGAATTGTATGGAGTATCCCAACCCCAAAAAGCAATGGGGCATACATCAGCTGCTGCAATAAGTTCGCAATCCACTGCCCAGGATTATTCCATTAAATATATGGACTCTTTGAGAGGTTTTCATTACTTCTTCGGAACCACTGCCGGGACAATAAAGCCGGATTGGATGGACAGTGATGATTTTGCACTGCTTGAGCCTATAGCCAAAATACTGGTTTCAAAAGGCCAAACGCGTGCACGTATTTTGAAGTTTTTTACTTAGTGAAAATAATCCGATAATATCACGATTTGTTATTACTGTTGGTTGCGAGCACAAGATAAAAAAGTCAGGACATTTACTCCTGCCTTTTGCGTTTATGTTTCATGGTAAGAAATAGAGTAAAACTAGTGACAGTTTTCGCATATTGGAGAGGAGCTACTCTGAGGATCCTCGTACTCTACACTATTTAACATAGTAGTGAGAGCGCCATGAGTGGCATGGCAGGTCAAACACTTGATTCCACCTGTTCCTTCGTTGTCGACTGTAGTTCCGATAGCATCCCAGAGCCGTGTACCGCTGAAATCCGGGGTGCCAGCGTATGGATCCCATAAACGATCTGCGGGCAAATAACTGTCGGATGCCATATCAACGGGGTGATTATTTGAATAATTGGAATGGCACGAAATACAGACATCTGCGCTTTGCTCAAGATCAGCTTTGATAAATCTCCAGGAATTACTATGAGGGTCGTGACAGCGATCACAATCCCGATTGGCTGCATGAGCCGCGCTCGAAGTCAGTCCCTTTCTATCTTGCCCGTCTGGACCGTGAGCGGAGTGACAGTTAGAGCAATTTAGATTGCCTTCCGGTGAAACTGGATGAGTATAATAGGACAAGTCGCCAATATAGGTCCCCTTGGCTGAAACTGTCCCGTCATGGCAGCTAAAACAAAGAGACTGCATGCCTGTCATCCCGATTTTAGGGGTCATTGCCCACAAGGCGCTGCCATTTGCATTATGTGGGATGTGGCAATATCCACAAGTGGCCTGACCAGCCGATCCCAGATCATGATCAGTACCGGTTACATCGCTTGGCGTCGCACTTGCTGTGGCGGTGGCAAGAACAAACAATATTGCTAAAACAACTGTGGTTATTACAACAGTTATGGCGTTCTTTTTTCCGTTTATTTTTAATCCTGAAATAATTATATGCCTCAATCCATTAAGTACTACACTATCGAAGTTAATAAAAAGTTTATTATATCCAAGGCAAATGATAAACAGTTTTTGTACGTGACGGCAGGCGACTTATTACATAACTTGGGCGAGTATTTACACCCATGCTTTCTTTACATTACTCCGTCTGATTACCTACCACATGATGTCTGCCGTTTAAAGAGGTCTTGCCCACACGCTAGGGCGCATGCATAGCTTGAGCAGAAAAGTGGGAAAGGAGAGTTGATGCCCTGTTTGATTCGAGCATAAAATAAAGAAGGCAGGGTTTTAACGCCCTGCCTTTCTCTTGTTCAAAAATCGATTGATTTAAAAGCTATTCTTTCTTCTCTTTTTCTTTCTTGCCATCTTCTATAATCTTCTGAGCAGTGTGAGCCGGAACCTCAGCGTAATGGTCCATCTCCATAGTAAACGAACCGCGTCCCTGGGTTATGGAGCGTAAATCAGTGGCATAGCGCAGAACCTCTGAAAGCGGCGCCTGTGCCTCGATTGTGGTCACGCCATCTGACGGGTTCATGCCCATAACCTTGGCCCGCTTGGTGTTAAGATCGCTCATGGCATCACCCATGTAACTATCAGGCACGGTTATCTTCATGTCCATGACCGGCTCAAGCAGTATTGGGGTGGCATCGGCAATGCCTTTTTTAAATGCCTGATGCGCAGCAATCTTGAAAGCCATTTCAGAAGAGTCTACCGGATGATAGCTGCCATAGAACAGTGTGACCTTTACATCGACAACCGGGTATCCGGCAAGCACGCCCTCGGTCAGTGCCTCGTGAATGCCCTTTTCCACCGCCGGAATGTAGTTCTTGGGAACCACTCCACCAACTATCCTGTCGCCAAACTCTGATCCCTGGCCACGCGGCAACGGTTCAAACTCCAGATGCACATGACCGTACTGGCCGTGTCCACCACTCTGTTTCTTATGCTTATACTCGGCCTTGGCCGTGGCCTTGATCGTCTCCCTAAATGGCACCCTGGGGGGCTGCACCAGCACATTAGCACCAAACTTACGTTGCATTCTTTCCACCGCAACATCAATATGCGAATCGCCCATACCGGAAATAAGCATTTCAGAAGTTTCGGGGTCTTTGTACACCTTAAGAGTGGGATCTTCTTCAACAAGCCTGTTTAGCGCTGAGCCCATCTTGTCCATATCGGCCTTGGTCTTGGGATGCACCGCCACAGAATAGACCGGTGGAGGAAACTGGATAGCATCGAACACAACCGGGTTTTCCTGTTTGCACAAGGTATCGGATGTAGCGGTTTCCGATAATTTGGCCACGCCGCCGATATCACCTGCCACCATCTGCGCTACAGGCAAATGCTCCTTGCCCCTGATCGTAAGCAACTGGCCTACACGCTCATCTTTCTTCTTGCTGGCGTTGAATACATGAGTATCACTGAACAGAGTGCCAGCGTATATCCTGAAATAAGTGAGACGCCCCACATACGGATCGGCAGTGGTTTTGAATACCAGAGCCGCCAGATTGCCGGAAGCATCAGGTGCTATTTCAGCCTCGCCCGCCATGGCACTGCCACGGTCCGCCGGTGAAGGCAGGTAATCACAAACCATATCCATAAACGGTTGTATGGCTTTATTGACCAGAGCCGAGCCAACCAGAATCGGTACGACTTTACCGGTGTTAATGCCAACACGCAACGCCTGGGCTACCTCATCTTCAGACAAGTCTTCGCCCTCAAGATACTTGGCGCACAGGTCGTCGTCAGCCTCTGCCAGTGCCTCCAGCAGGCCATCGCGATAAACCTCGGCATCGGAAACAAGGTCGGCAGGAATGTCCTGCTCTTTATCGTCGATAACAGCCTTCATCTTTAGCAAATCAATCACGCCCGTAAAATCGGCTTCCGCACCTATGGGAAGCTGCATGGGAACGCACATTTCACCAAACATGGATTTTGCCTGGTCGGCAACTTTATAAAAATCAGCATTTTCGCGGTCTATCTTGTTGATATATATTACACGGGGAATACCCTGAGCCTCGGCATATTTCCATGAAAGCTCGGTGCCAACCTCTACACCGGAGGTAGCACAAATCACCAGAACAGCGGTATCGGCAACCCTGATGGAGCCTTTAACCTCACCCACAAAATCGGCATAACCGGGGGTGTCAATAACGTTTATCTTTTTATCTTTATGCTCAAAGGAAAGGATTGAAAGGTTTATACTGGCCTTCTTTTTAATCTCAGCCGGGTCGTAATCGGATGTGGTTGTTCCCCCATCGACCTTGCCCAGTCGATTAATCACGCCCGCATTAAACAGCATTGCCTCAACCAGTGATGTTTTACCGGCACCACTGTGGGACATCAGCACCAAATTTCGGATAGCCTCGGTGGTATAATCGCTCATAATCTTTACACTCTACCTCTATCGTTTTTTTGCCGCCACCCCGCCCTCCACTCTAGCGATAAATATACTCCAAATAGCCGCCTCTTGTCCACTATGCAGCTCCCCACATCAAAGCTACAGAAAAAGGTATTATTGCTCATAACTTAAAGGCAATGCTATAATAAGAAACCCGAAAGCAGAAGCACTGGAAAGAGGCGTTACAAAACATGAAGCTAACCCGTGAACAGGTAATCCACATATCCACACTGGCACGAATCAAGCTGACCGAAGACGAGATAACGCGCTTTAGCGATGAGTTGTCCGATATACTGACAAACTTTGATGAGCTGCTGGCAAAAATCGATGCTAACGTGGACCCGCTGATACTCAATGAGCTGTCCGGTGTAATGCGCGAGGACGAGGCCAGACCGTCACTAACGCAGGATGAAATACTTAGCAATGCTCCCGATCAGGAAGAGGGATGTTTCAAAGTAAAGGCTGTTCTGGAATAGCATTTATACAGGAGTAATAAACTGAGTTTACACAAACTAACCATCAGTCAGGCACACGATAAGCTAAAAAACGGCGAAATTTCCTCTGTGGAGCTGACCAAAGCTGTACTGGCGCATATCGTAAGTACGGATGATAAAATCCACTCCTACGTCACAGTAACGCAGGATACGGCCCTTAAACAGGCCGTGGACGCCGACAAACGTATTAAAGATAAAAGCGCCACTGCGCTAACCGGTATACCTGCGGCCATCAAGGACAATATGTGTACCAGCGGAACAAAAACCACGTGCTCGTCCAAAATGCTGGAAAACTTTGTACCTCCTTACAATGCAACCGTCGTTGAGAAGCTGAATGACAGCGGCATGGTAATGGTGGGTAAAACCAACCTGGATGAATTCGCCATGGGTTCTTCTACAGAGAACTCGGCGTTTGGTGTTACCAGCAATCCGTGGGACTACGACCGCGTACCGGGTGGTTCGTCCGGTGGTTCTACGACGGCAGTTGCTGCTGATCAGGCACTGTTCGCGCTGGGCTCTGACACGGGCGGCAGTATACGTCAGCCCGCCGGATTCTGCAGCGTAGTGGGACTGAAGCCGACATATGGACGGGTATCCAGATACGGACTGGTGGCATTCGGCAGTTCGCTGGACCAGATAGGCCCGGTGACCAAGGACGTTACCGACGCAGCGCTGGTACTGAACACCATCGCCGGATACGACGCAAAAGATTCAACGTCGGTCAACAAACCTGTGCCCGACTATACCAAAGCGCTGACGGGCGACATAAAAGGCCTCAAAATAGGCATACCCAAAGAGTACTTTGTGGATGCCATGCAACCTGAAGTTAGAACAGCAATCGAGGTAGCCATCAAGCAGTTGCAGGAGCTGGGAGCTATCGTGGAGTGGGACGTATCGCTGTCGCTGACAGACTATGCACTGGCGACCTACTATCTGATAGCACCGGCAGAGGCATCGGCCAACCTTGCCCGCTACGACGGCACCAAGTACGGCCACCGCGCCACTGACGGTGATAGTATGTGGGACATCATGGAGAAAACGCGCGAGGACGGTTTTGGTACCGAGGTAAAGCGACGCATCATGATAGGCACATATGCGCTGTCCGCCGGATATTACGATGCCTACTACAAGAAGGCACAGTCACTGCGACGTCTGATCTGGAAAGAGTTTAACCAGGCATTTTCCAAATACGACGCGCTGGTTACACCAACATCGCCCACGGTACCGTTCAAGATTGGCGAAAAGACGAACGACCCCATGCAGATGTACCTATCTGATATATGCACGCTGCCCATAAACATCGCCGGAATACCGGGGCTTTCGGTACCGAGCGGTTTCGTTGACGGACTTCCGGTGGGACTTCAGATACTGGGCAAATCGTTTGACGAGGAAACGATACTGCGCATCGGCCATGCCTACCAGCAAGCCACCGACTGGCACACCAAGAAGCCAGCGCTAAAGTAACAAATCGCCCCACGTAGTCATCCGAATAATTCCATCATTAGACTATCTTGGCTCCCCATGTATGCCAGCAAACTGTCATATTATGGCATATAGTTGCAACCTAGCCTGTGGTGGTATAATGCTGGTATGAAATAATATGATGCTTACGAAACCGGCGCTTTGTACATGCAAAACATGGCCCCACAAAGCCAGGAAGCTTTCAGGAAATATTACGCTGAGATATTTTCATGCTGTACGTCCGGCAAGGTCCATGATTGCTCTATCGGTGCAGGGGGGACCACCTTGCCAATGGCTAAACTTGGGTACGAGGTATCCGGTTCAGACTTAAGCCAAAACCTGCTGGCAAAAGCAAAAGAGAATTTCAACTCAGCAGGCTTCTCAATTCATCTGTTCCAAGCCGATTTTACCAAGCTAGATGAACACCTTAGCACCGAATATGACATAATCATGTCCACCGGGAATTCGCTTCCGCATGTGGACGCAGCCGGTTTCACATCCTTTGTTCAAGCAGCCCATAAATGTATACGGCCAAACGGTTATTTATATATTGATATACGCAATTGGGATAAAATCCTTCGGGAAAGACCTATATTTATAGCAAGAGACCCTTTTGTTATGACCGCAGAGAAGCATGAAAGCCTGTATCATATATTCCAATGGAATGCCGACAATTCGGTCACGTTCGTTTTCGTAACCTCTGTTGACGAAAACGGTGTGCATGTAGGAGAATACGCACTTGTGGGACCCAAATATTATCCCCTGCTGAAAAAGGACTTAGAGTCCATCCTGCATGATAACGGATTTGAATTGACTTCATACTATAATATGGACACTCTTTGGTACAGGGACAAGAACAGCGCTTCAGGCGATACCGATTTTGAAACGATGGATTGGTATGGTGCACTGTTTAAAAAGCTGTAGAAAGAAACAAACACGCTCATGGACTGGCATCGCCCAATCGTACGCATCCCGATGATCTACACTCAACCCAACTTTACGGTTAGCATTAGTCCATTTTATGACATTAATTTGACAACCTATTCTGCGGTGATATAATTGAGTGGCTATGAAACGACTATTTGCATTTATATTGATTTCGGGACTTATAGCGGGTATGGGTTGCAATACAGCCCCGGAGGAAAGCACATATGTACCCATTCTTACCCCAAGTAAGAATGCCGAATTGAAGCAGGGTGAATCCGTCCTTGTCAAATACCTTGTTGAAGTTGACCATGAGATAGAATGGATGCAGGTTACACTTTGGGATGTTGGTGATCTCAATAATCCTGTTCAAATAGTCAATCCTGATACTGGCCGGGATGTTAATAGCGGGGAACATACTTGGACATTTGAACCTCCATCGCAGTCACAGACCTTTACATTCGAAGAAACAATAGAGATTCCATCTGACGCTCCACCCGGTGGAAATTACAGGCTTCACGTCGAGGCAATGAATTCATGGGGTGGTTCCGGATATAGCCTTAAAGTTAAAGTCATCGCTGCCTAGTAAGAAGTGGCATACCGAGCAAGAACAAAGTAGCTACATCACACCCTGATAACCCCCTAAACTATCCTCAAACCGTGGAGGAATAGATGAAAACAATTGGTATATCATCTACCAATACTAGGAATCTTGAAATAGCAACAAAGACACTTTGTTTTAGTGTAGCCTTTGCTACGGCTGTGTATCTAGTAATATTCCAATACTATGTCTGGACTAATGCAAAGGCGCTTCATAGTTATTCATTTATCTTTCTAGCCTATCCTGTCACTGCTCTAGCTGCTTGGAGATGGTCCTATATAGGAGGGATAGTTATCTGTGTTTTGTCTGCTATATTAGCTTTTCTCTCTGCCTCAGTAATGGTTGTCTATGACGCATTTGCAGTATTCTATCAAACACCGGGTGTACCCGGAGAACTTCATACTAGCTCTGGCCTAACTTGGTTTTTCTTGAGCCTATTCTCCCTTGCCAGCGGAATACTATATGTTGTGGTTGCCAAAAGAGCGAGAAAGATTAGCGAACTATCCTCAGACCTGTAGCTTCATCAAACGTACACATAAAACCATATAAAATAGTCATACACCTAGCGAACCAACATCCCGATAACTTTTACTGTAGTGGTATAATGCTCAAGATACCGAGGATACAAAGCAAAGGGGTAAAACTATGCCTGAAAAGAAAAGCTATCCACCCCAGGAAAAGATAGATCTCTATGATAAACTCATAGCGTCAATTCCTGAGATTGAGAGAAAGGGAGATACAGTTCCCTACACATCACTGGGCGGCAACATGTTCACGCAAATGAATAAAAGCGGCTCTGTTGGGCTCAGGCTCTCAAAAGCAGAGCGAGAAAAATTCATTGAAAAATACAGTACGCAATTACTTGAAACCTATAACACGGTTTTAAAAGAATATGTCTGCGTTCCGGATGATCTTTTGCAAAGAACTGATGAGCTCAAGCAATATCTGGCTCTTAGTTTAGAATATGCCAAAACCTTGAAACCTAAACCTACAACCAAAAAGAAATAATCTACACTTAGTAGAAAGTTCTAAAGTATGATCTAGTACATGCTGTTTCCATTTTTGGTTATCTCTGGAATTTCCTGTATGCAGTCCCAATGCTCAACTATTTTCCCATTATCATCAAACCTGAAAAAATCCATTGTTACGTACTGCTCGCCTCCGGGCCAAACCTGATGAGTATGCAGGGCTACAAGATCACCTTGCGCAACCGCCCTGATAAAATCAATGCTCTTTTGCGGATACTCTGATGTCATTCTTTCGAAATATTCAATAAATGATTCCTTGCCGTCTCCCACTAAAGGATTATGTTGAATGTACTGCTCTCCAACGTACTGCTGCACAGCCTTACGTGGATTTCCTTCATAGGCGGTCCGATAATAAGCAATCGCATTCTGCTTATTGGCTTCCAGATCAGCTTTCATTTCAAAATCTCCTAATCTTTACGTGCGATACCCATAATATGTGCGCTCACAGCGAGTAGCGATGGCTCCTGCTCAACAGCGCGAATCGAGCGCAAAAACGACTCTCGATAGTTATCATCATGCCACTTATTAAAATCGGCACCAACCATCCAAAGCTCTCTATTGCAAGTAATTTCTCAAACGCAAAACCAGCCCCCAGCATCTCATCCTTCAATTCTTCAGGGCGATGTACGTAAGCGGTTGTCCAGTAATCAAGTGCTTCAGTAGTATTTCTATGCTGGCCTTCCTTTAAATCACCATTCATGATTTCTATGAAGCGTGGATCTGCAACCAAGTTCTGAAAAAAACCGGCAAACGTTGAAGCATACCGGGAAACGCCCACACAAAAAATCGTTCCGCCCATGCGCAATACCCTTTTGGCTTCAAGCAGAGCCGTTATGCGATCAGAGCGCTCGGTTAAATAATAAAGCGGGCCGAGCAGCAAAACTACATCAAAGTGATCGTCATCGAATTCAAGTTGTCTTGCATCACCTACAGTTATGGAGGCAAGCTCTTTCCCCGATTCAACTGAGTGCTTTTTAGCGTGTTCAATAAGAAATGGTACGGGGTCTACAAGATGGACATCATGCCCCATATCACTAAGCCAGAATGAGTAAAAACCAGCCGCTCCACCTACGTCCAGAGTCTTCAGGGGTTTATCAGTTAGATAGCGCGTGATTATCTCCTGTGTTCTTACCCGCTCAAGCTGGTATACGCCGGTAAAAAGCCGCTCGACCTCTTTTCCCGTCTGGTAGTACTCAAGTATTTCCGGCTCAATGTTCATTAGGTACCTTCCTGACAAACATGTTACTCCGATTGATTAATAGATTCTAATACGGCAAACAGATATTATCAAGGTTTTGTTCCAGTATTATCAATCCCCCTAAAACTACGCTATCCGGCAATATTTGATGCTGCGCTATTCCTATTCCTACATCTTTGCTGCTATAATGTGCTTACCATCGTAATTATCAACCTATAAAAAGGTGTGAGGTGCATGACTATGAAAGACATTTTAAAAGCGCTGGAGGCCGATCCTAAAACAACTCCCGATCAACTGGCCACAATGACCGGCAAATCTGTTACCGAGATCAAGCAAACAATAGCTAAGGCCGAAAAAGACGGTACCATCGTAAAGTACAAGACCGTTATCAACTGGCCAAAGGCTGGCGAGCCTGAGGTAGACGCCCTGATCGAGGTCAAGGTTCAGCCACAAAAAGACTTCGGGTTTGAAGCTATCGCCGAACAGATATACAGGTTCGCAGAGGTGCGCTCAGCGTATCTGGCATCCGGCACATACGATCTGGCTTTGATAGTAACAGGCAAGACCATGCAGGACGTGGCCACGTTTGTCACGCACAAGCTCTCTCCCATAGACGGAGTACAGGGCACAGCAACCCACTTCCTGATGAAACGCTACAAAGAAGACAACGTAATCTACGACGACAATGATGGTATTGCCCGTTTGGTAATAACACCTTAATCAACTAAGGAGAACCAATGGCTGATAAGAGCCACAACTTTATATCCCGTAGAGCTAAAAACATACCACCGTCAGGCATTCGCAAGTTTTTTGATCTGTCGGAAGGTGTGAAAGATATCATATCGCTGGGTGTGGGTGAGCCTGACTACGTTACCCCGTGGAACATAAGTGATGCCGCCATCAGTTCCATCAGAAAAGGTCACACCATGTACACCTCCAACTACGGACTGCTTGAGCTGAGGCAGGAGCTATCGAGGCATCTTTACAAGCTGTATGGCGTTGGATACGACCCTGACAAAGAAATCATTGTTACATCCGGCGCAAGCGAGGCGCTAGACATAGCCATGCGCGCCATAATTGATCCCGGTGACGAGGTCATCGTTGGCGACCCAACCTACGTAGCATACATACCATGCATTACCATGCCCGGCGGCATACCGGTACCCGTCCCAACTTGCATGGACGACGATTTTGAGATGAAAGCCTCAGAGATAGAAAAGAGGATTACTCCCAAAACCAAGGCCATACTGCTTAACAATCCCAACAACCCGACAGGCGCGGTTATAAAAAAAGACGAACTATTGAAGATAGCGGCACTGGTTAAAGAGCACAACCTGGTGGTGATATCGGACGAGATTTACGACCAGCTTGTATACGATGGAGCTCACACCTGTTTTGCCAGCTTGCCCGGCATGAAAACTCACACTATCACCATAGGCGGCTTTTCCAAATCTTACGCCATGACGGGATGGCGCGTGGGTTACATCTGCGCACCCGACGAGATCATCGAAGCGATAATGAAGATTCATCAGTACATCATGATGTGCGCCCCTATTATGAGCCAGATTGGTGCCATAGAAGCACTGAAAAATGGCGATGACACGGTTGCCGAGATGGTAGCGGATTACAACCGCCGCCGCCGCACGATTGTGGCTGGGCTGAATAACATAGGCCTTGAGTGCCACGATCCCAAAGGCGCTTTTTACGCCTTCCCCTCGATTACATCGACGGGACTTACCTGCGACGAATTTGCCGAAAAACTGCTGGTTGAGCAGCACGTTGTTGTTGTGCCGGGAACTGTTTTTGGCCAGTGCGGCGCCGGACATGTGCGCTGCTGTTACGCCGTGGCCCTGCCCGATATTGAAGAGGCCTTGGTCCGCATGGGCAGGTTTGTTAAGAAGTACGGCGGGTAGGCTTATTTATTCAGATACATCAGGATCATTAAAATTCCCGTCCATCATTCTTATAAGCTCGTGTCCTTGGAGTAACAGTTTATCTAACACAGGCAATCTTGGCTCAACAATTCCTTTTACAATCTCTATTGGTGGTTCATTCAACCCGAATCTATCATTTGCCATTTCTCTCATATAGCGTCTCTCGCCATTGAACCCAACACACCCCGAAGCAAAATCCATTACTGCTCTCTCAAATATTTCGTCGCCTAGTCGATAAATATTGCCACTTTTAAATGTAGCATCATAAGCAGAGTTACATAAGTCAGATATTGGATCGCAAAACGTCGAAAGATAACTCTTGCCACTTATCACGTCGTTTGCATTATCTTTAAGAGATTTCAGCGTAGCATAATTATCTATAACTTCATTTAGTAGAATATGCTTTGTAGCATCGTTCTGTCGTTTTTCCCTACGTCGATTAATTAATTCACGCACCAGAAGAGAAAGAATGATTGATAAAAAAACGCCCGAAAACGTAGCTATTAGAGTAGGAACAAATGTTGTCCAATCCATTTAGCGGCCCTCACAATTCTATGAGAATATCTGCGGTTGCACACACTTGACTCATGCCTGCATAATATCACAATTACCGCTTCTACACATAACCGATGGTTGACAATATTAATTTTTTGACCAACAATAGTATCCCATGTACGTAATCGGTATATTATCCTTTATCCTGCTTCTGAGTACCCTTGTGGGCGCTCCCGTGCTACCTGAGTTATCAAAAGAGCTGGGGGCGTCTGATACGCAGGTTCCCATAATAGTCTCATCAGCGCTGGCGACTGTTGTGGTCTTGCAGTTTTTTTCCGGCACGCTGGCCGACCGCTTCAACCCAAAACGCCTGCTGCTGGTAGGAGCGCTGCTGGGATCGGTATCATCGCTGCTTTGCGTTGTAGCTACAGACTGGTCGCAATTGCTGGCACTGCGCATCATCGGAGGTGTGGCCGATGCCATCTCCATGCCTGTCCTGTTGCTGATCACCGCCACGCTGGGTAAAGACAAGCCGGGTAAATTTTTCGGGATACTGCGCAGCAGCCAGGGACTATCGTTTATTGCCGGGCCTGCGCTGGGTGCTGCCTTTTCGCTTATCTCGCTAAGATCGCCATTTCTGATTGACGGCATCCTGTCGCTGGTGGCGGTTGTGGCAATTGCCTTGCTGATGCGCGATGAGGTAAAAAAAGAGGGAGAGCATGCACCCAACCCTAACTTACTTAAGACGTTAAAAACGATCTTTATAGACAAACGGATTTATGCATACATTCTGCTGGGAATGTCAGCGCTGTTCGGGTTCAGTATCGTCTACACTTTTGTGGCCAGCAAGTCCAAAATACTAGGATTTACACCATGGCAGCTGGGATTGATCATCACTGCGGGTGCGCTGGTATTTACGATTGTTTCGTTTTTTACCGGAATACTGTCAGACAGGGGTTACCGCAAACACATGGTGATCACGTCGCAGATAATCATTATTACATCTGGCATAGGGCTTGCATTGTGGGGGAATAGCTATACGTCAATCATCCTGATTTACAGCTTGTTTTGCGCCGGTGAAGCAATGGCCTTTCTGCTCAGTTTTGTATACGGAGCAAAGATTTTTGAAAGCAGGCATATGGGCACCGCCATGGGTGCCTTCGATTCAGTAATAGACCTGTCGCTTATGATCGGGCCTATTATCGGAATATCCGTTTATGCAGCGACACAGCAGTTTGCACCTGTGTTTTACATAGTATGTATTCCGGCGGTTCTGGGACTTGTAGGCATGACCTTCCATCGCGCTTTTGACGTTAAGTAGCATCAACCCCCTTTGTCCCCCATTCATGGGGGAAGATTAGACTAGAATTTGGGGGGCACCCCCAAGACCCCCGGCAGGAAGCATCCTGCACCTCTTATCATCGGGCAATAACGTTTTACATGCCATGCTTGTGCCATGCCACACCGTCGCTTGACCCTGAACTTGCAACGCCCGTATAATTACACAACTTACAGGATATGTTAGATATAGAACACAAGTGTGGAGTGAATGAACAAGCTTTGGAATGCAATAAAACGCAATAAAAGTGCCCGCCAAGGATTGCTTCTTGTATTTATTTTAAGCTCTGCAATAACGCTAATGCCTCTAACTGCCGTTCTTAAAGGAATTCGCCATGTAAGCCTAATACCAATTGTCTTTGCTAGTGTCTTCATTGGTAGCTTGGTTATGTTTTATTTATCTCAGGTCCTATCTCGTCTCAGGGATAAATGGGTTAAAAGAGAAGAGAAAAAAACAGCCACCAAAATTGAGGGCTTAGACTTTCATGGTTTTACAAGGAAAGGGGTTAATGCAGTAGGCATTCATAATAGATTTTACGTGACTATGCACTCTGGCTATTATTATCCAGTAATAGAATCCGAAGATGGCCCTATGGATGCCCCTCTACCTAAGTTCTACACCAAAATAGCCATTCCCGTTGTGCCAAACAACACCTTTTTCTCTCTCTCAATTAATCCAAAGGGAAACTATGATTATTATAAAGACAATGGATATTGTTTTTTTCACAAAGAAGTAGAGAAGTGGAGCGGTTCTCCTAGCACAAACACAATTCTGAAAGAAATAGACAAACTGATAAAATACTTAAGCGAAAACGATATCAAGCCCCATATACCTGAAGACAATATAGACTACAGGGGGCAAATCATCACAGCAGAGCAAGCAACAGAAAACGCAACATCCCTAGAAATACAGCCCAAGGATATCTAAAGCAGTCCCATCTTTTCCTTGACCTCGCGCAGTGTTTCTTTGGCGATGGCTGAGGCTCTTTTTGCGCCATCGGCAAGGATCTCATCAAGCACGCCGGGGTTTTCGGCAAGTTTGGCCCTGCGCTCGCGGAAGGGACGCAAGAACTCGTTAATACTTTCGCCAAGCAGCTTCTTGCAGTCCACACAGCCGATCTGAGCCTGCTTGCAATCGTGCGCGATGGCCATGAACTTTTCAGGAAAAACGCTGGTAGTAAAAGCGCCATGCAATGTATAGACGTTGCACTTGTCGGGGTGACCGGGGTCGTTCTTGCGCACGCGCGTCGGATCAGTGAAAGCGGTCTTTACCCGCTTAAGCGTTTCTTCATCACTAACTGCAAGGTCAATCTGGTTATCCATGCTCTTGCTCATCTTGGCCGAACCATCAAGCCCTACTATCAGCGGTATCTCGGTAAGCTTGGCCTTGGGCTCAGGGAAAACTTCGCCGAATATCGAGTTGAAGCGGCGCACTATCTCACGCGTCAGCTCCAAATGCGGCAACTGGTCCTCGCCCACGGGAACGGTGTCTGCCTTGTAAAGGATGATGTCCGAAGCCATCAGTACCGGATAGCCCAGCAGGCCGTAGTTGACGTTGTCGGGATGCATGCGCACCTTCTCCTTGAACGTGGGCACGCGGGTGAGCCAGCCCATGGGGGTGGTCATGCCCATGTAGGTGAAAAGCTCGGCTATCTCCGGTACATGCGACTGCACAAACATGATCGAACGCTGGGGATCGATTCCTGCCGCCAGCCAGTCCAGCGCCATCTCGCGGATATTGGCCTGCAACAAATGCGTATCTTCAAGGGTGGTCAGGGCGTGTATATCGACGATGCAATAGATGCACTCGTAATCGTCCTGAAGCGCCACATAGTTCTGGATAGCGCCCAGATAATTGCCGATGTGCTGCTGCCCTGTAGGTCTTGCGCCGGAAAATACGCGTCCTTTTTTCATACGATACACTCCTAAAAAATACTCTGTAAGTCTAACATAAAGGCGAATAGGCCAGCAACGCTTGACGCTACGGTTGCTATCGATAGTATAATGAAACACAGGTGCAAGGAGGCATAGGTTTGATCAAAGAGTTTAACGGCAAGACGCCCAAGATACATGAAACCGCGTTCATCAGCGAGTACGCATACATCGTGGGTGACGTTGAGATAGGACCGTACTCCAGCGTATGGCCGGGAGCGGTGATACGTGCGGACTTCGGGCAGGTGCGCATTGGTGCCAACGTAAGTATTCAGGACAACTGCGTGCTGCACTGTGAGGGCGTTATGGAGATAGGCGACAACGTAATGTTCGGGCACGGCGCGGGTGTGCATGGCAAGAGCATAGGCAACTACGTGCTGGTGGGTATGAACGCGACCATCCTGCCTCACTCCGAGATAGGCGACTACTGCATCATCGGCGCTATGACCCTTATCACCGAGCGCCAGAAAATACCGGATAAATCGTTCGTGACCGGAATACCGGGCAAGATCAAAAAAGAGCTTACCGAAAAGGTGTTTGAGTGGGTGGAGCGGGACGACAACAGCCTGTATGCCAAGATGGCCCAGATGTACAAAGAGGGCGAGGGGTATTAGGGCAAGCTTCTGGCCAAACACTAGACGATAAAACATCCTTACTAACATTCGATAACTATCTATATACGTACAAAAACCCGCTCGGACAACACTTCACCATCCGCGTCAAGAGCACGCACAGCCTCTTCCTGCCAACTCGTCCCACAAACAACAACAAACAAACCATCTATAACCGAAGCCCTAACTGTCTGTCCGTCACGCATTTCAAACTCTACGGCAGCAACTTCATCACTAACCGCTCTGCCAAAGAAAATCGTTGGACCTATCAATTTCCCAGTTGTCCACCTTATGTACGGAGGGGACCCACCAGCGGTATCGACAAGAAATCCCCCACTGCCATCAGTCACATCGTCTATATACCAGTTATCATCACTGCCCTTTACCCGTTGGTACCACAGCATTTCATCGGAGTAACTCGGCAACTCATACAGAATAACTGAATAATCCAAATAATCACGCGTTTGAAGATGTTTAAAACTACTGGCGTGCGTTTCATTCACTTGCTCCACCCAGTTCTGCACAGCCTCAATTGGTGTAGTTCCTGTTGCATACCTGTCCGAAGCACTCCCGGTATTATCACGTGAGTTTGAAAGAACCCATGCCAAAGGGACAAGTACAGCCACAGCAATCAAGGCGACTATAATCGCCCACTTGAGTAAAGTGCGCTGCCTGTTCCGATCATTACCAGTAAGCATATATTCCTCAGCCATGAAACACCTCACATACGATATGAACCACTTACGACTTTACCTGAAAACCCATTTGCCTGTCAATGTATAAACAATGTTGCTTGTTGTCACTAATATCGGCACACAAAGAGGTGCAGGATATCTTCTTTACTGAAAGAAAAACGACAATCTACGTACGTAGCGGCAAACAGAACCTAAGCGAGTCGCAGTAGAAGGCGAAACTACATGGTTTCGGGGGCGGTCATGCCCATCAGGCCAAGTACCTTGGCAAAAACGGTCTTGGCGGCGGCAACAAGTTTTAAGCGTGATGCGGTTGTTTTTGCGTCGTCGGTGACCACGCGGCACTGCTTGTAGAAGCTGTGGAATGCCGTAGCCATTTCCTGCGCAAAGTATGTCAGGTGATGCGGTTCGTGGGTGCTTGCAATCTGCTCGATGATCTCCGGCAGATAGAGCATCTTGCGAATGTAGGAGAGCTCAGCCTCATGCGTCAGCAGCGATACATCGCCGTCTGCATAGTCGATGCCTTTGTCTGCGGCCAACCTTAGTATGCTGGCAATGCGTGCGTGTGCGTACTGCACGTAGTACACGGGGTTATCGTTGGATTGCTGCACCGCCAGTTCCATATCAAAGTCCATCTGTGAATCGGCAGAGCGCATCAGGAAGAAGAATCGGCATACGTCCGGGCCTACCTCTTCTATCAGCTCGCGCAGTGTAATCAGGTCACCAGTGCGCTTGGACACGCGTACGATCTCCTTGCCGCGCTTGAGCGTAACCAGTTGCGTGATGATGATATGCAGGCGCTGTTCGTCGATGCCAAGGGCTGTCAGCACAGCCTTCATGCGCGATACATGGCCCTGATGATCGGCACCCCATATGTCTATGGCCTTGTCAAAGCCGCGCAAAACGAGCTTGTTGTAGTGGTAGGCCACATCGGAGGCGAAGTATGTGGGCGTGCCGTTTGTTCGCACCAGCACGTTGTCCTTATCCTCACCCAGTGAGGTGGACATGAACCACTTGGCGCCCTCTTTTTCGGCGGTGTGATTGCTCTTATCCAGCATATCCATGGCTGTGTCATACTGTCCGCTGTCAAACAGGCTGCGCTCGGAAAACCATACGTCGAACTCAATGCCCAGCGTTTTCAGATCGGACTTGATGGCATCAATAGCCTTTGTTACGCCTACGGCACCTATTGCCTTAAGTGCATCATCTTTGGGCATGGATACATATGCATCGCCCTTTTCTTCGATGATCTGTTTTGCAAAGTCGAGGATGTAGTCTCCCATATAGCCGTCTTCCGGCATTTCACAGTCATGACCCAGGGCCTGCATATAGCGGGCATAAAGTGAGTTATAGTAAGCGTCCATCTGATTGCCGGCGTCGTTGACATAGTACTCGGATGAGACATCATAACCGGCGGATTTGAGCACGTTGGCAAGGGCGCTGCCCAGTATGGCGGCACGGCCATGGCCCACGTGTATGGGGCCGGTGGGATTGACGCTGACATATTCCAGTTGTATCTTCTGTCCATCACCCAGGTTGATATCACCAAAAGACTCTTTCTGACTGAGGACTTGCTCGACCTGACTTGCCAGCCATTTGCCGCTAAGGGTAATGTTGACAAAACCGGGGTGTGCTACGGTGACCTTTTCGATTTCATCGCAGGCCGGGATCAATCCGGCAAGTGTTTCGGCTATAACCAGCGGACTTTTGCGCATGGCACGTGATAGCTTGAGGGGCAGGCTTGAGGCATAATCGCCATGCTCCGGCTTTTGCGGGTGTTCCACCGCTACGTCCGGGATAGCTGCTGCCGGCAACAGTTCCTTTTCAATCGCTTCTTTTACCGCTTGCCGCAGAAGCTCGGCAACTCTTTGCTTAATCATTTATGCATCCATTTCTATCAATTACAACTGGGAACCATTATACGGCATGAGGGGGTGCAATCTCAATTATATCTGCATTCTACTACGCTTTACGAGGGTCGGAATGGGGTACGTACGTAGATAGTCGTTTGGGAATCAGTATAGGGGTATCAACCCCCTTTATCCCCCATTCTTGGGGGAGGGATTATTTAATCTGGGGGACACCCCCAGCTCCCCCGGCAGGATTGCATCCTGCACCGCATATGTATTGGGAAGAGGTCAGTTAAGTAGAAAGGCTTACCAGCTTTAAGAAGAGATATGGTAGAATGAGCGCATGCAAGAATCGCTCAGAGAATACATCGCAGCTCTCGGATATTTAGTGTGGATTGTGTTACTAACCAGCGTGGCTGGTGCTATTGGGGCATACTTGGATTTATCAGGCCGCAGTTCATTTCCTATATGGGTGTGGATACCGTTATTATTTATCGGGTTGATTATTATGCCATTTATTGCTTTTCACAGGGTAAGGGAGCAACGTGATGAGGCTAGAAATATTAAAGAATATTATATAACACCAAGTTTCGTGAAAGTGTCGTATTCTGACTACTCATTTGAAGTTAAAGATGATAGCATACGTTTACGTTTTAATCTCCAAATACACGCTGTTCCTCCAATCCGTATTGAGGAAATACAGATGGAAATAAGGGGCAAGCGATATGATACTGACTGGGAGCCTATGGCAGAAGCTATAACTGATGTCTCAGGACGCGATGTGTACATAAATCTACCCAAGTCTTTTCCGTCGAACACATATCCGGCTAGATTAGTTGTCTGTACAGAGAGAAGAGGATTTTTCTCAGATTCATTTGACCTAGCTTTTAGTATGGACAAAGTAGATAATTTTTGGTAATTCACCCCTGAAGCATTTCTTCTCCTAAATCGCCAGCATGCCAATCATAGGCATTGTAGCAATACAAACCCCTAGCTGGACTCACCGGCGCTGGACCATAGCTTGTCCACTTCTTTAAGTAGCAGCGCATGTTCAGGCTTGGCAAGGTTGGGATCATCTTTGAACAGCTGAATTGCTTCGGCGCGCGCTTGCTCCAGCAAAAGCGTGTCGGAGAGGCGGGCCATACGCAGGTCAGGCAGGCCGCTCTGACGTGTGCCAAAGAACTCACCGGCACCGCGCAAACGCAGGTCTTCCTCGGCCAGCTTAAAGCCATCTGACGTCTGTTCCATTATCTGCAGCCGTTCGGTGGCCTCTGAGGAGGGCTTTTCGGCCAGCAAGATACAGTAGCTCTTTTTGTCGCCACGGCCCACTCTGCCGCGAAATTGGTGCAGCTGAGATAGCCCAAAACGGTCGGCGCCCTCGATAAGCATGACGGTGGCGTTGGGCACATCTATTCCCACCTCTACCACCGATGTGGACACCAAGATGTTATATTCTCCATCCTTGAATTTATGCATAGCCTCTTCTTTATCAGCAGACGACATGCGCCCATGAATCAGACCGAGATTTAATTGCGGAAATACATCACGAGTAAGTCGTGCGTGTTCTGCAACCGCCGCCTTGGCATCGATAGCTTCGGATTCTTCGACCAGCGGACAGATTATAAATGCCTGCTGTTCAGCTTTGATTTTATCGTGAATAAACTGATAAGCCTTGCTGCGATTTTGAGGCCCGCCAAGCCTTGTCATTATCTCCTGCCTGCCCGGTGGCATCTCATCGATTACGGAGATATCAAGATCGCCGTACAGTGTGAGCGCCAGCGTTCTGGGGATAGGCGTTGCACTCATGACCAGCACATGCGGGCTGGTCCCTTTCTCACGCAGGGCCGAACGTTGCAGTACGCCAAACCTGTGCTGCTCATCAACAATAGCAAAACCCAGCTCTTTAAACTCGACCGACTCCTGAATGATAGCGTGCGTGCCGATTACTATATCTATGGACCCATCTGCAATGCTTTCGTATATGGGTTTTCTATCCTTCTTTTTGGTGCTGCCCATCAACAGGCAAACACGTATGTGAAATCCAAATGTATCGGAGGACAATTCAAACGTATTACCATCTACATCGGATGCGCCAAAAAGCTTGGCGATGGTACGGTAATGCTGCTCCGCCAGTATCTCTGTGGGAGCCATAAATGCCACCTGAGCACTATTTGCAACCGCCAGTATTATGGCGGCGGCAGCTACCACCGTTTTACCGCTGCCAACGTCTCCCTGAATTAGTCTGCTCATCGGCTTATTACTGCCCATATCGGCAAGCACCACATCAAGCGCTCTGCGCTGTGCTCCGGTTAACGCGTAAGGTAGTGTGGATACAAACTTGTCAACGCAATCCAGGTGCTTATCTAAAGGAACAACATCCTGCTGCTCCTGCCACTCCCGCCTGCGCGAAAGCACACCCAGTTGTATTAAAAACAGCTCATCAAAAGCAAGGCGTGTTCTACTCTCGTTTTTTGTTTGTTCACTATCAGGGTAATGGGCTTGTTCAATAGCAATTCCGAGTGACATTAAACCAGCGTGATCTTTCACACTACGGGGTAAAAAGTCGGGCAGACGACTGGCCCACAAATCAACCGCGGCCTTTATATGTCGGCGTACCGTGCGAGCCGCAAGCCCCTCGGTTAGCGGGTATACGGGAACAAGACGCCCGGTGTGAACCAGATCATCTGAGGTTAGTATCTCGTACACCGGTGACTCGAATACCTTTTGGCCCATGTAGCTGCTGATACGGCCGCTTATGGCAATCTTCTCGTTAGTGCGCATCTTTTTGACCAGATAGGGCTGGTTGAACCAGACTATGCGCATATTACCCGTCTGATCGCCTATTATGACCTCCGTAGCCTTGCGACCGAATCGACCTATGCCTTTGAGCGCTGCCTGCCATATAGTACCGATTACAGTTTGCTCAACTCCAACCTCAAGCTGTGCTATAGGCATAGTTTTGCTGTAATCGATATGGCGTCTGGGAAAGAAGTAAAGCATGTCTTTGATAGTATGCACATTGAGCTTGTTAAACTTGGTATGCATACGCGCACTGATGCCCTTGATATCGGTGATAGGTGAATTGATAAGTAAAGATCCGGACTCAGGCACAGGCTGTTTTGGCTTGGCTTTGGTCTTGGGCTTGGGCGTAGTTGCTTTACGCACCGGTTTGGTTTTTGCCCCGCCGCCAATGACTGCATCAATCCACTTTTTGCGCTCAGCAACGCTCAGATCAGCGTATGAAGGAGATGGGAGTTTAATGTCTGACTTGTCTGGCAAGCGATCAAGGTACTTGTCCAGCCCACCAAAAACGGCTGTATTATCGCAACCCCTGTCCTTTTCCAGATTTAAAACCTTTTGGAACTGCTCTAAGGCACTGCTCAAGATTGACCTTCGATAACAGAGACACCGATTGCGCCGGGACCCAGATGAGCGCCGATAACAGGACACACCCTGGTGCTGTAGATTCTGGTCTGCGGTAATTCTTCGGCAATACGCCGGGTGAGGGAGTCAGACTCCTTGGGAATATCAGTATGCTCTACTATCATCTCGCTGATACTGCTAAAACTGGTGGCGAATTTGTACAAACGATCCAGCCCCTCTCGGCGGCTGCGCACACGCCCTACGGGATGGGTTTCTCCGTCTTTAATAGTAACCAGCGGCTTAACCCCTAAAACCGATCCCATAAGAGACTCCGCCTTGCCAATACGCCCGCCCTTTTTCAAATACTTGAGCGTATCGAAAAATAGCAGGATGTGAGTTTTGGGAATAGTCCCTTTTACCAGGGCAACAACATCATCCATGCCAGCGCCTGCCTTGGCTGCCTTGGCCGCAGCAATAGTTAGAAGGCCCAGGGGAGATGCGCCAAACTTGCTGTCTATTACCTCTATACGGCAGTTGCCGTCAACCAAGTCTTTTGCCCTGACCCCGAACTCATAACAGGGTGAGTATTTGGTAGAAAGCAACACCGCTACTATTTCGTCTGTTTCTTTTGCCATCTCATTATACACTTGCGCAAACTGGCCTATGGACGGCGCTGCGGTGGTGGGCCAGACCTTTGTATCCACAATGCGTGTGTAGAACTCATCGGCCGTTATATCTATCCCGTCTAAATATGCATCACCATCAAAGGCAACGGTCATGGGCACAACGGTAATATCTAGTTCCCTTGCCAATTCCTTAGGGATATCGGAGCTGCCGTCTGTAACGATTTTAACTGCCATATGAAAAGCTCCTTGAGTACGTGCTACTCTACCGAGATTATGTAGTTATAATGTGGTTGCTTGCCTTCAACCACCTCTATCTCAAGCCCGCAGTGATAGCCATTTATAGATCTGACTATGCGATTTACCTCATCCCGGCTGCTGTCAGCACCCCAGTAAACTGTAACCAGAGCACCACCTGTAAGCTCCAAGCGATTAATGAGTGCAGCAACCACATCCAGACGATCATCACCAACCTTGATGAACTGTCCATCGATAAAGCCTATGGTTTGACCCTCTTTGATGTCGACACCATTTAGCTTTGTGGTTCTGACCGCGGTGGTAACCTCGCCGGTAATAACACAGGACGCAGCTTCCTGCATAGCCTCAACATTGGTTTCAAGAAAGTCATCGGGTTGGAAAGCAAGCAGTGCGGCAATCCCCTGCGGAATTGTCTGGCCGATAACAGCCACGTTCTTATCCGATAATGACTGCGCCTGCCTAGCCGTAAGCAGTATATTGGGATTGTTGGGGAGTATAATAACATCGTTGGTGGCAGTCGAATCCACGGCACGCAACAGTTCTTCTACACTGGGATTCATGGATTGTCCGCCGGGAACAATGATATCGGTTCCTATGCTCTTGAACACCTCGGCAAGGCCACTGCCAGCTACTACAGCAACAACTGCTATTCCATCAACTGGGCCTACATCCGCATCCCGCCCGGAAATAAATTCCTGATGCTGGTCCTGCATATTATCTATTTTGAGTTGATGCATGGTGCCAAAAGTGGCAGCATAGCTAAGCACTTCACCAGGATTATAGGTATGGATATGAACCTTCAGAACCTCATCGTCACCAACCACCAGCACCGATTCTCCCATACTGCAAAACTTTTCACGGATTGCACTAGTATCAAGCTTCTCACCTTTTATAAGAAACTCGGTGCAGTATCCATACTGAAGCTCCTGTTCGATCTGAACCACGGCCGGCGCTGACAGCACCATATCCACATCATCCTGACCATTGTCTTTATGATCGTTCTTAAGATAGTGCAGTGCACCCTCGAGCATCACATAAAGTCCCTGACCACCTGCGTCTACAACACCAGCCTCGCGAAGAACATCAAGCAACGTAGGTGTTTTGGCAACAGACTGCTTTGCCACCTCAACCGTGGTCTCAAGAACATCTATAACATCGCAACCATTGGCAAACGCCGTTTCATGTGCGGCGGCAGCAGCCTCGCGGATAACCGTTAGGATAGTACCCTCAACCGGACTACTAACCCCACTATAGGCATGAGCCGAAGCTTCCATTAGCGCTGTAGCAAAATCGCAAGCATTAAAGCAATCTTTATCTTTAAGACCTGCAGCAAGACCACGCAGTATCTGCGACAGGATAACACCGCTGTTGCCGCGTGCGCCCATAAGCGCGCCCTTAGCCATGGCACCGGCGATAGCAGCAGCACTGCTTTCTTTGGTCCGGCAGGCCTCATCAGTGGTGGCACGCATGGTAAGTAGCATGTTTGTGCCGGTATCACCGTCTGGTACGGGGAAAACATTGAGTGAGTTGATAGTAGCGGAGTTCTTTTCCAACCAGCGTGTGGCTGAAACAAACATGCCCCTTAGCATCTGGCCGGTGCATGATTCTACCCGCGTCATCTATCCCCCCCCCATGCGATCAAAAGTATCACAAGGATTACATACATCGCATTGCTTTGCATGCACGTTACCACATACCGGTTATTTTTTCAATATTATGTAGCTATATCCACTTGCCTAAATTCACGTTAGTATGGTATGATTTTCTGTAGCAAATTAATCTTTGTGCGGATAAAATTCCGCTCGTTATAAGGAGCAAATAAGTTGAAGTGCGATATATGTGGCAAGAGTCCCCAGTTTGGCCACAACGTTTCCCATTCTAACAGGCATACAAACAGGAAGTGGAAGCCCAATATTCAGGCGGCAACGCTGGAAGTAGAGGGTAAAAAGCAAAGGGTGCACATCTGCACCAGATGTATGCGTACCCAGAACAAGGCCAAAAACTAGGTCTTTTTTAAAAACACAGGTTTAAAAATAAAACGATAGCTTTTTCAAGCTATCGTTTTTTTATCTTTTACCAGTGCCTGTTTAGGCAACACTGTTTTTTATGGCGGCGATGGCATCGGCAACGCTTTGTTTTTTGTTAAAAACAGCGGATCCGGCAACCACCACGTCAGCACCGGCAGCCATAACCATTGGTGCGTTATCGGCGGTAACGCCTCCATCTACCTCGATCTCGCAATCGATACCAAGCTCATCGATCTTCTGCCGCAGCCGCGCGATTTTCTTCTCAGAGCCTTTA
This sequence comes from Chloroflexota bacterium, assembly GCA_018648325.1. Taxonomy (GTDB): domain Bacteria; phylum Chloroflexota; class Dehalococcoidia; order JABGRK01; family JABGRK01; genus JABGRK01. The sequence goes on from JABGRK010000018.1 coordinate 28,908, forward strand.
ATAAACTTCTGCCCGCCAAAACCGGGATTGACGCTCATTATCACCACCAGATCAATACTGGGTAGTATTTCGTAGATAAGTTCCAGCGGCGTTGCCGGATTAAGCGATACGCCCGCTTTTATGCCCAGCTCTTTTATTGTTTCAATGGTACGATGCAGATGATTACATGTTTCAACATGAACGACAATTATATCCGAACCGGCATCGGCAAATTGTTTGATGTACTTCTCAGGAGATTCGATCATCAGATGAACATCAAGCGGCAGATTGGTACACTCCCGTATAGCCTTTACCACCGGCGGACCAATGGTTATGTTGGGAACAAAGTGTCCGTCCATTACATCCACGTGAATCCAGTCGGCGCCACCGGCATCGGCCTCATCGATCTGGGCCCCAAGCCTTGAAAAGTCGGCAGACAGTATGGAAGGAGCGACTTTAAGTCCCCTGTTTTTTGCGGCCATTTAAGGTCTCCTTTGCTTTCTTAAGTGCATCACTTACCCGACCGGACGCCGTGCCACCCGGCACATCGCGACTGTCTATTGAGGTTTGCACACTGATATCATAAACGTCCTTATCGAAAACATCCGAGAATGATTTAAACTCTTCCAGACTCAGCTCACGCAGGGACTTGCCTTTGCCCAAGCCGTATTGCACCAGTTTGCCCAATACACCATGCGCCTGACGGAATGGCAGGCCTTTGCCCACCAGGTAATCTGCTAGGTCGGTGGCCAGAATATATGGGCCGTCAGCGGCGATTCCTGTAACATCGGCATTTACCTTGAGCGTTGCTATCATACCGGCAGTTACCTCAAGGGTCATCAGCAGCGTATCTACTGTATCAAAGAATCCTTCTTTATCTTCCTGCAGATCCTTGTTGTATGCAAGAGGAAGGCTCTTCATGATGGTCAGCAGTGAGAACAGGTTGCCATAGACACGGCCCGTTTTACCACGCGCCAGTTCGGCCACATCAGGGTTCTTCTTCTGCGGCATAATGCTCGATCCTGTTGCATAGCCGTCATCCATCTCAACAAATCCGAACTCTTGAGAAGACCAGATGATCATCTCCTCTGCAAAGCGCGATATATGCATCATGGCGATGGCAGCCGCGGCCGAGTACTCCAGCAGAAAGTCCCTGTCGGACACTGCGTCTATACTGTTACTACTGATAGCGGCAAAGCCAAGCTCTTTGGCCACGTACTCGCGATCGATTGGATATGGAACGCCTGCCAGTGCACCACTGCCCAGCGGCATGACGTCAACACGCTTCATCATGTCCTGGAAACGCCCGATATCACGTGTAAGCATATCGTGATAAGCCAGCAGGTAATGTGCCAGCAGAATCGGTTGTGCCCGCTGTAAATGGGTATAGCCGGGTATTATGACGCTTTTGTTCTCATCAGCCAGATCGACAACCACGCTCTGAAGTTCAATCAGGCGTTCGATAGTGAGCATGACGGCGCCTTTAGTGTACAGACGCATGTCCAGCGCCACCTGATCGTTGCGGGAACGGGCTGTATGCAGCTTACCAGCCACATCGCCGATCTTTTCAAACAGACGATTTTCTATATTCAGATGAATATCCTCAAGCTCTTTTTTGAACTCGAAATCACCCTTGTCTATCTCTTCGCGTATCGCTTTAAGACCGCCAGTAATTAGTTCGGCCTCCTGCTCGGTGATAATGCCCTGTTTGCCAAGCATAGAGGCATGCGCAATCGACCCGTATATGTCGTAGACATACAGACGCCGATCGAACATAATGGAGGCCTGATAGCTCTCCACCTTTTTATCCATCTCTTTTTTGAAGCGGTCTCGAATATTACTCACTTGTCTTCTCCACCCTCAAAAAGTGCAGTCATGACTGCGAGGGTATCTTTGGACCTTTTTTAGTCTTCGGCTTGGCCTTGAACCTGGGTTTGTGTTTTTACCGCAAGACCCCAGATACGAATGAATCCTTCTGCATTGCTGTGATCGAACTGATCCTGCTCATCGTATGTAGCCAGATCATAGCTGTAAAGCGAGTACGGTGACTTGCGCCCGACAATGGTGGCCGTGCCCTTGTACAGCTTAATGCGTACGGTACCACTAACATGGCGTTGTGTACTGTCTATATAGGCTGCCAGATCGCGGCGATGCGCGCTGAACCACAAGCCGTTATAGGTCAGGTCTGCATATTCCAGCGCAACCTTGGCCTTGTAACCCAACTGATACCGAGATAGGGTAAGCGCCTCAAGCGCCTGATGCGCCAGTATCAGCACAACGCCTGCCGGAGCCTCATATATCTCGCGCGACTTGATACCCACAAGGCGGCTTTCCACATTGTCCAGCCGACCCACGCCGTGCGCACCGGCCAGTTTATTCATACTTTCGATAAGGGTAATGCCGTCCAGTTTTTCACCATTCAGTGCAATGGGAATGCCTTTTTCAAACTCGACCTCGATGTACTCAGGTTTGTCCGGTGCAGACTCAGGTGACACCGTCCAGTCATACGCGCCCTCCGGCGGCTCGGCCCACGGATCTTCCAGTACGCCGCACTCACAACTGCGGCCCCACAGATTCTCATCCACCGAATAGGGGCTGGCAACTGTTACGGGTACAGGAATGCCGTTGGCTTTAGCATACTCTATGCTCTGCTCGCGGCTCATGCCCCACTCACGCGCAGGTGCATATATCTTTAGCTCAGGAGCCAGTGCCATAACACCAACCTCGAAGCGCACCTGATCGTTGCCCTTGCCCGTAGAACCATGTGCCACAGCCGTTGCCCCGTCCTTAATAGCAGTTTCGGCCAGCAGCTTGGCGATAAGCGGTCGTGCCAGTGCGGTGGCCAGCGGATAGCTCTCGTATATAGCATTGGCCTTTAGTGCAGGCCACACATATTCATCTACAAACGCCTGTCTGGCATCCACCATATAGGCAGCAACAGCGCCCACATCCAGCGCCTTTTGCTTGATAGCATCAAGGTTCTTCTGCTCCATGCCACCAACATTAATCGTTAGGGCAATCACGTCCATTTTGTAGTTTTCCTTGATCCACTTGATGGCAACCGATGTATCCAGCCCTCCGCTATATGCTAAAACAATTTTGTCCATTTTCTTCTGTCCTCTACTACGTATTACATTGATTTAATCGCTTCTACATACGTAGATTATCGTTTTGTGTTCATTAAGGAGATCAACCTCCAGCGCCCCCAGCAGGATTGCATCCTGCACTATCGATTAGATATTACTAAGTACTTTATACAGTATACCGACCGCTTCATCAACATCTGCTTTGGAAACGATCAGCGGCGGGATAAACCTTATCGCATTTGGCTTTAGCTTGTTGATAAGCAAGCCATCAGCCATGCAGGCATTCATTACATCGGCAGCTATATCTTTATCAAACTGCATGGCGATAAGCAGACCGCAGCCGCGTACTTCTGTAACAAAGTCAAACTGAGTCTTTAATTGCTCAAGCTTGTATACGAGATGATAACCAACCTCTTTAACATTGCTAAGCACATGGTTATCAAGTATGTATTTAAGCGTGGCATATCCGGCAGCACAGGCCAGCGGATTTCCACCGAAAGTCGAGCCATGGTCTCCAACCTCAAAAACAGACGCCTCATCCTTGGCCATAAAAACGCCTATGGGGAAACCACTACCCAGTCCCTTGGCCAGCGTTATGATATCCGGCTCCACATCGTATACCTCGTACCCGAACAGAGGTCCCATTCGGCCTATGCCGGTTTGAATCTCATCCAGTATCAGCAATATACCCTTTTCATCACACCAGGCACGCACCTTCTTGAGGTAGTCCTGATCTGACATATTCACGCCGCCCTCGCCCTGTATGGGCTCCAGCATGATAGCGCATGTCTTTTTGCTAGTTGCCTTTTTGATAGCCTCGATGTCGTTGTACGCAACACTGATAAAACCACCCGGCATCGGTTTATACGGTTCCTGAAACTTGGGTTGCCCCGTTGCCGCCAGCGTCATCAGTGTGCGCCCATGAAACGAGTTTAAGGTTGTTATTATCTCATTCGCGCCGTTTAGCTTTACCTTGCCATACTTGCGCGCCAGCTTGAGCGCGCCTTCGTTGGCCTCGGCACCGCTGTTGCAGAAAAAGACTTTATCGAGCACGCTGCTTTTAACAAGCAATTCAGCAAGATTGAGTTGCGGCGTTGTATAGTACAGACATGATGTATGCACAAGCGTACCGGCCTGCTGGCAAATAGCCTCTGTAAGTGCAGGATGGCAATGACCCAAAGCGTTTACGGCAATTCCTGCCACAAAGTCCAGGTACTCCTTGCCCTTATCATCCCACACCTTCATCCCCTCGCCACGAACCAGCGTTACCGGTATGCGATTGAAGGTGGGCATGTAATATTTACTTTCAAGCTCCTGCCAGTTTGTCATTACTTTATAACCGTTCCCATTTCCTTACCGTTTAATACATCCATAAGTGCGTGTGACTGACGCCCATCAATTATCCGCGCAGTATCGACAAATAGAAGCGCGCGCAAGCAGGCAAACATCTTGGGAATCATGCCTCCTGAAATCACTTCCAGGTCAAAAAGCGAACCCATTTCCTCTTTATAAAGCGTCTTATACAGGTCACCGGAGCTATCCATAACCCCCGCAACATCGGTAAGAAAGATCATCTCATCTGCCCGGATGGCCAGTGCCACTTCGCCGGCAACCGTATCGGCGTTTACGTTTAGCATATGTGTGCCATCGTGACCGCCGGGCGCAATGACCGGAATGTACCCGGCATCAATTACCGCCTGAATTGGCGCGGGATTGACCTTTCGCACCTCGCCTACATAGCCAATTTCTTGGCTCATCTGCTCGGCCAGTATCATATTGCCATCGTAGCCGCAAAGCCCTATCGCCTTGCCTCCACGAGAGTTGATAGCAGCAACCAGCTCTTTATTGACCACTCCGCACAGGATGCCAATGACCACCTCAAGTGTGTGCTCATCGGTTACGCGCAGGCCATCCTTAAACTCGGTGACAATGCCCAGCTTGTCCAGCCACTCGGTTATCTTCTTGCCACCACCATGAACCACAACGGGCATTGTTCCCTGCTTGTGCAGTTCGATAATGTCGTCAATGGTGGTATCGTGCTCACCAAGGGTGGAGCCACCTATTTTAACTACAATCTTTTTCATAATATATAAGCCACTTTTCTAAGTTGTATATTCGCTGTTTATGGTAACATACTCTTCGGACAGGTCACATCCCCAGGCAGTAGCCTGCCCATTGCCCAGATTAAGACATACCCTGATAAATACCTGATCACCTGTTATCTGCTCTATTTCGTCATGAGGAGGAAACAGGCTTTCTTTGAGTATACAAACATCGTTCAGATAAAGTTCTACCTTGGATTCGACTATATCCGCGCCGCTTCTGCCAATGGCCGCGATTATGCGTCCCCAGTTGGGATCGCCGCTGTGCATGGCCGTTTTGACCAGCGTAGATGAGGCCACCGTTCGCGCCGCTATCCGTGCCTCTTCCGGCGTTTTTGCTGTTTCGATTTTTACCTCGATCAGCCTTGTGCAGCCCTCACCGTCACCGGCAATGCATTTGGCCAGATAAGTACAGACCGCCTCAAGCGCCGCCTCGAACTGCTTAGGGTTCGGCTTACCGGCAAGGCCGTTTGCCAGCACAATCACCATGTCGTTAGTGCTGGTATCACCGTCAACCGAAATCATATTGAACGTCTTATCCACCGCTCTCTTGAGTACCTTCGATAAAAATTCGGGATCAACATCAGCGTCGGTAGTGATAAACGAGAGCATGGTTGCCATATTGGGATGTATCATCCCCGCACCTTTAGCTATGCCACCTATCTTTATGCCGCCCACCTCAACCGCCACTTCCTTTGGTCGGGAATCGGTGGTCATTATTGCCAGGGACAGATCATGACCTCCCTCACGCGTCAGATCAACATCTGATATGCCGCGCTTGACCAAATCCATTGGCAGGTTTACGCCAATAACACCTGTGCTGGCAACAACGATATCATCCGCTTCAAGATCCAGCTTTGCAGCAGCAAGCAACGCCATCCCGGCAGCGTCCTTGTCGCCCTGTGTATTAGTGCAGGCATTGGCACAACCGGCGTTTACCACCACGGCCTGAGCCTTCCCATTCCCCAAACTCTTCTCAGACAAAACCACAGGAGCGGCCTTAATCTTGTTTGTAGTAAAAACGCCAGCGGCGACACACGGCACCTGTGAATACAAAATGCCGAGATCCAGCTGCCCCTCATCCTTGATTCCACAAGCCAGAGCACCTGCTGTAAAGCCTTTTGGAGTGGTTACCGTCCCATTTGTTACAATTTTAGCTTCAATTTCCATGTCACAAACTATATCATACAGGTGTATTGCTAAGCAATAAACGTAGCTGCGACACAAACAAAAGTAGGCGGTTAAATTTAACCGCCTACGATTTATGCTTTGCTTTATGTATTAATTACTTAACGTGCCAGAGGGGAAGAACCTCTCTACCATATACCTCGTTAAGAGTAATTGCCAAACCGGTGTATATTGCGGACGCACCGCAAATAACACCCTCGATACCGGCAAGGGTCATCATCCATGCAGCACCAGTGGCGTCTGCAATGGCAAGCAGGAAGAACAACGTGGCCAGTGATGCAAAAACAAACTGCAGTGCCCTGTTGGATTTAAGCGTACCAAAGAACATAACAGCCGTGAATATACCCCAAATTATCAGATATGCTACTACAGCCTCAATTTCGGGAGCAGCAAACCAGTTAAGATTGCCTCCAACTTTCAGGAATACAAAAGACAGCCAGAACAAGCCATATGATGTAAAGGCAAGGGTTCCGAATGTATTGCCCTTCTTCCACTCCATAAGACCTACAAGAACCTGCGCAATGCCGCCATAGAAAAGGCCCATACCCAGAATCATCGTACCAAGCTCGTACACACCGGCATTGGCCAAATTCAGTAGAACCGTTGTCATACCGAACGCCAGCAGTCCCAGCGGTGCCGGATTTGCAGTGGTATCCTTTATACTGTGAATTTCAAGAACTTCTTTTTCCATTTTTCATACCTCTCAATCTAATATATCAACATAGTCCCATATAAATTATATGACGATGGGTTTTTGAATATCAGAGTGTTTCTACTTGGTGAACCGATTGTTTATACGGTTATTTGCGTCACTAATTAGAACCAAATGGTACTTGTAAGGAGGGATAACTACTAAAAATACGTATATCTAGCGTGCATGATCGCCAGGCGACTTTCTTGAAAGCCACAGCAGTTTGAGAGTAAACACAAATACCCAGAAAAGAGTTACACCATAACCAACACGCTGAAACAGCCCCAGATACCTGCCCTCTTTGAAAATAAACAGGCCAACCAGAGGCAAACTGGCAATAATTATTACAGAGGTAAACCAGATAATGCCCTTCCAGTCTGAGTTGCGCCATGTCATGATACAAAACAGACACATTAACACAAGCAGCGCAAAATAGGAGGCAACGGCGAAGGTTGTGTGAATAATCGCTTCAGCAGATACGACTTCACCTGCATAAAGTATCTCATCATGGAAAATGCCCACAAATAAAATACCAACTGCGTGCACGATCAATAAAATAGCTATCGCCTTTGCATCACGGTTTCGTCCCAGCAAATGGTATACCCCGTAGGCATATGCAATCATCATTAACCCATATGCGATGATGGAGACATTAAATACTGCGGGATGCGGCACTATATCTATGCCCACTATACCCAATGTGCTGACGGCACGATACAAATGAGAATAGCCGGGTGTTACTGCCGCCGCAATCAGCACCATTGCTACAATAAAAAGTGGCGCTATAATGCCAAGCCATAGAAGATATCTTAAACAAAAGCGATCAGGAACAGCATTAACAGTTATTTCTTGTTTGCGCATATCGTTCATGATAGCAAAATTTGACATGTATGAACAGCAGTGCTAAAGTGGCACCACGATGGTTGCTTGTATAACTTACGGGCGACCAACATAACACGGGTTGGCATACTTCCAACCCGTTTTTTTCTTTTTTACAAATGCTCCTGAGAAGTAGTTAAAACGAAATTACCCCCGGTATTTTCACACCGCGGGTAATCTAATTAATGCTTATACGATTCGGGCCACTTATGGCCTGATTGGAATTTTACTTGGCAGGTGCTTCCTCTTCGCCTGCGAGAACCTCTTCTTTAAGCTCGCCGTTGAAGAATTGTACCGCCACGCGCGGGTACAGGGTATAGGTCATCAGGTCTTCATCGCTTTTGTTAATGCCAAGCTTGTCGGCTTCTGCCTTGTTCTTTTCCATTTCCGGCTCAAGCAGGTCGGCAGGTCGGCAGGTGATGATATCCTTGTCGCCAATTATCTCCTTGCGAACCTCTTCGTTCATGGGAGCCGGAGGCTGTCCGTATTGCCCGTGCAGGTAGTTTTTCACTTCCTGCGTTACCATCTTGTAGCGCTTGCCCATTAGAACATTAAGCACTGCCTGAATTCCCAGTACCTGGCTGGACGGAGTTACCAGCGGAGGATAACCGAGGTCGGCCCTGACCTTGGGAAGCTCCTCAAGTACTTCTGGCAACCTGTGTACAGCGTTCTGTTCTTTGAGCTGGTTTATCAGGTTGGAAATCATGCCACCGGGTACCTGGTGCAGCAGCACGTTTATGCTGGGGCGAAGTGTTTCCTCCTGGAGTAGCGATTTGTATTTATTTCTCACGCCAAGGAAGTACTCGCCTATCTCAAATAGTTTTGCCAGATCAAGGCCCGTATCGTACGGCGTATCCTTGAATGCCGCAGCCACACTCTCGGTGGGAGGTTGTGATGTTCCCCATGAAAATGCAGTGAAAGCGGTATCCAGAATACTGATACCCGCCTCTGCTGCCGCCTGATAGCTCATAGGAGCCATTCCGCTTGAGCAATGCGAGTGCAGGCTGATGGGAATACTTACCTTTGCCTTGATGGCCGTGACCAGATCGGTAGCAATTTTAGGTGAAATAAGCCCGGCCATATCTTTAATACAGATAGAGTCGCAGCCCTTTTCTTCCAGCGTTTTAGCCATGTCGGCAAAGCCCTCTACCGTGTGTACCGGGCTGGTGGTATAGGATATACCGCCCTGAGCGTGTCCACCATTCTTTTTAACTTCAGCGATGGATAGCTCCATGTTGCGTATGTCGTTTAAAGCATCAAAAATGCGGAATACGTCGACACCGTTCTTGCATGCCAGCCTGACAAACTCTTTTACAGCGTCATCGGCATAGTGACGATAACCAACAAGGTTTTGTCCACGCAGCAGCATTTGCAGTTTGGTATTCTTGGCCTTGGCCTTTATGGATCGCAGTCTCTCCCACGGGTCTTCATTTAAGAACCTGATACAGGAGTCAAAGGTAGCTCCACCCCATACCTCCAGCGAGAAAAAGCCCAATTTATCAAGCTCTTCCACTATAGGAAGCATGTCCCTTGTTCTCATCCTGGTAGCGATTAACGATTGATGTGCATCACGTAGCGTGGTATCGGTAAGCATTACACCCATTAAAGATTTCCTCTCCTCCGACTAAGCGGCGCCAATTTTTTTATTTTTATTTTACAATAAATCTGTATTTATCGTAAACATATTGGGGATTTATTTGCATAAAACCCACTATATATATTATAGATTAAAGTAATTAGAAAATGTAGTCAAGAATACAGGCGTTTTTACCTGAAATACCCAACGATTTGATATCACGAAAATGAAAATATTAAACCCAAATAATCACACATCCACACAAAAGTTCGGCAGAATTTCTTATTGACATTACTCTGAAGCATGTTTTATCTTATTCGTATACGATACAAACCAGTGTAAACATAACATACAACACATCTAAATGACTGGACGATGATTGAGAAGAAGTGCAGGAGGATTTGACATGGAAGCAGCAAAAACGCAGAAAGAGCAATACGAGTGTCTGGACCCACGCGGAACCACTCCTGAAAGAACCAAAATACCGCTAACAGCGCCGCGCATCGCCAACCTTGATGGTAAAAACGTTTTAGTGGTAATGAGGGAGTCCTTCCCCAACCTGATGCCGGCAGTGCACGACGAACTGCAAAAACAGTACCCCAAAATAAGTGCCATTTATTGGGACTTTGATGAGCATGGAGGCCTAACTGTTGAGCAGGCAAAGGAGCTTAAAATCGATGCTGCCATTGTCGGCGTCGGCTACTGATGGGGTGCCTGCGTCGCCGTTGGCGATGTTGTACGTAACCTTGAACAAGCTGATATTCCATCCATATCCATTACGTTTGAGGACATGGCGCCAACTGCCCAGAACTACAGGCGCGAAATTCGTATGCCGGATATGCGCAACATAGTTATTCCCAGAATGACTGCACCGGAAAAATCCAGAGCATATGCACCTCAGCTACTACCCAAGCTGACTGAACTACTAACAACGCCACTGACCGATAAAGAGCAAGCCGGTGGATCAATGGCTGAGGAGAGATACGAGAGAATAGCGGTCAGGGGCACATCGGAGCAATGTCAGGAGTTCTTCCAGGGTGATGTGTACTGGACATCGCTCTTCTACCACAATCCTCCTGCTTTTTTGACCAACGGGGCGCCCATTGTGCTGCCCACCGAGCAAAGAGTTAAACACATACTTACAGGAACCAGCCACAAACCGGATGAAAAGGTAGGACCATGGCCGGTGCCTGCCGATCAGAAAGAGTTTAGTGTAGAAAAAGTAGCCATAAATGCAGTAATGGCCGGTTGCAAACCGGAGCACATGCCGGCAATACTGGCTGCTGCGGAAATGATGGCTACACCGGCAAAAAGCAGGGTCAGTTCCAGGCTGGGTGGCGCCCATACACTTGTGGGAGTCATCAGCGGACCTATGGGCCAAGAATTGATGCTGAGCACGGAACAGTTCAGCGGTGTGGGATATCGAGCGAACCATAGCATGAGATACGCCATGGAACTGATCGGGCGCAACGCAATAGGCCATTGGGGTGTCAGAGGAGAGGGAACCGGTGGCTTCTTTGCAGAGGACATCGAACACAGCCCGTGGACGCCGCTTGGTGCAGACTCCGGTTTTAAAGAAGGCGATAACGTTTTTACACTGTGTGTGGCCAATGCACCCAACGAGCGATGGATATCACCTGCGTGGTATCGAGCTCATGGCAGGTTTCTTGAAAAACTTGTGCCTGAGCTGGGCAATCTGGGCAATTCACTGGCATGCACCGTGATCATACACCCAAGTGTGGCTAACGATCTGGCCGACAAGGGCATGTCCAAAGAAGACGTACGGCAGTGGCTATGGGATAATACCACAGAAACCATGGGCCATTACAGGGACAGGACATGGTTCGGCATAATGAATTCCTTACAACGTAGAGAAGGACCATTTAACAGATCGGAGATATTCGACCTTCCGGATGATGCAATAATACATACCTATAAGAGTCCGGAAATGATTCAGATAATTGTGGCCGGAATACCCATGGAATTCGGTTATGTGGCAGGAGGCCCACTGTGGTTGCCAGCAGAACTTATGACATCTATCGATAAATGGAAATAGCTACATAATGCCCATAAATGATAGTGTTTGATTTTTATCCTACGGGGAGATTGTTTGTGATGAAATCTGAAACCAGCAGCGTTATAAAAGAAGACAAGTGGGTTGCCAGCACATGTGTGATGTGCTACTCGGGTTGCAGCATTAAGGTACATGTGGTTAACGGTGTAGCCGTACAGATACTGGGAAACGCTGAGTCTCCAAACGGTGCCATAGGTGGACTGTGCCCCAAAGGAGTATCGGGCATACAGCTACTATACGATCCCAACCGGCGAAACGTACCTCTGCGCAGAACCAATCCGGAAAAAGGTCTTTACGCGAAACCGCAATGGAAGGAAATAAGCTGGGAAGAAGCGCTGGATGAGATTGTTGAGCGACTGCAAAAACTAAGGAAAGACGATCCAAGCAAACTCATGATCGCAGGCACCAACGTGCATGGAAAGATATGGCATGCAGCATGGGCTTTCAATGCGGCTTTTGCCACGTCCAAGGGCAGACCGAACATGGGTGGTACCGGCGGAGGGCTTCATTGTGGAGGCGGATCTCATGCAGTTACGCACCTTTATTACGGGTCATGGTCGGCAGCGCCTGATTTTGAGCACTGTAACTACGCCATATTCTGGGGCGCCAGTAAGGGAACCGCGGCAGGACATGAAGCGGCACTGACCATGAAAAATCATGCCGAGGCCCGGGCCCGTGGTATGAAGTCTGTTTCCTTCGACCCGATGTGCCATCAATCCGGCGGCAAGGCCTCAGAGTGGGTACCACTTATACCCGGTACAGACGGAGCCATAGCCATCAGCATGATCAACGTGCTGCTCAATGAGCTTGGTATTTACGATAAGGATTTCTTGAAGAAGAAAACCAACAGCCCCTACCTGATACGTCCTGACGGGCGGTACTTGCGCGATAAGCAAACTGGCAAGCCGATGATCTGGGACACAGGTAGCGACAGTGCCAAGGTATTTAATGATCCGAGCATAACTGACTATGCGCTGGAAGGTAATTACGATCTGGACGGGATTGAGTATCAGCCATCATTCCAGCTACTGAAGGAGCATGTTAAAAAGTATACGCCGGAGATGGCAGCCGAGGTCAGCACTGTTCCGGCAGATACGATCAGGCGCATAGCGCGTGAGTTCGGGGAGGCGGCCAGTATTGGCAGCACGATAAAGATTGACGGAAATCTTCTGCCTTTCAGGCCAGTATCATCGGTCATCTTCCGTGGGGGTGAGGGCCATACCAATTCCATGCACACCTGTCTGGCCACGCATATGCTCAACATGATAGTGGGTGCGGCAGAGGTGCCCGGCGGAACGCTGGGACTGGGACCGGGCAGACTGATGGGTTATCCTTCAACGGGCTCTCTGGCAATAACGGTGGAGGCAGATGAAGACGGATTTTTGTTCCTGCCATCGTGGTCTACCGGCGGGACTCATTATCCAGACCCGGAACTGCCATGCAAAACACTGGGGTTAAAAGAACTGTTTCCCATGTGGGCCTTCGCCCCACTGCCCATGGCATCTGACAGCCAGGAGTTGTATCGTAAAACCGGTATGGACTACAAGATCGAAATGGCCATTATCCATGGTGCAAACCCTGTTATAAGTTGCGCCGACTGGGAAGCCATGGAAAATCTGTACAAAAACATACCGTTTATCTTTTCCTTTAATATTTTGCCTACAGAACTGGATGAAGGTTTTGCCGATATAGTTCTGCCGGACGCCTGCTATCTGGAAGCGCCCGTCTGGTGGCATGGCACCAATCCCAAGTTTCAGGCGCCTCCCGGCATGCAGGACTGGAGCTGGACTATCGGGCAGTCGGTAGTTGCGCCTCAATATGACAGAAGATTTGTTATGGATGTGATATTCGATATAAGCCAGCGGCTGGGAATACGCAGGGAACTCAATGACGCCCTGAATAAACAGTATCAGCTTGCCGGTGATTACGAGGTCAAACCGGATGAGCTAATAGATATGGAGCAGGTAGGTGACAGGGCGCTTCGGCAGAGGTTTGGGGAAGATCACAACTGGGAGTGGTTCAAGCAGCACGGACTGATCCGCTGGCCCAAACAGGTCCAGGAGGCGTACTGGCGCTGGTTTACAGACATAAGGGTACCCATTTATTTTGAGTGGATGGCTGACTTGGGCGAGAAAATAAAGGAAAAGGCGGAGAGCGTTGATATTCATGCCGACTGGCAGCAATATGACCCGCTGGTTAACTGGTATCCTACACCACCCATAAATGAAAAAAATCCGGAATACGATCTGTACTGTTTCTCCTATCGCGATATCCTGCATACCGGTTCGATGACCATGGAACAACCGTGGTTGGATGAAGCGAGCCATATGAATCCTTACACCTACTCCATTACCATGAACTTTGATACGGCTACTGCAAAAGGGTTAAAGGATGGCGACAGTATTTGGGTGCAAAATGCGATGGGGCGTAAACAAAAAGGGCGTTTGATACTGCTGGAAGGGCAGCATCCCCAAACCATAGCCATAGCTGCCTGTAGCGGTCACTGGATAGACGGACTACCCATAGCCAAGGGCAAGGGGACAAACTTTGATGACCTGATGCCTATTGACCTTAAACATGTTGATCCGGTAAGCGGCAATCTTGAGGTCTCAGTTAAGGTAAAGGTCTACAAGGCAGACTAACAGACAAGTTCGGGCACCGGTGACTTAAATCGGGAACAGGATTCTGCCCTGTGAGCACCCGACCAATCTGTTAGAATATCCCTGTATTCTTCACCAATGAATGCATCGTATTTACTATCAATATCAGTGTAGTCCTGCCCATCTCCTTGTAAAAGCTCATATCATCCTATAATATATGGACCATATTCGTGAGCAACAAGATATGAAGTTTGTGAAAATAACTGTATATTTGCTGATGGCATCATATCTACTTTTTCTATGGCCGTCACATGCCTCATTAAACAACCCTACAAATGCGAGCAGACAAGGCAATCAAAGCATAACGCCAAACGATTTAGCACAGGTTGACTCTCTTGCAATGCCAAATGAAAAAATACTAACACCCTCTGGTATCCCGCCTGCATCGGGTAATAGTCCAGGATTTATACATAACGATGCACGGGTAGCGCCCCCATCGCATATAAATCAACCAAGCCATTGGCAACCATGGGCACAGGCACCGGAGCCGGAATACAACAATCAGGCCGAGTATATGATTGGTAGTGTGGCAGTTTCGGTTATTTTCCCGGAAAGCGACGGGGGTATTGATACTGAAACTGAAGATTGGGATCAAAATCGGATTGATACCTGTTTGGCTGAAATAACAGATGGTCTGACCTGGTGGGAGAACCAGGAACCGAATGCAAACCTCAGCTTTACAATTGAGTCCTACGGAGCAAAAGCAACAAGTTATGAACCAATCACACGGGACAGTGCGGACCAAAACCTCTGGATTCCAGAAATCATGGCGGGATTGGGATATAATTCCGGCACTGAATTTGACAGGGTTCGCAGTTTTAATGATGCAATACGAAACCAGAAAAACACTGATTGGGTATACACAATATTTATTGTGGACAGTCTAAACGATGCGGATGGATATTTTGCTGACAACGCAATTGCTTATGCCTACTATGGAGGGCCTTTTACAGTATTAAGTTATGATAACGCTGGTTGGGGCATAGATCGGATGGACCTGGTGGCAGCACATGAGACCGGTCATATTTTCTGGGCTACTGACGAGTACACATTACCAGGACAGTATGCCGGCTATTTAAATGTTTTAGAGATTGACGATGCTGCTTGCATGATGAATCATAACACTCTCGAATTATGTATAGCAACCAAAGGCCAGATTGGTTGGAGGGACAGTGATGCAGACTCCATTCTGGACCCTATAGATACATTCCCCAATAGCACACTGATTCCATATTCACCAGATCCAGCCAGTAGTAATACTTTGATCTATAACGGAACTGCGGAGGATGTACCACTGGCTAACAACAACCCTTTAAATTGGAATGCAGGAAACGACGTAACTATTAATACCATAACCAATGTCCAATATAGAATTGATGGAGGAAACTGGCAAAGCACTACCAGCACCGACGGAGCATTTGATGAAGTATCAGAGTCATATACGTTTACTACCTCAGCCCTGACTAACGGCAATCATACAATAGAAACAAGGGCACAAAATTCCGTTGGCAATTGGGAAAGCTCATACGCATCAGATAGTGTGTTTGTTGATAATTCTGCACCCACGCTGTCGATTCAAAATGTACCCGATCTCATAAACTCGCTTGTAAATATTGGTGGAACAGCAGCAGATGATTCGGGAATACATCGGGTAGAACTGACAATCAAAAACACAATTGACTCTACCTATTGGAACGGCAGTACGTGGAAAAGCACTTTCTGGGATGCCACAACTATAGATTTATCAGATGACGTTGGCAAATATACATCACTCGCTTTTGATTTGGAAGGCAAACCTGCCATCAGCTATCAGGACACCACCAATATGGACCTAAAATATGCACACTGGAATGGCATTTCATGGGACATTCAAACCGTAGATTCAACTGGCAATACCGGTTATTTTACTTCACTGGCTTTTGATGTACGTGGCAATCCGGCTATCAGTTACATTAATGATTTGGGAGATTATTTGAAATTCGCCAGATGGAGTGGCACCAATTGGAATATAGAAATAATCGACGCCACAACTTATGTATATGGCTATACTTCCCTGGCGTTTGATGATAATGATGATCCCGCAATAAGTTATTATGATTGGATTAACAAAAATCTGAAGTTTGCAGCATTGAACGGGATTTCGTGGGTTACAGAAACTGTTGATTCCCCCGGGGATGTCGGTAACTATAACTCACTGGCGTTTGATGCCAATGGCAATCCAGCTATTAGTTACTACGATGCCATTAATGGAAACCTAAAATATGCAATTTGGAATGGCAGCATCTGGGCTACCTCAACGATAGACTCCGCAGGCGACATTGGCTACTACAACTCACTGGCCTTCGATACTAGCGGAAATGCTGCTATCAGCTACTATGATCTAACCAACACCGCTCTTAAATATGCGGCCTGGAACGGGAGTTCCTGGGATATACAGTCAGTGGATACTGATGGCAATGTAGGATGGTATAGCTCTCTTGCCTTTAATAGCAACGGCAACCCGACGATCAGCTATAAAGACATTGACAATGGACACTTAAAATACGCAATTTGGAATGGCAGTACCTGGGATATTACTTCGATCGATTCATCGGGCAACGTTGGCAGCTATTGTTCTCTTGCCTTTGATAATGATGGCAACCCGGCTCTTAGCTATTACGACTGGAATAACGGCGACCTGAAGTATGCTTCGGTCGGTTGGCTGCAAGCCACCGGTACAACAACATGGACATACACAATGCCATCACTGACCGATGGCATATCATACAGTATCACGGCAAGGGCCATTGACAACAGCGGCAGTGCTTCATTGTACTACTTAGAGAGCTTCACTTTTGATACATCCAACCCGACAATGACCATCGTTGCCAGTGATGTGACGTTGAGCGATAGCAATGTTGGAGTCGACACATTTACTGTCACTGCTACCTACTCGGAAGCTATGGACAACAGCCAGATACCATCTATTACCTTTGACCCGGCACTCGCTACAACACTAACCAACCCCAGCGGTGCATGGAGCGCAGGCAATACCATATACACATGGACCTACGATATTGAGGATGCAGGTGTAACCATTGTCGACGTAGATGTCTCAGTTGATGGAGGCAAAGATATCGCAGGTAACACGCAAATTGCTAAAACCAACACCAATTATATCGATCTTAATACAACCAATCCAACAGCGGTAATAGAGGCCAGCGATGTGGCCATCTACGATGGCGATGTGAGAGTTGATGCCTTTACTGTAACCGTGACCTACTCTGAAACTATGGACTCCGTCCAGATTCCCACACTGATCTTCGATCCTGCACTGACCACCAGCCTGACCAACCCCAGCGGTGCATGGAGCGTAGGCGATACCATATACACTTGGACCTACGATATCGAAAATGCAGGTATCACTATTACCGACGTAGATGTGACGGTGGATGGAGGAAAAGACATAGCAGGCAATGCGCAGGTTGCCAAAACCAATACTGATTACATTGATATCGATACTACCAATCCAACGGCGGTGATAGAAGCCAGCGATGTGGCCATCTACGATGGTGATGTGGGAGTTGATGCATTTACATTGACCGCCACTTTTAGTGAGACGATGGACGTCAGCCAGATACCAGCACTGACCTTCGATCCTGCACTAACCACAACACTGACCAATCCAAGTGGGACATGGAGCGTCGGCGACACAGTATATACCTGGACCTACGATATCGAAGATGCGGGGATAGCTATTGCCGACGTAGATGTCTTGGTTGACGGCGGAGTAGATATTGCAGGCAATGCGCAGGTTGCCAAAACCAATACTGATTACATTGATATCGATACTACCAATCCAACGGCGGTGATAGAAGCCAGCGATGTGGCCATCTACGATGGTGATGTGGGAGTTGATGCATTTACATTGACCGCCACTTTTAGTGAGACGATGGACGTCAGCCAGATACCAGCACTGACCTTCGATCCTGCACTAACCACAACACTGACCAATCCAAGTGGGACATGGAGCGTCGGCGACACAGTATATACCTGGACCTATGATATCGAAGATACCGGTGTCACAATAAGCGATGTGGATGTGACGGTGGATGGAGGAAAAGATGTGGCGGGCAATGCGCAGATAACCAAAACCAACACTGATTACATAAATGTCGATACAGCCGATCCAACCATCGCTATAACAGACATCCCGGATAATGTGGCTTCATTACCTGTGGTAAATGGAACAGCATCTGATGAGAGCGGAATAACCAAGGTTAAGATAAAAATAGAAAACAGCACTAATAGCACATATTGGAATGGGAGCACATGGTCAGATAGCTTTGGCTATTTGGATGCAATCGGAACTACTTCGTGGTCATATACCATGCCTGCGCTGGAAGGGAAAAATCAATATACCCTCAAAGCTTATGCAATTGACAATGTGGGCAATTTTGCCCCTATAGCCTCGGATGACTTTACATTCTATAATTCTGTGCAAGCAGATTTTAGCGCCTCCACAACAGATGCTATTATCAACCAGACAGTTGAGTTTACCGATATATCAACAGGTGACGCGCTATCATGGAGTTGGGACTTCGGTGCCGACGATTCATCAAATAGCACCAGACAAAACCCGTCATATGCGTATGCGGATTCTGGAACGTACACTGTCACTCTAACAGTATCCAACCCTGCTTCCAGCGATACAGTAACAAAAGTAAGCTATGTAACCATTTTGCTGGCAATCACCACTGTTGAGCCAGATACAGATTCCACGGTCAAAACGGAAGACGGAAAAGTCAATATCGAAATCCCTGCAGGGACTGTGACCGATCAAACCACGATAAAGATTAGCCAGTCTAAGGTAAGTGATATTGCTCCACTCAATCCCGGATTCAGACTTGGCGCCAACTATTTCAACATTGATGGCATAACACTGCTGGAAAAAGAAATAATTATCACCATGAATTATACCGACGAAGATTTGGCGTTGACCGAAGGAAACATAGGCCGATTGAAATTGTCTTATTATGATAAAGATGCTCAAGAGTGGGTAATCTTGCCGACCACTGTAAACACCGATACCAAGACAGTAACTGCCAGAACAACACACCTCAGTACTTGGGCAGTACAGGTTGCCCCCAAAGCTACCTACCTGTGGCTATTGCTAGTTATGGTAATATTGGCAACTGGCGCCATTGCAACTTTTGTACTCGTTTTACACAAACGTAGGGTTGGGACGTAAGGAGTTTGCAGGGAGTAGTATGAGCGCTAAACAGGTTATAGTTATTGGGGCCGGAGCAGGCGGAATGATGGCTGCCATGAGAGCTGCCCAGTCAGGTGCCGATGTGCTTCTTCTGGAAAAAACCGAACGTCCAGGCAAAAAAATCCTTATCAGTGGCAATATGCGTTGTAACCTGAGCAATGCAAAAGAGCTTAACGATTTTATTGCCATGTATGGTCCAAACGGCCGTTTTCTGTACAGCGCTTTCAATCAATATTTCAGGGATGATCTGCTTTTATTTTTAAAGGACCGTGGCATAGAAACCAAAACCGAACCGGACGGACGCATATTCCCCGTGTCAGACGACGCCAGACATGTCGTTGGGCTATTTGAACGCTGCCTTGCTGACAATAAAGTTCAGATACAAACAGGTGCCCATGTAACCGATATCATGGTAAATAACGGGCATGTGACAGGCGTGAAGACCGAACAAAAGGCATATCCCGCGACGGCTGTTATCCTTGCGACTGGTGGAGCTTCATATCCGGGCACAGGTTCGACAGGTGACGGCTATCGCATGGCGGCCGCAGTTGGCCACACCATTACTAAGTTGCGCCCGGCGCTGGTTCCTCTGGTCGTCGTCGAAACAGAGAAAGCCAAGAGCATGCAGGGCGCCAGATTGCATAATGTACGACTGAGCGCATATCAGTGCAAGGCTGATGATATTAATACGTCAACAACACCAATCCGGGATGTGGGACGCAGGATAATGGGCAAGCAACCACGCCTACCAGTTATAGAAAGCCGCATGGGTGACGTGATGATGACTCACTACGGTATCGGAGGGCCCGTTGCGCTGCAAATGACATTGGCAATAGTTACTGCTCTTGAGCAAGGGCCCGTTAGTGTAGCCATTGACCTCAAACCGACACTTGATTACAAGGGACTACGCGAGCAACTACAATGGGGTCTTGACCTCTACAGCAAACAAAACTATCGCATTATCCTTAAAAGATATCTGCCAAAAAAATTAATCGAGCCATTTATTGAGATGACCGGTATATCGACTGACAGGCTCGGCTGCCAGATTAATACCCGAGAACGGGATCGGCTATTGAGCTTGCTCAAGTCACTGCGCTTCAACATCAAGGCGTCGCTGCCTTTGGATGCGGCTATGGTTACTGCCGGGGGTGTTGAGCTTAAGGAAATTGATCCCCGTACTATGGCATCGCGCCTGATCAAGGGGCTCTACTTTTGTGGCGAGGTGATGGACATCGATGCTGAAACCGGCGGGTACAACCTGCAAGCTGCTTTTTCTACGGGCTATGTGGCCGGGGACAACGCGGCTGCCTTCTATGCTACAGTATATTGATTCCAAACTTTTTCAAAGCTTGACTCAAAGCGCTCATAGGAAGACCAATCACATTAAAATAGTCGCCCTCAATCTTCTTCACAAAAACAGATCCTAAACTCTGTATTGCGTAGGCCCCTGCCTTATCCAGTGGCTCCTTTGATTGCACATAGGCGTCAATCTCTGACAGGGTTAGTTTTTTGATGTGAACTTTGGTTTCTACTGATTTGGACAGCGTTTTGTTGTTACCTTTATCTATTATGCTGAAACCTGTAATAACTGAGTGGGTCTTGCCGCTTATTGTTTCCAGCATTTCCCGGGCCCTTTTTTGAGTGTGCGGCTTGCCAAGAATTTGACTACCCAAAACAATAAAGGTATCAGCGGCAATAACTATGACATTTTTGTGTTTGGCGGCAACGGCCTCAGCTTTTCCAAGAGATATTGCTTTGGCTAGTTCGTGTGGCTCTATTACCGAGTTCAGGTCTTCTTCGTAATCACTTGGGACAACCTCAAATTTAAAGGCAAAGTTTTCCAGCAATTGCTTTCTTCTTGGGGATGCGGAGGCCAGTATGATTGTTTTCATGCTATGTCTCTGCTCCTTTGGTGTCATACGGATTATAGCATCTGTAATGGTCAATGGGGTACTATCTGGATAGTGCAACTGTGGAGATTGGTTTATGTGATTAGAAAAAAGACAAAAAAACGACCCTAAACTTAAGGTCGCTTCGTATTTTTTGGTAGCGGGAGCAGGATTCGAACCTGCGACCTCCGGGTTATGAGCCCGACGAGCTTCCACTGCTCTATCCCGCGTCGTAGTCTTAATTATAGACCTCAAACGTCAATATGTCAAAGTCGCCCGCATTGACACGACCGCCTTATCTACTCATACTGCACCGTATCTCTCCAGCTTCTACTACAACAAAAATTAGGCATATGCTAGAATAAGCTGATTTTAAATGAATATCGAAGAGATAATTGAAAAACTTGCAGACCAGTATGGCAAACGTGTGTGGCACGAACACCGCGATCCGGTATCCGAACTGGTCCTAACCATACTGTCGCAGCATACATCGGATATAAACTCGCGCCGTGCTTTCGATAAGCTGGGGGCTGATTTCCCATCGTGGGATGAGGTGATAAACGCAGACACCGATGACATAGCACAATCTATCTGGACAGCGGGCCTTGCACGGGTAAAAGCGCCCAGAATAAAAGCAATACTTAAACTGATCATACAGCGTTGTGGCTCACTGAACCTGGACTTTCTCGCTGAACTGCCAATCGATGAGGCAAAGCTGTGGCTACAGCAACTGCCCGGCGTTGGCCCCAAAACAGTGGCCTGCGTGCTGCTCTTTTCACTAGGGCTGCCGGTGATGCCCGTGGATACGCACATACACCGTGTGGCCAAAAGACTGGGTCTGATCGACAGTAAAACGTCAGCAGACAAGGCACACCGAATACTGGAACCTATGATCCCGCAAAAGGAGATATACTCGTTTCATATAAACATGATTGAGCACGGACGTCAGGTGTGCCACGCTCAAAATCCCGAATGCGTAACATGCGTTTTTACAACTGCTTGTCCATCGAGTAATATAGGCAGTAGCAAAACATCCGCCACTCGTATAAAATGAGCAACAACAAACATTAAAGCTTTAGGGGTGAAGCAATGATTAAAGCAGGCATTATCAATGTAACAGGATACGCTGGTGTGGGACTGGCCCGGCTGCTGCACCAGCATCCGCAGGTGGAGTTGATATCGGTTACTGGGCGTAGCCTGGCCGGGCAAAAGCTGGCCGAGGTATTCCCGCATCTGGCCGATATCGATATGATCATTGAGGCTGAACCGGGCGATGTTGATGTGGCCTTATCTGCACTGCCACACGGCACCAGCGCCGCTGCTCTTTTGCCCCTGATAAAAAAAGGCATAAAAGTAATAGACCTGAGTGGTGATTTCCGGCTGAAGGATGTAGCTGTTTACGAACAGTGGTACGGCGTAAAGCACCCTGCACCCGAATTGCTGGGTGAAGCGGTATACGGACTGCCCGAGCTGAACCGGGAGCAAATCACTAAATCGAAACTGGTGGCCAACCCCGGCTGCTATCCCACCAGCGCCATACTGGCACTTGCACCGGCAGTCAAGAATAGCCTGATCGAACCGGACATCATTATTGATAGCAAATCAGGCTTATCCGGCGCGGGACGCACGCTGAGCCTGACCCTGCACTATTCAGAGATAAACGAGAGTGTTAGCGCATACTCACTAGACGGACACAAACATATGCCCGAAATGGCACAGGCCTTAAGCGCAAACGGTAAAGAACCTGCAGTTGTTTTTATACCTCATCTGGTACCGATGACAAGAGGCATTTTAAGTACATGCTACGGGAAACTGTCTAAAGATGTGTCCAAGGATCAAATCGTGAAGCTGTATAAGGACTTCTACAAGGAAGCACCATTTACAAAAGTTGTTGATGTGCCGCCGCAGACCAAGCAAACATGGGGCAGCAACAACTGCCTGATATACCCAACGGTTGATGCCAGAACTAATCGATTGATAGTTATAAGTTGCATCGATAACCTGGTTAAGGGAGCTGCCGGACAGGCTGTGCAAAACATGAACCTTGTGCTAGGCGTACCTGAGACAACAGGCTTAAATTCTTTAGCCGTTTATCCCTAGTCAACGCATCGTGCTCTATGTTATCATTTAATAGCTTGAGGTTTCACATTGCCCCCATCGTCTAGTGGCCTAGGACGACGGCCCTTCAAGCCGTAGACAGGGGTTCGAGTCCCCTTGGGGGCACCAATAACTTCCAACCGGAGAGGTGCCTTGCGCAATCAGATAACCGAAGCCTTAAAAAACCAAAACGCTGATTACATTGAAATCCGCATGGATGAGAGCTCGTCAAGCCGCATTCAATACCGCGGACGAGATCTGGAAGACATCGGCAGGTCCACGGGTAGCGGCGGAAACGTACGGGCGCTGGTCAATGGCGGCTGGGGTTTTATCAGCTTCAACGATGCTCACAACCTCAAGGACAAGGTTGATCTGGCCATTAAGCAGGCCCGGCTGGTAGGAAACGAAAAAAGCAACATCGCCCACATGGATCCCATCCAGGATATCGTAGAGGCGCATATAGACAAAAACCCCCTTAACATTCCACTTGAAGATAAGAAAAAACTTCTGGATGAGTATGTTGAGGCCATCTGGTCCACACCCAAGATTCAAACATCAACTATCAGCTACTCCGACAGCCAAAAGAAGGTGATATTCGCCAACTCCGAGGGCAGCTATATAGAGCAAAGCAGGGTTGATGTTACCTCCAGAATAAACGCGGTTGCCCGCGAGGGCAGCGACGTACAACAGTATGGCATCAGCATCGGCTCTATAGGCGATTACAGCGTCATCGAGGGGCTGCATGCCCAGGTAAAAGAATGCGCCGAGAAGGCGGTTCAAATGCTTTCTGCCCCCAAAGTGAAGGGCGGACAGTATACAGTTGTGCTGGACCCCATTCTGGCCGGAGTATTTACGCACGAAGCATTCGGGCATTTGTCTGAATCTGATTTCGTTTACGAAAACGACCAAATGCG
This sequence comes from Chloroflexota bacterium, assembly GCA_018648325.1. Classification (GTDB taxonomy): domain Bacteria; phylum Chloroflexota; class Dehalococcoidia; order JABGRK01; family JABGRK01; genus JABGRK01. Next base: position 53,294 of record JABGRK010000018.1, read on the forward strand.
AGAAATCATGGTTCTTGGCAGGAAGTTCGGCAAACCGATACTTAACATTGTTGATGGCGGCGCTGTACCCGGATATAGGGGCAGCTATAAATATGACGACGAGGGTATCCCCTCAACCAAGACATACCTGATAAAAGAGGGCGTACTTACCGGCAGGCTACACTCACGCGAGACGGCGGCCAAGATGGGCGAGCAGCCCACCGGCAATGCGCGGGCAATAAGCTACTCTCACCAGCCCATCGTGCGCATGAGCAATACCTACATCGAACCGGGAAGCACGACTTTTGAAGAAATGATAAGCGGTATCAAGGAAGGCGTTTACGCCAAGAACTGGTACGGCGGCATGACCAGCATGGAGATGTTTACATTCTCCGCAGGTGAAACATATATGATACGCGATGGCAAGATCGCCGAGCTGCTGCGACCGGTTGTACTTAGCGGCAACGTATTTTCTACACTTCAGAACATCGATGCCATAGGTAACGATCTGGATATGAACCAGGGCGGAGGATGCGGCAAGGGTGGGCAAAGCCCGCTGCCCGTTTCCAACGGCAGCCCGCACATAAGAATAAATGATTGTCTGGTTGGCGGCGCTTAAGAATAGATAAGTCAGAAGCGAAGAATTAAAAACTATGGAAATTTTAGATAAATTAATAGATAAAGCCAAAAAGGTCTGTCAGCAGGCCGAAGTGTTCTGGGTTACTTCTCAGAATACCGATGCATCATTTGAGGCTAACAGGCTTAAGGCAGTAGAAACGCATGAGGGCAGGTACCTGGGGCTGCGCATAGTCAAAGACGGCCGCATCGGTTATTCAACCACCAATAAAATCGATGACATCGATGACATTCTGAGCATGGCGCTTGAAGTATCAAAATTTGGCGCCAAGGCAGAGTTCGAGTTGCCATCTGCACAAGATTATCCCAAGGTTGAGGTCTACGACGATGCTGTAAACCAGGTATCGATAGACCAGATGGTGGATCTTGGCAACAACATGATAACCGCCGTACGCGATCACAACCCAGAGGTTATCTGCGAAGCAGGTGTAACCAGAAACAAAATCGCCGTTGAGCTGCTCAACTCCAATGGAGGTCATGCCAGCTACAACAAAACGTCTTTCAGCCTGGGTGTAGAGGGGCTGCTTACCAGAGGGACAGACATGCTGTTTGTGGGAGACCATGAAAGCTCGTGCCATCCCATACTGGGCGTAGACAATATAATTAAAACTACACTTGAGCAACTGGAGCGTGCCAAACAAACGGTGCCTTCCATTGAGGGGCAATTGCCAGTGGTATTTACACCACGAGGCGTAGCTATTGCGCTTATCTCCCCACTTGTAATTGCCTTTAACGGTAAAAACATTGTGCAGGGATCATCACCGCTGGTAGGTAAACTGGGCGAGCAGATATACACAGAGGAACTGTCTGTTTACGATGATGCCACCATCGATTACAAACCCGGGTGCCGCATTTGCGATGACGAGGGCATACCCAGCAGAAAAACGGCGCTCATTGAAAAAGGGGTAGTTTCTAGCTTCCTATATGACCTGCAAACGGCGGGACTGGCAAAGACCCAGAGCACAGGAAGTGCCAATCGGGGAGGAGGATTGCCGTCGCCATCGTCGAGTACGCTGGTTATTGCAGAAGGTAAAACGTCTATTGATGACGCGGTCGCCGATATGAAACAAGGCTTGATCATTGAGATACTCATGGGTGCCGGACAGGGAAACACGCTGGGAGGCGAATTTTCAGGCAACGTTCTATTGGGATACAAGGTTGAAAACGGTAGAATAGTGGGTAGAGTAAAAGACACCATGCTCTCCGGCAACATCTACGACATTGCCAAAAACGGCCTGGCTATAGGCAATAAGGCCGAATGGGTGGGAGGATCACTGCAAACACCCTCCATCTACTGCCCAAAATTATCTGTAACGACACAGAAGTAAAAAAACCTTTAGTGGAGAACCGCATTTGCTACCTATAGAAACTTATCTAAACGAGCTGAAAAACAGCAACCTACAATTGAACTTATCAAAACTTTCAAACCTTTCGGCTCTGTCTTCCGAAGAGATCACACTTTTTAAAAAAGCATGGAGCAGTATTGAGTTAGACCGCAAGCGCCAGATAGTAGGGCAACTGGTCGAAATCGGTGCAAACAACTACCAGCTTGAATTTGACGAGGCTCTGCGCGTAATTCTTGACGATGATGACACCAAGATCAGACTCAAGGCTATTGAAGGACTTGCGAACTGCGAAGACGTCTCGTTTATCCGGCACTTCATCGCTCTATTGGATGTGAAATACGATATTCCGACACGTGCAGCAGCCGCAGCAGCACTGGGCCAGTTTGTAATACTTGCCGAGCTTGGCAAACTAAGCCCGTCTCACTCATCACAAATTCAGGATGAGCTAAAGAAGATCATCAGGAACAAGGCAGAAGAGTCTGAAGTACGCAGACGTGCCATTGAGGCAGTAGCACCATTTAGCCAAGAGATGGTTAAGCAGACAATCCGCCGCGCTTATGATAATCCTGATCCTGACTTCAAGCGCAGCGCTCTGCTCGCTATGGGCAGAAACTGTGACCCTGTGTGGCTTCCGTTCCTTTTAAAAGAACTGCGCAGTCCCGATCCGGAAACACGCAGTGCAGCAGCGATTGCCTGTGGAGAACTTTGCGCTCCCGAAGCGGTACCGCAACTGCGCAAGCTAACCAGGGACGCCGACATTCATGTACAGATTTCGGCAATAACAAGTTTGGGGCAAATAGGCAGTGTTGATGCCAAAAACGAACTGCTTAAATTCTTGAACAACCCTCACGAAATGATCTGTCAGGCGGCCGAACTGGCAATAGAAGAACTGGGCTTTGCCGAAGATCCGCTGACATTTGACGACATTGACGACTAGGCGTTATTAAGCGCAATAGCCGCAGCACCAATAAGCCCGACGTTATCCTCTAAAACTGCCTTGATAATGGGCACTTCCCTTTGCAAGTACTTGACAGCCCTATCGGCTACAACCTGGCGTGCGGGGTCAAATATGAGCTCGTTAGACTGCGTAACTCCGCCACCCACAACTATAGCATCGGGGTTAAATATGATTATCAGATTGGATAGTCCTATACCCAGATTAACAGCGGCCTGATGCATAACGTCGCTGGCCAAATGATCACCATTTCTTGCCGCCTGCTCAACAGTTGCCGCCGTTATTTTTGACAGATCATTTGCTACCATATCACTGAGGGACGAGCGATTGCCTGCGGTTATCAGGTCTCTGGCCTCACGTGCAATGGCTGTACCCGACGCCATGGCCTCAAAACAACCACGCATACCGCAAGCGCACAGCGGGCCGTCGAGGTCAATGGTCATGTGTCCCACTTCCCCGGCATATCCATCTGCACCAACGTACAGCTTTCCATCCAGAATCAATCCCCCGCCAATACCTGTGCTAACAGTGATGTAAATAAAATTGTTGATACCCCTTGCTGCACCGTATTTATATTCACCTATAGCGGCCAGACTGGCATCATTGCCTACGTATACAGGAACTCCGAATTCATCACTAAATATCTGTTTTATGGGGAAATTGAGCCATCCCGGCATGTTGGGAGAATAAACCAGTGTTCCACTATTGCTCTTGAGTAGTCCGGCAATGGCCACACCAATACCAGAAACGCGAGCAAGTTCGTCCTTTGTTATAAGTTCCCGTATCGCCTTAATGATTACTTTGTAACCATCGCCCGCCTCGGTAGGCACAGAAATACGTTTGAGTATTTTTGCATCGCTATTAACAAGCGCAACCCGCGACTGCGTGCCACCGATATCCAGAGCTATAACGAGTTTGTCGCTCATCAGTCCATCTCCAGAAAATTACTTCAAGTCATAACAGCTTAGCGCTTCATAAGATGTTGGTCAATACAGCTTGGAAGGCAGGCATGTTACCACATCGTGCTACTCTCGTCTCACATTGACTTTACAAGGCCTTGCATGCTATATTTTTAAGGAATATCGAAGCGAAAGGAAGAAAAATAAATGGCTATCAATACAGTAGGAATCATTGGTGCCGGTACAATGGGATCGGGAATTGCATATGTCTCCGCCCTGGCCGGCTTAAAAGTTGTCATGAGTGACATTGAGGACAAATATGTACAAAAAGGGCTAGATACCTTAAAGACATCCTATGCCAAGGGTGTTGAAAAAGCAGCTATCACACAAGCGCAGATGGACAGCGCTTTAGCTAACATCACAGGAACCGTTGGTCTGGACGAAGTTGCCAAAAACTCAGGCCTGGTAATTGAGGCCGCCATTGAGAGAATGGATATCAAGCAGGCCATCTTTAAAGAGCTTGACGCCAAATGCGACAAAGACGCCATTCTGGCAACCAACACCTCATCTCTTAGCATCACCGAGGTAGCAAGTGCAACCGGCAGAGCAGACAAAATAGTAGGTATGCACTTTTTTAACCCGGTACGCGTAATGAAGCTGGTTGAGGTTATCCGCGGCCATGCAACCTCGGACGAAACCGTAAAGATAACCAAAGAGATGGCAGTTAAGATGGGCAAAGACCCCATTGAGGTCAAAGAGGCTCCCGGATTTGTGGTAAACCGCATACTTAACCCCATGCTTTCCGAAGCTATCTTCGCCTATCAGGAAGGTGTTGCCAGTGCCGAGGACATCGACAAGGCAATGATGCTTGGCTGCAACCATCCCATAGGCCCGCTGGCTCTGGCCGACATGGTTGGGTTGGACATAGTTCTGGCAGTATGTGAAGAGAAGTACAAGGAGTTCGGTGATCCCAAGTACCGTCCTGCCTATCTACTCAAGAAAATGGTAAGAGCAGGAGACCTTGGCAGAAAAACAGGAAAAGGCTTCCACAACTACTCTAAGTAAGCATCAACCAATCACTTAATGAAGGTACCTGAAAGGAGATAACCTGTGAGTTATCAGAATATTATTGTCGAAAAAAAGGGCAAGATAGGCAAACTGACTATCAATCGCCCCGATGTGCGCAATGCACTTAATAAAGAGACCAGGCTTGAGATTGAGCAGGGCATGATAGAGCTTGAGAACGACGCCGAGGTTCGCGTAGTAGTAATAACCGGCGTAGGCGAAAAAGCCTTCTGTGCCGGTGCAGATATTCGCGATATGAAAGACGCCACCCCGCTGGAGGCCATCGAATCGGCCGAGCTGGGCAAGCGCGTATTTAAGCGTGTAGAGAACTGCAAAAAGCCTGTTATCGCCATGATAAACGGTTTTGCACTGGGCGGCGGCTGCGAGCTGGCGCTATCATGTGACATCAGAATTGCATCTGACAATGCCAGACTGGGACAGCCGGAAATCAACATCGGCATCATCCCCGGATACGCCGGAACACAGAGGCTGCCGAGGCTGGTTGGCAAGGCTGTTGCCATGGAGCTGATCCTTACCGGCGACCTGATCAAAGCTGATGAGGCCTACAGAGTAGGTCTGGTAAGCAAGGTAGTACCGCAGGCCGAGCTGGAAGCGGCTGTGATGGAAGTGGCAGACAAGCTGGCACTAAGATCACCCGTTATTCTGGATATCGCCAAATCGGCGGTGAACAAGGGAATGGAGACCAGTTTGGACGTTGGTTCCGCATACGAGACACAGTGCTTTGGCACTGCTTTCTCAACGCAAGACCATCATGAAGGCATAAACGCTTTCCTTGAAAAACGCTCACCTGAGTTCAAAGGTCTATAGTAAACAATAAACCCGCGATATGTTAACAAACGATTGTTGATGCACTATCGCGGGTTTTCTTTATGCCAAATCAAAGGATAGTGAGGGTTTGCCCAAACCTTTATAGCCCTTGAGTTTCGGTATGGCCTGTCCCTTTGGCTTTTTAGCCTTTTTCGGCTGCACAGCTGGCGTAGCCTTAAGCACCTGCGTCATGTTTGCCCGGTATGCCTCAAAAGCGCTCTTGCCACCTTCGGCAAGCGATATCATAGTATGAGGCTTTTTGCCAATAAATTCCTTGGTTATTTCAACATAACCTGCTGACTCCAGCCTGCGCAGGTGTGCAGACAGGTTGCCCCATGTCAGCCCCGTTTGCTTTATTAGGAAGACGGCGTCTACGCTATCAGTGACATACAAGTACGACATTATCATCAAGCGTGCAGGTTCATGGACAAGCTTATCTATTTGAGCAAAAGGCTCTCTGTTATCATCCGTATTACGCTTATCCATCTAATTCCTCCAGTTCCATCTTGGGATTATTGCGAAGGAAGCGCACGAATATCATTATCCCTGCAAGCAGAATAATGCCACCCATAACATAAAACTGATAGTATTCTTGCCATCTATAGGCAGCATGTCGCCCAAGTAATGGCCGAATCCAATCTTGCATAAACAACCAGAGAACCATCCAAAGAATAATCAAAACAGCATACAAGTACCAGTGTTTGACCATAAAACGATAGGCCACAAATGTAAGAAGTACTGCAAATCGAATAGCACTTTGAACCCTTTGGAAATTAAAAAACCAATCCCGTACACCACTGCCTAAGTCTTGCAGCAATCCTATAAGTATAATAACAATGATATCAATAATCAGCATAACCAGTATAACCGGAACCCTGCGTTTCTCCGGATTTTTCACATAACCTGTTCTGGGATATGTTGTTACCTGCCTTATTCTTGATATCCCCAAATAACCCACCGTATAACAGAATAAAGGCAGTACTCCTGGCCACAAAATGGGGCCACCACTAGCCGAAATCACCATAATAAATACGCCCAGCAGTATATCCCATAACCCATCCTCAAAATGCGCTGAGTATACTTTGCGCTTTATCTCTTTTATATTTACCGCTGAAATCATAAGAAATTCCCAATTATAGCAATGTACTTTGTACTGCAAAGCTCTTTGTAAACATAATAGCATAGTATTTGCTTTTGTCAAGTGAGGTGGGGGAATTTGTGGGTTAGATCGCTTCGTCGAGCAGGAAGACGGCGGTTGCCCGAGGCAGTTCTTCTTTTGTAACTTCGATTTCGGCAGAACCGGTCTGTTGAATATCAGGCCAGGCGGTAAGCACATGAGCAGTCTGGCAAGGCAAAGTAAGACGACCTGTGTTGAAGTGCATGGGGATAGCAATTGAGGGCTTTAGCTGCTCAATAACAGCCTTGCCTTCCTCCGGATCGAGAGTGGAACGGCCACCAACAGGTAAAATCAGTATATCAACATTACCGATTGCTTTAAGTTGTCCTGACGACAATATATGTCCCAGATCGCCCAGGTGACACACACGCATGCCATCGACGTCGTAGCAGAAAATAATGTTATCGCCACGCTCCCAACCCTGCGCCTTGTCATGGAAGGATCTGATACCCCAAATATCAATATCGTCGCTTCTGAAATGGCCTGCCTTGGCAAACACGGACGGAGAACCTTTCAGAATAGATACAAAGCCGTGATCGCGATGGCTGTGGCTGGCAGTAGCGATATCAGCCGTTTCTTCGATAGTACCGTAATCACGCCCGTAAAAATGCGGCTCAAACGGGTCCATAACTATACTGGTGCCATTATCAGTCACCAGCATGAAACAGGCATGTCCTATCCATTTAATCTTCATATTAACTACTTATAACCTACCTAGCATGGTTCAGTATAACAATTTCAGTGTTTGCAATCAAATCGTCAGCCATAAGCTCAATCTCACTATCATCCATTTGCTTCACTTTCGTTTTACCTTTGGTGTAATCATCTATCCCATACGGCACAAACTCGCATTTGGCGTTTTTAACATGCATGGGTATTACCACTTTTGGCATGACCTGATCAGAAACATTTGTTGCTACAACTGGGTCAATAGTGAACTTACCACCAACAGGCAGCAACAAAACATCGACCTTGCCCATATCAGCAAGCTGACTGTCCGAGAGAGTATGTCCCAGATCACCCAGATGGCATACGCGGATACCGTCTACATCGAAGCAGAATATGATGTTGTTGCCCCGCTGTGTGCCCTGCGTATCATCGTGATATGAGTCAATGCCAGTGATATCGATACCACTGGTCTGCGTTTTACCGACGCTGTTCAGGATGACCGGATCGCCATCAACCTCATCAACTGCACCGTGATCACCATGACCATGGCTTGCAGTAACAACGTGAGCCGAGTCGCCCAACTTGTCATACTTAAGCCCCATTCCCCCACATTTATACGGGTCAGCAATTATCTTGACACCGCTAGCTGAGGTAATCAAAAAACAAGAATGTCCCAGCCACTTAATTTTCATAATCTCACCTCACAAGTATCAGGCCAGAGATAGAACCAGATTTACAAGCGTTCTTACCGGAATACCGGCAGCGCCCTTTGCCAGATAGCCTTTGTCCTTATCAGAAAGCATTGTCCCTGCGATATCAAGATGTACCCAGGGGGTTCCACCTACGAACTCCTCAAGGAATTGCGCTGCAGTAGTAGCACCACCCCATCTGCCACCAGTATTTTTGATGTCTGCAACAGTGCTCTTTATCTGCTCCCTGTACTCGTCGTACATGGGCAATTGCCACATTTTCTCGCCCGTGGCCTTGCTGGACGCAATCACCTTATCGGCAAACTCCTGGTTATTGGTAAAAAGGCCGCTGCACACATCACCCAGAGCCACCATACAAGCGCCCGTTAGCGTGGCAATGTCCACCACAGGAGATAGTTTGAGCTCATTGGCATAGCAAAGCGCATCCGCCAGAATAAGGCGCCCCTCAGCATCAGTATTAATTACCTCCACAGTTTTACCGCCCATGGTTTTGAGTACGTCGCCCGGTTTCTGCGCCGTACCGCTGGGCAGGTTCTCGGTGGCAGGCACAATGCCGGTAACATTGATCTTGGGTTTCAGCTTGGCAATAGCGCCCATGGCAGCGATAACCGACGCACCACCGGCCATATCGCCCTTCATTTCTTGCATCTTGTCCGACGGTTTTATGGATATACCACCGGAATCGAAAGTAAGACCTTTGCCTACCAGACCTACAGTCTTGTCGCCACCACCCTTGTACTCCATAACAATGAACTTGGGTGGCTGGACGCTGCCGCTGGCAACCCCTAATAGGCCACCCATGCCCTTCTCTTGCATCCAGTCTTTATCGAAAACAGTAACCGTAATATTATCTGAGGCCAGATTAAGTGCTACCTCAGCCATATCGGTCGGCGTCATGTAATTGCCCGGCTCGTTGGCCATATCCCGCGCCATGCATACCCCGTCGGCAATTATAACGCCACGCTGGCTACCGCTGGTTATCTGCTTGAGGTCTTTATCATCGGCAACAACGATTGATACACTGTCGACGCCGGGGTAATCGGGTTTTTTGGTGATGTATTTGCCAAACTCGTAAAGCCCCAGAGTAGCGCCCTCGGATAAGGCTTGTGCTACATCCTGGGCCTTCAAATCAGAGTCGCTAATTACGGCTGTGGCCAGCTTTTTTGCGCCACTCTTTTTGAGTGTGCGACAGGCATCAGCTATCGCATTGCGCACTTTATCTGTAGCAAGCTCTTCCCTTTTACCCAGTCCAACTATTGCCAGCCGGGGCGAGGGCAACTTGCCCAGTGTATAAACCATGGTAATCTCGCCATGCTTGCCATTTATTTCACCATTCTTAATAAGACCAGAGATGGCCTCATCCAGCGCCTTGTCAGCCCCGGCAACAATGCCATCCAGATCATCGGACTTTTCATATATATAAACTACGATTGCGTCAGTCTCGATTGTAAGAATATCTGCTTTAGTAACTTCAATGCGCAATTTCGCACCTCCTTTGGTACTGTAGAATCATAGCGAAATGACGGTGCAAATGCAAGACGGACCAAGTCTCAAACACCATTGAATAACTTAACCAAACACCCTTTTTGTATTTCCTGCTATAATAAGCGAAAGTTACACACTTAAAGGAACCCTACATGGACTATATGGCACAGGCCTTAAAACAAGCCAAACAGGCACTGGGAACGGTAAGCCCCAACCCGGCAGTGGGTGCCATTATCGTTAAAGATAATCAGATAGTCGGCGAAGGCTACACACAACCGCCGGGGCAGGATCACGCCGAAAAAGTAGCGCTAAAAGCCGCAGGTACAAACGCCAATGGCGCAATCATGTACGTTACGCTTGAGCCATGCTGCCACCACGGTAAAACACCACCCTGTACCACAGACATCATCGCAGCAGGAATTGCCGAAGTACACATAGCAACGCCGGACCCCAATCTGCTGGTTGCGGGCAAAGGGGTAGCAGCACTTGAGGCAGCCGGTATAAAAACATACATGGCTGGCAGCGAGCACGAAGCGATACACCTTATTGAGGCCTACATTAAGTTCATAACCACCAAAAGACCCTTTATTACTGCCAAGTACGCCATGAGTCTGGACGGCAAGATTGCCACCGAAACAGGAGACTCCAAGTGGATATCAAACGAAGCGTCGAGAGACCACGTTCAGCAAATGCGCTATGAGGCCGACGCGGTAATGGTTGGTGTGGGCACCGTCCTTACCGATAATCCCAGGCTTTCCGTAAGAATAGGCGACGACGATATAAGAGCGCTAAAGACAAAAATCATCGTAGATACAAAAGGCAAAACCCCGATAAACGCTCAATTGTTCAAGGAGCCAGGCAAAGTACTGATAGCAACCACAGACTTAATTGAAGCTGCCAGGGAGAAGCAATACGAGCAGCTCGGCGCCGAGGTACTCAAACTGACCCAAACCGACGGATTGGTAGACCTTGACGGGCTTATGAGTGCGCTGGGTGAAAGAGATATAACCAGCGTCATTGCAGAGGGCGGTGGTATAATACTGGGTTCGCTTTTTGATAGGGGACTGGTTGACAAGGTAGCCGCCTTTATTGCACCTAAAATCGTAGGTGGAGACAAATCACCTGCGCCTGTACTGGGCGATGGCGTACTGGCGATGGAAAAGGCGCTAAAACTGCACGATATCAGCGTTACACCGTTCGATGGCGACGTGTTGATCACGGGGTATGTAAAAGACTAAGAATCAATCAATTACTGATCAACCCCCTCGGTCCCCCATTCATGGGGGAAGGATTTTTTAAGATTCTACTGCGATGAACGAGATCCAAAACGTTGTACACACGTAGATCAACGTCAAAAAAAAGTAAAATCGAGGACACCGCCGGACGAAAACCCACACTGACCTGAAGTGATCACATAACTATTCGATTTTATCGCTTGATTCATTAGCAGGGCTTTTCTTATCACCTTTTTCGCTAGGGGGTTCCCAATCCAGATTTTCAAGTGATGATCCTGCTCCCACGCCAACAAGGGTTGGCTCCGGATCAATATGCTCCTTTTCCGGAATCACTGGCGGTAGCTCCACAGGTTCTTCAGCAAGACGGCGCTTGATAACTATCCTGCGCACGCTTCTGCGGCACCCGCATGGATCAGCTAACATGGTTACTATATCCTGCGTGCGGTAGCGGGTAACGGGCACTGTCTGGTTGAGAAGCGGCGTTACAACCAGTTCGCCCTCTGCCCCAACAGAAACTTCCTGTTTCGTCTTGGGATCGATAACCTCGAAGATATAGTCGTCCTCCATTAGGTGCAGGCCATGCTGCGCATCACATGACCAGGCCAAAATGCCCACGTCGGCACAGCCATAAATCTCAAATGCTTTGGCTCCCCAGACCTCCTGCATGACCTTGCCGATTTCCTCAGAACTACCTATGCCAATTTCCCCCCCGGTAATAAGCAGGCGTACAGTGCTATGAGCTGCATCCATCCCCAGCAAATCTGCCGTGTCTCCCAGAGCTTGGACTTGCGAGGACGTACCCACCAGAACCGTTGCCTTAAAGTGGGTTATCACTTCCATATGTTTTTTTGCATCCGTCCCGTCCACCATAATTACCAGACAACCAAAATCGACTTTGAGCACCTCGCACAAGGGCTTGAACGCCCAGAATGACTCACTATTGCCCAGAACTACCACCACGTCATCTGCTCTGACGCCAGCGGTTATAAGAGGTCTTGCCAAACGGTAGGTGTTTGCCACATCACGCTTGGAGGTAATGAAATAGCGGGGTGCGGCCGAAGCCTTATCACTTGTGGCGACACCTGTTACCTCATCAGATGCTACGCAGCAAACGTCTCCATAAGGTGGAGCCTCGCTCTGGCTTCCAGACAGGTCTGCATTTGATATAAAAGGCAACCGCTCAAGGTCTTCAAGTTTTTTTATCTCCTTGGCCTTTATTATCCCCTCGCCCTCCATCTTTATGCGCATATAAGGGGAGTGCTTCCACATATATCCTATCTGCTTTTTAAACAACTTCTTCTGTCTGCCCACAATATTCTTTGGGGCCAGATACTCGCGTTTATGCCAGTCTTTATCGGTCCAGTATTTGTCTCTAAGAGCCCTTCTGCCCAGTCTTGTCTTAACAAACAGTTTGACAGCCGTCTCGTAGGCTCCAATGAGCTCCTTGCGTTTGTTATCTTCGGCTTTTTTGCCCTCGGCAGCATCTTTTTTTGCTTGCTTCTGATCAATATCAGGGGCCGCTTCCCGGGTAGCACCAACCACTTCCTGAGCATCCTGATCTACTTGCGGCGAGGGATCAACTGGCTGCTCCTGCGTTTCCTCAATATGTTCATCCTGGCTCAAAATAGGTTACCTCCTACTCAAGAATTGAAACCACGGCGGCGCCTCATGATAACGCCAGTGGTGAACTTAGAATAGCACTACCGTTTTATTTGTCAAGTTGCGATCGCGATGTAATAGAAATCGTCCACAAGCCTTTAATAATCTGCTATAATGCACAGCAATGGACAGGATAATATCAGCTAAAGCAAACGAGCAAGATGTCACCACAGACAAGAGCCTGCGCCCCAAACAATTAGGGGAGTACATAGGGCAGGAAAAAGTTGTGGAGAACCTCAAAATATCACTTGAGGCTGCTAAAAGCCGGGGCGATGTTCTGGACCACATACTGCTGTACGGCCCGCCGGGGCTGGGCAAAACCACGCTGGCCAACATCATCGCTGCGGAGATGGGCGTTAACATACGCATTACATCCGGGCCGGCGGTGGAGCGTACCGGCGATATGGCTGCAATTCTGACCAATCTTAAAAAAGGCGACATTATCTTTATTGACGAGGTGCACCGTCTTAACCGCGCCATCGAAGAGGTGTTATACCCGGCAATGGAGGATTATGCGCTGGACATAGTTATCGGCAAAGGACCGGGAGCCAGAAGCGTCAGGCTCAAGATACCGCCGTTTACACTCATAGGAGCAACCACCCGCTATTCCCTGCTGGCACCGCCATTGCGAGACAGGTTCGGCTCCATATACAGGCTGGACTTCTACTCCACTGATGCGATTGAACTGATACTGAAACGATCTGCTGCGATACTGGGCGTGCAAATGCATGATGACGGGGCGATAGAAATAGCCAAACGCGCGCGCGGCACACCCAGAGTGGCCAATCGGCTGCTTAAGCGAGTGCGGGACTACGCACAGGTAAAGGCTGATGGCATCATAACGCTGGATGTGGCCAACGAAGCACTGTCCAGGCTTGAGGTAGACAAAATAGGGCTGGACAATATAGACCACAAAGTACTGAAAACAATAATAGAAAAATACGACGGCGGACCGGTGGGACTTGAAACCATAGCCGCATCCATAAGCGAAGATTCGGACACGGTGATGGATGTTTACGAGCCATACCTGCTGCAACTCGGAATGCTGGCTCGCACACCCAGAGGCAGAGTGGCCACCAAAACCGCCTACGAACATATGGGCATCGAATACAAGGGTGACAACCCGCAAATAGGGTTGTGGCAATCACAATCAGAGTAAGAGGTAATAGTACAACGTCTTCAATTCTTCTTCATAGCTGCTGCGCCCCCTGCGCCGCTTATTGCGTAAATAGCCTAAAAGAGCAGGGACACAGTGTAAGCGCATACTGGTACAACCCCAATGTGCACCCCTTTATGGAGCATAAACGACGGCTTGAAGCAATGCGCCAACTGGCCCAGTTGACTGATCTGCCTCTGATTGAGGCCGATGGATATGAGATGATCGAATATATGCGGGCAGTTGTTGGACATGAAGCAAAGCGTTGTCCTATATGCTATAAAATGCGTCTTGAACAAACGGCCAGGGCTGCCAAAGAAAAAGGCCTTGATGCATTTACAACTACCCTGCTTATCAGTCCATATCAGGACCATGATCAGATAATAGAAATTGCCAGCGACATCGCCAAAGATGTTGGGATCGATTTCTACTACCAGGATTTCAGGTCGGGATTCAGGGAGGGACACCGTATTACAAAGGACATGGGGCTTTATCATCAACCCTACTGTGGCTGTATATACAGTGAATGGGAGCGATACGCCAAGTTCAAAATTGGGGAATAAAAAAAGGCCTCTTTAAAAAGAGGCCTTTTAAAACTGCTTTACTTGATACTATGCTTCGGGCTGTACTACTTCATCAACGGCTCTGTTTGCACGTCGATTGCGTTGCCTTTCTATTATCTTAAGCGCCCTTTTTTGGCCGCGCTTACCTTTAATAACCTTCACAGCCTTGGCGGTAAGAACACCCTCGTCCTCAGTAGCACGTACGGCCACTTTGACTGCCTGTTCATTGACTATGGCTTCATCGTAGTAAGCTGTAAATTCCTCAGCGGTTACCTGCCCCTGTCCGGGTATGCGGTACTTGGTTTCGTCATTAAGAACGATCGCCGTTTCGCCGTCCCTGGTCTCGATAATGAGCTCCAGTTCTTCTACAGAAGTAACCGCACCCACGACCAGCTTGGGCATTACCCGTACGCCCTTAGCCGTGATAGTACCATCTTCTGCCCTGTCTGCCCTGACCACGGCTTTGATAGTCTCTTCTGCTGCAAGCCCGTCGGCTACGTAGGTTGCAAACTCATCGGCGGTTATCTCACCAACTCCGGGCAGACCATACTTTGTTTCGTCTGTCAGATTAACATCAACCGTCCATCCACCGCGTTTTTCAAGTGTAAGCACACCATCAGCAAGCGATGCGATTTGTCCGGCATAACCCCTGTAGCGTTTTGCTCCGTCAGCTTTTTCGGCAGCCGGTCGGTTAACCGGGTCAGTATCGTCAGCAAACACAGTACCGGTAAGACCCAGCACCAGACACAATGTCGCCGCAATGGTCCCAATAATTATTGCCAGCTTTTTCATTTTCTCGTCCTCCTTTATTAAATCCGTTCAACTATATATAACGAGAACTATGGCATTTGGTTAGCACCTGATTTAACAAAACTTAAAAATGTGATAATTAATGATTTATTTGTGAGATTTAGCCAGCCTATTGCAAGGTCGGGGTGTCAAACTGGGCAATATCATAGTACCACAAACCCCTGCCTGCCAGCTTGATACTTATAACGCCACGCAGGCTGTCGGTGCCACCGGCAGGACGGACAAAGGTAACGCTGTAATCAAACGATGTGCTGTCCTGAGCAGGAATAATAACACCCTTGGCAAGCCCACCCAAGGTATCTGTGTCTGCCGGGGTCAACCTGAGCCGTTTCCATATATTGTTGTCACGTCCGCCTTGGAAGGCCAGTGAATATTTAACACCGTTGATTCTTGCATCCACATCGCCGCTGTTAGTCACAGTAATAGAACCCGTAAGCGTATTGCCACTCACTATCGGCGTACTATCTAAGACCACCTGTACATCGGGTAAAGACGGAACGTCTGAAATATCTTCAATGGCCGTGTCATAAGCGTCGTTTATGGACCCGATAAGCGTATCGATAGCCGGTTGCGACGCAACCGGAGCCTTGTCGTAAATAGCTTCAAGCAATGCCACCTGTCTGTTGGCCAGCTTCTCAAGGCGGTCTACCATAACACCGTTCTCCAGCAATGCGGGAGCAGCCTTTTTGGCGTTTTCTATATGATTGGCCAACCTGAGTCCTATGTTGTTGGCATCTTCAAGATTGCCACGGGTCACCAGCACCTGCATCTCTTCACTGCGTCTTTCGGCAAATTTAAGCTGCAGATTCGCTTTTCTGGTATTGCCAACGGTCAGTCCCATCTGCACTCGCTCTACAAAGGTTTTGACCCCATACAGCGCATCACCGGGATTACTGCCAGCCGAGGCAATGCCTGTACCTCCACCTATCACAAAAATAACCAGTACAGCAATCGCAACAGTGGCCCACCGCAGTCCCCATTTGCGCGGCACGTCCTTGCTTTTTGTCACTTGCTTGTCTTTATTTGCCAGCGCCGAGTAGAACCTGTAGCGCGCTGCCGCCTTGAAATCAGCTCGCGGCTGGACAGACGACGTTGTACCAACAACCCCTCGGGCTGTGACAAGCAGAGGTTGCAGATCATCTGCAAGGTCCGGATAGCTGACAAGACAGCTTTCTATAGACTCGCCACTAGCCATTCTTTCTAAACAATCGTTTAGTGCTTCTTCTATTCTTTCCATTTTTACCCCCCCCCCGCTCATAGCTTTACGAAGCGCTACCACAGCACTGTGCTGCATTGCCTTTACCGCGCCATCGCTCTTGCCCATAATTTTGGCCGATTCCGCAATGGAAAGGCCACTGGCAAAGCGGAGTATTATAACCTGCCTTTGCAGTTCTGTCAGCTTACTTAGTGCAACCCTGAGCTCATCCATCGTCAAATTGAGCTCGGCCGCAGATGCCGTATCAACGCCGCCGCCGAGTATGGCATCGTCAAGAGGAAGATTCTGCCTTTTGCTCATCTTGCGCTGCCAGTCAACGACCTGATTGTGAGCAATCCTGAATAACCACGACGAAAACGGAGAACCCTTCCATTTGAAGGATTTGATTGATTCAAGGCTTTTTAGAAACACCTGTTCCGTCAAATCCTCGGCCTCCGTTCTATCAAATATCCTTACCGCAATATAGCGATAAATCCTGTCGAAGTACTCCTCATATATCTGAGCAAATGCGCTGCTGTCTCCTTTTTGCGCCCGCTCAACAACTTTTTGTTCATCCTGCACTAAATGAAGCTCCTTAATTGCCTTTTAGCTAGTAGCATAATCTAGTGCATCTATATTAACGAATAAGTAATCAAAAAGATAGTTGCACAGATGAAAAGTTATGCTAGAATGATGAAATCATGAATTACTACATACGCCCCATGCAAGCGGCGGATATAAACCAGGTAAAAGAGATTGATCTGGAGGCCTTCCCCACCCTTAAAAACGGCACTTCATTTAAAAATGAGCTACGTAATGACATTGCCAGATACTTTGTTATTTACCAGGAGGATAATACTAATGGGGACAAGCACGACCAAACCCCGCACAACTCTCTTATTACTCGAGTAAAAGAGTTTCTGGTGGGGCCCGCACCTACCAAAGATCACATTGCAGGCTTTGCCGGAATGTGGTTTATGGCCGATGAAGCGCACCTGATAACAATAGCTGTACGCAAAAGCCAGCAGGGACTGGGACTGGGACAATCGCTATTGATGGCAGTTATCAATACGGCGCTTCGATCCAAGGCCAGTATGGTAACGCTGGAGGTGCGAGCATCCAACCTAGCGGCTCAATCACTGTATGCAAAGTATGGCTTTAAGGAAACGGGGTACAGAAAAAACTACTATTCAGACACCAAAGAAAACGCGCTGATAATGACAGCAGATGACATATACTCGCAGCAATTCACGGATAATTTGGGCCAGCTGAAAAAGGAATTGGATGATAAAATAGCTATAATATTAGAACACTTGTTTTAATTTTATACATGTGATATGATGCATCCAAGCTGGAGGATAATATGAGTACAGAAAAAGAAAAAGCACTAGAACTGGCCATTATGCAGATCGAAAAACAATTCGGTCGCGGCTCCATTATGAAGATGGGCGAGGTATCGGCAAAAATGGCGGTAGAGGTAATACCCACCGGCTCACTTGCTCTGGATATTGCGCTTGGAGCAGGAGGCATACCACGTGGCAGAGTTACTGAAATGTTCGGTGCAGAAGCATCGGGTAAATCCACGCTGGCACAGCACATCATAGCTGAAGCACAGAAAACGGGCGGCAAGGCTGCATATGTGGATGTAGAGCATGCGCTGGACCCGGCATACGCCACAGCCTGCGGTGTTATCGTGGACGAACTGCTTATATCACAGCCCGACACCGGAGAAGAAGCACTGGAGATAACCGAGGCACTGGTTAGAAGCAGCGCCATAGATATCATAGTTGTGGACAGTGTGGCTGCACTGGTGCCCAGAGCCGAAATCGAGGGCGAGATGGGTGATGCATTTGTGGGACTGCAGGCAAGGCTTATGTCGCAGGCTTTAAGGAAACTGACCGGAACCATCAGTAAATCGCATACCGCAGTTATATTCATCAACCAGCTAAGGGAAAAGGTAGGCATTATCTTCGGGTCTCCCGAGGTTACACCCGGCGGCCGTGCGCTCAAGTTCTACAGCTCTGTCAGAATAGACCTCAGACGCGGTGAGCCTATCAAACACGGTACGGAATTGGTGGGCAGCCGTGTAAAAGCCAAAATCGTAAAGAACAAGGTAGCCACTCCATTTAGAACTGCGCAATATGACATCATGTACGGCAAAGGAATCAGCAAGCAAGGCGATATTTTGGATCTGGGCGTTGAGATGGATATAATCAACAAAAGCGGGGCATTTCTGTCATACAACGATACAAGACTGGGTCAGGGGCGGGAAAACGCCAAAGAGTTTTTAAAGCAGAATCCCGAAATGGCGCTTGAACTGGAGAGCAAGATAAGAGATAAAGCCGGTGTTCCCTCAAAACCGGTTGCCGACACCGGTAAAAAAGAGAAATAACCATCGATACTGCTTTAGGTTACCATGCAAACCATAACCTCTATAAAACAGCAAAAGGGCCGAAAGGATCGCGTCAGCGTATTCTTAGATGGCAGCTATGGCTTGGGATTAAGCTTAAGCGTTGTTCATGAAAACAACCTGCGCGTTGGTCTTCAGCTTACCGATCAGGAAATTTGCATCCTTCAAAATTCTGAGCTATTCCATAAAGCAGTAAACACGGCAGTGCGTTACCTCAGTTACCGCCCCAGAAGCGAGTCGGAGACAAGAACCAGACTTGCAAAGCAGAAATACGATAGAGATCTAATTGATAATGTAATTGACAAGCTCAAAGAGCAAAAGTTGATTGATGACGATTCTTTCGCGGATTTCTGGACAGACAATCGCCAGTACTTCAGCCCGCGCAGCAAACGTCTTATAAAACTGGAACTGCGCCGCAAAGGTGTGGCTGAGCAAATAGCGGACAAATCAACCAGCGACGTTGATGACCAGGCTGGCGCCCATAAAGTGGCACAAAAAAAAGCCGTCAGCCTGAAAAACCTGGATTACGACAAATTTCAGAAAAAACTGTTCGGATTTTTGCATAATAGAGGATTTTCTTATCAGGTTATAAGACCTGCAATCGAAACGGCATGGACTCAACAGGGACAAGAAAAAGCCGCAGAGTGACAAACTAATAATCCATCAACCCTGCGGCAAAAATCCTATTGTTACCTGTCCTTAAGCCTGATCAGCCGGAGCTTCAGCAGCAGCGCCTTCAGCGCCCTCAACAGCCTCAGCAGCCTCAGCCTCAGCGGCATCCTCCGCCTCATCCTCAGCCGTCGTGCGTACTGTTCCGATTCTAACTACATCATGCTCTAAATCAGTGATAAACGTAACCCCGTCAATTGGCGCAATCTCGCTCACATGTATTGCATGAACTGACTCATCCAATATGCTTACATCCAATTCTATATGGTCCGGGATATCATCCGGAAGACACTCAATTGTAAGCTTATCAAGCTCACGTATCAGCATATTACCCTTAATCTTAAGAGCAGGTGCCTCACCAACAAGAGTAATGGGAACATCAACTTTTATCTTGTCGGTCATTCTGACCTGATAGAAATCAACATGCAGCAGGCTTCCCTTAACCGGATCGCGTTGTATTTCACGAACAACAGCCTTTGCCGCCTTTTTCGCTTTATCCACTTTAAGATCAACCAGATGTGTTTTCCCCGCCTTTGCCAGTACATGCTTTAAGTCCAATGCATCACATTGTAATGGGGTGGGCGTGACATCGTTTCCAAAAAGGTGCACCGGTATAATCCCCTCACGGCGTAACGCTCTAACTTTTTTACCTAACACTTCTCGAGTGTTAACTTTTAATTCTATCTTCTCCATGCCGCCTCCTGCTCTTATATTTATACCTCAAAACAGGGTGTTTTAGCAAGTTTTTTGCAGGTAAAAACCTGTTTTAGCAATAAACTGGGGGACAATTGTATGTTTTCGGCGACGTCTTTACCTGTAATATACGCCTCCCTAGCCTTATCTACCTACACAGACCACACAGTTGGCTGAAGTCACATTATGCTTTATAATAGCGAAAACTATCATCCCAAAAATGCAGGGAGCGGGCCATGGAAGACCCAAAAAAAATACGCCTGACACAGACCGTAAAAAGCGCCGGTTGAGCTTGTAAGATAGGTCCGGGTGACCTTGCGGAAGCACTTAGCGGTCTGCCGGAAATTACCGACCCAAACCTGATTGTGGGATTTAACGGGGCGGAGGATGCCGGCGTCTATAAACTAACCAACGATCTGGCAATTATCCAGACGCTGGACTTTTTTACGCCCATCGTCGATGATCCCTATACATTTGGGCAGGTGGCCGCCGCCAACGCCCTTTCCGATGTTTACGCCATGGGCGGCGTGCCTCAAACTGCTATGAATATCGTTTGCTTTCCCGTAAAAACACTGAACATGGCCATACTAAATCAAATACTCAAAGGTGGCCTTGATAAGCTAAACGAGGCAGAAGTAACTCTGGTTGGAGGGCACAGCGTAGAGGACCATGAACTAAAATACGGCCTCTCTGTCACCGGAACGATTCACCCCGACAAGGTACTGCGAAACAGAGGAGCAAAGGTGGGTGACAAGCTAATTCTCACCAAACCGCTGGGCACCGGCATCATAAACACCGCTCTTAAAAGAGAAAAAACATCAGACGAAGCAGTAAAAAAAGCGATTGATACTATGACTACCCTTAACAAGGTCGCATCGGAGCTTTTAGCAGACTTCGATATTAGCGCCTGCACCGATATAACAGGATTTGGTCTGCTAGGACACGCATGTGAAATGATAGATGGAACAGATACAGGGATGATGATCTACTCCAACTCCGTCTCCTTCATCGCAGAGGCCAAGACTTATGCCGAAGCAGAACTATTGCCCGGCGGACTGCACCGCAATCGTGATTTCAGGACACACATGGTAACTATATATAACAATGTCCCCCAATATATGTCAGATATCATGTTTGATCCCCAGACATCGGGCGGTCTGCTCATAGCCGTAAGCGATTCTGATTCAGAGCGTTTGCTCACAAAAATGCACAGTGCAGGCGTCACCGAGGCCGCCATTATCGGCGAAATTATATCGAAACCTGAGGGAAAGATAGTAGTACAGTAATAGCTTTTAACGCTGCCTCACGCTGGTAAATTCAGAAACACGAATTTCATGCAAACCTTTTACAAATATATCTTCCGTGCTAAGGCCTTACCACTGGCGGTTAAAAACACCCTTTCAATGATAGCTTTTAACTTATCTTTTGATTTTATGTCAAACTCATCCCTTACATTGACCAGCCAGTCGGCGTCATAGAGTATCTCGAAGTTTGCGGTAGTAATTTTCCCCGGGCTATGGTGATGAGCGATAATCTCGCATATTTCATCCATTTGACTCGACTCAAATCCAAGCTCTATCAGCATTTTCCGCGCAATAGGAGGGCCTTCGATTTCCTGATATTTGCCACTGGTGCTACTGTACTTCTTTTCCGCTTCATGCATACCGATGTCATGCAATACGGCGGCGGCGATTACCACAGGATAGTCCCCGCCTTCCGACTCCAGCAGTTTTTCAGCATGACCGGTCACGGCAAGCGCATGATTTATTCTTTTAGTATCATCGCCGAAGTAATCTTGCATCTGCTCTATCAGCGACTCTTTGATAGTGCTCAACTTAAAATACTCCTGAAACGTTTTTTATACCATTTTTGTAGCTTCAGTTGGACGGGGCGTTTTTACCACCAGCACCCGCAAAACCCCATCGCTCTGGTTGTACCAGCAATGCGCTATTCCGCTCGGACTTTCAATAAGTGTATCCGGCCCTACTTCCTGCTTTTCGTCCCCGACCTCAACAATGCCTTTGCCTTCCAGCACGTAGAAGAATACATCAACAGGTGTAATGTGTTTGAGTAGCGCCTGTCCGGGTTTGAGTTCAAGATGCATCGCCTGCGCATGCTGGGTATCATACAGTTTTCTAGCATCGACGCTATGCGGATTGGGATTTAAGGGAGCTGAACTAACATTGATTGTTTTCATTACTACCTCCAATAAAATAAAAGGGCCTGCCAAAAAAAGCAGGCCCTTAAATCTTCTATCTAGCCCAAAATGGCTTTCAGATCCTCTTCCGGAGTTGTTATAGGCATAATGTTGAAGTTCTTGACCAGTACATCCAGCACGTTAGGCGTGATGAATGCAGGCAGGCTCGGACCCAACCTTATGTTCTTGATTCCCAGATGCAGCAGCGTGAGTAAAATAGCGACCGCCTTCTGTTCGTACCATGATAGTATCATAGATAAAGGAAGGTCGTTAACACCGCACTCAAACGCTCCAGCCAAAGCAACCGCTATCTGGATTGCAGAGTAGGCATCGTTGCACTGACCGACGTCCAGCAAACGAGGTATGCCACCGATATCACCCAGGTCTTTATCGAAGAAACGGAACTTGCCGCAAGCCAGAGTCAATATCACTGAATCCTTGGGCGCCTTTTCCACAAATTCGGTGTAATAATTGCGTCCCGGTTTTGCTCCATCGCAACCGCCAACCAGGAAGAAATGGCTTATCGCCTTACCCTTTACAGCTTCAATAACCTTGTCAGCAACACTCATTACTGCGTTGCGTGCAAAGCCAACCATAACCGATTTACCATCTACATCTTCGGCAAACCCGGGCATTACAAGCGCTTTTTCAATAACGGGACCAAAGTCTTTTTCGGCAATATGTCGTACGCCGGGCCATCCCACGAGCCCCGTAGTAAAAATGTTGTCCTGATAGCTTTCCTGTGGCTTCTGAATGCAGTTAGTGGTCATCAGGATTGCACCGGGGAACTCGGCAAACTCTTTTTTCTGGTTCTGCCAGGCTGTTCCGTAATGCCCATAAAAATGCGCATACTTTTTGAGCTCAGGATAGCCGTGTGTAGGCAGCATTTCTCCATGTGTATAGACGTTTATGCCCTTGCCTTCGCTTTCCTTTAATATCTCTTCCAGATCCTTCAGATCATGGCCTGACACTAAAATAGCCTTGCCCTTTTTTGCACCAAGCGGGACGCTGGTGGGCACTGGATGTCCGTATATACCGGTATTACCTGCATCAAGTAGTTCCATGGCTCGCAAGTTGATCTCACCACACTTGAGTACCAGCCCTACAAGCTCATCCACGCCAAGTGATTTATCAAGCGCCGCAACCAGTGCCTCCTGAATAAAAGCGTATACCTTTTCATCCTGCTGCCCCAAAAGAGCGGCGTGATCGGCATAAGCGGCTAGGCCCTTAACTCCATAGATTAAAATGTGCTGAAGCGATTGAAGGTCAGGGTCTGCATCTGGATCGGATTTTAGCCCTACCAATTGACCCTGAGCCACTACGGCATCGTGGGCATGTTCCGCAGTAAGGGTTGCCGGACCATCGCCAAAATCGGTTACTCCCCCGGCATCTTCAACCCTCTGCTTAAAATCATCCCTCAGTTTTACGGTTTCGTTGATTAGTAAAACAAAACGTTTGGGATCAAAATCTACGTTTGTCAGCGTAGAAAATACGGCCTTGCAGGTAAACCTGTTGATATAGTCATCATTAATACCAACCTTGCGACCTTCTACTGCCAGCATCGATAAACCCTGCACTGCATATATCAGCAGATCCTGCATGGCGGCTACATCCGAATGCTTACCGCAAACTCCAGTGGTTACACATGCCTCTCCTTTGGCAACTTGTTCACATTGATAACAAAACATACTCATCCAAATATCTCCTCAATTCTCATTTAAACGATTAAGCTTTTAATCGCTCTTTATACAGAATAGCGGACCAACTGCAAATTGCTTCATGATTTAAATCATGTAAGTGAAAAGACGGAAAGATCAACAGACAATGTTGTGCGGGAGGGATATCTATAAGGTTCTATTTAGATAAGCAGTAATCCAAAGCGGCACGCATATGCACAAACGACGTATCGATAAGGGGTATTCCCAGCGCCTTTCCACATGTTACATCAAGCAGAAGAGGTATCTCGGTGCACCCCAGAACTAGACCTTCAATGCCATCATCGGCCATCATCCGCCGCGCGATTTTCATATACTCTTCCCTTGTGTCATCCAGGAATATGCCTTTGGCCAGTTCAGCTACAACCTTATTGCTTATATAAAGCTGCTCCTCTTCCTCAGGTACGACTATGTCTATACCATTTCTGGCAAACACGCGGGGAAAGAAATCCAGGCTCATGGTGGGTTTAGCACCCAAAAGTCCAACTCTATGCAAACCTTTTTCTTTAGCGGCCCGGCAGGCCTCATCCACAATGCTCAGAAGCGGGATGGGAGATTTAGCCTTCATCTCATCGTAGTACTGATGCACAGCGTTGCAGGCAATTATGGCAAAATCTGCTCCAGCCTTATGCAGAGAATCGATAGCCTGTAGTAGTTTGATCTGCACTGCATCGTTCTGCCCACCATCACGAAGCCTAGTAATCTCCCTCATATTAACGCTGTAGATCACAAGCTCGGGATAACCGCCATCCAACTGACTAATCTGGCAGCACAGGTCAATGAAAATGCGATAGTAATAGAGCGTAGCCTCCGGACCATACCCTCCCACTATGCCTATCTTTTTCATGTTTTTACACCTGCCTCGTAATTTACCTGGCTGGTTTGTAGGCCACGCATTCTATCTCAAGCAACATACCGGGCATGGCCAGCCCGCCTATTACAGTAGAGCGCGCCGGGTAGGGCTGCTTCATGTACTGGCGATACACCGTGTTCATATTGCCAAACTCGGCGGCGTCGCACAAAAAAACGGTCAGCTTCACCAGATCGTCAAGCGAGGCGCCTGCGGCAGCAAGCGTCTTTTTGATATTTTCAAAGCACTGTGCCGTCTGCTCTGGAACCGTTGTCAGCTGCTTGCCATTGTCATCCTTGGTGCCAACCGACCCGGAGAGAAAAATATAATCTCCAGCTCTTACAGCAGGCGAAAAGGGATGGTCGGGCCAATCCGGTAAAGTGATAATTTCTTTAGTCATTACTTAATAATCCTCCACAAAACTTATATTTTAATTGCTCTTTAATTTATACCACAACACGTCAGCTGATACTACGCATCATAGGACGGATCGGTAAGTTTGGGCGGTATCCACTTACCCTTTACTCCTACCAGCTCGTTCATGGCATTATCGCGCAACAGCCTGAAAAACGTCTGCGAGTATTCCAGCTGGTCCGGCGGCAACACCGATATCAAGCGCCGCAGTATTTCCATCTCTGTCATCTGCTCACAGACCTGCCGCCCTTTATCAGTCAATAAAACTCTTACCCCGTTTTTCCTCTTCACGTCAGGTTCTTTTTTAAGCAGATTCATTCTTACCGCTCTGTTTATCAGCTCCGTAACCGTATGAGATTTTCTGAACATCCTTTTTGATATAGCCGACGGGGTAGCTATATCCCCCAGCTGCAAAATTACGGCCAGAAGTGTTGCCTGGTGCGCCGTAATACCTTTGCTGGCAAGTTCTTTTTCCCTTACTCGCGCCATGGCGTGATACGCCTGCTGGAACAGCACCCAGAACAGATATGCCTTATCGTTTTGAATGTCCATTACAATCCACCTCTATCAGTTAATTTATCGTGCCACGATATACTAACATGTATAGCGCTATTTTACAAATGAACTAGTATCTGCGATCATTTTCAGTCGATATTGACAGTAATATATGGAATGCGATATACTCGACGAACGATTATTCTATACTAATCCATTATCGACTAAATATCGAAGCGAGGTCCCATGAGCAACATTATAGAGCAGTACAAACAGTCGCACCCAAAATCAGGCCAGCTGCACGAGAGGGCGCTTGCGTCTTTTGCCGGAGACGGAGCAACACATACCGGGCGCATTCTCGATCCATACAGGCCATATATAACCCACGCCAAAGGCTCGCGCAAATGGGACGTGGATGGAAACGAGTACATTGATTTCGTGACGGGGCATGGTTCGCTGATACTGGGGCACTGCCACCCGGACATTGTTGCCGCCATTCAGGAGCAGGCAGCCAAAGGCGTTCACTTCGGCGAAAACCATCAGTTGGAAATTGAGTGGGCAGAGTTAATAAAAAGCATGGTGCCGTCAGCGCAAAGGGTAGAATTCTTCCCCTGCGGCAATGAGGCCAACATGATGGCGATGCGCCTTTGCCGTGCCTTTACCGGCAAACAAAAGATGCTCAAATTTGCGCACCATTTCCACGGCTGGAACGATCACCTGACAGGGCCGGGGGCATCCGGAACATTATCAGTAGATAACGAGGTTAACACCGTCAACATACCAGCACATGATCTGGATTTGCTTGAAAAAGAACTCAAAACGGGCCAGTACGCCGCACTTTTCACCGAGGGTGGAGGCGCCAGTTTGGGCGGTATGCAGCCGCTGGACCCAGAGTTTACCCGTGCCATACCGGCGCTTTGCCAAAAATATGGAACTGTATGGGTGCTCGACGAAGTGGTTACCGGATTCCGTGACTACGCATCCGGCGACAAACAATGCTGGCAATCGCTGGTAGGCGTAAAACCTGATCTAACCACAACTGGCAAATGCGCCGGTGGAGGACTGGGAGCAGGGGTACTGATGGGACGCGCCGATATAATGGAGGGGTTCAGCCCTAAAAAGGGCAAAGCACGCATCGGTCATTCCGGCACGTGGAACGGTAACCCTCTCACCTCAGCCGCGGGAATTGCCGCATGCAAGCTGTACACAACTGCTGAGCCTCAGCGTATAGCAGCCGAAAACGCTGCCTATTTTCGCAAAAAAGGCAATGAATACCTGAAGGCAAACGACATAAGCGGTCGGCTATATAGCAGATCGATAACCCACTTTTATATAGGCCCGATCGACTATGAGCCTAAAGATGACACTATGGTGCCCACCAGAAATTACGACAATTTGAGAAACCCGAAGCTGGCCCCTATGAAAGCGCGTTTGTGCCTGCATCTACTGCAACGCGGTGTTGCAACACTGGGCGGACGAGCGTTTATCTTTAGTTGCGTACATACTAAGCAGGATGTGGACAAGACCATAAACGCTTTAGCGGATAGCATAGATGCAATGAAAAAGGATGGCACATTTATTAACGAATTTTAAATATTTACTATATATGTGAAAGGGAATATAAATGACAAACAGTATAAAAGCAGTTCAATTCGGTTGCGGGCCGGTGGGATGCGCCGTAGCCAAAATGGCAAACAAAAGAAACAATATAGAGCTGGTGGGAGCGGTTGATGTCGACCCTGCCAAAAAAGGCAAAGATCTGGGCGAAGTAATGGGTTTGGACAGCAAACTGGGAATTGCCATAACCGATGACATCAAAAACGTGCTTGCCAAACATAAAGTAGACGTGGTATTTCATCAGACCGTATCAACAATGGATAAGGCCACCCCGCAACTGGTGATGCTGGCAGGACTGGGGCTTAACGTGGTGTCCACCGCAGAGGAACTTTCCTATCCATACATCGCCAATCCGGACAGGGCCAAACAGATCGACGATGCGGCAAAGGCAGGTAATGCATCGATTCTGGGTACGGGAATAAATCCCGGCTTTTTGCAGGACAGCTGGCCCATAGCCATGACAGCCCTTTGCGAAAAAGTAGAGCATATCAAATCGGTCAGGGTGCAAAACGCCATAACACGCAGGCTGCCGTTCCAGAAGAAAATTGGTGCCGGATGCACACTGGAAGAGTTCGCCAAACTGGTTGAGGCTAAAACACTCAGACATGTCGGCCTTACCGAATCGATGTATATGATAGCAGCATCTTTAGGCTGGCAGATGGACAAGGTCACCGAGAGCATCGATCCCGTCATTGCTACTCAGCCAGCCAAAAGCCCGTATATAACCGTAGAGCCGGGACAGGCGGCAGGTGTCAGGCAGGTTGGTCTTGGATATATAAACGGCAAGGAAGTCATGCAACTGATCTTTGAGGCATCGCTGATAGTGCCGGAGTCATATGATGCGGTGTATATTACGGGTACACCCGATATGGAAGTGGTTGTCAAAGGCGGAGTTCACGGGGATATCGGTACGGCATCAATGGTGGTAAACTGTGCACATCGCGTGGTTGAGGCAGCAGCCGGACTTGTAACCATGAACGAACTTCCGCTGGTAAGCTGCTCGGCCGATAAATAAATTCGTATTCTACAGCGGATAACTTCGGTTCACATCGCGATACATACGTAGTAATCGTCGGAAATGAGGTAAGCAATGGAAGTACTATCAACGCTTGATCAAAAAATAGCGCCTGAGCACACCGCAATCGTGGTTATCGATATGCAAAACGACTTCTGCGACCCCAAGGGATTTGTAGCTGCAAAGCGTGGCACCGATCTTACCGACACACGCGCAATCATACCGGGGATTACTAAGCTGCTGGATAAGGCGCGTGAGGTAAAAACAAAGGTCATACTGGTTCAAATGTCCACCACAGATGATGACCTCACCGGCCCAATAATGGACAGGCTCAGCCGAATCAATGCAAACGAGCGCTCGTGCCCGCAAGGGAGTTGGGGCGCCCAGCTTATACCGGAAATTAAGCCCGCGCCGGACGATATCATTATCTATAAAACAAGGTATAGCGCTTTTATCAAAACCGGCCTTGAGGAAAAATTAAAGGAAATGGGAATAAAAACGCTCATCGTAACCGGCGTTGCCACCAACGTATGCGTTGAAAGTACGGTTCGCGACGGATATATGCTGGATTTCTACATGGTAGTGCCGCAGGACTTGGTGGCATGCGCCCATAAAGAATTGCAGGACGTCAGTATGAAAAATCTGGCTGCTTACTTTGCCACAATTACAGACTCTGATGAAGTACTAAAGGCATTGGGATAAATGACGGCCGGGCTTCAATCAGTGGTGGTGACCGGTATCCTGAGGGCGGCTCAAAGTGCAAATAGCGCCATCGGCACAGGCATTGCAGGCCTCACACTCAAGCTGTAGTGTGGTATGCGTTATACGGAAATCATGCTCCAGCTTGTGGTTGACTTTTTCCAGTATCTCGGCGGAGTGGCTGACCATCCTGTCCTGTATCAGAAGATGCGCGCTTAGTGCGTATATGCCCGATGTTATGGTCCAGACGTGGATATCCCCAACGCCGTCCACGCCATCAACCTGTTTGATCGACTGAACAACCTTTTCGATGTCTATATGCTTGGGGGTTGCTTCCAATAGAATGTCGGCAGCCTCCCTGACTATTCGCACTGCTCCAAAAAGTATGATCACCCCGATGATAACGGCGATGATGGGGTCAGCATAGGCCCATCCCGTGGTAAGAATAATGATACCGGCAATTATTACACCAACCGACGAGATGGTATCACCAACGATGTGCCAGAAAGCAGCCTTTATATTGAGATTGCCGTGGCTCGCTCCTTTTAGCAGGTATATTCCGGCAATATTAGCGACCAGCCCCACTGCGGCCACAATTAACATTAGCGGCGCCTGCACATCAGGCGGATCGGAAAATCGCTGATAGGCCTCATAGAAAATATATGCGGCTACCACAATGAGGATGACACCATTTGCCAGTGCAGCCATTATCTCTATGCGATGATAGCCATAGGTTCTGCTTGCCGAAGCCGGTCTTCTGGCGATAGTAATAGCAAAAAGACTTAACGATAGTGCCAGCGAGTCTACAAGCATATGTCCGGCATCACCGATAAGCGCTAGAGAACCGCTGATAAAGCCGCCAGCAATCTCAGCGACCATGACCACAAGAACGATGGCCAGCGAAATCTTTAGCGGTTTGCCACTGACGGCACCATGATTATGTGAACCGTGATCGTGCATTAAACACCAACCTTAATTACAAATCGAAAACCTTGCCCGGATTAAGGATGCAATTGGGATCAAACGCTGCCTTTACCCTTCGCATCAGATCGATTTTGTGCTCATCCATTGCTATATGCAAATACTTTTTCTTTTCATATCCAATGCCATGCTCACCGGAAATAGTACCACCCATGGCAACCGCAGCGCTGTATATCTCGTTCATCATCTCAGGTACTTTTGACTCCCACTCATCAGGAGCAATCCCCTTGCCCATCAGATGCAAATGAACGTTGCCATCACCGGCATGCCCGGGCGCGGTTATGGAAATCTTGTAGCGAATTGAAATCCCCTTCACATGCGATACAAAGTCGGCAATGCGGCTGCGAGGCACCACGGCATCGACAACCTCGATGGGATCGTAGCGGCGTATGGCCGGGAACATCTTCTCGCGAGCCTCAAGAAGCTCTCGTTTGGCATGCTCACCGGTGGGTATATAAACATCCACAGCCCCGTTTGTGGTGCACACTTCAGAAATACGATTGGCTGATTCATAGACCTCATCAGAGGTAGCACCTTCCAGTATCACCAGCAAAAAAGCTGGATTCTCACTAAAGGGTATTTTGCGCTCCAGATACTGCTCAATCATATCTATAATATCTTTTTCCAGAAATTCCAAGCCTATTACAGGTACGCCGGTTTTTAGTATTTGAGGAACGGTTTTTATGGCCTGTTGCAAACTCGTGAACGGTACCCACAATACCTCGCGCATACCCGGAGGCGTGGACAGCTTGAGTATAACCTCGGTGATAACAGCCAGAGTCCCCTCAGAACCAATAAGCAGTTGAGTAAGATCATAGCCGGTGGAGCATTTGACGTACTTACCACCCGTTCTGACAATCTGCCCCGTTGACAGTACTGCTTCTAACCCCAAAACAAAGCTGCGGGTAACGCCATACCTTACCGCGCGCATACCACCTGCATTGGTGGCAACGTTGCCCCCGATAAAAGCGCTCTTCTCGCCGGGATACAATGGATAATATAGACCTTCGGCCTCTACTGCCTGGCACAGGTCCATCAGCCGTACACCGGGTTGCGTAACAACCACGAAGTTGTCTGCATCGATCTCCAGTATGCGGTTCATGCGTTCCATCGACAGCACTATACCGCCCTTGATGGGCACGGCACCACCGCTGATCCCTGTACCTGCGCCGCGGGGTGTGACCGCGATTTTATTCTGATTTGCCAGCGCCAGTACCGCAGCAACTTCGGCAGTATCACCGGGCTTAACAACTATATCGGGATAGTGCGGTTTCGAGGTAGGAGATTCATCTCCAGTGTACGATGCCATTTCTTCATGACCAGTTATCACGTTTTTAGCGCCAACGATTTGCGCCATGGTTTGAATAAGTATATCAGGCACTTTGAAATATCCCTCCATCAGTCACCACCTGCAAATAATTGCTGTCTATTTTTACCGCATAACAGCATAAACTGCAACAGGTGAAAAAGTTGTTTCCCTTAATTTAAAAACCCAGCACTAAGGCTGGGCTTCGTTTTCCTAATTTAATTGTGCATACAAGGGCTAGAGTTAGTTAGCCTCACTTTTGCTATCCGTACTCGCTTTTGAGCCATTGTTTTTAGAGTCGGCTTTTGGTGCTTCCTTTTTGGTCTCTTTGGCTTCGGCTGGTTTTGCTTCAGTATCAGATTCCGAACCGTTGTCTCTCTTGCTGGGGCCGGAATTGCCCCTACCATAGTCGGTGCTATAAAAGCCCGATCCCTTATATATAACCGTTACTGGTGAAAACATGCGTTTACCATCGCCCTCGCAAACAGGACAAATGGCTTTATCTTCATCATGAAAGCCGCGTCTTACCTCAAATTGCTTTGAGCACTCGGCACACTCGTATTCATACACAGGCATATTGTTTAACTCCCAAAACATCGGATAGTACACTACTTTTTATGATACCACATATACAACCCTATGTTAAACCGTAGTCTCAGATTTTATGTTATCTGTCCCCCTGATAAAACCTATGGACACCTTGCTGCCGGACTCAAGCGCACCTAGCGCCTTTGCCAAATCAGCAGCATTTGTTATTGATTGCGTATTGAGTTCGGTGATGATATCGCCTTGCATCAACCCGGCGTTTTGCCCCGGCAAACCCTGCTGCACATGTCCAACCAATGCTCCTGCCTTCTGCGCTGTTTTATCGGCATCGGCTATTTTGATCCCAAAGCGGGGCTTTTTCGAACTGGCGGCGGCGGCAAGCGCCTGATCCAGCGCCGGTCGATTAAATCCGATTATGGGCTGGCCGTTAACGACTATAACCGGAACGCCGGTCTGCCCGGTAAGCTTCATTATCTCAACACCAGCCTGGGCGTCAGCGGATATGTCCCGTTCTGTATACCTAACTCCCTTTTGTGCCAGATACGCCTTCGCCTGATGACAGTAACCACATGTGGGTGATGTATATAAAACAACGCTCATCTTATCTCTCCCTTATAGTGTTCATATTGAAGCCAAACTTATACTAAGCACAGGGGCAGAGCTTTTAAGCCCTGCCCCCACATTATATCAATAAATGTCTACTTATACTTCGCGGAATTCGCCTTCCACCGTGCCCTCATCGGCGCAACTGCCATCAGCACATCCACCGTCTGAACAACTGCCATCGGCACATCCACCACCAGCGTCTGACCCGGCACCGGGCTGACTGTAAACCGCCTCACCTATTTTTTGTGCCACAGCTTCCAGATCATCCTTGGCGCTTTTTATCTGATCAATTGTTCCGCTGGTTAGCGCAGAGCGAAGGGCTGCGATCTTGCCCTCAACCTCGCTCTTGATCTCAGATGAGACCTTATCTCCTGACTCACTAAGTGTCTTTTCAATGCTGTAGGCCAGGTTATCAGCGTGGTTTTTTATCTCGATCTCCTCGCGCCGTATCTTATCGTCCTCGGCGTGGGTCTCCGCCTCATTTACCATACGATCTATATCATCTTTGGTAAGACCGGAGTTGGCGGTAATAGTTATCTTCTGCTCCTTGCCAGTGCCATTATCTTTAGCCGATACATTAAGTATGCCGCTGGCATCAAGATCAAATGTAACCTCGATTTGAGGCATTCCTCTGAAAGCAGGCGCTATACCATCAAGCTTGAACCGCCCGATGGACTTGTTCTCTGAAGCCATAGGCCGCTCGCCCTGCAATACATGCACATCAACTTCCGGCTGCCCATCCGACGCAGTAGTAAATATCTCGCTCTTCTGCGTGGGTATAGTGGTGTTTCTGGTGATAAGCGGAGTCAGTACGCCGCCCATGGTCTCAATACCCAGCGTCAGCGGGGTAACATCCAGTAGCAGCACATCGCGAACCTCGCCTTTTAGCACGCCACCTTGTATGGCGGCACCCATGGCCACCACTTCATCGGGATTAACGCCCTTGTGAGGATCCTTGCCAAATATCTCCTTTACCTTGTTTGCCACTGCAGGCATTCTGGTTTGACCGCCGACAAGAATAACCTCGCTGATATCGCTTGGCTTAACGCCTGCATCGGCAAGTGCCTGATTTACCGGTTTAACAGTTTTTTCAATAAGTTTAGCAACCAATTGCTCAAGCTTGGCCCGTGTCAGCGTCATATTGAGATGCTTGGGGCCCTCGGCATCGGCAGTTATGAACGGCAGATTTATCTCCGTTTGTTCAACAGAAGACAGGTCACATTTGGCCTTCTCCGCCGCTTCCTTCAGCCTTTGCAATGCAGCTCGGTCCTGTTTAAGATCAATACCCTGATCTTTCTTAAACTCGGCCACGATATGGTTTATTATCTTCTGATCAAAATCGTCACCACCCAGCAGCGTATCGCCGTTGGTTGATTTAACGTGGAATGTGCCCTCACCTATCTCCAGAATAGAGATATCGAAGGTGCCTCCACCCAGATCAAATACGGCGATGGTCTGCTCATCATTCTTATCAAGGCCATATGCCAACGCCGCAGCCGTAGGCTCATTGAATATCCTGAGAACTTCAAGCCCAGCGATTTTACCGGCGTCCTTGGTGGCCTGACGCTGCGAGTCATTGAAATACGCAGGTACAGTTATTACCGCCTGTGTAATCGGCTCACCCAGTTTAGCCTCGGCATCAGCTTTGATCTTCTGAAGAATCATTGCCGATATCTCCGGAGGCGCATAAGGCTTGCCCGACATGGCTACATGAGCATCACCATTTAACGCCTCTGTGACCTTGTAAGGCAGCATTTTCAGTTCTTTTTGAACATCCTCATCCTTGAAGTTGCGCCCAATAAGGCGTTTGATGGAGAAAATAGTATTATCCGAGTTGGTAACTGCCTGACGTTTTGCCGGCTGCCCAACCAGACGTTCTCCCGTTTTAGCGTTTAGCGCCACGACAGAGGGCGTGGTTCTACCACCGTCCTGATTTTCTAAAACAGTGGGATCACCAGCTTCGATGATCGCCATACAAGAGTTAGTGGTTCCCAAATCTATTCCTAGTACCTTACTCATTTTCTTTTCCTCCTATATCCATTTAAGTATTTTTTAAAGTTAACTCGACACAATTACCTGTGCCGGACGAATAATCTCGTCGTTAAGTTTGTAACCGTTTTTTATTACTTCTTTGACCACACACTCATCATCATCCGCATTTTCATCACAGTAAATTGCCTCATGTTGCCGCGGATCAAACGCCTTGCCCTCAACGTCGATCTTTGTAACACCCTCTTTTTCAAGAATCAAGGTTAGTTTATCCTTAATAAGCGTAATTCCTTTAAGCCACTCCGCTTGAGCCACATCCTGTGGAACCGAATCCAGCGCATAGTTGAAATCATCCAGCACCGGCAATAGCTTAAGTATCAGTTCCTTATTGGCGCATTCGACCTGCTGCTGGCGCTCGTTTTGCACACGACGCTTGTAGTTATCAAAATCAGCCTTTATCCGCAAGACTTGTTGCGTTGAGTCATCCACTGCCTCAGTTTCAATAACAGGTGGTCCTTGCACAACCGATGGTCTCAACTCCGCTTCAAGTTCATCATCATCGCGATCGTTAGATCCGCCGAGCCAGTCGGAATCCCGCAAGCGGTTGCTGCATCGATTTTTGCTATTATCAAAACCAAACATGCATGCCTCCTAGTAAGATTCACCGGAGAAGAAGTCTACATTTTGCAGACTAAGCGGCTTCATATACTCAGTAGGCATCTCACCAGACCATCTGGTATCACCAAACGAGCTTTCAAACGACCTTCTTTCGCCGCAGTATTTACATATAGCTTTGCAATAGCCATGCTTGGGATGGCCCACTATCCAATAGTGAACACACGTGGGCTGTTCAATCGTTTGTACTGCTTTTTGCTTGGCTTTTTGCGACGCTGGTCTATCTTTGACAGCGCTATTCGTTCTGCTTTTCATAACCTAATACCCCCAACTGTAGATACTAATATTGTAGGTTGCAGGAGAAGGGCTGTATGCGACAAAAGTCGCAAGTGCAAAACGTAGCTAAATAATGATTGAGAATAGAGGGATTCTAAGGAATAAAAGGGGAAACGAACAGAAAAAGGCTATTCGTCTGCGAAGACTATTTCAAAAGCACAGGTTATGGCACTTAGCGGGCAGATTTCTTCACACTCGCAACACCAGCCACACTTTTCAGTTTCGATCAGAGTTATAACATTGTTAACGAGAACCAGCGCACCACATCTGCATACCGGGATGCACAGGGCGCATGAGTCACATTTATCGAGGTCTATATAGGGCATCTCTGCCATTTGCTATATCCTCCACCTAACTATTTTAGGTATACCTGTCATATTAATCTGCGACATTTGTCTCATACCGCTGTTTCAATCATATTTTCAAGCGCTTTTTTGTTGCTAATAACGATGCGATGACGGTTCATACTTATGGCACCGTCTGCCTCCAGCATCTTGAGCGATCTGCCGACCACCTCGCGTGCAGTGCCCGCCATGGCTGCCATATCCTGCTGTGTCAGCCTGGCTTTTGAACCGGCGCCGTCACCACCAGCGTATTTAAGTAAAATAGCAGCGACCCTGCCGATAACATGCTTGAATGACAAATCTTCAACCAGTGCAGAAAGATGGCGTACTCTATCGGCAAGAATTTTTAAGGCATTCTGTTTGGCTTTGGGGTATTTATCAAGCAGCGCCAGCATATCAACATTGTTTATGCCATACAGATCAACGGGGATCATTGCCTGTGCGCTTGCCGGATTAGGCAGGCCATCAATTACGGGAACATCGCTTATCGACTCGCCGACATGCGCCAGATACATAATCTGCTCTTTGCCATCGGCAGAGGTTTTGAAAAGCTTAACAACGCCCGATGCAACGATATATAGGTTATCGGCCAACTCATCCTCAAGCGCTATTATCTCGCCCCGCTTGAACGACTGCTCAAAAAAAGGCCTGGCGGCCTCCCCAAGCTCATCAGGAGTAAAGCCTGCAAAATATGCAACTCGTTTTAATATCTGTAAATCAACAGCCATAAATATATCTTATAAATAATTAGCGATATTATACACTATCCCGTTACTACTGGCGAGGAGTTTTTATCAAACGGATTGGTCCGCATGGCCAGCGAGAACAGATAAGGGTAGTTCTTTTTGAGATGATCCATGTACTCCAGCCACATCTGCGCCAGCCACCCGTACGCCCGGTTGGTATCACCGGTCAGGTGTGCCATATCCGTATCGGGGAGCCCTGTAACCTCATCTCTGTTGGCCAGTTCATCTGCCAGGTGAAACACGGCCCTGAGCAGATCAGTAAAATTCTCATGCTCAAGCAGAATGGGATTTTCAAACATACGAATTAGAAACTCCATCTTCTCAACAAGTATCTGTCGCATATCCTGCAAATGGCTGGCATCTATGTTGACCTTGTAATCATACCTTTTTATCAGACTTTCCACCCTATCAAATTCACGATCATCCCAGTTGTTGCTCACTATCAATTCTTTGCGAATATCATCCAGCTTGGGATCCAAGTCTGAGATATACGTGAGCAGCCTTGTTCCAATCTCGCCAAAGAATGCACCTATCACCATGTTCAGCTTGTCCAGCCGTGAGCGTTTTTCCCTGGCATCAAGTAGCCGGTGCACCAACAAAACAACCAGCAGCACTTCAATGGGAACAAACGCTATGTCACCTATCATATAGATGAATATATGATGGGCCTCTCTGAAAATGGCGTAGTGAATACCATAGACTACTGCCGACACTGCCACCAGTAAAATACCAATCCATATTTTCCAGTCTACTTTCTTCATGGCGCCCACTCCTAAAAATGTCTGTCTTTTATATCTTAACACTAAAAAGGATAATCCTGAATCTACCATAAGTTGACAACATTTGCCAGCGGGCCTTAAAGTGGAATTAGGATACAGTGTGCACGGAGTTGTGAGATGACGCTGAGTAAGAAAATAGCCTACATAGACTTAAATACAGGTGAAATCGAATCAAAGCCTATCCCGCTGGAACTTCGCCGCAAGTACATTGGCGGGCGCGGGCTGGACATGTATCTGCTATATAACCACATAAAACCCGGCATCGATCCGCTTGGCCCCGATAACGTCGCTCTCATTAGTGCCGGTCTGCTGGTGGGCACACCATCCTCCGGTACGGGCCGAACTCATATTGCCGGCAAATCGCCGCTTACCGGATACCTTGGCAGTTCCAACATGGGCGGATTCTTTGCATCCGAGCTGCGCTTTGCCGGATACGATCATCTGGTAATTACAGGCAAGGCTGATAAGCCAAGCTACTTATGGATACATGACGGCGAGATCGAAATACGCGACGCGACACACCTATGGGAACTGGATACGCACGCTACACAGCAAACTATAAGAGACAAGCACAAAGATCAGGAAATACAGTCACTGGTCATAGGCCCGGCGGGTGAAAACCTGGTTAGGTACGCCAATGTAATGACATCGCTTAAAAACGCCGGAGGCAGAACCGGCATGGGTGCGCTGCTGGGCTCCAAAAACCTCAAGGCAGTCGCCGTAAGAGGCACCATGGACCTTAAAATCGCCCATCCCGACGAGGCACTTGCTTACAACAAGCGCATTATTGACGGCATTCTGTCGGCTAAGGCATCCAAGATTATGGGGCGCTACGGCTCACCGTTCATCTGGGGAGTTACCAACAGCTCCGGCATGGTGCGCGTGCGCAACTTCCAGCATAACCAGCTTGAAAACGCCACCGCCGTCGAGTGCGAGGAAATGGAGAAATACTCAGTAGGCAGGGCGTCTTGTTTCGGATGCCAGATGCATTGCCGCGGCAGACACCGTATACCCGATGGCCCATACAAAGGTACTTATGGCGAAGGGCCGGAATACACCGCACTGGGAGCATTTGCCGGAGAAGTGGACTGTACAAACCCTACAACAGTACTGGTGGGCAACCATCTTACAAATATATACGGCCTTGATAACCTGGAAACGGGCAGCATGATCGCCTGGGCCATGGAACTATACGAACTGGGTATTATCACCGATAAAGATACCGACGGATTAAAACTGAAATTCGGTGATGATGAAGTAGTCATTGAAATGATAGGACGCATCGCCCGGCGCGAAGGCCTTGGATCTATACTTGCCGAAGGCCCACTCAAGGCTGCTGCAATAATAGGTAAGGGTTCTGCAAAATACCTTATACATGCCAAAGGCATGAGCAACCTGCACTCAGACGAGCGCTCCACGCCATCACTGGCGCTGGGAGTCGGTACCAGCTCCAGAGGAGCAGACCACATACGTTCTCGCGCGGCAATTGACCTTTTCGGCCTGCCCGAATCGCTGCTTGCCGACGTATACGGACAACCTACGCCGTATGATGGCCCGATGACCTCAGATTACACTTCATACGATGGTAAGGCACGACAGGTGTTATGGCAGGAGATGTGCTATGAGGCGGTAGACTGCTTAGGGATTTGCAAATACCACACCGTATTTCTGGGTCCCAACTACCCCAACTTTGAGGAATGGTCCCGGCTTATTTATTACAACACCGGCCTAGAATTTTCACCACTTGAGATTTGGGAAGTTGCCGATAGAGCTTATACAATAGAGCGTCTGTTTAACCTACGCGAAGGCATGATCAGAGCAGACGACATGCTGGTGGACCGCTACTACGACGAACCTACGCCGGACGGTATTGGTAAGGTGCGCGGTGCAAAAATAGACCGCGACAAGTATAACGATATGCTGGATGAGTACTACGAAATGCACGGATGGAACAAAAGCGGTGTGCCTACAAAATCGACCTTAAAGAAACTGGGGCTGGACAAAGAACCGTCGGGGTTGATCTAAGACTTCCCCTCAAGCCATTTCTGCGTGCCTACCTTGGCTCTGTAAATTAAATCGTTCTTACGATCTTCAAGCGCCTGCTCGGCCTCTTGGTCACTTAAGGAGGGGTCTCTCATCTCCAAAAATAAATCGCAGGGGAAATCGGAACACAGGCCGCAGTGCTCTAGGCTGTGTATATTGACACTACAATCGTACATCGGACACACGTCTACACCAAACTGCGCAGTCCAGAACGGCTTGCCTTTGATGTAACCGCATCCTCTACATTTGTCACCAAGGTGCTCACAAGCGCCGCAGTTCACTCCACACGAGGCAGCTAACTTATGATCAAACATTAAAACTCCTATTACAACCTTACGGGAATACCCCTGCTCTGCAGATACTCCTTAACCTCGCGGATGGAGTATGTTTTGAAGTGAAAGATGCTGGCAGCAAGCACAGCGTCTGCCTTACCAACAGTCAGTGCATCATACAAATGATCCATAGTCCCGGCACCGCCGCTGGCAATTACCGGTACGGATACGGATTCGCTGACAGCGCTGTTCAACTTAATATCATATCCCTGCTTTTGACCGTCGGAATCCCAACTGGTTAGTAGTATCTCGCCAGCACCAAGCTGGACAGCGCGATTGGCCCAGCCAACGGCGTCAATTCCAGTTGGCTGACGCCCACCATGCGTTAGAACTTCCCAGCCATCACCGGACGCTGTACGTTTGGCATCTATTGCAACCACAATGCACTGCGAACCGAATTTTTTTGCACCGTCAGTGATCAGCTCGGGGTTTTGCACAGCAGCAGAATTAATGGATACCTTATCGGCTCCAGCCTCTAGCATAAGCCGCATGTCAGCAACCTCACGTATGCCGCCACCCACAGTAAACGGGATGAAGACCTGCTCGGCAACACGCCTTACCACATCAACCATGGTATCTCTGCCATCAGACGAGGCGGTGATATCAAGAAACACCAGTTCGTCGGCATCTTCAATGTCATAGAAAGCAGCAAGCTCCACTGGATCACCGGCGTCCCGCAACTGGGTAAAGCTGGTGCCCTTTACTACACGCCCGCATGTTACATCAAGACATGGAATTATACGCTTGGTCAGCATTAGTCTTTACCTCCAAGCGCCATTTTAAAATAATTGGCATACATTTTAAGACCGTATTCTCCGCTTTTTTCCGGGTGAAACTGAGTTGCTACAATATTATCCTTAACAACCATGGCACAAATTGATGTGCCGTATTCAGTTGTAGCTGCGATTACTGAATTGTCATCAGGGACACCGTGATAGCTGTGTACAAAGTAGAAATTGGTGTTGTCAGGTATTCCATCAAAAACAGGGTGCTTTATCTTCTGCTCAAGTTGATTCCAGCCCATATGTGGTATTTTACGACCTTCCGGCAGCCTTTTAACTGTGCCCGGAATGATACCAAGACACTCATGCCAACCCTCTTCCTCGGTGGCCGAAAAAAGAACCTGTAGCCCGATGCATATGGCCAAAAAAGGCCGTCCACTGGCAACCACCTGGTGTATTACCTTATCGATACCAAGCTCGACCAGACTGTCCATGGTGTCGCGGGCAGCACCAACACCCGGCAATACAACAACATCTGCATTTAAGATAGTATCGGCATCATTGGTAACGGTTGATTGATAACCAATCTTGGCAATTGCATTAACAACACTACGCAGATTGCCAGCGCCGTAATCGATTATTGCGATCAAATGTCTCACTCCTTACTACCTATAAATCCATCATACGTTAGGCACTAAAAGCAGTCAACCATAATAAATCAATGCCCTCCTTCTTGCCAAGTATACATTTAGCCCTTATAATACAAAAATATTGTTTTTTGAAGCAACCGGTCAGGAGAGGTATCATGCCCGATGAATTCTTAATAGCAAAAGAACTGCACAAAAGTTTTAGTGAAATCAAGGCTGTTAATGGGGTTTCGTTTTCCATAAACCGCGGCGAAATATTCGGACTACTGGGGCCCAACGGCGCCGGCAAAACCACGACCATTCGTATGCTGGCAACCGTACTACAGCCCGACAGTGGCGAAGTGACCATCGGCGGATACTCTACTCATCAGAACGCACCCAAAGCCCGCAGTCTCATAGGCGTCTGCCCACAGGATCTGGCGCTGTACGAAGAATTATCTGCAATAGACAACCTGGTATTCTTCGGCAGAATGAGTGGGCTTGACGGTAAAGAGGCAAAGGAGCAGGCAGATATCAATCTTAGGCTGATGGGACTTGAGGATCGGGCCAAGGGTAAAATCGCCAAGTTTTCCGGCGGTATGAAACGACGCATCAACCTGGCAGTAGCGCTGATGGGTACACCGGAAATGCTCTTTTTGGATGAGCCAACTGTAGGTATAGACCCTCAATCAAGAAACAGTATTTATGAGGTGATCGAAAACCTTCGTGACAAAGGAATGACTATACTGTATACAACGCATTACATGGAAGAGGCTTCCCGTCTCTGTAAACGCGTAGCCATAATAGATGGAGGGCAAATGATTGCCATGGATACGCCCACTGCACTGAAAAGCCAGATAGGTGATCCGGACAAGATAACGCTGGAGGATGTGTTTTTACACTATACGGGCAGAAGCCTGCGTGATTGATAAAGCCATATGATTAAAGCACTATACGTTGCACTGCTGGAAACCAAAATATTTTTAACGGACAAGGCAGGACTTGCCTTCAGCCTGCTGCTCCCTATCGCCATCTTCGCACTGATGTACGGCGCCTTCGGTGGCCAAACCATATTTCACGGCACTGCTTATATGGTCAATCAGGATGTTGATGCTCAAGGTCAGGCAAACTACTATTCAGATCTTATTGTAGAGCAACTTGATGGGTTGGATAGCCTGGACGTGAGTA
The DNA here is from genome assembly GCA_018648325.1 of Chloroflexota bacterium. Classification (GTDB taxonomy): domain Bacteria; phylum Chloroflexota; class Dehalococcoidia; order JABGRK01; family JABGRK01; genus JABGRK01. The sequence goes on from JABGRK010000018.1 coordinate 95,594, forward strand.
TACTATCAGAGGCGGATGCGCAAAGAAAGCTGGATAGGTCTGACATACTCATGGCATTCTATATACCTGAGGGTTTCTCGGACGATATTGATAGTGGGCTATCATCGCAACTTACAATCAAACAGCGCGGTAATGGCGGTGACGAAGGCCAGATCGTAGCCAGCATCGTTCGTGGTATGGTAGAAAACATAAACCAGCAGTTGCAGGTACATGCAAAAGTAGCTGGCGCTGTTGGAGGAAACTACAACCAGGATACGGTTAATGAATACCTGGCAAACAGAACGGTTTCAGTTAATACATCTGTTGGAGAAAGCAGTGCACCCGATCCAGTCAAGGAGTTTTTGCCCGGTATTGTAACCATGTTCATCCTGTTCGGCATATCTATGAATGCCCGCGCGCTGTATGAGGAACGCAAGCGTGGCACACTGGAGCGTCTGGTTACCACACGCCTGGGCGTGGGACAGATGTTTACCGGTAAATTCTTGTCTTATGTGGCCCGTGGTTTTATCCAAACGCTTATTCTATTATCCCTGGCTTACGCCGTTTTCGGGGGCGACTTATTCACCACTGCATCATTCTTCAAGGCGCTTTTTATCTGCCTTGTATTCTCTGGAGCAGCCGGTGCCTTTGGTCTCATCATCGGATCTGTATCGCGATCGGAGGGTCAGGCCATATGGATGGCGGTTTTCTTCACCATGTCCATGGTTATGCTGGGAGGAACATTCTTCCCAATACCAGAGGACACCGTGTTTTTTACAATAAGCAAATTTTCTATTAACACCTACATCAATGACGCACTCAGGGCAATAACCGCAGATAACGCTTCACTGACCAGCCTGTGGCCTGAATTGCTCATCATGGCAGGAGTAATCGTAGTAGGGCTGGCCGCCAGCAGATACATGTTTAGGGTTATATCCAAATGAAAAATCTAACACACATCTGGTTCATTGCACTCAAAGACCTCAAGCTGTTTGTGACAGACAAAACGGCTATGTTCTTCTTTGTTGCTTTTCCATTTCTTTTTATACTACTGTTCAACACTATGATGTCTGGCATAGGGGCGGAAGACGAAAGAATAACGCTTCATGTACTAACCCGAGACGATTCGGGCACCTACAGCCAAATGTTATTAGAGGCTTATGAAACTACAGAAGAATCCAAACTTGACCCAGATGATCATAGCCCAATAATTATCTGGCTAAAAGATATTGACTACGCTACAGCCAAACAACAGGTGGAAGATAAAACACTGAGTGGTTTCGTGGCCTTTCCAAAAGGTTTTAGTGCAGACATTGAGACTTTCAAAAACGAAATCCTTGCCGGAGAGAAACCTCTGCACTTCATTAATCTTGATAGCCAACTTGAGGTCATAGTAGATCCAGATAACACCGATCAGCAGATAGCCTTAAATGGTGTAGCAAACATCATTGCAACTCAGATGAACGCAATGCAGGCAACTATGAAGTCCACGGCGCTACTTGCTGATGACCCGACAGATGCGATAAACACCTTTTTCCAGCAGCTCAATACCGGGCAATGGGCCAAAGACCTACCATCGGTTAACTACCAGACAACAATCGTCGGAGACGTCGAGGCAGGAAATCCCGCCAACTATGTTATCCCCGGCTACCTTGTGATGTTTACCTTCTTTGCTGCATTGCAGGGAGGGGCGCAAATAGTTCAGCAGCGTCAGAACAACACACTGGAACGGATGCTGACCAGCTCGGTAAGTAAAGAGGCCATACTGGGAGGAACCTTCCTGGGTATATTCCTGCGCGGGCTTCTTCAGATAACTATTTTCTGGACACTGGGTTCCCTTGTTTTTAACATAGATCTGGGTATTGCGCCCGCCGCTGTGATAATAATATCGGTATTGATGGTGCTAATGTCATCGGCATGTGCACTTATGCTGGCCACGCTAATTAAAACGGAGCGTGCTGCCGACGGTATCGCCACACTTACTGCGCTGTTGCTGGCCCCCTTGGGCGGGTGTTGGTGGCCGCTGTTTATAACTCCTAAGTGGATGCAGTTTATTGCCAAGATAACGCCTCATGCCTGGGCCAACAACGGTTTTAACAAGCTCATGGTCTTTGGTGCCGACTTCTCATCGGTAGTACCTGAGATGATAGCGTTATTATGCTTTGCCATCGGTTTCGGAACCATAGCCGTACTTCGATTCCGCACCAGCTCTATTCAGTAACATATACTGTCTCTAGTAAACCCTGCCGCGGGCAACCACCAGCTTATCCAGTATACCCGTGGACGGTTTGTACATAGATACAGGCTGTATCCTGTCCCCAACGCTTAAGCGCTCAAAACCCACGTCCCTTGAGTCCTTGACCAGGTGTGTGGCCTCGTTAACCACGAGTGTGAATAACTTTCCCTTTTTCTCGGCGATAGTAATCTCACGAAACTCACTATCAATATCACGTATCACGCCACTGAGAGCCTCAGATGGTTCAACTTCACTATCAACTTCACACTCAGTCTCTTGCTCCTGCCTCGGCTCGTCTGTGTTCCACAGCGGTAGCGAGTTTTCTAGCGCCTGTTCAATGTTATCAACCATTTTGTTCGTGGCTGCAACAGGTTCAACTTTTTCAGCTATGCTCGCATCAATATCAGGTATTTCGATAACAGGAGTCGTGTCCACGGGTTTCACAACGGCGGGCTGAGCCGACGCTATAAGGGTAACCCTTATCTCATCTTTGAGCGACTGATCCGTAGTTACACCGAATATGATGTGCGCGTCGGGGTGCAGTGCTTTTTGCACCACCTCACTGGCTGCCTGAACATCGCCAAGCTTGAGTCGACGACTACCCGATACGACAAGCAATGCCTTACGGGCTTGAGTCAGGTCTGTATCAAGGAAAGGACTGGCAAGCGCTTTTCTGGCAGCCTGTGCCGCCGAATTGCGGTTATCTTGACCCAGTGCAAAGTAGCAGCGTCCACCATGTGTAAGCACGCTGCGTACATCGGCAAAATCAACGTTTATCTCTCCCTTGTGCGTCACCACATCAGCCATTGCCAGAACGGCCTGTTTTAAAGCGCTATCCGCCAGCTTGAAAGCTTTGTTTAAGGCAAGATTAGCGCCACTCATCCTCATCAATCTGTCGTTGGGAACAATGACCAAGCTATCTACGAAAGGCTCGAGCCCACTGACCCCTTCTTCTGCCAGACGCTGCTTGGCTCCACCCTCGAAAAAGAACGGTTTAGTAACCACGCCAACCACCAGCGCACCACACTCCCTGGCCATGCGTGCCACAACAGGCGCAGCACCTGTTCCGGTGCCACCACCCATACCAGCGGTAACAAAAACCATATCGGCATCCTGGCAGATAGAGTTGATCTCATATGCACTTTCCTCGGCAGCGTTCCTGCCCATTTCCGGATCGCCACCGGCGCCAAGTCCTCGCAATAGGTCCTGCCCCAGAACAAGGCGCATATGCTGCGGCACCGATGATAGTGCCTGAGCATCTGTGTTGAAGCATTTGAAAACTGTGCTGTCGGGACGGTCGCGCATCATCCTTGATACGGCATTACTACCGCCGCCGCCAATTCCCAGCACCCTGATTTTCACACTACTGTTATTGCTCTCTGGTGACATGACCACCTCCCTTAAGGTTGACTTGTGCTGGATTATAGAACACCCGTTCTATTCTGTCAACCCCTCAAGTGCGATCAGCTTGATTTAAAACCTGCTCTAATTTATAATTTAAACGTGGTGTCTACAAAAAAGGACATCAAGAATACTTCTGCTACACGATAAATTCCAGCCAGTTGTATATTTTTTGGAGGAACTATGCCTAACGACACTGTTTTTAATCAATTCAAGGGATCGGCTGACTACGTTACCAGCGAGCCGCTACGTAACGCAGTTAACGTATCTATAGCGCTCAAAAGGCCACTGCTCATACGCGGCGAGCCGGGCACAGGTAAAACCTTGCTGGCCTACTCAATAGCCAAGGATCTGAACAAACCGCTTCTGACGTGGAACATCAAGTCCACCACCAAGGCTCAAGAAGGATGCTACGTATACGATACGGTGCAGCGCTTAAACGACAGTCGCTTTTCCGACAAAAACATAACCGATATCAAACAGTACATCAAGCTGGGCAAGCTGGGGCAATCCTTTGTTGCCGACGAGCACGTAGTACTGCTGATCGATGAGATCGATAAGGCTGATCTTGAATTCCCCAATGATTTGCTCAACGAGCTGGACGCTATGACCTTCTACATAACTGAGACCGAGGAAACGGTTACGGCAGTACAACGCCCCATCGTAATAATAACCAGCAACGCCGAAAAAGAGTTGCCGGACGCTTTCCTGCGTCGCTGCATCTTCCATTACATTGAATTCCCCGAGGCAGACCTGATGGAAGAGATCGTAAAAGTTCACTATCCCGACCTGCAGGAGAACCTGCTCAAAGAGGTCATGCGTGTATTTTATGCGCTGCGCAAGCTTAACGATCTGAAGAAGAAGCCGTCCACCAGCGAATTGATTGACTGGATACACGCGCTCATCTCAGGCGGCATTCCGGTTGAAAAGCTCAGGGAAGAAATACCTTATGTGGGTACACTGCTTAAGAAAGAAGCGGATTTCACCTTTTTCTCAGAGCGAAAACTGAACGAAAAACAGGCAGGGAGACCGGGCTCATACCGCATGCCTTAGCTTTTAAAACACTATGTTTAAAGATTTTTTCTACACACTGCGCAGCCGAAAAATACCGGTAACCATCACCGAGTGGATGACCCTTATGCAGGCCATGGATGAGGGATACATCAACAACCTTGATGATTTCTACTACCTGGCGCGCGCCATCCTCATCAAAAGCGAGAGCCTGTACGATCAATACGATATTGCGTTCGCGGAGTATTTTAAGGGAATCGAAGGCCCACCGCCTATAGGAGATGAGTTTCTGGACTGGCTCAAGGACCCCATCAACCGCATGATTCTTAACGAAGAAGAGCAGGCGCTGTACGAACAGGAAGACCTCGAAGAACTGATGCGCAAGTTCGAAGAGCGCATGAAGCAACAAGACGAGCGCCATGACGGCGGAGGCAACTGGGTGGGCACCGGCGGAACGTCCCCGTTCGGACATTCGGGCTGGCATCCGGGCGGCATCAGGGTGGGAGGCGAAGGCCGCAACAGGCATGCCGCAAAGGTGGCACAGGAGCGCCGTTTCAAAGACTATCGAAGCGACCTAATACTGGATATAAGACATATTAAATTAGCGCTTAAGGGACTCAGACAACTCAGCCGCATCGGTGCTGAGGACGAGCTTGATCTGGAAGAAACAATCGACGAAACCTGCAAAAACGCCGGTGAGATCGAACTGATCTTCAAGCGCAGCCGCAAGAACGCTGCCAAGGTTCTGCTGCTTATGGACGTAGGCGGATCAATGGACCCGTTTGCACTGCTGTGCAGCAGGCTGTTTACCGCAGCACACGCCAGCGCGCATTTCAAGGACCTGCAATTCTACTACTTCCATAACTGCGTTTACGACCACGTGTACACCAACGCCATGATGTATGAGGGCATGAGTACCGATTATCTGATCAATACGCTGCCGCCGGACTACAAGGTTATCTTTGTGGGCGATGCACGCATGGCAACTTCCGAACTGACTCATAAAAACGGCATTATCAACTATTACATGCGCAACGACCTGCCGGGCATTCTGTGGCTCAAGAAGTTTGCCGACCACTTCACCCACACTGTATGGCTGAACCCGGAGGAGATGTACTACTGGAACCATCCCACTGTGATGATGATCAACAAGATGTTTTCCATGTACCCCCTGACAGTGGACGGCATATCCGACGCTGTTAAAAAGCTCATCGTTAAAAAGTAAAAGAAAGAGGCACATCGTTAAGACATGCCTCTCCCCTTTACAAATGCTGTTGCAATACAAGTATTACTAAAGTTTAGCTACCGTGAAACCCCATGAGTTGCCTACCCAGATATTGGCTCCGTCAAAGCAGATTCCAATAGGTCCGTCTCCGGGATCATAACTTCCCACCAACTCACCGTTAATGGCCCTAAGCTTGGTAACCGTATCATCTTCAAAATTGGTTGTCCAAATATTGACTCCATCAAAACAGATACCAACGGGGTTATCACCAACGTCATATGTTCCCACCAGTGATCCGTTTTTGGCCTTAAGCTTGGTAACCGTATCATCGGCAGTATTGGTCACCCAGATATTAGCGCCATCATAACAAATACCCTTGGGAGTAGCCCCAACGTCGTATGTCCCGATTACAAAGCCAGCGCTCACATTAATCTTTGAAACCGAATTACCAAGGCTATTTGCACTCCAGATGTTGGTCCCGTCAAAACATACGGCTCTGGGGCCTTCACCGACATCATAGGTAGCTACTATAGAGCCATCTGCAGGATTGATTTTGGTCACTGTATTTGCATATAAGTTTGCCGCCCATATATTAGCACCGTCAAAAGCTAAGCCCGCAGGACGCTCTCCTGCATCGTATTCACCCAATATCTGTCCATCGCTTGCATCAATTTTGATCACCGTATTTGAGCGATGTTTGGCAGCCCATATGCTAGCGCCGTCATAGCAGATACCAAAAGCGCCGCCTCCAATAGGATATGATCCAACTATGGAACCGTCGCTCACCCTGACCTTGGTTACAGCATTAGCAAACTTCATGGCAATCCAAACGTTAGTGCCGTCAAAGCACATCGACCTAGGGCTAACGCCTACGCGATATTCAATGCCAGTCTGATTTGCCTCGTACCAGCGCAGTAGCGCAATCTGCTCCGGATTGTTTTCCAGCGCTGCAAGCCAGGGATTTCCCTGCTCACCCTCACCACCATGTGGTGCTTGTATTCTCTGTGTTGCCTGAACGCCCGTTAAAGAAGCGACCAGAATGGCTGCACACAGAACCAATGACATCAGTACCAGTTTACCTTTTCTCACTACATTCCCCCCATTTATTTTTGGAGTTTCGTTTATGTTCATCCACGGTCCACAATCATGTACCCTCGACAGATACACACAACCTGCACAGCTAAGACAGCAAGCACAACCGCTTACCGGAAATGATTTAAACGGTTCTCCTACAACAACTGATAGCTCAATAAATCAGAAAAGGTTCGGTTTGTCATGTGATCTGGTGGCAATATTCAGATATAGACCTATTTACCGGCTTTCTAATCGATAGTTGTCATTTAATGCCTGTATGTTCTATGTCAAACACGAAGCCACTGTTCTTCACGGCCTCTTCACCCAAAAGATGGTAGAATAGACCTGATATGAGGGTGCTTGGAACTACACGCTGAGGCTTATTGCAACATAACAACAGCGATTATTTCAACTTTTACAAATCAAATAACTTGCCCCCTTGACAGGCGTTTTGTGTCGTGCTATTATCAACTTAATAATAGTATTTACTTAACAGTATTCATAACATAACAAATAATGAAAGGGTACTGTCGTAAGAAATAACGAATTGCCTATTAAAAAGCGGCGGGGAGTTAGATGAACAACATTATTGAAGTTAATAACCTAAGAAAAACCTACGGCGAAGTTGTGGCGGTTGACGAGGTCTCCTTCAATGTGAAGGAGGGCGAGATATTCGGCCTGCTGGGACCCAACGGCGCAGGTAAAACCACCACAGTTGAGTGCCTGCAGGGCTTGCGTCAGTCCTTTACCGGCGATGTGCGTGTGCTGGGGTTAAACCCGCATGATGAGGCGCAGGACATTCGCAGGCAGATAGGCTCGCAGCTTCAGGAGTCGGCACTGCCCGATCGTATTAAAGTATGGGAGGCGCTGGATTTATTCGCCTCGTTAACACCCAATGGGCTGGACTGGGAAGCACTACTTGAGCAATGGGGGCTTACTGAAAAGCGCAGCGCATCGTTTTCCAGCCTTTCCGGCGGCCAGCGGCAACGCTTATTTATTGCACTGGCGCTGGTTAACGACCCAAAAATCGTGTTTCTGGATGAGATGACTCAGGGGCTGGACCCGGCGGCCCGTCACGTGGCCTGGGATTTAATTAGAGCCATACGCGACAAGGGCAAAACGGTGGTAATGGTAACCCACTTCATGGACGAGGCGGAAACCCTTTGTGACAGGCTGGCCATCGTAGACCACGGAACGATCATTGCAACCGACACGCCACAGGGACTTATAAATACCTATGCCTCAAAAATAAATGTCCTGTTCAGTACCGATCAATCCGACATTTCATATCTTGAGCAGATAACAGAAGTGGAGAAGGTAACCAAACATGGGTCACGGGTAGAGGTTAAAGGAACGGGAGCGGTGCTGGCTGTTGTGGCCCACTCGCTGGTGGAACACGGCATAACACCGTCAGACCTGCGTGTGGAGCAGCCGTCGCTGGAAGACGTTTTTTTGAACCTTACCAGCGGAGCGCCAAAAACAAAGGTTACTGCATGAAAGCACTACTCAAACTCAGCTGGGTGGAACTGAAGCTCTTTATCAGAGAGCCCATAACCATGTTTTTTACCTTGGGTCTGCCCATCATCATCCTCTTCGTCATGGGTGAGGTTTTCGGCAATATACCTGATACCAATAATGGAGGAACCCTTGTATGGGATGGAATCGGTCCTATGGACTTCTACACCCCTGCATATATCGGTCTGGTGATGACAGCAATTGGACTGATGAGCATCCCGGTTCACCTCACCGGCTACCGCGAGCGAGGGATACTGCGTCGCCTGCGTGCATCATCCATATCTATATGGACAATGCTGGGCTCACGAATAATCGTCAGCTTGGTGGTTGCCATAGCCTGCGCTTTAATACTGACACTGGCGGCATGGATCGCCTATGATATCATTCTTCCCCAATATCCGGCACAACTGGTGGTCGCTTTTGCAGTCAGCATCTTTTGTTTTTCCACTCTCGGCATATTCCTTGGCGCCATTTTTAAAACGGCGCGCGCCGCTCAGGGCATAGGATTAATACTCTTCTTCGTCATGATGATGCTTTCCGGAGCAGGCCCCCCGCCAGAGGAGATGAGCGATCTTATGCTCAAGATTGCAGATTTCCTACCGATGACTCATGTAGTCAAACTGATGCAGGAGTCATGGTTCGGCTCGGGTTGGAACTGGGCCGCGTTCGGTATCGTCGCCGGAATTGCTGTTGGCGCAACGACACTGTCTGTCAAACACTTTCGCTGGGACTAGCACACAAATAAAAAAACCGAGGTCAATTCATGAACACATTACTTAAACTGAGCTGGGTGGAACTAAAGCTCTTCATCAGAGAGCCAATTACAATGATCTTCACCTTTGCCCTTCCACTGATATCACTATTCGTATTGTCAGAGGTTTTTGGCACCACTCCCCAGACAGAGGGAGGCGAAATCGCATTTCGGGGGGTAGCCCCCACCGACTACTATATATCGGCGTATGTAGGTCTTGTAATCGCTGCTGTAGGGCTGATATCGCTTCCTGTGCACCTGTCCTCTTATAAGGAAAAGGGGGTGCTGCGCCGTTTTCGCGCATCGTCGATTTCCGTAAAAAACCTGCTATCATCGCAAGTAATAGTTACCTTTATAATCACCCTCATATGCGTCATTATTCTGTTCATAGCTGCTAAACTGGCCTACGATGTAACAATGCCAAACTCACCCGGACTGCTTATATTGGCATTTATCCCCAGTGTACTATGTTTTGCGGCAATAGGTGTTCTTCTAGGGGCTCTGCTGCCAACGGCACGAGCAGCGCAGGGAGTAGGCTTACTACTGTTCTTTGTGATGTTCTTCTTAGGTGGTTCCGGCCCGCCTTTTGATGTTATGAGCCCGACTTTACAAACAGTGGGTGACTTCACTCCAATGAAGTGGGCAGTTATTGCAATGCAGGATGTGTGGCTGGTCGGCTTCGGTTGGAACTGGACAGCATTCGGGGTAGTAATAGGGATTATGGTAGGAGCCTGGATACTGGCAATTCGTTTATTCCGCTGGGATTAGCAAAAAATGAAAGCTGAAGCAATTGTCACTTCGGCTTTCTCCGGTCATTCGGTATTTCGACTACTATGGCCTGATCGTCCTGTACTTCGGCCCAAGCTGCGTTTTAGTGACCTCATATGCCTGTTTCACAAACTGGCACAGCATGGGGCGTGTTTCACGCGGGTCGATCATCTCGTCGTACCACATTGACTCTCCTGAACGGAACGGCGAGTTCAGTGCATCAAGCCTTTTTTCGATTCGCTCAAGCTCGGCATCGGGATCAGGTGCAGCTTCTATCTGACTCTTGTAGGCAGCCATCACACCACCCTCAAGCGGCATAGCAGAAAGTACCGCAGACGGCCAGGCATATGTCAGATTAAGGCGCAACTTACTGCCGCGAAGACCTCCAGCAACACCAAACCTGCGCCGAATCAGCACGCTAACCCACGGTACAGTCGCCTGATCCAACGCAAACTGCGCCCGCGCAGCCCTTCTGATCATACCTGCTGATTCCGACTCAACACCAACCATAAAACCGGGCACGTCTACCAGATATATGACCGGCAAATGAAACGTATCGGCCATATCTATGAACTTGGCCATCTTGTCGGCAGCGTCTGGAGTTTGTGCCCCTGCATAGTGCATGCAATCGTTGCTCATAATTGCCACCGGATATCCGTCAATCCGCGCCAGAATGGTTACAAACGACCTGCCGAAATAAGGCGTCATCTCGAACATGGAGTCTTTATCGACGATGTGCGATATGAGTTTGCGAATGTCATATGTCTTTTTCCTGTCCTTGGGAATAATCGAAAGCAAATCTTCATCGCGTCTATCAGGACTATCTGAAGTCTCTATACGCTTAGGTTGCTCCCAAACATTCTGCGGCATGTAACTCATGAAACGCTTTATCTGCCTGAAAAGATCGTCCTCATCCTCGGCAACGTTATCCACCACACCGCTCTTGAAGGCATGGATTTTGTAACTGCCGATTTCTGCTTTACTCTGGGTAATACCAAACGCCCGCTGTGTCACAGGAGGTCCGGCCACAAATATATCGCAGTTTTCCTTGGTCATAATGCTGAAATGCGCCTCTGCCATCCATATGGCGGCGTATCCGGCCACCGCGCCCAGTGCGGCTGACACTACCGGAACCTGATACATCAAAGGCATAGTATAGGTCAAACTTTGTGGCGGCAAATGAATCTGCTTTGCAGGTTTGGCATGTTCTTCGATTCCGCGCACACTGCCACCCGGTTCCTCAATCAAGCGAATGTACGGTATCTTCCACTCAATGGCCATCCTGGCAGCCAACTCCCTTTTATGCCCCTGAATATCGCCACGAACGGTATGATCGCCACACTGAAAAGACATCATTCGGCCATCGATATTTCCATACCCTATGAGATGAGCAGCAGGAGTTAGAGAGGAGATTTTACCATCATCATCGTATTTGACACGGCCAACAAGTGTGCCTATTTCTTTGAAAGAGCCTTTATCGAGAAACTTATCAATTCTTTCACGTACCGTGTACTTGCCCTTTTCCTTGTGCTTTGCAACGTTCTTTTCCCCACCCATTTTGAGAGCAAGGGCCTTGCGGTAATTCAATTCCTGCACATCTTTTTCCCAAACCATGAAAAGCACCTCCAAAGAAATGATCAGCTAAAAAACACTTTGTCGCCTATGATAATATCACCAGATGACATTGGCCAGCAACTAAAACACCAAATAATGCTACTCCATTGACAATATGATCGCGCAGCCCCTATAATATTACTTGCCCTCTTTTACAATATCCACGTACAACTACGTTTAAATCATTGTATTTGAGAAGCCAAAATTGTTGCGATCAGCTTTGAGTCGACAAATTATAGCTGAAAAGCAATACTGTAGTATTGCTTTTTTTAGGTTCAATCTGATAGAATATTCTCTGACTACCTTTACCGCCCGAGTAGCGCAATGGTAGCGCAGCCGACTTGTAATCGGCAGGTTAGCGGGTTCGAATCCCCTCTCGGGCTCAGGCTATTACGAGGGGAGGGGTGGGTGAGCGGCTAATACCAGCAGACTGTAAATCTGCCGCCTTAAGGGCTACGCAGGTTCGAATCCTGCCCCCTCCACCACTAGAGGCCCACATAGCTCAGGAGGTAGAGCACATTCTTGGTAAGAATGAGGTCACCAGTTCGAATCTGGTTGTGGGCTCCAAATAATAAGGAGGAAAATAAAAGTCATGGCCAAGCAAGTATTTGAAAGAACCAAACCACATATCAACGTAGGAACGATAGGACATGTAGATCACGGTAAGACAACTCTAACCGCAGCGATAACCATGGTGCTGTCCAAAAAGGGCTATGCCGATTACCGGCCGTTCGATTCGATCGACAATGCTCCTGAGGAAAAAGCCAGGGGTGTTACCATCGCTATCAACCACATCGAGTACCAGACCGATAGTCGTCACTATGCTCACGTCGACTGCCCGGGCCATGCTGACTATATTAAAAACATGATCACCGGCGCAGCCCAGATGGATGGTGCGATACTGGTAGTGGCCGCCGACGACGGCGTTATGCCACAAACCAGAGAGCATCTGCTACTGGCAAAACAGGTGAATGTACCGTACATAGTTACAGCGCTCAACAAAGTTGACATGGTCGACGATGATGAGCTTCTTGAAGTAACCGAGATGGAACTTCGAGAAGAGCTGTTCCCCAAGTACGAATTCCCCGGTGATGAGATTCCCATCATTCGCATCAGTGCGCTTAAGATACTTGAGTGCGGCTGTGGCGAAAAAGAGTGTCAGTGGTGCGGTGCCGTATGGAAGCTGATGGAAGCACTAGACACCTATATACCAGAGCCAGAGCGACCATTGGACAAGCCATTCCTCATGCCTGTTGAAGATGTTTTCAGTATTAAAGGCCGTGGAACAGTGGTAACCGGCAGAGTAGAGCGCGGACAGATCAAGTCCGGCGACGAGATCGAAATAGTTGGACTGAAAGCAAGTCGCAAGGTAGTAGTAACCGGCCTTGAGATGTTCCATAAAACTCTGACAGAGGCGCTACCGGGTGATGCCGCAGGCTGTCTGCTGCGTGGTATGGACAGAGGCGATATCGAGCGCGGTATGGTACTGGCCAAACCTGGCTCAATCGTACCTCATACCCAGTTCGAGGCCCAGGTATACGTGCTGACCAAGGAAGAAGGCGGACGACACACACCATTCTTCAACGGCTACAGGCCGCAGTTCTATATAAAAACCACCGATATAACCGGCTCAATTGAGTTGCCTAAGGGCATAGAAATGGTCATGCCCGGCGACCACGCTAATATATCGGCTACACTAATACTTCCAATGGCTCTGGAAGACGGCTTGCGCTTCGCCATTCGCGAGGGCGGCAGAACAGTAGGCTCCGGAGCAATTACTAAGGTCGGTGAATAGAAAATGGCCAAAAAGGGCGCGGCAAGAGCAATAATATATCTGGCTTGTACCGACTGTAAGGAAAGAACATATTCTTCTGCGAAGAACAAGAGGAATGATCCCGATCGCATGGAACTTAAAAAATTCTGCCCGCGATGTAGAGCGCAAACTTTACATCGCGAGACGAAGTAACGCTATGACACAAGTTCCAAAAAAAGTACGATTCAAGTTCTTTCGTGATATATATGCGGAGTTAAAAAAGGTGACCTGGCCCACATGGCGTCAGGCAAGCTATTTAACTACCGTGGTAGTCCTTACGTGTCTTGTTGTGGGCGGCCTTCTCGGAGCTATTGATTTAGGCTTTACCAAAGTGGCTGGGTGGTTAACGAATTAGGGGACCAAAAACCACAGGGCCCTAAATAATTATATATTGCTGGAAAGTATGTCTAATATGGAAGACCAAAAACAAAACTGGTATGTAATTCATACATACTCAGGCTATGAAGATCGTGTAAAGATCAATCTTGAGCATCGCATTCAAAATATGGATGTTAAAGACAAAATCTCTCAGGTGATCATACCCACAGAGGAAGAGATCGAGATCAAAAACGGGCAGAGAACTACCGTAGCCAAAAAAGTTTACCCCGGATACATAATGATCGAGATGGAACTGACCGATGAGAGCTGGTACGCGGTTAGAAACACGCCTGGTGTCATCGGCTTTGTCGGAACAGGTACAGGCAGTAAGCCTACTCCTTTAGAAGATCCGGAGGCCAAATTAATTCTGAAGCAAATGGAGGCCGAAGCGCCACGTGTCAAGATAGGTATCGACAAGGGTCAAAGTGTACGTATAATAGACGGGCCCTTCATCGACTTTATCGGCGTAGTGGATGAAATAAACGCAGAAAAAGGCAAGGTCAGAGTGCTCGTCTCCTTCTTCGGCAGAGAGACCCCGGTAGAACTGGACCTGCTTCAAATAGAGAAACTGTAAGATATTATATGAAACCGGAAGATAAATTCGTAACTGTTAACGGACTGAAACTGCACTATCTGGACTGGGGAAATACCAAAGAGCAGACAATGTTGCTGTTGCACGGATTTATCGCCCATGCTCATAGCTGGGACGGGTTTGCAGCAAAGATGCAGGATAAATACCACGTTATAGCGCTGGACCAGCGAGGTCATGGCGATAGCGAGTGGTCAAAGGACGGGGCCTACGCCTCCGAGGATTTCGGAGATGATCTGGCCATTTTCGTCGATACTCTTGGAATAGAAAAACCCGTTGTTATCGGCCACTCAATGGGTGGTAGAAATGTTATAATATATGCGGGAAGGAACCCGGGGAAAGTAGATAAGCTTGTGGCCGTGGATAGCAGGCTGAGATCTGACCCGATAAATGCCATGGCCATTCAATTAATGGCCCAGTCGATATTAAGTCATCTGAAGTCAATGGATGAGGGGATTGAGGCACTAATCAAGTTCTCACCAAGCATACCCAGAGAACTGGCTGAGGACCTTGTTTTGCACGGCGTGAGAAAGCTGCCCGACGGCGGCTATTTACCTAAGTTCGATTTAACAATGAAGGACCAGGCAGTAAGCAAGCTGCTGGTTTCGGATTTATGGCCATACCTGAAAAAGATAACCTGTCCTACTTTAATAATGAGAGGGGTAAACAGCCCCATAATGCCCAAAGACCTGGCTGAGCAAATGACCGAGGCTTTACCCAACGGCCAGCTCGTTGAAATAGAAAACGCGGGGCATCTTGTGCCTCAGGAGAATCATGTAGCGTTTGAGAACGCTATTATGCGTTTCCTTGAAAACTAAGGAGTAATACCATGGCAAAAAAAGTAAAGGCAGTAGTAAAACTGCAAATACCTGCGGGCAAAGCTACCCCCGCGCCGCCGGTAGGTCCGGCTGTGGGTCAATATGGCATCAATATAATGGCCTTCTGCAAGGATTATAACGACAAAACCTCCAGGGACGCGGGATCTATAATCCCCGTCGAGATAACTATATATGAGGATCGTTCGTTTACCTTCATCACCAAAACACCGCCGGTAAGCGATCTGTTAAAGAAAGCTGCAGGACTGGAAAAAGCCAGCGGTACACCCAACACAGAGAAGGTGGCCACACTTGGCAGAGATAAGATTAAAGAAATAGCAGAAATCAAGATGAAGGACCTGAACGCAAACGACATCGAAGCTGCGATGCTAATGATCGAAGGATCGGCTCGAAGCATGGGGATCGAGGTAGAATAGAAATGGCAAAGCAAGGTAAAAAGTATCAGGAAGCGGCAAAAATCATAGACAAGGAAAAACTGTACACGCCGGAAGAAGCCATGGAACTGGCAAAAAAAGCGGCCTACACCAAATTCGATGAGACGGTTGAGCTTCATCTGCGCATGAACCTCGATCCGCGGCACGCCGACCAGCAGCTCAGAGGGGTGGCACTGCTGCCCAACGGTTTGGGTAAGAAGGTGCGCATAATAGTCTTCACCCAGGGCGAAGCGGTAAAAGTCGCCGAGGATGAGGGTGCCGACTTTGTAGGCGATGATGAGTTAATCAAGAAGATCGAGGATGGTTGGCTTGAGTTCGATGTAGCAATTGCCACACCGGATATGATGGCCAAGGTATCCAAGCTGGGCCGTATTCTGGGAAGAAAAGGGCTTATGCCCAATCCCAAGGCGGGCACTGTAGCACCGCCGCAGAACCTGCCACGCGTCATTTCAGACGCCCGCAAGGGACGTGTAGAGTTCAAACTTGATAAAACCGCAATAATACACGTTCCAATCGGTAAAGCAAGTTTTGAGGGCCAGAAACTTACCGAGAACTTTAATGCTTTGATGGATGCTGTAATTAAGGGTAAACCCAGCGGAGCAAAAGGCCACTACATTAAAAGCGCAACTATCACCACCACCATGGGGCCTGGCATCAAGCTGGACGTGCATCCAATACTTGCAGCCGCATAAAAAGGCAGATCTTTATAAGTTAACTACTGTTAATCTAGTATAAGGCAAAAAGCTTTTTTAGAAAGGGGATAAACATGGAAAAAGATGTCGCCATAGTTGGCGTAGGACAAAGCACATTTGTTCGTAGCTGCGGCATGACAACCCGAGAGCTTTGCTACGAAGGCTTTGCAGAAGCAATGCAGGGCATAAATCTAAAACCAAGCGAAATAGAGGCATCTATAATATGCTCAGCACCGGAATACGATAAACAGCGTAGTCCAGCCGGAGTGGTTGCAGAGTACTTGGGACTGATTCCTCAACCAACCTTTTACGTTGAGAGCGTCTGCTCATCCAGCAGCACCGGGCTGCGGGTAGCATACTCAATGGTCAAGGCTGGCTTGTATAAATCAATCGCTGTCGTGGGATTCCAGAAAATGAGCGAGCTATCATCACGCGAGGCAATGGAGCGCATGGGCCGCGGTGCCGATGTTGTGTGGGAATCACCGTTCGGACTTACCATGCCGGCCGGTTATGCGACCTACGCTACCGCCCATATGAACGCATTTGGGACTGAAGAGAAGCACATGGCCATGGTAAGAGCGAAAAACTCTAGCTACGGCATGCTCAATGAAAAAGCGGTTTACCGTAAAAAACTCAGTGTAGAAGACGTATTGAATTCGGAGATGATTACCTATCCTCTCAAAAAATTCGACTGTTGTGCCAATGCAGACGGTTCGTCCTGCATAATCGTTGCCAGCAAGGAAGTTGCTGACAAGATAACACCAAAGCCCGTTTGGATAATGGGTGTAGGTGCTGCAAACGACACAACATCCATGAGTGGTCGCGAAGTACTCACTGGACTGAAGGCAGCCAAAGATGCAGCGAATGCAGCCTATAAAATGGCCGGCGTCGGTCCGGAAGACATCGATGTTGCCGAAGTACATGATTGCTTCACCATATCCGAGATACTGGCTTACGAGGACCTCGGTTTTGCCAAGCCTGGCGAGGGCATCAAGCTGTTAGAAGACAAAGAGACCTACCTCGGCGGGAAAATACCTGTAAACGTTGATGGAGGACTTCTTTCCAAAGGTCATCCAATTGGTGCCACAGGAGGTTCGCAGGTCAGAACAATCTTCAGGCAGCTCAGAGGTGAGGCCGGAGATATTCAGGTTGATGGAGCCAAGGTCGGACTGGTTCACAATATCGGCGGTACCGGTATCTACGGTAACGTGACAATTTTGGGGGTGTAGCGAAATGGGTTTTGAAAGATTTGGAGTAGTAAGTTTTGCCTCAGAGACACTGGCCTCTGATTTTGTAACATATCTGGACGAGGGCAAGTTAATGGCCACCAAATGCACAAAGTGTGGCGCGGTATCCTTCCCGCCCAGAATGCAGTGCACCAGCTGCTTTTCCACCGATATCGAGTGGTTCGATGTGGGCGAGGGCAAACTGGCCACCTATACAGTCGTAAAGTATGGTCCGTTAGGATTTGAAAACGACACACCATACACACTGGCACTGGCAGAGTTCCCCAGTGGCGTAAAGGTATTCGGGCGGCTGGATAAGGCAATCGCAGAAGAAGATATCAAAATCGGAATGGCACTTAAGTCATCAACGGTAAAACTAGCCGATGACAGGGTATCCTACGAGTTCAAGAAGGTTTAAATACCGACTCTTGACTGCAACTTAACAATAATTATATAATATAGCTTAGCTTAAGACAGTGGGTGCCCATAAAAAAGGGCTTAATTCAATGCCTGCCGAGGCCGCAATTACTAAACTACAGTTTATTAGTAAAGCCCTTGTCTTAAAGCAAGGGCTTTATTTTTTACCATGGAGGTAACGTATGGCAAAAGAAGAAAAGGTCGAACAGGTAGATCAAATAACCGAGATACTCAAGGAGTGCAGCGTAATTGTCGCCGCCGATTACCGTGGACTGACGGTGGATGAGATGAACGCTCTGCGTAAGCAGCTGACCAGCAAACAGGTCAAGCTACGGGTAGTAAAAAACACTCTGGCCCGATTTGCGGCCGATAAAGCGGGGATGGAAGAGCTAAAGCCGCTTCTTATTGGGCCGACCGCACTTGCATTCGGTTTCGGTGATGATATTGCCGATCCGGCAAAAGTGCTGCTGGAGTATCAAAAAGCCACCAAACTGGACTTGGGCATCAAGGGTGGCTTCCTTGAGGATAAGATGCTGAGCAAGGCGGAAATAACTGCCCTGTCCAAACTTCCTTCCAAGGAAGTTCTTATCGCAACACTACTGGGAACACTGCAAAGGCCAATAGCATCAATGCTAAGTATTATGAATGGCCCAGTACAGGCACTTACCAGAGTTCTGCAGGGCAGAGCCCAACAACTGGAAGGAGATTCTAACTAATGGCAGAAGAGAAAAAAGAAGCAGCCGAGGAAGTAAAGGCTGACGCAGAAGCTCCCAAGGCAGATGCAAAACCGGCCAAGAAAGCCAAAAAAGCCGAAGCTCCTAAGGTAGAGGAAAAAGCAGCCCCGGAGGCTCCTAAAGAGGAAGCCCAAAAAAAAGAAAAAAAGACTACAGCAGTAAAAGGAAGTAAAACTATGAGTAAAGAAGACATCATCGAAGCAATCAAAGGCTTGTCCGTAATGGAGCTTGCCGAAATAGTAAAGGCGCTTGAAGAAGAGTTTGGCGTAAGCGCAGCACCTGTAGCGGTAGCAGCAGCACCTGGTGCAGCAGCAGCACCGGCAGAAGAAGTGGAAGAGCAAACCGAGTTCACCGTGATTCTCAAGGAGATCGGCCCCAACAAGATTAGCGTAATCAAGGCCGCCCGTGAAGTCACAAGCCTGGGTCTTAAAGAGGCCAAAGAACTGGTCGAAAGCGCTCCCAAGGCCGTCAAAGAGGGCGTAAACAAGGCAGAGGCCGCCGTCATTAAAGAGAAACTTGAAGCTGCCGGAGCCTCAGCAGAGATTCAGTAGTTTAAAAACTATCTCTTACAGTCTTAGATGATAAACAGCGGGTTTGCCGGGTCACCGTACTCGGCAAACTCGTCTTTTAGGTAATTTCCCACGAAATCGATCTTGTCGGACTTGTCATGCCCGCATGCGAAGTCCCAACTGACTATAAATTAAGAGCGTAGAGTAAAAACGGCTCATCATAATAAGGTGTGTAGCCTGCATTCAGATACAACTGTTTCATCCAGTCAAGCGTAGGGAAATTGGCGTCCAATCGACGGTCTACGATTACTTCGGCGTTCATATCCAAAAAGCGCAACCGCGATACTAATGTCTCCATCGCTTGTCGATTTTCCCCATCCACATAGCCAATAACCGGCCCCTGATGCAGCCAACTGGTAACTACTATGGCAAAACCGTCCAGTGGATCTTGTCCCGCCAAAGCGTACACATCTCCCCTATCCAGATGATACTTGAGTGTATCTTTATTCAGCTCTTTATACACCCAGCCCACGCTGTAAAGTCCAGCGCCGGTTTTATAAACATCAGATTTTTCAATGTAAGTCCACAGCTGGTCAATGGAATCGGGCTGAAGCTTGATCAGGTTATGTGGCTCACCCTCCTGCAACGGCGACCATAGTACGTAGCAACTGCCGCACTGCCTGTAACCCTGCTTCTCACCAATTATGTGTATAGGTGTGTTTGAAGACGCCGTCATGTACCTGGCAACGCGAATGCCGGCACCAGACATCTGGTCCAGACAATATCTGCTAAGATGAGCAGCTATTCCTTTTTCTCTGTGCTTAAGCGATATGCGCATCCCCTCAACCCAACCCTCACCAGTAGGCATCAGGCAGATGTGAACCACTGCCACCGGCACATTGTCGTAAAGACCCACAACCAATTTGCCATCAGGATCACTGAGCCAATCATCCCAGACAAGCTCTATGTAATCACCCCAATCCCAGGTGTCTTTACAAAACTTGAGGACAGCATATTTGTCCGCTGCAACCGCTGCTCTAATCTCTAAATTTCCCATCAATACACTTTTGACCTACCTTGAATACGATTGTATCACACTCAAAAAGAAAAGGCCCCTAAAACAATGACGCTTTAGAGGCCTTTAAAGGTTTATATAGATATATCTATATGGTTTTGGTTCTTGAGTACTTGGCGAATTCCTCATCAGAGGTGTAATCGGCCGGCAGATAGTTATCGCTCTTGGCATATCTGGTCGGGCTGTACTCTTCCAGTTTAAGAGCAACTCTCTTGGCATCAATGTGAGCTATTACCTCATCAACCATTTTCTGCCAGTCAGGCTCAAACTTCCAGGTAGCGCCGTATACATCGTTCCAGTCCTCGCTAACCAGTTTGGTCAGCCGCTCGCTGCCTTCTATCGGCGATGAACCACACATCCATGTAGTTACACCGGAGGCAACAACGTATGCACCGATTGCCAGCGCTTTCTCGCTCATCCACTCAGGAGCAAGGCCAGCAACAGGAAGATCACTTATATCCTCACCAAGGCCGCCCTCGTTAACAACCTGGGTCAGCAGGGTAAGAATTCTGGTGTTATCAATACAAGAGCCCATGTGCAATACAGGCGGGATTCCAATGGCCTCGCACACTTCTCTAAGTCCGGGACCGGCATGCTCCATAACCTCAGGAGTAAGCAAACCCTGTTTGGCACAGGCAATAGCGTTACAGCCGGTGGTTACCACCAGGATATCGTTAGCAATAAGCTGTTTGACCACATTTAGATGCGCGTCATCCTGCGACATTCTGGGGTTGTTACAGCCAACAACACCGGCAGCACCACGGATCCGTCCGGCCATTACCGCGTCGTTGAACGGCCTGAAGGACTGGCGATATACGCCGCCCTGCATATAGGCTATATACTCATGTGAAAAACCGGCGATAAGCCGATCGGTATAGTCGGGAATCTGCACTTCCTTGCGGTTTGGATAATTATCAATAGCAGTTTTAAGAATCAGTTTGGTGGTTTCCAGCCCCTTATCCTCATGGAACTCGACATGGGCTGCGCCTTCGATTCTGGCTTTAGGTGACGTTGTGATGATCTTGGTATGAGAAGTATTGGCCGCGTCTACAAGCCCCTGCATCACACACTGGATATCAACTACCATTGCATCAATGGCCCCGGTAGCAATAGACAGTTCCTGCGAAAGGAAGTTGCCCAACAGCGGCACACCCTGGCGCATCAGCACTTCATTGGCTGTGCAGCAGATACCAACAATGTTGACACCATCGGCACCCTTTGCTTTGGCATATTCGATGATCTCAGGAGAGTTTGCAGCAGCCACAATCATCTCGGAAAGTGACGGCTCGTGACCATGAACAACGACGTTCACCTGACTCTCGGAAAGAACGCCAAAGTTAGCTCTTGATTCTACCGGGCTGGGTGTACCGAACAGAATATCACTGAAATCGGTTGAAAGCATTGATCCGCCCCAACCGTCAGCAAGCCCGGTTCTAACAGCCTGTGTCATTATGTGTTCTACATCCTGATCAACGCCCATTGTGGTTCGATGCATTGTCTCTACGACTTCTCTGTCAACGCCCCTGGGAACAACACCAAGCTTGCGCCACAGCTCAAGCCTAGCTTTAGGCGCCCTTTTTGCAGGATCAACCTCATCCTTGAGGCTGCCGAAGTTGCTTAAACCGGCATCAGCCACATCTATAGCTATTTCCTCTTTAGTACGCCCCTCTGTTTTTATTTCCAGATACTCGGCAACTGCTGCCAGTTTCTTCTCATCCTTAATCTGAAAATCAGGAGCCTCGCCCGTGGCTGCAGCCTTTAAGGTCTGCGCCATACCACGCCCGTGATCTGAGTGAGCGGCCGTCCCTGCGGCTATTTGCCTGGCCAGGTTTCTGGCAACCACTGTATCAATGTTTGCACCACATACACCGGCGGTTGTCTTACCTACTAATCGGCAAGGACCCATATGGCAATGTTTACAACAACTACCAATATGACCTATCGGACAGGGCTTGATAGCCTCCGCACGATCAAAAGCCGTGATCATTCCATCGGCCTTTGCCTTTTCCATCATCTCTTTTACTGCTGGATCTACAGTCTTCTTCGTTACTTTTTCTGACACGTTTTCCCCCTTTGTTTGTAAAGGAATTCTATACATAAATCTTAGCATGCCCTCAGTCTCTTTGTCAAAGTAACCCCGCACTCCATTACATTCGTTTTCTATCAATCTTATACCCTGATAATTGAATATTAATGCACCGGGCCAAACTCATACGCTAAACTTCCGCAATTTAGCTTGATATGCTATCATGAACCAACAGTATTGGATGCTGTATTGAGGTGTTTTTTTTGGAAGTTGTATGGATTAAATTTATTGCCTGTGCAGCCATAATCATTATTGCCGGAACCAAGCTTACCAGATATTCCGATACTATTGCCGATAAAACGGGCTTGGGTAAAACCTTCGTCGGATTAGTATTTCTGGCAGTGGCAACATCAATACCGGAAATGGCAACATCAATTAGTGCTGTCAGGATAGTAGATAGTGTCGATCTGGCTCTGGGAGACGCCTTCGGTAGCAACCTTTTCAATCTGCTGATTCTGGCGTTAATGGATGCATTATATACACGCGGCTCCATATGGGCACACGCATCCAACGGACAAACCCTGCTGGCAGTATTTAGTATGGCAACCGTCGGGCTAGCCACATTCTCCGTCTTTATGGGCAAACTGGGCTATGATATTGGAATCGGCTGGCTCAGCATCTTCAGCCTGTTTCTGGTGGCCTTCTATATGATCAGCCTTGTAACCACATATAAATATGAAAAGAAACAGCAGACGCAACCTGATTTAGAAATAGACCTGCCTTACGAGGGCATGACCCTTAAAAAAGCATACAGAGGATATGCCATAAGCGCGGCCTTTATTATAGGTGGTGGCATCTGGCTGGCGATAATAGGTAAGGAGATAACCACTTTGACGGGATGGGACTCCGGTTTCGTGGGTATCGTGTTCCTTGGCATAGCCACTTCGCTGCCCGAGCTGGTGGTAAGCATAACGGCCATACGCATCGGCTCGGTCGACCTGGCCATCGGCGATATACTGGGCAGCAATATATTCAATGTAAGTATCATTATCTTTACCTCTGATATCTTCTACAATGGCTCTGCATTTTCCATGGCCACAGACCACCTCGAATTCATTGCTGTCGGGTTGCTTACCATAGTCATGACAGTGGCTGTTCTTTTCGGGCTTGTGCTAAAAGCCAGAACCAAAACGTTTAAATGGATTAGCTGGAACAGCATCGCACTGGTCGTTCTTTATATTGCAGGGGCATACGCTATCTTTAGTTATCTTTAATGCAGGCTACTAGTCAAGCTAAATTCACCGAAAATATTGCCGTATTTTACCTCCAAGCATAACAAGCTCGCGTATGTTATATTATCCTCGGAGGATATCGTATTGGCTAACCGCAAGATTCTGGTTGTTGAAGATGATCAAACCCTACTCGGCATTTTAAAATACAACCTTATCCAGGCAGGACATAGTGTACTGACAGCTACTGATGGAGTACAGGCAGTCCAGTGTGCAAAAAACAACCATCCCGATCTTCTTATCCTTGATATTATGCTCCCTAAAATGGATGGCCTCGAGGTCTGCCGTACAGTCCGCAAAGATATGACGATTCCTATCCTCATGCTCACTGCCAAAACTGAGGAAATAGACAAGGTTGTCGGTCTTGAAGTTGGAGCAGACGATTACATGACCAAGCCTTTCAGCATGAGAGAATTTCTAGCTCGTGTAAAGGCGATGCTCAGACGCGTAGATATGATAGAAGAAAAAGAAACGGCAACTAACCAATCTGCCCCCAAAACAATAGAGATGGATGGGCTAATAATTAACCTTGGGAGCCATCACGTCAAACTTCACGGGGAAGCCCTTGATCTAAGTCGCAAGGAATATGATCTGCTGGTTTACCTTGTAACAAACCGCGGACAGGTATTTAGCCGTGATCAATTGCTAAGCAAGGTGTGGAAATATGACTACGTTGGCGATACGCGTACTGTCGATGTTCACATAAGCTGGCTCAGGCAGAAAATTGAAGCTGATTCTGCCCACCCTAAGTATCTGTTAACAATACGCGGGGTTGGCTACAAATTCGAGGGGCAGAATGTTTCGTAGTATACGCTGGCGTATAGCTACCATATTTGTAGTGATCGTTGTGGCCTGCATTATAGGGCTGAGTATCTATCTAGCTCGTTATCTTGAAAACAGCAATCTCGACATAATTGTGATTTTGGCATCACTTGTGGCTGCTGTAATAACAATTGCCACCGCACTCTTGGTATCAAGAACCACAACAGTTCCGCTTAAGAAGCTTACCAGCTCATTTAGAGACATGGCAGAAGGGCAATTCGGCCAACAAGTTGAGGTGATATCTAAGGATGAGGTTGGGGAGCTTACAACCGCGTTTAACTTAATGGCAGTAAAAACCAAAGAGGTAGTCACACTTCTTACTACAGAACGAGACTTGATGAAGGAAATACTGTCCAATATGGGTGATAGTATTTTTGTAGTTGATGCCGATAGCATCGTGGTAGTTATTAATACAGCAGCGGAAAAACTGCTGGGACTATCAGGAAAAGACGTTGAAGGCTGGAAGTTTGATCAAAGAGTACACAACCGTGAGCTTTCCGATATACTTCAGCGTTGCCAGCAAACAAGAGCACAACAAGCCGGCAGCGTGGTGATTGATCCGCAAAACGTGTTCCTAGGAGTTATCGCCACTCCACTGGAAGATCGGGGCGGATGCCTCTTGCTTTTACAGGACCTTACTCAAATGCAGCGGCTTCAAGCCATGCGCCGGGATTTTGTATCCAACATATCACATGAACTGCGAACTCCCCTGGCTTCCATCAAAGCACTGGCTGAAACACTTATGGGGGGTGCTGTCAACAAACCTGAAGTAGCAACAGATTTTCTGGGTAAACTGAATACTGAGGTTGATAAGGTGACTCAGATAGTTGCCGAACTGAGCGAACTATCCAGTATTGAAAGCGGCGAAGCTACTCTTGAAAAAAAACCATTTGATATGGCACAAACAATTGATGCAACCATAAAAAGGCTGAATACTCAGGCTGATCGGGCTAAAGTTAGGATCACTGCAAATAAGCATCCGGGATTACCGCAGGCTTTAGGTGATAGCGAAAAAATAGAACAGGTTCTAATCAATCTCCTGCACAATTCTATTAAATTTACGCCACCCGATGGAAGTATTAAAATCTCTGCCCGGAAATCCGGTAAATATGTGGAAGTAACTGTCGCTGATACGGGCAAAGGTATCCCAACTGATGATCTACCACGAATTTTTGAGCGATTCTATAAAGTGGACAGGGCTCGTAGTAGCGGTGGTACGGGATTAGGCCTGGCAGTTGCCAAACACATCGTTGAAGCACATGGCGGCAAAATATGGGCAGTGAGTACTGAAGACCAGGGGTCCACATTTCACTTCACCATTCCTCAAAATCAAAAGATTTAACATACTCTTAACAAAACGTTAAACCCTCCTTAATGATGTGATGCTAATTTTAATATAGATGAAGATCATTCTAAGAATTTAAAGACCAATCAAATCATTAATCACCGGAGGTGTATTTTGCCAAAATTCTCGCTAATCCCTAAAGATGTAAAGTTTTTTGACCTGTTTGAAAAGGCGACCGAAAATCTGGTGAAGGCAGCAAAAGAATTTGCAGCACTGCTCAAAAATTATGAAAATGTAAAGATAAAAGTAAAGCACATCGGCGAACTGGAGCACGAAGGCGATACCATAACTCATGGCATTATGGAAAAGCTGCACAGCACCTTTGTTACGCCTCTGGACCGTGAAGACATCGCCCAGCTCACCAACAAGCTGGACGACATGCTGGACCTCATTGAGGCGGGAGCTAATGCCATGATTCTGTACAACGTATCTGCGCCCACGGAATGCTCGCAGCATGTGGCCGACATCATAGTAGATATGGCGGAACGGTTGTGCAAAGTGATGCCACTTTTAAGGCATAAGAAACTAATGAAGCGAGTACTGCAGGAATGTGTAGAGGTTAACAGTCTTGAGAACGAGGCCGACCAGCACTTCAGAGAGGCAATAACCGAGCTGTTTGCAGCGCCAAACCCGGACCCCATAGAAACCATTAAATGGCGTGAAATATACGAGATACTTGAGGCCGCCACTGATAGGGGTGAAGACGTAGCCAATGCACTGGAGGGAATTGTCTTAAAATATGCCTGATATAGCACTGCTGGTTATAATCTTTGTAGTCGCCATCGCTTTTGGTTTTTCCAACGGCTTTAACGATGCGGCCAATGCCGTTGCCGCCGCCATCGGAAGCCGCGCCATTCGCCCCAGGTACGCACTTGTTCTTGCCGCAGTCTTTGACTTTGCCGGATGTATGGCTGCCGCATGGCTTGAACCGGCAGTTGCAACTACGATAGGAAAGGGAATAATCAGCAATACAGATCTGCTTACATTTGAAATAGTGCTTGCCGCCGTTTCGGCAGCAGTGATCTGGACTCTTGTAGCAACATATAAAGGATTGCCCATAAGCGTCAGTCACTCGCTGGTATCGGGTCTGGTAGGAGCGGGACTGGCAGCTTTATCTCCCGCTGACATCGGCTGGGGTAAGTTCGGCACAACATTGGCATCGGTAGTACTGGCTCCTTTACTTGGCTTTATTGGAGCCATCGTCCTGATGGTCGTGCTGCTTTGGGCATTTCATAAACTAAAACCCGGTTTTATCAACAATATAATCCGTAAAGCGCAATGGGCAACCACAGCGTTCTTTTCCTTTTCCCATGGCTTAAACGACGGCCAAATGCCTGTTGCCTTAATGGTGATGGGCCTTACTCTTTATAATGGCACTGACTACTGGAATAAAAATCCAGAGGTAGGCGCAGTCGTAGGCATACCTCCGTGGATAATATTAATTGGTGCAACAACAATTGCCTTGGGGGTCATCATCGGCGGCTACCGTGTAATCAAGACAGTAGGGTTTAAAGTAACATCGCTACAACCTATTCACGGCCTCTCTGCCCAAACCGCGGCTGCAGGAGTCATCAGTCTCGCTAATGCTCGCGGCATCCCCGTAAGCACCACCCACTGCGGCGTGGCCACAATCATAGGTGTAGGTGCCACCAATCGGCTCTCGGCAGTTCGCTGGGGTGTGGCCAGACGTATCGTCTTTGCGTGGATATCAACCTTCCCCATATGTATAGGGCTAGGCTGGGTACTTGGCAGGCTGTTTACCAGCTGGGCAAGCTAAATCTTCTTAAGATTAGCAGTACAAGACATCATGCGCTTGAGTCCAACGCCGCCCTTAAAGGCCACTGTTATCTCCTGATCATCCTTTGCCGGGAAAGAGGCTACGATGATGCCATCACCAAAGGTCTCATGCTTCACCTTGTCGCCGGCCTTAAGAAAGCCTTTGGGCAGGCCCACGCCTGATAGTGATCCCACCATCTTTTGCCTTTTGCTTTGCGGTTTGTCGGGCGACTGAATAAGTCTTTCCGGTATATCCCCCAGAAAGCGTGACGGCTCACGCGTTGAACTTACACCCATCATGTGACGGCGGAACGTTCGCGATAAATAGACACGGTCTTTGGCACGGGTGATGCCTACATAGCACAACCTGCGTTCCTCTTCCATCTGCGCAGCATCATCATAAGAGCGCATGTGAGGTAAAAGATACTCCTCCATACCGGCGATAAAGACGACGGGGAACTCCAGCCCCTTGGCCTGATGCAGCGTGATTAAAGTAGCGGCATCAACCTGTTCATTTAGACTATCCACATCCGAAACCAGCGCCACACCCTCTAGAAAAGCGCCAAGGCCTTCCTCAGCATCGAGGTCGCTATAATCGTCAGCGACAGATCGCAATTCCATAACGTTGTCCAGCCTGTCTTCCCCACCTTCGCTTGCCAGTATGTAATTGCGATATCCGGCGCGATCCAATATCAGATCGATAAGTCCGCAAACATCGTTTTCCTTAGACTTGGTGGTGAGTTCATCAATCACGTCCAGAAAGGGACTGAACTTCTTTGCCAGCCCCGAGCCTTCTTCCTGCTTAACCAGCACGCGTACAGCTTCTAAAAGTGATATCTCAGAATCGGTGGCAACGCGCGCCAGATCCTCAATACTTTTTTGCCCTATACCACGCAACGGCACATTGACTATGCGTAAAAAACTGATGCTGTCGGCCGGATTGTTTATCAACCGCAGATAACCCAGTACATCTTTGATCTCGCGTCTTTCATAGAACTTGGTGGCACCCACCAGTCTGTACGGTGTGCCGGAACGAATAAAGGCTTCCTCGATTGCCCTGGACTGGGCGTTGGTACGGTACATAATAGCGCAGTCTGCAAGTTTATAGTGCTTACCAGTAACTAGCTTGTCGATCTCGCTGACCAGATAGTGAGCCTCATCCTGCTCGTTGTATGATTCGGCCACGGTAATTAGTGCGCCTTTTGCATTTTCGGTCCACAGCGCCTTTTCCTTGCGTTGCTGGTTAAGAGATATAATGCAATCTGCCGCCTCTAAAATCGTCTTAGAGGAGCGATAGTTCTGTTCAAGATAAATTATCTTTGCATTTTCAAAGTCGCGCTCAAAGCTCAAAATATTGCCTATATCGGCGTGCCTCCATGAGTAGATAGATTGGTCGGGGTCGCCCACAACGCAAATATTGCGGTGCTTGCCTGCCAGCTGCGTGGCCAGCCTGTACTGCACCGTGTTGGTGTCCTGAAACTCATCAACCAGTACATGCAAGTAGCGGGACTGATACTTTTCCAAAACTTCCGGGCACTCATCAAACAGCTGCACCACCTTCATCATCAGATCATCGAAATCAAGCGCATTGTTGTCCTTTAGCAGTTGCTCGTAGCGCTCGTATACGCGATTGACCACCTCATCAAAGTATTCCTGCGTATGCTTGGCTTTCTGGCCCGGATCTTCCAGGTTGGACTTGGCCTTGGATATGGCCGATTGGATGGCTCGCGGCGAATGTGTTTTAACATCTATTTTGAGTTGTTCAAGAGAGTGCTTTATCAGGCTAAGGCGATCGCTGTCATCATAAATTGTGTACTTGCGATCAATCCCAATATGATGGCCATCGATGCGCAGAAAACGCGCGCAGATGGCGTGAAAGGTGCCGATGGTCATTTCATCAACCGCCTCACCTATAAGCCCATGCAGGCGCTCTTTCATCTCCTTGGCGGCCTTGTTAGTGAAGGTAACTGCCAGAATTCGGTATGGCTTCACATCCCAAACTTTTATCAGATAAGCAATACGATGAGTGATAACTCTGGTCTTGCCACTGCCCGGTCCGGCCAGAATAAGCACTGCGCCGTCAACTGCCTCCACCGCCTCTTTTTGTCCCTCGTTGAGTCCTTCTAAAATATCTTGCATATGTGTCTTTTAGTATAACACCGCCAGCCCCACAGCTACAATCGACTGGGCTCTAGTTGACATTTGGCGCAAACATGTGTAGTATCCCCGTTTGAGGGCTAAAATCAAAAGCTGCCTTTTTATGTAAGGAGCCTTAAACAGTGTATATAGTAATAGCCGGTGCCGGACTTCTGGGAGGACACATCGCCTCTACAATGGCAGGAGAAGGCCACGATGTAGTTGTTATAGAACAATCAGAACTGCAAACAGAGACCTTAAGCGCTCAGCTTGATATTAAAATTATACGTGGCGGGGCAGTAAGCCCATCGGTGCTGGAGGAAGCGGAAGTCAAAAAGGCTGACATGGTCATTGCCAGCACCAACAGTGATGAGGCCAATATAGTCATATGCTTCCTGTCCAAGCAGATGGGGGCCAAACGCACCGTTGCACGTGTACGCAACCCGGAATACTCAGGATACCTTATACTTCCCACCCAATCTCCCAACAAGGCCAGACGCGTTTTCAGACCTAAAAACCTAGGGATCGATCTCATAGTCAATCCCGAAATCGTGGCGGCCAACGAGATACGACGAATACTGTCCAGCCTTTACCTGACACCTATGGACGAGTTTGCAGAAGGGCAGATACAGCTAACCGAGTTTAAGGCAACCAAAGGGGACATCCTGGACAAGCCTATAAACCAGATCGATTTCCCCAAACCGTGCAGCATCGCAGTTATTACCCGCGGCACAGAAACCATGATACCCAAGGCAGAAGATGTCATTTTGCAAGGTGACCGAGTTTACATACTGGCATCAAAAAACGACATGGATGAACTGGGCTCGGTGTTCACCCAGGCAAAGGGCAAAGCCAGCAGCGCCGTTATAATCGGCGGCGGGCGTGTGGGATTTCACATTGCACAAAGGCTGGAGCAAATAGGTGTACAGGTAAAAATCATAGAAAAAAGCAGGCGCCGATGTTTTGAAATAGCACAGCGACTAAAGGCAGTTGTAGTGCAAGGCGAAGGAAGTGACTACAACTTCCTGGTTGAGGAGAGGGTAGCCTCGGCAGACGCCCTGGTAGCTACCACCGAACGCAGCGAGTTGAACATCCTTTTGGGACTTCTGGGCAAGAATCTGGGTATCAAGCGCATACTGACCCTGGTTGACAGACCCAGCTATATACCATTGGCCGAAACCGTGGGCATCGATATAGCTTTATCTCCGCTACAACTGGCGGCAGGTAAAATCGTTCGTTTGGCCCGTGTGGCCGAGGTGATATCGGTTTCCAGGCTGGCAGGTGAACGGGTAGAAATTGTAGAGTACGTTGTAGGAGAAAACGCCCCAATAGCAAATAAACCACTTTCGGAACTTCAATTGCCAAACGGGTCCAAAATACTTGCTTTTACCCGTGACGGAGCCATTTCCTTTCCACAGGCAGACAGTATCATAAAAGCAAGCGATCACGCCATCATTGCATGTCAAACAGCTTTAAGCTCCGTTGTGGAAAAGCTTTTTTACTAGAATAATACGCTTATGAGAATAAAAGTCGTTCTAAATTATTTGGGTCTACTACTGACCATGGTCGGTATTTTCATGGTCATACCCCTTATTTGGAGCCTGCAGCATGGGGAGAACGACTCTGTCGCCTTTTTTGTGTCCATGATCATCACTATCTGCTCCGGCGGTCTGCTCTGGTATTTCAGTCGTACAAGAAACGCTATGCCCACTTTACGAGAAGCCATGCTGCTTGTCAGCCTGGCCTGGATAATCGCTTCTGCATACGCGGCCATACCCTATATGCTGGCAGGCACGTTTACCAGCTACATAAACGCTTATTTCGAGTCTATGTCCGGTTTCACCACAACAGGTTCTTCAGTACTGGCCGATGCAGCAGGAAACGCCACGATAGAGGCCCAACCACACGGCATACTGGTATGGCGCAGCCTGACGCAGTGGCTGGGAGGCATGGGCATAGTAATGCTATTTGTGGCCGTTCTTCCTCAACTGGGTGTAGGCGCCGCTTTTATGGTTTCGGCAGAGGCAGGCCCCGGCCCAGAGGCAGTACATATGACCGAACGCATTCGGCACTCTGCCAGGGTTATGCTGATGGTATACATCGGTCTATCGATAATCGAACTAATAGCGCTGTTTATAGCAACCGATTCGTTCTTCCATTCGCTGATCATAACCTTCAGCACCATGCCCACGGGAGGATTCGCCGCCACGAATAATAGCCTCATTTACTTCGACAGTGCAACCGTGGACGGAATTGTTACCTTCTTCATGGCAGCAGCCGGGGTCAACTTCGGATTATACTACGTACTACTGTGGAAACGCTCCATAAAAGCCTTTGTGCGCAACCGGGAACTAAGGCTGTATGTGACCATTATTCTGGTAGCCGCCGTAATTATAGCTGTAGATCTTATAGTAAACAGAAACTACGGCATTTTAAATGCCTTCAGGCACTCCATATTCCAGACGGTGTCTATCCAAACAACCACAGGTTTTATTACAACCGATTATGACATATGGCCACAACTATCCCGTGGGATATTGCTCACACTTATGATGATTGGGGCATGTGCCGGCTCTACCGGCGGAGCAATCAAGGTGATAAGGGTACTGGTAGTGGAACGATACATACACCGCCAGATAACCAGCTCCCACAGCCCTCACGTTGTGATGCCAATAAAACTGGCAGGCCAACCCGTTTCAGAAAGATGGGTTATGCGAGTATTGGGATTCGTGGCCCTGTACATGCTGGTTATGCTCCTGTTTACATTGATACTCTCCGCTTCAGATCCGAGCTTAAGTCTGGAATCATCATTCGCGGCGGTAATAGCCAACCTGGGCAATGTTGGACCGGGGCTTGCCGCTGTAGGGCCCACTCTCAACTACGCCATGGTCTCACCATTCGGCAAGGGGCTGCTCTCGCTAAGCATGCTGCTGGGCAGATTGGAATTTTGGCCTATGCTGGCACTTACCAGACCCGCCTTCTGGAAATGGCGCTAAGCCCACACCCGCATTACTCCTTCCGGCAGCATACATTTTATAGCATTGCAGTTTGCAGCGTTAACAATTATAATAGATCGATTGTCTATTAAAGGGTTGACACGAGGTCTATAATATAGCAATCGGCCAAAATACTAACATATCAATAAGCGGTCAGATATTTATTTATGGTAAGAGAACTTAGCGCACCCCAGAAGATTTTAGTTCTGGTAAACGGTACCCCGATCGATAACGATGTAGTAAAAATCGCCTGTAAAATGACATCCAAAACGCTCGGTGATATTATCGCTATCTACGTTATCGAGCTTAAGCGCACACTCCCGCTTGAAGCAGAGGTCGAACCGGAAATACAAAAAGGCGAAGACGTTCTGGACCACGTTGAACGCTTGGCTGGTGAACAGGGTCGTAACATTGAAACCGCCCTGCTGCAGGCGAGAGACAAGGGCCCGGCTATAGTGGAAGAGGCTATAGAGCGCGAGGCAGATTTAATTATACTGGGCGTAAACTACGAAAAACCCTATGGCGAGTTTAGTCTGGGAAGCACGCTCCCCTATGTTCTTAAACATGCACATAGCAGCGTGGTCATATACAGGGAACCCATTCCAGTACAGGAAGACAGCTAAGGACTAGAAAGGCAACTCGAATGAAAGTCATAATCATGGGCTGTGGAAGGGTAGGAGGCAGACTGGCTACACTTCTGGACGGTGAAGGCAATAAAGTCGTAATTATTGACCAGAATTCATATAGCTTCAGATGGCTCCCTTCCAGCTTTAAAGGTATCGCTCAGGTTGGAAACGGACTGGATGAAGAAACTCTTAAAAAAGCCGGCATCGAAACGGCAGATGTTTTCGTATCCACCACCCAGGGCGATAATCGCAACGTTATGGCGGCGCAAATCGCCAAACACGTTTTCAACGTTCCCAGAGTAGTATCCCGCATATACGACCCAATCCGTGAAGAAATGTACAGCACGCTAGGAATAGAAACCATCAGCCCCACCAAGGTTGGTGCCGATATACTGCAAAAACTGATTGAGGATTAAAAAAACGCAATGTATATAATAGTAATCGGAGGAGGCCAGTCAGGTTATTATATAGCCAGAACACTGCTTAAAAGCAGCCATGAAGTTGTTGTTATTGAACACGATTTCCTCAGATCAGCTGTCATCAGCGAGCAATTGGGAAACATTGTAGTACGCGGTGATGGTTGCGAGGCGACAACTCTTGAGGACATAGGAACAAGTCGTGCCGACCTGCTAATAGCCGTAACGGGTGATGATGAAGACAACCTGGTGGCATGCCAGGTGGCAAAACACAGATTTAACGTTCCCCGTACGATTGCCAGACTTAAAAATCCAAGACATCAGGGCTTATTCAAGAAGCTGGGTGTAGATGTAACCGTTTCCAGCACCAACCTTATTCTGGCAGACATCAAGAAGGAATTACCGGATAACCCACTATGTTCGCTTCTGTCCATAAAAGGCGGATCACTGGAAGTGGTTAATGTTATAATTCCGCCAGATTCGACTGTAGCGGGCAAGCAATTGGGAGAACTGGACTTGCCCAGAGAAAGTGTTATCTGTATGATTGTCAGCAAGGGAGGGGGCACCCAGATACCCCACGATGATATCGTACTTGCTGCCGAAGATGAAATTGTGGCAATAACCACCTCTGAAAATGAGATTGCCCTACAAAACGCACTGATAGGCAACCATAAAAGGGAGGGAAAATGACAAAAGTAGCCTTTCAAGGTGAGCGAGGCGCTTTTAGCGAAGATGCGGTAGTAAAATTCTTCGGAGTTGATGTTACGCCCATTCCCTGCCTATATTTTGCCGATGTTTTCGAGATGGTCGACAAGGGACTTGCCGACTTCGGAACGGTTCCTACGGAGAATTCTCAGGCCGGCAGCATTAACGAAACATATGATTTACTGCTGGAATACCCGCTCAACATATACGGAGAGGTGGACCTGATAGTCAATCACTTTGTAATGGCTCTTCCCGGCGAAACCTTGAGTAGCATAAAACGGATTTACTCCCACCCAAAGGCGCTGGCGCAGTGTGAAAAATTCCTTTCTGAAATAGATGCTGAGATAGTACCCACTTATGACACATCGGGCAGCGCCAAGATGATACGAGACGCCAAACTTAAAAACTGCGCGGCCATAGCAAGTGAACGTGCTGCGGAAATCTACGGGCTGGATATTCTGGCACGCAACGTGGAATCAACCAAAAACAACTACACAAAATTTTTCATCATTTCCAAGGAAAAAGCAAAACGTGCGGATGAAAACAAAACAACGTTAATTTTAAAAACAGAAAACAAACCCGGCACCCTTTATCAATGCCTGGGGGCACTGGCTAAGCGCAAAATCAATCTGACCAAGCTGGAGTCCAGACCCAACAAGAATAAGCCATGGGAGTACATATTCTACATGGACTTTGAGGGACATCAGGACGATGAGAATTGCGCCGAGGCCTTAAAAGAAATTAATAACTATACATCGCTGCTGAAAATAGTGGGGTCATATCCTAAAATTGACTCCGAACTAAGTAGAATAGTATAAGCCTTACTATGCGATAAGCAACTTTCTCAGCTCGGCTAGTGCCAGCAGCACAGCACGGCGTTTAACCTCAATGCGTCGCGGCGGCAAGTTTATGAAAACGTTCTTTTTACTTCCCTGATAATCGATTCCTATGTGCACCGTCCCCGCATCTTTGCCATCCAGCCCATCAGGACCGGCCACACCGGTAACACCAATGCCTATATCAGCACCAAACCTGTCACGCGCTGCCGTTGCCATGGCAAGCGCGGTTTCAGCACTTATAACGCCATGTTTTTCGATAACTGCGGGATCAACACCAGAGTCTATTTTCGATTGGGTGGCGTAGGTTACCAGCCCACCCTTAAAATATGCAGAACTTCCCGGCGCATCGGTAATAGTACTGGCAAGCAGCCCGCCTGTGCACGATTCCATGGTCGCAAGACTCAAGCCCTTTTCAGTAAGCATCCCGCCAACAGCGCTCTCAAGGGTATCATCATCTGTGCCCCAGATATTCGTGCCAAAAATATCCCGCAACTGCTGCTCGAACGGAGCCATCAGATCCAGCGCCGCCTGTTCATTGGCAGCCTTGGCGGCAAGCCGCAGGTGAATTCCATCGAACTTGGCATAAACCCCAATAGTGGGATTGGTCGATGACAAAAGAGGGCTGGCCATCTCATCAACCGTGGCCTCGCCCAACGTCAACAATTTAAAAACGCGTGACACTAAAATACTTGTGGATTTTTTACGCAAGCGTGGTGCTATCTCTTGTGTCCACATGCGATGAAGCTCTCTGGGAGGTCCGGGCAGGGTCACCAGCATCCTGCCGTCTTTTTCAACCCACCACCCGGGTGCAGTGCCATACGGATTGGGAACGGATGTGACGGACGAAGTAACCATAGCCTGCTTAAGATTGCGCTCCGGCATTTTCCAACCACGCTTCAAAAACATTTGCTCCATTTCGGAAACCAGCGTTTGATCAAGGATCATTTCCTCGCCTAAAAGCTCGGCGACGACCTCGCGGGTAATATCATCCTCTGTAGGGCCAAGACCACCACCGGTGATAATAAGATCGGAGCGATCCCATGCACGCCGCAGGACTTCAACCAAACGGGCGTGGTTATCACCAACCTGAGATACCCAGTTAAGATCTATTCCCAGCAGCGGCAATTGCGATGCCAGATAAGAAGCATTTGTATCAGGAATCTCTCCCAGAAGCAGCTCAGTGCCAATGGATATTATTTCAGCTTTCATGCATGCTCCATCAAACGATCATACAAGGTATCTAGCACTTTTTGTAATCTTCTTTGGCCAGACCCAAATGCTCAGCAACAATCTCCATAGCGCAATACTTGCCACACATACTACAGGCATCGCCCGTGCTCTTGCGCTTATCGTGATATTGACTAACCTTTTGAGGATCAATCGCCAATTCGATCTGCTTGTCCCAATCAAGATTTTTACGCGCCTTGGACATCTCAAGGTCCCACTCCCAAGCGCCTTTGACACCCTTCACGATATCAGCAGCATGCGCTGCTATGCGGGAAGCCATAATCCCCTCCCTGACATCCTCTGGGTCGGGAAGTGAAAGGTGCTCTGTGGGAGTAACGTAGCACAGATAATCGGCACCGGCCGAAGCAGCAATAGCCCCACCGATGGCTGCAGTTATATGGTCATGACCGGCACCAACGTCGGTTACCAGCGGACCCAGTACGTAGAACGGCGCACCCTTGCAGATACGCTTCTGCAGCTCGATATTGGCAACGATCTGATTGAGCGGAACATGACCCGGTCCCTCAACCATCACCTGTACCCCTGCATCCCATGCTCGCTCCACCAGCTCACCCAGAACCAGTAACTCGCTTAGTTGCGCTCTGTCGGTGGCATCGGCCAGACAACCCGGCCTCAGTCCGTCACCAAGACTAAGCGTGAAATCATATTTAACCGCCAGCTCAAGCAGGCGATCGTACTGCTCATAAAGGGGATTTTCCATCTGGTTATGCAGAATCCAGCCGACAAGGAATGAACCGCCGCGTGATACGACATCAACTACACGCCCCTCTGCACGCAGATTGTCGATAACCGAGCGGGTAATACCACAGTGCACCGTCATAAAATCAACGCCGTCCTTGGCCTGATCTTCAATGGCGGAAAACAGGTCGTCAGCACTCATGTGCACCACGGAACCCCTAGCCTCTATAGCGCCGATTCCTGCCTGATAGATGGGAACAGTACCCACACACAATGAGGAGGACTTAATTAAAGTCCGGCGCGTGGCGTTTATATCACCACCAGTAGAAAGGTCCATAACCGTATCCGCCTTGGCCTCAACGCAAAGACGCAACTTCTCCAACTCAATGCTCAAATCATCATAATCGGAGGATGTGCCAATGTTAGCATTAACCTTGGTGGTAAGCCCCTTACCAATGCCGCACGGGTCCAGATTATTATGGTTAATGTTAGCCGGTATCACAATCTGACCGGTGGCAACACCTTCCCGGATAAACTCAACATCCTGCTCCTCTTTTTGAGCAACGATGGTCATTTCTTTAGTAATTTCGCCCTTGCGGGCCATCTGCATTTGGGTCATCACACCCCTCCTTAATAAAGCATAAAAAACAAAAACCGAGAGCCCATACTCTCGGTCAATACACGTCCGGTTTGAATTGTTCCGCTATCCCTGCGCTAGCATTACCGAGATCAGGTTCAAGGGGTTTCCCGAGTTATCGGGCTCTCAGCTCTTGGGCTCCCCCAGCGGTTCAAACCAACTATTAATTATAATAAAGCAAACTTTATTATAACGCAATGGCGCATTATGTTCAGTTCAGTCTACTTTACAACCTGCCACAGGGAATCTACAAACAGGCTTTCAGAGTCATAAAACTGCTCAATGATTTTGAAACCAGTCCGCTCAGACATCCCGGCGATGTCATCACGACTGAACTTATGTGAATATTCTACGTGAAGTGGCTCTTTTTCTTCGAACGAGAATGTCTTTCCTATACTGTCAATGCATACTTCTTGTTTTTCTCTACTTACAAGGTAGCTTTCTATGGCACCCAGCTGATCATTGTAAGTGCAGTGATGATCAAACTGATCCACGTTGAAATTACCACCTAGTTCACGATTAATACGCTCCAGAAGATTAATGTTGAACTGCGCCGTAACACCCTGTGAATCATCATAAGCATCCACTATACGCTGGATATCCTTTTTCAAATCAAATCCTATGAGCACAAGATCGCCATTGTTAAGTGCATCCCACAAACCACGCAAAAACAGGTCCATATCAGCCCGCGCAAAATTGCCAATATTAGAACCGAGGAAAAGTACCAGATTACGTTTGTGATTCTGATCTGCAAGCCACCTGATCCCACTAAAATACTCCGCCACCAATCCCTCAATAGCCATGTCAGGGTAACAATCACAGCAGTTTTCAACCAGTCCACAAATTGCATCCTCAGAGATATCGATGGGGACATATCTGAATTGCAAACCTTTTTCAAGGAAATGTTCCAGAAGCAAAAACGTCTTCTTGCCATCACCTGCGCCGAGTTCAACCAGGTTGATAGGACCATCGCCAACCGCAGTAAGTATCTTATCGCGATTATCCCTGAGTATTTCATACTCACAGCGCGTCAGGTAATACTCCGGCAGTTCCATAATACGCTGGAACAGCCGATCACCCTCTGCATCATACAAATACTTGGAGGATATCGATTTCTGTGCCTTAGACAGACCAGCATCAACGTCAGACGGAAAACCACCTCCGGTAACTCGCCCATCGCCTCTTGTTAAGCTTCTGTATTTGTTTGTTATATCCATAGTTATATTTTAACGCCTTTTAGCGGCAGGATACAAAACGCACCTGGGAGCCCTTGTTATGAACTATCTCATCGATAGCTTCAACCGCGCGGTCGATTTCCTCTATTGTGTTCTCGTATCCCAGCGAAATTCTTACAGAACAATGCGCATCATCCTCACTTATGCCCATAGCCATCAAGGCATGCGACGGCTCCGGCGTTCCCGCCCGGCATGCCGACCCGGATGAAATGGCAATCCCCCGCTGGTCAAGAGCCAATACCAGTGATTCACCTCTTACTCCGGGTATAACAAGGTTCAGGGTATTAGCCAAGCGCTCTTCTGCATGCCCATTCAGCCTGATCTCAGGTATTATATCACCTATAGCCTTTTGCAGCCTGTCACGCAGGTTTTGCAGGGCTTGCAGGCCATTGAGATTACCAAGCGAAAGCTCGGCAGCAATGCCCAAGCCCACTATACCCAGCGTGTTTTCGGTACCGGCACGCAGGCCACCTTCCTGTCCCCCTCCACTGATGAGAGAATCCAACGCTATGCCCTTTCTTACGTAAAGCGCACCAACGCCCTTGGGGCCATATAACTTATGCGCTGACATAGACAGTAAGTCTATACCAAGCGCTTCAACATCAACTGGCATTTTGCCAACTGCCTGTGCCCCGTCGGCATGGAATATAACGCCGCGCTCATGCGCAATTGCGGCCAATTCGCCAATCGGCTGAATAGACCCCGTCTCGTTATTGGCCATCATGATCGTAACCAGACAGGTACTGTCTGTAATAGCCGATTTCAAGTCATTGGGGCTTACCCGTCCGTATTTATCAACAGGTAGATAAATGACCGAGTAGCCCTGCCCTTCAAGCCATTTGCATGTGTTGAGCACAGACGGGTGTTCAATAACCGAGGTAATGATGTGATTCTTCAACTTATCGCTGGCATACGCCACGCCTTTTATGGCAAGGTTGTTGGATTCGGAGCCCCCGCCGGTAAAAATAAGGCGCCGTGCTGTGCAGTTAATCAGTATTGCCAAAGCTCGCCGCGCGTTCTCGACAGCAACATGCGCCTCCTTGCCGGCAGCGTAAATGCTGGACGGATTGCCATAGTGCTCCATGTATTTAACCATTGCTTGCTGCACACCAGAGGCAATCGGCGTGGTGGCGTTATGATCCAGGTATATGCGTTGCATAACTTGATCTTCTTCTATAGAATTATCGACGTTATATTCCCACGAACCGGATAAATCCTGTTTATCTCCCTCTTCGACCTTAACAACCTCGCAAAGCAGTGCCTTATACACCGGAAAACCGGAAATCGGATCGTAGCGTGATAGATCGGTAAGCCTGTTGGCATTTGCGTTGCGCCATGCATCAGAACCCAGCGCA
The DNA here is from genome assembly GCA_018648325.1 of Chloroflexota bacterium. Taxonomy (GTDB): domain Bacteria; phylum Chloroflexota; class Dehalococcoidia; order JABGRK01; family JABGRK01; genus JABGRK01. The sequence continues at coordinate 136,000 of JABGRK010000018.1, forward strand.
CCACCACCCATACCACTGGCCTCAACAGCCCCTTTTACTATGGCATCGGTCACCTGCGCATACATACCAACGCGGCCACGCTTGCTTTCAATATATACGTAATCGCCGTTTTCTATACCACGCTCTCTGGCATCCGCCGTGTTCATCATTACAGTCGGCACCGGTCGTTCCTGCTGCAACTGGGGCACGCTGTGATGCAGCGTATGCAGGTCAACATTGGTGCGGGAGCCGGAATTAAACACCAATGGATAGCGCTTTGCCAGCTCCGGCTGAGACTGCGGACTCTCGCCCGGCTCGGTATATATAGGCAACGCATCATACCCATGTTCTTCCAGTATTGATGATGCTATCTCGAACTTGCCGGACGGTGTATCAAAGCCCGGCTGACCATCCAGACGCAACAAGCCTTTTTCCCACTTCTTGTACTGCATCATCTGTGTTTCGACCTGGACAGAACCACCGGCAGCACGTACATCGTCCACGGTATAACCAGAACCCTTGAGGACCGACTCAAGTATCTCGTCCTCAGACTGCGGATACAGATGCCCATAGCCAAGGCGATTTGCAAGATCAGCCATAATCAGAAAATCGTTTCTGGCCTCTCCAACCGGCTCGATCACCTTCTCTCTTATCTTAAAAACGGAATCGTAAACCATGTATGACTGGATCTCATAATACGTAGTTGCCGGAAGCACTATATCGGCGTACTCCATATCCTTGGTCCACTGACGGTCTATGCAGACAAGGAAATCCAGCGCTGCCAGCGTTTTTTCCCATATGTCTGACTGCGGCCATGAGGTGATAATCGAAGCACCCAGACTCAACACAGATCTGATCGGATAAGGCCTACCTTCCAGAACAGCTTGAGGAAGTATGTTGGCGTGGAACTCGCCACGGTATTTGGAATATATAGGGAAGTTGTTAAATCCTGCGGCCCTGCGTACATCAGGATTTGCCAGATTACCATCTTTGTTTAAGGGAAATTTATTTGCGGCCATCTTGAAACAGCGCCCGCCTGGTACATCCATATTGCCCGCCAGCGCCCACAGCACAAACGTGGCGCGAATGGCCTGCACCGCACCGTCGCTGTACTCCAGCCCACTGTACATTACCGGCGCCACGCCATCGGTCTGCGCGATTTGACGAGCAAGCGTCCTGACTGTTTCAGCTGGTATGCCTGTTATACCCTCAACAACCTCAGGTCGAAAGTGCTGAACATAGCTATTGAACTCATCAAATCCCACCGTCCAGTTATCAACAAAGCTCTCGTCATATAGCTCTTCTTCGATCAGGACGTTGCACAGTCCCAGTGCCAGCGCACCATCTGTACCCGGGCGAATGGGAATCCACTCCGCATTATCGTAATTGGCCATCACCGTTTTGCGCGGATCGATAACAATTATCCTCGCGCCGCGCTTGTGCGCTTTTTCGATTCGGATGAAATCGTCGGGAGGACAGTGTGCTGCAGGGTTCTTGCCCCAGACAACGATCAGTTTGGCGTTTTCCATATCGGAGTACATGTTGATGAACATGCCGCCCATGGTTACATGTGGCGCGATCATGGCAAAAGACACGTAGCACAGCGCACCCACGCCCATGGTGTTGGGGGAACCAAAGGGAAACAGCACGCTTGAGGCGGAGGAAACAGCCACACCTTTGGGCTGAAAAAAGTCGCAATTGGCCAGTTCGAAGCTGCCGCTGCCGGTGTACACCGCGGTCGCCTCGGGGCCAGACTCTTTCTTAATCGTATTGAGTTTGTCAACAATAGTGTCGTAGGCCTCATCCCAGGATATGCGCTCGAAATCCAAAGTGCCCTTTGGACCTTTGCGCCGCATGGGATAAGGTATGCGGTCTTTGGAGTAAACGACCTGCGGGGAAAACTCGCCCAGGCGACATATCATTCCCAGCGCCGAGCTTGAATCAGATTCTACCTTGGATATCTTACCATCGCCATCGTAAGTTACAATAACCCAGCAACCAGCAGAACATATACCACATATGGCTCGCTTCTTATTCAGCGTCTCAGCACTCATACACAAACTCACTTACGTTCAAACTCATAAGTTATGAGATACTAGTTTACGAGCGTAGCAGGACAGTGTCAAGGTTCATCAAGGCACAGCTTGCTTTTGCCCCTTTTTTAACGTAGTATTTAAAGGTAAGCGGGAGTAACTCAGTGGTAGAGTACCTGCCTTCCAAGCAGGTCGTCGCGAGTTCGAATCTCGTCTCCCGCTCCA
>JABGRK010000007.1 GCA_018648325.1 Chloroflexota bacterium
TATAGAATATCGTAAACATGCATATTGGGGAGGGATATAAGGTGGCACCGAAGGTTGTTATTCTGTGTGGTGGTATGGGTACCCGTCTCAGAGAGGAGACGGAGTACAAACCCAAACCTATGGTTGAGGTCGGTGGCAAACCGATTCTGTGGCATATCCTGAAGATATACGATCATTATGGGATTAGTGATTTCGTTCTCTGCCTGGGATATAAGGGCAGCGTTATCAAGAACTATTTCCTTAACTACGAAGCTATAAACAGTGATTTGACGGTGAAGCTGGGGAGCGAGAAAGCTGTTAAAATACACGATGGTTTAGAGAACAATGACTGGAGCATTACCCTGGCTGATACCGGCGACAAAACCCTCAAGGGTGCCCGTCTCAAGAAAATCGAAAAATATATAACCGAAGATGTATTTATGGTCACTTATGGCGATGGTGTAGCCAACGTTGATATAGAAAAACTTCTCAAGTTTCATCAGCAGCACGGCAAGACAGGCACCGTCACGGGTGTAAGGCCACCTTCGCTATTTGGTGAGCTTCTTGTGCAGGGCAACAAGGCCGTGCTTTTTTCTGAAAAACCGCAAACATCGTCCGGACTGATAAACGGGGGATTTTTCGTATTTAACAAAAGTTTTTTTAACTATCTCAGCGATGATGATGATTGTGATCTGGAGCATGGCCCGCTCGAAAAATTGACAAATGAAGGTGAGTTGATGGTGTATACTCACGACGGACCATGGGCCTGTATGGATACATACCGTGATGTAGAATACCTGAACAAACTGTGGCGGGACAATCAGGCTTTCTGGAAGGCATGGAAATAAAAATGAGTTCTTGGCAAGGCAAAAATGTTTTTGTTACCGGGTGCACCGGGCTTCTTGGCTCATGGTTGAGCAGCACCCTGCTGGATCGCGGAGCCAACGTGGTGGGGCTGGTCCGGGATAGTGTTCCCCGTGCCAATTTCTACGGTCTCGGGCTTGATAAGCGTATCAGCACAGTGCGAGGTGAGATAGAAAATTATTTTCTTTTAGAGAGGGCGCTTAACGAGTACGAAATAGATACCGTTTTTCATGTAGCTGCACAGACCATTGTCACTATCGCTAATCGTAATCCAATATCCACATTCGATACTAACATAAGAGGAACCTGGAACATACTGGAGGCCTGTCGCAGAACCCAGACAGTTAAAGGCATTATCATTGCTTCCAGTGACAAGGCTTATGGTGAGCACGAAGTTTTGCCGTATACGGAAAAAGCCCCGCTCAAGGGCTCTCACCCATACGATGTTTCCAAGAGTTGTGCAGATCTGATTGCCTCAACCTATTTCAATACGTACGGTCTGCCGGTGTGTGTCACAAGGTGTGGTAATTTCTATGGCGGCGGTGATCTTAATTTCAATCGCATTGTTCCGGGAACAATCCGCTCGGTTGTTCAAAATGAGCGTCCTGTTATTAGAAGTGACGGTAGTTTGATCAGAGACTATATTTATATTCTGGACGCGGTTGAGGCCTATTTGCTTCTGGCAGAAAAAATGGGAGATCCGGCTATTTGCGGCCAGTCCTTTAATTTCAGCAACGAGATTCAGCTAACCGTACTTGAACTCACCAACAAAATTATCAAGCTTATGGATAGAGGCGATCTTGCCCCGCAAATTCTCAATGAAACTAAAAACGAAATAATGCACCAATATCTCTCAGCTCAAAAGGCAAAGAAACTGTTAGATTGGAAACCCCGGTACGACATAGACAAGGGACTTAAGGAAACGATTGATTGGTATCGTGGTTTTCTTAAGACTAACTAACTGGAGACGATATGATTAACGGTGTCAAGATAATTCCTCTCAGGCAAATCGCAGATGAGCGCGGCAAGATCATGCATATGCTCAGATCCGACGACCCTCATTTTGAGAGATTCGGTGAGATTTACTTTTCGGTTGTCAATCCCGGCGCAATAAAAGCATGGCACATACACAAGAAGATGATACTCAACTACGCCGTGGTTTCCGGAATGATCAAATTTGTTCTATACGACCCGAGACAGGATTCACCAACATATGGGGAAATACAGGAAGTATTCATTGGCGAAGACAATTATGTTCTGGCCAGTATTCCCCCGGGAATATACAATGGCTTCAAGGGCATAGGCGTGAAGCCGGCCATTGTAGCCAACTGCGCCACAATACCGCATGATCCTGAAGAAATAGCGCGTGTCGACCCTCTTAATAATGATATTCCCTATGATTGGTCCCTGATACATAGATGATATGTATGAGTATCGAGAGGAATGAGCCCAATGCCTCTAGTAAGCGTTATCATTAATTGCTACAACGGGGCCGTCTATTTGCGTGAGGCCCTGGATAGTGTTTACATACAAACCTTTAAAGACTACGAGATAATCTTCTGGGACAACATGTCTATTGATGGAAGTGCTGATATCGCTCGTAGCTATGGGGAATCCCTCAAATACTTCAAAGGGGAGCAATTCCTCCCCCTGGGAGCAGCCCGCAATTTAGCTATAGAAAAAGCGACAGGAAAGTACATCGCTTTGCTTGACTGTGACGATGTATGGCTGCCGGACAAGCTGGAAAAACAGGTAGCGTTGATGCAGAGTGCTACTGATTTGGCTCTGGTATATTCAGATGTTTATCTGATTGATAAAAAAGGCAGGGCAAAAAAAGGCACTTACTTCGATACAGTATCACCCTATTCCGATAACATATTTTTCAGGCTTCTAGCCGATACAAACAATCCCATAACATGCTCCACCATCCTGTTTGACAAAGCTGTATTCGATGATGTCGGCGGATTTAACCCTGACTTTTCAATAGTTGAGGAATACGATCTTTTCTTAAAAATGTTTTACAGGCATAGCGCATCCTATGTAGACTTCCCTTTGGCAAAACTGCGGCAATATAGCGATAGCTATAGCAGAACAAATGTGGTAAAAACGAGTATAGAAAAGATAACCGTAATGGAACGGGGCATAGATATGCTGGATACTCTCACTTTTAATCAGTCAAAACGCTTGAAAAAGAAGCTGCGCCGTGTGCTGCTTGGTCGTATTTGGGCCAGTTTTGAGGAAAAGCAGTTCACACGTGTTTTACCTTTGATCTTTAAGCTGCCCAGGAAATACATGCAGCTTTCATCAAAACTAAACAAAGCAGCTTGTTAGTACAGGTAAAATAAGTTATTGAATAAAAAGGAAGCCCTTCTCGAATTAGTGCTCCGACACAGATTATTTGAGTAGAGAGAAGTGATGACAGGTACAAAAATGCAGAGGACATGCAGCACAGGAGTGTTTTTCATCGGCATTTTGCTGCTGATAGCACACCTGCTGTCCATATCGGCCGGGATTGTGTTTCATCCGGCGGTATTCTGGGTATCAATTGTTCTTATTATTGGCTCACTCATCTTTCAGATTCTTAAAGTATCATCGGATAGTTCCTTCTCCAACTTCATTATTTTCGAGATTCTGGTTGCCAACTTTGCTTTCCACATGATTTATGCCCTGCCTTATTCGGGTCTGTATGGTGGAAGCCCTACTCCCGATCTCTGGGCGCTCAACCATTTTCTGGAAAATGGCTCATTTGATATCGCCACAAAGCCTTTTCCGGGATTTGAGATAATAAGCGGATCATTTTCACTCGTTACCGGCATTAAAACGTTCGATGTGGTCAAGTTCATTCCGTCCATACTAGATACAATGCTTGTTCTGTTGCTCTATCATTTTCTCAAACTCATACTCAAAAATACCAAACATGCCTTGCTGACAATCCTGCTGTTTATTTCCCTGTATTACCACCTGTGGTTCTACTCTACTTTCCATTGGGAAGTACTTGGCTCACTGCTGCTGATACTTACATTGTATCTCTATTTTATTGGTAGAAAATCTCAACAAAAACAAACGTTTGTTGTGCTTGCCATCATGTGTTTGATCAGTCTCATATTCAGCCATCATTTATCCAGTTTTATCATCGTGATATTCCTGATTATTTTCTTGGCAACCTCTTACGGTATGAAACTTGTTTTCAAAGATAAAACACTGAATATACCTGTGACGTTTGTGGCCATAGTACTGGTCATTGTCTTTGCATATTACTCTTACGTTTATATCGCGGCTATAAGAGTTATGGTTGAATTTGGCCAAGGCCTGTTTGATCTTGACGCAATGGGGCAGGAAACCTATGGTTCACAGGTTCTTTCACCAAGTATTACTATACGACAGTATATTGAACAGTATGGTTTTTTTGCTTTCCATGCGCTTTTTGGCGCTATCATAGCGTATAACCTGATTTTCACCCGCAGAAAACGGGATGTCTGGTACGCATTTCCGGCAATTTATCTTATCTTTTGGGGATTCATTGGTATTCTCCTGATGTATGTGCTTTCTCGTGCGTCAGGCAATCTGGATTCAGAGAGGGCATTGATTTTTGGCTGGATATTTGGTCTTGCACCTCTTGTGGCGGGAATATACGGGTTCAAGCATAAATGGGTGCAGCGGATCGGAATAGGGGCTCTGACTCTGTTTATCTTTTTCGGAATGTACAAGATATCACCCATACAATGGAATCCGGCGGCGCAACAAAACAATAACACTGCCACCAGCCAGGATTTTGTTTTGGCAGAGTCAGTTGATTTTACAGGTTCTGTAGGATTGTTTTCGGGGCAGACCACCCTGATGGCAATATATAATACCCACGATTTTTATAATCAGTACACCAGGGTTCCTGAGTTTCGTCCGTATCTTGTCCCTATAACCACAAGAAGTGGATTTTCTTATGGGCATGAGCAATTCCCCGAACTGGAATGGGTAATTCTTAACAGGAAATACGTAGCTAAAGAGAATGAACAGGTATCGGCGGGGATTCTCAAGTATACCGATGAAGAGGCAAGGGAATTATCTGAGAACGTAATTCGCTTATCAGAGGATGGATACGATGGATATCAGAGAAGAAACCTGGTTTATAGCTCTAACGAGCTGATCGTATTCAAGTGACTTTGCCAGGCAGCAGCAAGCAATAGTATTGTGATAAAAAATAGCATCACGATTTTTTTTGGCGAGAATACGAATTTTCGAGCATTAAGGGAGGCTAAAAGTGAAGAAGCTTACGCTGGAAGATTGGGAGCGCAAGTACATTGCCGGACCTGTGAGTGAGTTTGATCAGAAAAACACCATGTTTATGAGAGTAGCGTGGGATGAAACAGTCAATGGCAAACTTGATGACTGGTCCTTCACCGGCGTACCCAAAGATAAGGCTGGTTACACACAGCAGGACCTAGCGTTTCGCTGGGCCGCACGGCACGGTGTGAACATGGGGCTGTTTAATATTTCCAAGCCAAACGTTGCGCCACTCAATCAGGCCATCAGCGATGTACTTAACAACCCTCAATATGGGGGGCGCTTTACCCGTTATCGTTCTCCTGATGGAGCAAAGGTAGATGTGAAGGACCCTGAGATAATGACCCGTGATATAAAAAAAGCGGCGAAATTCTTTGGGGCAGGCATAGTTGGGGTGTGCAAGCTGGACAGGCGCTTTGTATATTCCAGCTCGTATCTGGGTGGCAAGAATGAGATACCCGAGGAGTACAAGTATGCCATTGTCATGGGCTATGAAGAAGACTATGACATTTTAGGACACTACCCCACGTATATCGCTGATGCCGCAACCAGTATGGGATATTCTCAGATGGCAATAACCAACTCATACCTGTCCGAGTTCATTCGTGGTATGGGGTATAAGGCAATGGATTGCACTACCAACGATGTCGCCTTAAGCATTCCGCTTGCCATGCAGGCCGGGCTGGGGGATATTGCCAGAAACGGGCTTTTGGTGACCCCTGAGTACGGGCCTCGTTTAAGATTGAGCAAAGTTTTTACTGATTTACCCCTTGTTGCCGACCAGCCAATAGATTTCGGGGTCACCGAGCTATGTGATGTATGCAAAAAATGCGCCAAATTATGCCCCTCGCAGTCTATTTCAGACGGGGACCGTACGCCAGAGCCTAACAACGCTTCCAACGTCTCAGGGACGCTAAAATGGCCTATTAATGCTGAAACATGTCGCATGTATTGGGGGCGTATGAGTAAACCATGTACTGCTTGCGTTACAGTTTGCCCCTTTAACAAGGTTATGACCGGCTGGTTTCATAAGGTAGTTGGCTGGTGCGTTGATCACGTCAGGTGGGCTGATTCGCTGTATGTGAAGCTGGATGACTGGTTTGGCTACGGCAAGCCTAAAAATGCGGACGATTTCTGGGAGAACTGGCGGCCGGATGTAGATCACTGATCTCATCTCAAATTGACGGCGCAAACTCATAAAACTTATAATTGAACTTAAGTAATGATGATTGAGGGATGAGCGATGAAGACAAAGGTAAATGGTATAACCATTAATTATGAGACCTATGGTGATAGTGGTAAATGGATCACACTGGTTCATGGCGCGCAGGATAATCTGAACGTATGGTGGAATCAGGTGGCGCTGTTTTCAAAGAAGTACCGCGTGCTTGCTATCGACTGGAGAGGTCATGGCGATACAGAAACCCCCGCACTCGATTACAAATTCGAGATACTGGTTCAGGACCTGTATGAGCTGTGGCAGCATTTGGGTATTAAGCAAACCTATCTTAATGGACACTCCATGGGTGGCGGTATCGTAATACGTGCAGCACTGGCATATCCTGAAATCGTCAAGGCGCTCATCATTACCAACAGCGGTGTGGCTGCTCGTGCGCCGAGTAAAGAGGAAAACGAACGGCTGATGGCCGAACGTCGCCAGCGCTGGGATTATCTGGAAAGAGTTGGCTTCTGGCCCTACGACGATGATGATAGCAAGCTATCTCCTGCCGAACGCATGTACAAGGCAATGAAGCTGCGCAACGATCCTAAGAAATACGTGAGAATGATACGTACGCTGGACAGGGCCGGCACTCCGCCCGATACCAGCGTGATGAAATGCCCCACACTCATTATATCCGGCGAATACGATGGTCTGGGCGGACCCGATGCCGGTAAGACAACGCAGGACCTTATTCCAGGTTCAAAGCGAGTGGTGCTGCCTACAGGGCACAATCCGCATGTGGAGACGCCTGAGGAGTACAACAAAATCATTCTTGAGTTTCTTGGCGGCCTGAGTGACTAGCAGCTGACAGAAGATAAAAGGAATTTCCGGGGCAGTCCCCCTATTCCGGGCTTACCTTTTACGAAGCTGAACTTGACATAAGAATCATGTTTTGCGTTCCACTGGCGGTTACTATCTAATCGCATTATCTGCTTGGTCAATACTAAACACCATTGATGTGTTGTACTTCATAGAAGTTAGCTTTGCAGGTAGTCAATTACCATTCTATCCTCATTCGCATATGTGCTGTATGGGCACAAACTTGACAGAAATAACTTTTCAGCATTAGTATGACGCCAGAGTAATAATTCTTGGATGGTGGGCTATTAGGACTATTCTAAAACGCAATCTTATTATGACTAGCATATTGGTGGTATTCATAACATTCACTATGTTTGCAGGTGCTTTTACAGGTTCAGGCAATGATACTCGAATTATTCCTACCTACTGGGATGGGCAAAGTTATCCGCCTCAAGGTATTGCGTTGAATTCAGTCTGGGGTAGCTCTTCCACCGACGTATTTGCCGTGGGACTGTATGGTTCCGTAATTCACTACGATGGCTGTGTCTGGACAGTAATGGACGACGGTACTGACGAGGATCTTTATGGTGTATGGGGTAGCTCCGCATATAATGTATTTGCCGTGGGAAATAGAGGCACTATACTTCACTATGACGGCAGTACATGGACCCCAATGAGAGGGCTTCCACAGAGGTTCTATGGAGATCAGGTGCAGTTTCCTCCAATACATTCTCAATAGGCTAATAGTATTGTGGTTTGCTCAAATTGGGCAAATCCCAGCCGGTCCCCCTACTGAGGCACCTGTTGAAACGTAGCTGAACTTTACATAAAAACTACGTTTTCAGCAGTTTCACGATCACGGATATACTGTCTGCTTTATCCAGTTCAAAAATCGCCTTTGCCGCATCTTGAGCCTGAGCAGTTGAAAGTACTCTGGACGTGTTATCGGTGAACTTAGCTACCAGTTCGCTGTCGGAGCACCTGTACTCGGCCGGTTCCCACGATCCCCTCATGTAGGTTATATCACTAGTGAATGTTGCGCCCTTGGCTGTTACAGCAATCGTCATGTTAGAGTCCGCCATGCCGTCCTTATCAGACATACCCGCTATCTTTTTGTTTGATATAAGTTCAAGTTTGACATCACTCATGAATTTGCTTATGTTTGCGTCCTGTTTTGTCCCCTCGTCATGCCAGTAGCTGCGTGTTATTCTGTGCGCGGCGCAGGCAAAGATATACGCTGCGCTAAAGCAGTAGTCGTCCGGTGTTTCAAGGTTGTTTTCCTGAAATACCCTGAACTGACTTATGGAATCCAGGTGAACCACGATCTCCGATATGTCTTCCGGTGCTATGCTGTTTTTATCTATCAGATCGTTGAATGCGTCGATCACACTGGAAAGATGTCCACAGCATGGATACTGCTTGTAGTTGATTTGATGTGATCGCCAGTTCGAACCCAGATCACTCATCAGTTCAGCTACGTTTTCTTGTGTTATGTCACCCATTCCCATGTATTTGTAATAGCCGAAATCGCCACTAAAAAGTGCAGTATTTCCCGTGTAGCCACTCTCGGCCATCATTGCCGCGCTGAGTGCTGTCTGCGCCTCCCATCCCGTAGCGCAGTACTTGATCATACCTATGGGCGTGGTATCGGTGAACTTCCGAAAGATATTGGGAGGACATATGCCACCTGCGATAGCTACGGCGTTGGCGATTTTACCATCGTTTAGCCTCAGTAGTTTGCCTGCGCTGGCCGCTGCCGCCAGTGTCACGGCAGCATATCCCAGAACAGACGGCCATTTCAGTTCGCCGCTGCCGTCGCTCAGTCTTATCTTGGCTCCCGCCGCTTTCAGTCTCGCCGATAGCTCAAATCCCAGCGCTATGGCCGTTATCAGGTCTTTCCCTGATGCGTTTGTACTCTCGGCAAGTGCCAGCATTGCCGGTATTATAATGGCTACATCGTGAACAGCCGCCGCAGACAGTGCGTCGTAGTCCAGCGCGTTCATGGCCTCCCCGTTGGCAAAGGCGGCGCCTGTGGCGCTAACTTTCGCATCGGTGCCGTATATAGACGCTTGTGCAGCTCCACCTTGCTTGATCGACACTTCCGAAGCTATTCTGCCCCTGTCCGTGGTCTGCCCTATAAAGGCGCACCCTATGGAGTCCAGTATGACCCGTTTTATCTCAGTTATTACGTTTGCAGGCAGATCGCTGTACTTGATTTGCGTTGCGAAACCGGCAATTTTAGCTGTCGCTTTGTCCGTCATGTATCCATCTCCTGCTCTTAAAAGTCGATAATTATGTCAAGTATATGTTCTCAATCCATACTATAAACCAAAATACTGGATATCCGCACTGGGATACACGGCAACCTTCGTTCCGTCGCCGTGGAACTGCTTAAGAAAGCTGATGACCTGGCTCCAGTCGCTCATAATGTTCGTTTTACCATCGGCCACGATCATTTCAGAATACTCGGAGTACCTGATTATGTGATTGATGTGTGGATTATCTGGCGTGTGTTTGATTTTTGATACTGACTTGCTACCCCATCTGCCCAGTAGGTAGTGCGGAACCTGTCCTTGTGGCGCATTTGCTATCAGAACAAGGTCTCCACCACTTGACATAACAGATTGCGCTGACGTTCTGATAGCGGCTCCCGCCTCACTGGCCTTGGCGTATGTATTGGCGATCACGATGTCCTTGTCACGTGCCATGGGGGCTACGTAGTGCGTGCGTGCCTCACGAATGGCTGCTTCGTGAGCCTGGTTTTTAGTCCCGGCGTGAATTGAGCAGCTTTCGCCCCACAGATTCACTATGCACTCTATCAGCAGATCAAGCCCCGCCATTTTGGCGGCCTCTTTCTTCTCCAATCGCCTAGGGTTATCATCGTAGTCAAGGCTCTGTTCACGGGAAATCTGAAGTGTGTGGTTGTCTCGGATGCTGTTAAAACCGGCAACTCCGGGCAGTATCATTTTACCACCGCCGGAAAAAAGCGCTGACGGATGTGGGGTAGCAGTGCCAATTGATATCTTGAAGTCACAGGACATCATCTCGGCGTTAAGGTATATTTTGGTGCCCCAGCTGGTTGTTCCCACGTATACGCAGTTATCAAAGCAGTTGTGGTTATAAACCGCGTATTCGGCTACCACGTCCGCTCCCAGCTTCTTGACCAGGTCCAGCCTGTCCAGCGCTCCGTGTGTGCCCAGTGCGCAGATAAATCTAATATGATCGTTCGGTATGCTGGCAAGGGCCAGCTCAGCAAGGATATGTGGCACGATTTTGGATACTCTTGTGACACGCGCCATATCGTCAAAGATGATGGCAACCTGCTTTTTACCTTTTGCCGCCTCTCTTATGGGGGCCATGCCGATGGGATTTGCTATCGCGTGCCTGATCTGCTCATCACTTAAGGCCGGTCTGTCATACCCCGCAATGTTGCATACCTCAATATCCCAACTGTCTGGGAATTGTAATTCAAGCTCTTTGGGGTTGTGCCATGCCAGTTGCGGCAACTTTACGCTTTTCATTTCGCTTACCTTCGAATCATTCCTCTTTCTTGTATATTATGTCGAGCATAGCTTCGAAGTATCTCTTAAGGGTGGCCTTTTGTTTGGCAGGCAAAACGCTGCCCGCCTCCGGTAATTCCTTGAGCAGGCCCAAGAGCATGGGGTGCAGTTTGAATTTGGACTTGCTCAGCCACTTGGTTGTCTCATCCCCTGACAGCGTTACATTGATTTTTGCCGTTTTTATCTGTCCGGTAGCCGCTGGTTTTTCCTTCTTGCGCGGTTTTGCAGTCGTTTTTCTCACGCCCGGCAGTATCTTGGGTGCAAGCGGAATCTCAGCATCGAATGCAACGTGCGTGAAGAAGGTCACGCATTTACCTGCCACGATGTCTTCCGCGCCGAATTTCAGGAATGCGGCTGTCAGTTTTTTAGGAGTAATAGTTTTTAAATCCAGCTCAAATATGGAGGTGTAGCTTTGCTTGAGCACCCTTCTCATAATGGCTTTCGGGTTTTTTGTGCTGGATTTGGCCAGTTGCGATAGTTCAAGCGTGGGTTGATCGTCCACCATGAGCAGGCCTAAGAACCGTAGTGCAGATATAAACTGAACTGCTGCACTCTGAGACATCTTTTTCCCGAACGATGTTTTGTCCATTGTTCTGGGAACACCGTTTTTGCGCAGATATTCCAGTCCGTCCGAAAAACTGCGGTAAGAGATGTATGGTGGTATGGCTTGCTTGTACTCTCGTTCGCTCATAAAACTACTTTGTAAACTTGATTTATTCATATGTTTCATAAATATATGTCAGGGGTGATAAAAGTGTCAATGCGCATACACGATTAAATCTCACATAAACATCACATTTGCATGAAGTAGTGCAGTATGTTTGCTGCTGAGGGTCACGAGAATTGTTCAGCATATGATCAGCGACGAATTATTTCACGCGTGATTTGAGCATGATCTCAAATTTGACATTGAAGCTAAGAGGCATTTTCGCGCAGGTCGATAATATGACGTGCCACTTGTGCAAATCCCTGCCCAAAGGAAAGATCGCTTTCATACCTGGTCATCTGTTTTAAGGGTGCGCGCCAGTTTTGTGGCAGATTGGGGTTTTGAACAAGCACGCTTGCCGGGAAAAGCTTAAACAGCGAGTCATCGGTGGGGGCATCTCCTGCCACCATCACGTTATCCTTTGTTATATCACTAAATATTACATCGTCCAGTAACCTTTGTAGTGTTGTTCCTTTAGTGATGTCCTTTTGAATGAGATGGAGAATATACCCTGAATCCAGTAACTCAACATCATCGTTGATATGTGTTCTGAGTGTATCGATGGGGATCGAGTCATAATGAAGAACGATGTCGATGTGACGCTGCTCGTTGTCCTGCCTGCCCCTGATAGAATCCGGAAAAAGCCTTTGCAGTTTCTCAAACGCCCTCTGTGCCGGTTCTCTTGAATATCCCAGTGGAAAAAGGTCACTGTTTGCAGTTAGCTTGGCAAGTCCGCCGTTTTCTGCGATCAGCGGGCCGCTGATGCCAAGCACGGTTGCCATACCCTCCAGCTCGGGCATGTGCCTGCCCGATACCAGTCCCACCGCAATACCCAGGCTCTCCAGACGCTGTATTGATTGTGTAACCTCCGGTATCAGCTCGTCTCCGTCTTCAAGCAGCGTTCCGTCCACGTCGGTCATTACCAGTTTTATACGCCGTGCCTCATCGGTACTCAGTTTTTTATATGACTCAGCCATTACCCATATTGTCGTTTGGCATGACATCAGCTGTCAAGTTATATGCTGCGGGACGTATTGCCTATGTGGTAAAATATGGCGTAAAGATTCAAAGCTAAACTGGTAACGATTTCGACAACAATTTACATAACGGAAGAGTGAGTTAACATAACACAAGCAAGTATTACATCTCTACAGTGGCAATTAAGTAGCATATTACGATTAAAGGAGTCAACAATGAGCGGAAAGAAAAAGTATACGTCTCAGGAAGCTAAAAAGATCGGTGCCAAACTGGGAATCGACTGGAGCAAATTCGATGTAGAGCAGTTCAGAATGGGCATGGATGTGGAGCTGGAGCATGGCAGGGTAGACCGTCGCACCAATGTTACCAATAACGATCCCTATATTACAGGCAAGATCGCGCTGGCACATCTTAACGAATTCCCCGATTATTACACTCGCCTTGAGCAAATGGAGGAAGAGGCCGAGGAGTACTGGGATAAAGACTAGAGTTGGTATTAACCAAAGCTAACTTGTATGGAAGGGGAAGCAAATGTCTGATAAACGATTTTTAGGTACGTGGAAGCTGGTGTCTTTCGAAGTAAGAAGTATCGGTGACAATGTCTACTATCCGTGGGGCGAAAATCCCGCCGGATATATAATGTACAACGAAGATGGCTATATGTCAGTATCAATGATGGCCTCAGATCGCCCCGTGTTCGAGGCAAGAGACCTGCCCAAAGGTACAGCGCAGGAGAAAGTTGCCGCTGCCGACAAATACATAAACTATGCCGGCAAATATGAGGCGCGTAGCAACAAGGTTTATCATCACGTCGATGTCAGCCTGTTTCCCAACTGGATTGGCGCAGATCAGGTGCGCAACTTCGCGTTTGAGGAAAATCGATTGTTGCTTAGCACCGATCCCGTACCCGGTGATGAAAAGCAGAAAGCCGGATATCTAATCTGGCAAAAGGTTTAGTTTGATAAGAGGTTTGATTTGAGCCAGGAGTATAGTCAAAAAATCGCGGGCGAGCTGAAAATAGCCTTGTGGCAGGCCGCCGCCGTGGCCGAGTTGTTCGGCGAGGGCGCAACCGTCCCCTTTATATCCCGCTACCGCAAAGAAAGAACCGGTTCGCTGGATGAAGTCGCTATCACATCCATACGCGACAGACTGGCACAACTTGAGGCGCTGGATAAACGGCGTCAGGCCATCCTCAAATCCCTTGAAGAACAAGAGGTTCTCACCGACGAGCTAAAGGCCGCCGTCGAGTCGGCGCAAACCATGACAGCGCTGGAGGACATCTACCTGCCCTATAAACCAAAACGCCGCACCCGGGCCACCATTGCCAAAGAAAAGGGCCTGGAGCCGCTGGCAAAACTTATACTGGCTCAGAACCCCTCCACCGACCCTCTGGAAGAGTCCACGTCGTATATTTCTCAGGAGAAGGGTGTCAGCGAGGCTGCGGACGCACTATCCGGTGCGTGCGACATTATTGCAGAGTGGGTCAATGAGGATGCCGCGGCGCGCAAGGAAATCCGCATGCTCTTTTTCCGCGACGGCCTGTTTAGCTCAACGCTGGTTAAGGGTAAGGACGAGGAGGGCGCCAAATACAGGGATTACTTCGACCGGCAGGAACTCATAAAGCAAATGCCTTCGCACCGGCTGCTGGCCGTTTTGCGGGGCGAGGCGGAAGGCTTTTTAAAAAACACTGTAAGACCATCAGAACCGGATGCACTTGGGTTTTTGTACAAAAGGTTTGTTAAGGGAACCTGCCCCGCATCCGAGCAAGTGACAGAGGCGGTTGGTGATTGCTACAAGCGCCTGATGGCCCCGTCCATGGAAACCGATATACGTAATGATGCCAAGGAGCGCGCCGACGCTGAGGCCATAAACGTGTTTGTCAAGAATCTGCGCCAGCTGCTTATGGAGGCGGCTCTGGGGTCCAAGAACGTGCTTGCCATCGACCCTGGCTTTAGAACAGGTTGCAAGGTGGTATGTCTTAACCGGCAGGGCGCGCTTACAAAAAACACCACTATATTTCTTTCTCAATCGCAACAGCGCAAAGACGAGGCAGCGGATATCGTTCGTAATCTCATCTTCCGGTATGAAATCGAGGCCATTGCGGTGGGCAACGGCACCGGCGGCCGCGAGACGATGGATTTCCTTAAAAATTTGGGCATCTCAAATTTGATATCGATTGTTTTGGTTAACGAAAGCGGTGCCTCCATTTACTCCGCATCCGATGTGGCCCGCGAGGAATTCCCGGACTATGATTTAACGGTCCGCGGTTCCGTTTCCATAGGCCGTCGTCTTATGGACCCGCTGGCCGAACTGGTCAAAATAGATCCCAAGTCAATCGGCGTGGGGCAATATCAGCATGACGTCGACCAGAAAAGCCTGAAAGCCAGCCTTGACGATGTCGTTATGAGCTGCGTAAACCAGGTTGGAGTCGAGGTCAACACCGCATCCAAACAACTACTGTCATACGTTTCCGGGCTAGGTCCGGTACTTGCCAAAAATATAATCGAATACCGCGATCAGAACGGCCCTTTCAGCAGTCGTGCGCAACTCAAGAAGGTGCCGCGTTTCGGTCCCAAGGTATACCTGCAGGCAGCCGGTTTCCTGCGTATCCGTAAAGCGAAGAACCCGCTGGATGCCAGCGCCGTTCATCCCGAAAGCTACGGCGTAGTTGATAGTATGGCCAAGGATGCCGGGCGCAGTGTTGCTGACCTGATGGGCAATGATGAACTGCGCAATCAGATAAAACTTGATGATTATGTAAACGATACGATCGGCATGCCTACACTTGTTGACATAATGCAAGAAATTGCCAAGCCGGGGAGGGACCCCCGCAAGCAGTTTGAGGCCTTTACCTTTGCTGAGGGCGTTGATTCAATGGACAAGCTGACTGTTGGTATGAAGATGCCGGGAATAGTGACCAACGTAACTAACTTCGGCGCATTCGTGGATATCGGGGTGCATCAGGATGGACTGGTGCATATAAGCCAGATGGCCAATCGCTTCGTCAAGGACCCGGCCGAGATAGTAAGTGTTCATCAGAAAGTGCATGTAACAGTGCTTGAGGTGGATGTGCAGCGCAAGCGAATAGCGCTGTCCATGAAGCCCGATGTGGCACAGGGGTAAGCTACCAGTCGCTAAGCTCCACACGTGTAACACCATTGCCGCCGTGGTAGTAATCGGCTAGCCTGAACTCTCCAACCAGCTTGTGTCCGGTAAGATGCCGGTGAACCTCTGATCTGAGTACACCCTCACCCTTACCGTGTATCACCCACACCACATCAAGCCCCTCGCGCACGGATTTATTTAAATAACGCTCTAATTGATACAGTGCGTCGTCCACCGTTAAGTTATGCAGGTCTATCTCCGAAATTGATGATCTCAAATTTGAAATGGCCTTCTTTCGTTACTGGTGCTGCCCATAGAATTATGCGTTTTCCTCAACTACTAATATGCCAAAAAACGCAGGGATTAGCAAATCGCTTCCAAATTCAATCGACTGCTTGGCGTGTGGATTGTTTCGCTTGCAATGTACAATCAGGACAACTGGAACAGGCCAACTGTAGTAATCAGCAGGATCGTAATCAGTGTCAAAGTTTACATAATAATACGCTTCCTGGTCTCGTCGTGGAGGGAGGGTACAATGCACTGCGAAAAAATATCAGGCCGCTATATAGTATGTGACAACCAGTGCGATTGTGACTCCGCCCAGTATGTAGCAGATCTTATCGAATGACAGCCTGTCTGCCATTTTCAGCAGCACGTTCATCATCGCATACCCCAGAACTGCAACGATGCCCATGGCTACTACAAAATCCCAGCCGATCGACATAGTCTGCTCATGTTTTATCGCCACGGTGTATAGCAAATCGAAGGCAACTGCCCCGATAACGGCGGGCAGACTTATCAGAAAGCTCAGTACAAAAGCGTCTTTGCGCTTAAACCCGCGCAGCACAAGGTAGGTGATGGTAAGTCCCGAGCGGCTGATTCCCGGAAGTATGGCAAACCCTTGGGCCAGACCCAGACCCAGCTCGTCACTTACCTTTCGTTGTTCCATATCAAGGCTGTCGCTACCCCTTAGCCTGCCATAGCGTAGCAAGGTCGCGGTGACCAGTAACGCTATGCCCACAGCCAGCGTAACGTGCATACCGTCCAACTCGCTGAAGCTTTCTCTTACAAGCAGGTACAGCGGGATTCCGACTATAGCAGTACCAATTGTGGACAGTATCAGCAGGCGCAGTAGAGTTCTGCTGCCAAACAGGGCATCCCAAAACATCTTCCTGAATTTGATGAAAACGGCTAAAGCGGTC
Source organism: Chloroflexota bacterium (assembly GCA_018648325.1). GTDB lineage: Bacteria > Chloroflexota > Dehalococcoidia > JABGRK01 > JABGRK01 > JABGRK01. Next base: position 16,696 of record JABGRK010000007.1, read on the forward strand.
CCAAGGTGAAAGTAGACGGCTATCTGAAAGGCCTGAAGTGCGCTCATTTCAAAGGCGTTTTCGCCCGCCAGAACCAGAAATCCCTCGCTGCTAACCGGCAGCCATTCCAGTACGGCCTGTATTATAGCAAGTATGCTCAGGTCAGATAGACTCATTAAATATCCAAAATCAACCGTTTATTTGAGTTTGAAGTCATCGAGGGCATCAAAATTAAGCGTGGCAAAATAGTCGTCCGTTGTTTCCCCGCGGCGTATCTGCTCCACCGAACCGTCCTTGCGCAAAAGCAGTTCTGCCGATCTCAGCTTGCCGTTGTAGTTAAAGCCCATGGCATGCCCGTGAGCGCCGGTATTGTGTATTGCCAGATAATCACCCGGCTCCACTTTGGGCAGCATCCTGTCGATGGCAAACTTGTCGTTGTTCTCACACAGGCTGCCGGCAACGTCGTATCTGTGGTTTAAAGGGGCGTTTTCCTTGCCCAGCACCGTTATGTGGTGATAGGCCCCGTACAGCCCCGGCCTCATCAGGTTGGCCGCACTCGCATCCACTCCCACGTAATCCTTGTAGATATGCTTCATGTGCATCACACTGGTGATCAAGTAGCCGTAAGGACCGGTAATCAGCCTGCCGCACTCCATTACCAGCTTTACCGGATCCAGTTTATTTGCGACGATTTTAGCCTCATACGCAGCTTTGATGCCATCGGCAATTCTCTGTAAAGGAACGGGCCTCTGCTCCGGTTTTTCGGGTATGCCGATCCCGCCGCCTATATTGACAAACTCTATGTTTATGTCCAGCTTTTGCTTTATTTCAACCACCAGGTCAAACAGCATTTCAGCCGTCTGCACGATGTATTTGTAGTCCAGTTCGTTGCTGGCAACCATGGCATGCAACCCGAACCGCTCAACGCCTCTTTCTTTGGCAACAGCGTATCCCTCAAGCAACTGCTCTCTGGTAAATCCGAACTTGGCCTCTTCCGGGTGTCCTATTATGGCATTGCCCGTCCGCTCCTTACCCGGGTTGTACCTGAAGCAGATCAGCTTCGGAATACCGGCGCTCTTTTCCAGAAAATCGATGTGCGTTATGTCATCCAGATTGATTATTGCACCAAGCCTGGCTGCCTCTACAAACTCTTGTGCTGGCGTATCGTTGGATGAGAACATGATGTCCTCTCCCATAATACCAACCTTCTCGGCCAGCAGCAGTTCCGGCAGGGAGCTGCAGTCTGCGCCAAAGCCCTCATGTTTGAGGATCTTGAGTATGAAGGGGTTGGGCAGTGCCTTAACAGCGAAATACTCCTTAAATCCGTAAATGTCCTTAAAGGCTTTTTTGAGCCTTCGGGCATTATCCAGTATCGCTTTTTCATCGTAAATATGAAAAGGCGTGGGATAACTCTTGGCTATTTCGATTATCTTTTTCTTGTTGAACGGTAGTTTTGTATCTGCCATGTCTTTTCTCCACTTATATGTGATTACATGAGATTATAACACACCGTTTTTATCGACTATTTTTTAAAGCGGCGCTGTATTTTCTCGCCGGTAAGCTCGCGTATGGCATCTGCGCTATCCATCTGGCGCTTCTTGTGCCCAGAGCTTGTATCTGATAAGCGGTTTCGATGGCCAGCGTGTTCAGGTATGCACTGCGCTTGCCAATTTGCCGCAGTGCCCAGTTAACAGCCTTTTTCACGTAGTTCCTGTCGTCGCCACTCTCCCTGATGATTATAGGCAGGAACTGTGTCAGCTTTTCATCCGGTGCTTTCTTGTCGCTTACCGCCAGCCGTGCCATCAGTGAAAATCCGGCCCGCTTGACATAATCTACATCGTTTTCGCTCCACTCCACCGCTTTTTCGTAGGCAAATGGCAGGTTCTGGAATAGGTGAGTGCAGCAGGCGTCACAGACGTCCCACGAGTCAAAATCGTTTGCCCACTTATCAACCTGCTGGCTCGTTGACGCCTTGGGATCATCTATCAGGCAGGCCAGTATGCGCCCGTCATGTATCTGAGAATCCCACAGCCCCAGCGCCAGATCGTGGTTCTTGCCTATTTTTTTGGCCATGCCTCTTAGCGTTTCGACCGTAATCCCGTAGTTGTTATGCGGGTTTATACCGAACTTGGCCATACCAGCCACGTTGGCGGGGTTTTCCAGTCTCTTGAGTTCGGCAAGAATCTGCTCGCAGTTCATCCGTTAGCTTATTTCTCCTGCTCTTTCAGTTTTGACAGGTAAATGGTGCTGCTTTCCTCGGTTGTTCCCAGCTCAATAATGCGATTTTTGAGCGTCTCATCCAGTGCCCTGCCCTGCAATGCCTTGGAAAGAGAACTTATGTCGAGCTGTGAGACCTCATTCCACATACCGTTCTCCTGTATTATCTTATCTAGATCAGCTCTACCAGGATCGTTTTTGCCAGGAAGCTTAAGTTTGTGATTGAATTTAACTTTTATCTTCCGGTCACTCCCCTTCACCACTTCAACCCCTTCTTGCTTGACATAAGATAGTATCGATTCCTTGATTTCTTCTATTTCCCGCTTGATTTCCGACTCTTTTTCCTTCAGTCCAGCGTACTTATTAACCAGGCTTACTCCTGTTTCGCTTAAGAACTGCTCGGGAGGCAGAGGTTCAACCATATGGAAGTGTTTGCGCAGCGGGCACAAATCGGGGTACTCGCACCAGTTGCACAGCGCCGACTCTTTGGGTGGAAAATCAACTGCGTTTTCCACCTGCTCAATAAGCTCCACAAGGTCCGATCTCAAATTTGAGATCGAATCTTCTGATCGTACGGAAATCAGGTCTTCATCAAAGGCAAGGTAGTGCCATATCAGCTCAACATTCTTGATATGAGGCCACTTCTGCCTGATGCCGATCTGGTACATGGCAAGCTGCCTGTCAGCATCGGCCTCTGCCTGGCTGGGCAGGTGCGATGAAGTCTTGTAGTCGTGTATCTGGTAGATGTCACCCTTGCGTGAGAGCCGATCGATAAATCCGCGCAGCTTGTGCTTGCTCTCGCCCACTTCGAAAGTGGTGAACATCTCAGTTTCTATAGTTATGTCACTATCGAATGGTGCGTAACGGTTGTAGTATCCGGTCAGCATTTGCTTGCCACGATTGAAGTAATCGTCCGCTGTGTATTCTTTACGCACAATAAGGATTGAATCGTTCCAGTTTTTTTGCCAGTGCTGGCTGTAGAAGTCAAACAAATCTTCTAATGTATCGGTTTTGGCCTGTTTGGCGTCGTCGTAGCACTTCTGAAGCGTATCGTGCACGATCGTGCCAAGGTACGCCTCAACGCCCTTGGTATCGCGTTTTATCTTATCGCGGTAGTTCAGCTTGTATTTCAGCGGGCACTGCTCGTATGTACCCAGCTGTGAGTGAGAATATACCGGCATTTATTTGTCCTCTACTACGGTTCGCTTTAGTTCCAATTGTTTTACGTACGTAGATTGTCGTTGTTGCTAAAGTAAGTAGGTATTTTATGCACCTCTTATAACCACCGCCATGTTACCACATAATAGCCCTGTATTCGATTACCTTACCAGCTCAAGCACCTCGCTAAGCGATGAGATGGCAGGTCCATCCCAAGGATCCATATCAACCTGATATGCGTCCCCGTCCCCAGGTGGTATTTTGAGCAAAACAGGGTGCATACCGGCCTGAGAGGCGCCGCTTAACTCTTTATTGCCACCATCACCCACGTAAAGGCAATCCTTCGCTCTCATATCCAATCTGGTAAGGGCTAGTTCGTATATACGCAAATCTGGCTTCATAACCTTTTCCAAGCAGGAGAACACGGTTGCATCGAATAGCGGGGCGAATTCGGTGGTGTTCCATATGACAGGTGCTTCGGAGGAGCAATTGCTCACCAGGCATGTTTTATAGTCCATCGTTTTTAAACTGGAAACCGTTGTAATTGCATCTGCCCGTGGTATCATCGTGCTTATCCCAAAGTCGAATCTTAGTTTAGAGGCTCGTTTGATGCGATCGTTATCCAGAGGCACTCCCAGTTTCTGGCATATATATTCGATATTGCCGTCAGGACTGTGAAGTTCTCCTACCATACGTTGGTTGAACGTACCGATCCACATGTTTACAAAATCATCCGTGGGCGCTGTCAGTATCGTGGCCATTTAAGACAGGACTCTTTTGTGTTCGCTGTATGAGAAACTCTTGATCAGCGTCCCGAACAGATCAAATATCACCGCTTTGTATTTCAATATTCTATCAACCCCCTCAATGTCCCCCAATCATGGGGGATGGTTTGAAACTGGGGGGACACCCCCAGATCCCCGGCAGGAAGTGTCCTGCACCTCTTTAACTGCTACTGCTGATGTATTTCATCGTAAACGGGCATGAAGCTATGCATATACCGCAGATCGTTGCCCGTATTCCCATCCTTTTTTCTGACAGCTCATTGGCCGTTCTCCTGCATGCAAAGTGGTTGTAGTTCGACATAAAACCATGAATCGGGTCGTTGTTACTATCGATACGCCAGTTCTGGCCAGATAATGCATCACAGGGGCAGTTACTCACACACTGGTCGCAATCACCCGCACATGGACTGGTTTACCGGCGTCCCCATGGGCAGATTTGCGTCTGTAAATACCGTTGTCAGACGCAGGGCAGAGCCATAGTCCTTGGTTACAAGCAGGGCGCATTTCCCAATCCAGCCCAGTCCGGCACGTGTTGCTGCCGTTTTATGGGGAAGAAGTCTGGTCAGAGTATCAAGGTTAAGGCCTTCGTCAGTCGGGGCGAGCGCTCTGGCTTTATATCCATCACTCTTAAGTGTCTCTGCTGCCAGATTACCGAGTGTAGTCAGAAGCCTATTGGCGCGCTTGTATTCTGCGTTGTACTCATTGGTAGGACCATAATTGATCTCAGCTATGATTTTCGGGTCAAGCGCAACTGCAATGGAAACGCCCACAGGCATGTCGGCCCGCATATCCGCCCTGAAGCCGGACAGATCGGCATAGCCAACGAGACTGGCCTCGCTTGACATAATAGAATTTTTTAGTTTATCAGCTATGGACATTACTTCCATTCCCTGCGCAGTAGCGAGAACATATAGTGATCATAGTATTTACCTCTAAACAAGTGTTTATCTCTTACGGTACCTTCACGGGTAAATCCCAGCCTTTTGGCCAAACTGACAGACTTGATATTGTTCACATCCACAAATGCCTGTATCCTGTTGAGTTTCATACTCTCAAATCCCACTTCAGTAGCGCTCTTTAATGCCTCTGTCATATAACCCTTCCCCCAGTATGCCGGGCTTAAATCATATCCAATTTCTGCAATGTTGTCCTTGCCATTCCACTTGTGATAGCCGCAAGTTCCAATTGGTGTACTATCTGATTTTGTTACAAGCACCCACCTGTTGTGTCTGGGCTCTTTGGGCGATGTATAGAATTCGATTAACTCGGCTGCCCCTTCCATATCGGTCAAAGGTTCTTCGTCCACCATGAATCGCGTAACAACAGGATCGCTGAAGTGATTGAAAACGAATTCTTGGTAGGGCATACCGATAGGCTCCAGCAGCAGTCTTTCAGTTTCAATCTGACCAAAAACGCTTTTACCATTGGATTTACTCATATTTTGCTTCTCCATGATATGTTTTAGGCAAGAAGTATCGTGAACTCTGAGGGTTTCGCAGGCAAATGACTGCCTTTATACTTAAAGAAACCGGTTGCAATATGCGTTGTTATGTCGAGTACGCTAGCTTTTGGGTATGGTGTTTATAGTGCCGCAATGGGGGCATTTTACATTGCTGTGAGTGTAGTTGGGCGGAATGCGCAGCTTGGTACCGCACTGGCAGTTAACCAGCCTGTGCTTGCTGTGCTTCCAGAGCATATCCGAGGTTTCACGCGCTCGTTCTTTTGCCGTGGGTTCAGGTGTCGGTTTAGGTGTGGATTTGGCGCCTGCAGCCGCTATTGCTCCGGCCATCGCTATGGGAACCCCTGCTTTTCGCATTGATACTGGCGTTACATCTGAAAGTGATTTGGCTCCCACAACGTTTTTGCCGTTATGAACGGCGCTGTATGCCGAGTTGTAATCCAGAAATGATGCTCCTCCGGACATAGAGCGCAGTATTCGTACGCGTTCGCTGATGGGGGGATGTGTGCTGGAAAGGTTGGCTGCTTCCTTTTTCTTGGTTCTATTAAGGGGGTTGATGATAAACATGGATGCCGTAGCCTTGTTGGCCGTTTCCAGCTTATGTGTTGATTTGGATAGCTTCTCCAGCGCCGATGCCAGTCCCTCTGGATAACGTGTATACACGGCTGCCGAAGCGTCGGCCAGATACTCTCGTTTTCTGGATATGGCGAAGTAGATCAGGTAGGCCAGAAGTGGTGCAACTATCATCAGCACAATAGCTACAACGAATATTATTATCTGACCCTGTCCACCACCCCCGCTGCTGCTGCGCCTGCTGCGTCCGCCACCGGCAATTGCACCGTATATCATGATGCGTGATGCGTACCATGCCAGTATTACGATCGTTCCCAGCAGTACGCTGCAAAGTGACATTAGCAATACATCACGGTTCTTGATATGAGCCATCTCATGCGCTATAACGCCCTGCAACTCGTCGCGGTTCAGTCTTTGCAGTAGTCCCGACGTTACGGCCACCGAAGCGTGCTTGGGATCGCGTCCGGCGGCAAATGCGTTCATGGCCGGTGTATCTATAATGTAGATGCTGGGCATATACTCCAACCCTGATGCTATTTTCATTTCCTCAACAATGTTGAATAGTCGCGGGTGATCGTCGTGTTTTATCTTTTTGGCCTTGGTTATACTCAGCAAAAGACTATCGCCGGAAAAATACGCTATAAGGTTCATGATCAGCCATATGATCAGCGCGATGACAAGCCCGGCGATGCCATTACCCATAAAGGCTGCGCCCAGCAGCCAGCCTATGGCAAATAGAATGCTGCCCATGGCCATCACCAATATCACCGATTTTATTCGGTTGGCTCTAATCTGTTCCCACATATCGTGTTACTTAATCGTTTCTAGCTAGAAGCTTACCTTCGGAACCGCTCTCTCAGCTGCAGACTCTACTTCGAAGAATTCCCCGGTCTTAAATCCGAACATGCCGGCAATTACGTTTGAAGGGAACATCTGGATTTTGTTGTTGAAATGCATTACCGAGTCATTGTAGTACTGCCGTGATAAGCTTATCTTGTTCTCAGTCGAAGACAGCTCTTCCTGCAGTGCCAAAAAGTTGGTGTTTGCCTTCAGATCGGGATAGTTCTCAACAACCATCAGCAGCTTGGACAGAACGCCAGACAGTTCGCCCTCAGCCTTGGATTGAGCGCCAACGCCTTGTCCTACCGCACTCTGAGCAAGGTTACGAGCGTTGGTGATCGATTCAAACGTTTCGCGCTCGTGGGTCATATAACCCTTGGTCGTTTCTACCAGGTTGGGTATCAGGTCATGCCTGCGTTTGAGCTGGACGTCAATTTGCGCCCATGCGTTTTTCATCTGGTTGCGCAGGCGTATCAGGCCGTTATACAGGCCTAGTACGAAAAACGCCATAAGTATTACAACAACTATGATTACCCAAAAATACCACGCCATTTTGCACCTCCATTGTGCTAGTTTATATTAATCGCCAGCCTTGAAAACCTCTCCAAGGAAGGACAGCACCTTGCCCTGTTTGTCGGTTGAGGAAGGCTGAGAGTCAATTAACTGCCTTATTACCTGTCCAACCTCTCCTCCGTCAAACCAGAGGCCGTGCTCGTTGGGGCAGGCGTCGATCATTACTCCGGGGGCGCTTCCGATCATAACCTTTAGCATTTTACTGTTGCAGATGGGGCAGCGGCGAGCCTTTTCGTCGGTTTTAGCTTCATCAAGAGCCAGTATCTCGTCCATGGAAAGCCCCGAATCATCCAGTTCCATCGATTCCAGTAGCAGCTCCAGCTCTCCTGTATCAAACCACACGCCTTTACAGTCGGGGCTGTAGTCAACCTCTATGCCGGCGTGTTCTACCACTATCATCGGGCCATTGCATGCGGGACAGTCCAAGCGTTTGCCTCCATCTCAGGTTAGTATCGGTCAGGAGCACAGTATATCAGCCATTAAGCATTATGGCAATATTATTATGCGCCCAATTTCCATTTGTAACCAATCACTGTCGCCTCTTGACATAACAACGCATTGTAGTATAACTCAAGCAAGTCTCTCACGATCATGCGCTATCGAAATACCGCCTTGCGTGCGACGATACGCTGTTGCAAATACTTGCAGTAAGCAGGCTGATGTGTTAGTATTTTAATGCAAACGTTTGCAACTGCACAGGTTATCGTTGAGACTTAAAGCACAAGTGTTGTAGCTGTTATAGAGGGAATATGACTGGTGATGTAAACATACTATCTGCGCTACTGCTGGGCGGGTTGCTGGGGTTAAAACATGCTATGGACCCCGATCACGTAGTAGTGGTAACAACCATCGTCAGCCGCAACCGTAGCATCCTGCGATCGATGCTGGCCGGTCTGACCTGGGGCATAGGTCACACGATCGTGCTGTTTACTGTTGGCTTCGGCGTATTGTTCCTCAAGATCAGCATTCCCGACAAGCTGGCACTGGGCATGGAGTTCTGCGTAGGAATATTGCTGGTTGTGTTGGGAATACCTCTTTTGTGGAAATTGATAAAACGTAGTAAAACTCACGTTCACGTCCACGAGCACGCAGACAGCACCCACGTTCATTTCCATTCGCATACGCAACAACACACCAACCCTACCAAGCATAAGCATACTCATCTAAAACGGTCGCTGCTGATTGGTATGCTGCATGGTATGGCCGGAAGCGGTGCCCTGATGGTGCTGGTGCTTGGTACTATGTCTAATGCGATCGAGGGGCTCTACTTTCTGCTGGTCTTTGGTGTGGGTTCAATACTGGGTATGATGGTTTTTAGCAGCGCAATAAGCCTTCCCTTCAAGCTTGCAACCTCAAGGTCTCTGAAACTTAATCTGTGGCTTCAAGGCATAGCCGGATGTATCAGTATCGTTTTGGGTATCCTCATAATGGTGCAAACTGGCATAGTCGATGGCCTCTTTGACTTCTCGTAAAACCGTCTTTTTGGGTTAGCAACGCGTTCGATTCAATAGTAGGAAAATACTCCATTATATAACGATACACTGCGCAGCGGCCAGTTTTGCCCCGTTTTTTGCATTACTATCCATCCATGCGTACATTTGGACGAAGCAGTGAAGTATGAAGATAGCTTGGAGTTTTGTTGGGATGGTAGAAATCTAATTCACCACTGATATATCGGGTGAACTTTCTATATCAGGAGGTTTTTCGCCAAAACCCCATCCTTCAGCCGTTGTTTCACAATAAGCATACATTTGACCATCATCATCGGTATAATAAGTTAGTTCATAAGGCAAAGACCAGTTATCGGCAAAATCCTCGTCTACTTCGACTCCTACAGCCATGTGTGCATCCTCACGGAATAATAATAGGGCAACTCCATGGTTAAGCTTTCTGACAAGCGCTGCAAGAAGAATAGCTGAATCCTCGCAATCACCGCCATCTACGATCGTCTCGGCAGGATATCTCGGATAATCGTCATAGCGTGTAGTCATGTCATCGCTTTTGTACGGGAAGCTTTGCACAAATGATTGCATAAACCATATCGTATTATAATCGGTCCATTCTTTTTCCCTGCTTTCCTCTACAAACATATCTACTATATCTTCTATCCATACGTCGTGATCAGTATTAATCACGTATTGTTTATATGTAAGTATCTCTTTCCGCCCCCAATACTCATAATAGTCATACCTCTCCTTGGGGATCTCCACTGTATATTCCCACTGCTCTCCTGCGAAAAACCATGATTGGTTTTTTCTATACGTATTATCCCCTGTATTTACTGTAAGTCGCGGAGGACAAACATTTTCTAATTTTAGAATCTTTTTCTCTTCGTATACTAGTTCAGTGTAATACTCTTCACTATCAGGATACTTTCCACCCTCTGACCAATCTCTATCTTTGTGGGGAACAAAAAACAACTCTTGAACAGTAGAAATTCCATCGTAATCAAACACTATTTCCTCAACTCGTTCACCCACACCAGCCTTTCTAAGGCGCATTGTGTATTCTCCAGCTTCACCATTGCTCATGCTTATCTGGGCCGTTGCAGTGTCACTATCATACGCAGTCGTAACCTCATTATCCCCAACGTACCAGCCATCAAACTCAACAACAGCTACGCGCCTGCTATTGGATGTTGCACTGAGTGAATCTGTAGCTATTTCCCAAACTGTTGTCTCCTCGTTCCGAGTATCAATGGTCAGGTCAAAATCAACAGATATTGTGTAGGCACCATAAAAGGGCAGATCAATGTTAAGAATTGATGAGGCAGTTACTGTCAATGAATTATTGGAAGCTGTTTGTGGTTCTGAATAAGACCAGGATATATTTTCCGGTTCTGTTGTAGCAATTATCTCTCTAAGATCAGAGGACCACATTTTGCTTATACTGGGGATATCATTGCCGGTAGTTATTTCAGTAATTGAGTCAGCTATGGATTTGGCGATGCCAGGCTTGCTATCTTCAGTCCAATCCTTGGCTGCCTGCTCAGCTATTACTTTTGCATCTGGGCCGCAGGAAAATGGGATTGAAGCTAATATATATACTAAAACTAAGATAAAAACTGACTTATTCATATTATCCTAATCTATTACGTTTTCTCTTCTTACTCGCGTGTACAAGTAACAATAATGTAGCGGTATTATAGCTATAATAGGGTAAGTTGACAAGGAGAGCGTTGGAGTATCTTTGAGATAACTATCTGAATGTAGCCATCCAGCTGTATTCAATCGACTTTAGTCTGATTGATTGCCTCACCTTTTTCCCTGTCACCAAATATCCCCGTAACCAGTGCAAGGAGCTCCTCCGCAACCGATAGCAGGTTAAGACCATAGAATACCTGGTTGCCTTGTCTTTGCTCCTGTATCAAACCGGCATTTTTGAGTACGTTGAAGTGTCCTGATAGGGTAGATTTGGCCAGATCGAAGTGCCCCGCTATTTCGCCTGCACTCATAGGGCGTTCCTGCAACAGGCTCAGGATTTGCCTGCGTGCTGGATGGGCTATAGCTTTAAATACAGTATTGCTCATAACTATTGTTCGGTATTTCGCGAAACACCGAAATACTATACCAATACCTCTAGTTTGTCAAGATATCTTATCATTTGGGCGTGTGGCAGGCTTGTTTTTTATGACATATTGTTGTTTTTAGGCAAAAGTTCATAAAATATCGCGAAAAATGGCATCAAAAATCGAGAAATATCAGTGAAAAACGAAATTACATCAGAAATAGCTTGACAACGAGAGCACAATAGGGTATTCTTCACGCAAATCAAGGAGGTGAACTCAGATGCAAGCATATTGTATGAAGTGTCGCGCAAAGAAAGACATGAAAGATGCGAAGCAGATTACCATGAAAAATGGTAAGCCCGCAACACAGGGCGTTTGTCCTACCTGTGGCACCAAGATGTTCCGAATCGGCGCGGGATAGAAACCGGGAATAATTATTTAAGTAGCATAAGCGAGGCCGGGCATAAAAGCTCGGCCTTTTGCGTTACCCATTTTTTGCGTTATCAAATCTCTTTTAATACTGGTCTTTTTATGTGTGGCCGTTTTTCGCTTTATTTTTTTGGCAGCTCGTACACTTGCTCCAGCACTTTTTCGAATCTATCAATAAAGGCTTGCGGATCAAATGGTTTGACCAGGTAATCATTTGCTCCAAGCGCCAAAGCCTCTTTTATAAATCGATCCTCTGTTCTGGCGCTGGCTACGATTATAGGTATGCTGGATTTTTGTCTTACCTTCTCTATCACCTGGCTACCGTCTATATCGGGAAGCCCCAGATCGACGATCATTGCATCGGGTTTTTCCTGTTGTGCCATAGCTATTCCCTTGCGTCCGGCGTTACTTGATATAATCTCAATTTCAGGCTTATAGACTTCAAAACACATACGCATTACCTCAAGTGTACCGGGATCATCCTCAACAATAAGTACTTTCACTGTTCTGCCTCCATATCTATTGCATTTGCACTGGTTATATCTCAGTTATTGGCAGTGACATGGTAAATGTGCTGCCGTTTTCTTTTTCACTTGTAAGTGTAAGTGTGCCATTGTGCGCTTCGACAATCTGTTTGGAGATGGCCAGCTCAAGGCCCAGCCCCGGGAATTTCTGCCGATCCTGCTCTACGCGATGGTATGCTTCAAAAATCCTGGCCTGTTCTTCGGGGGAAAATCCTTCCCCTTGATGCTGAACATCTATAATCAATTCGTTTTCTTTGCGTTTTACTCTTACGTGTATCTTCTCTTTTTCTTTGCTAAAACGTATTGCGTTGGATATCAGGTTAGACAGTACACGTTCCAGTCTTGGTTTATCGGCCACTATTGTCGGTAGCCTGTCCGGCATTTCAAGTAAAAGGGTTTGTTCGTGTTTGGCTGCTTTCACTACGAACTCGGCATATACTTTGAGTATGCTTGGTTTGGGATCGCAAGCTCTTGCATGTATGTTCATGTTGCCCGATTCAAAGCGTGCCAGGTCTAAAAGTTCGTTCAATCGACGGCTTAAGTTCTGTGCACCGGAGTGCAGGACGTGGGACAATCTGTATTCCATGGCTTTGGGTTTAAATTGAAACATCTCCTCAAGCAGCCCGGCGGATGCAATTAGTGGCGTAAGTGGAGTTCTGAGTTCATGAGCCAGCACTTTTATGAAATTGGACCTGGCCTTTGATTCTTTTTGAAGCTCCTCTCGTTCCCTTTTTTCTGACTTGTAAAGTTCGGTAAGTTCAGCCTCAATGTTTCTGCGCCTCGTAATATCACGCAATATAGCGCGTATAGCCACCGGTTTGCCTTCAACGAATCGGCAGTTGGCGCTTCCATTTACGATCACTTTGTTGCCGTCCTTGGTGATAAAGGCAGCCTCCATTCTGGTTAACGGCTCCCCTGTTAACAGCTTGCCAAATCTATTGATGCAATCTTTTCTGCTTTCCGGATGTACGATATCCATATACGATAATCCGCTGATTTCTTCTGGTTTGTATCCCAGCGTTTCGCGCCATGACCGGTTGACGTATGTGAAGCGGCCGTTTGTATCCACGATCTGGATAAGGTCGTTGGCGTTTTCAAGCAAATCTTTGAGTGATTCCTCAGATTCCATCAACGCTTTTTCAATACGCTGACGCTCAACTATCTGCGCCTCCAGCTTTTCGTTGACGTATTGAAGATCTGAGGTTCGTTTTTCAACCAGCGCTTCCATTACACTGCTCGTTTTCTGTATTTGGTATTCTACGTGTTTGCGTTCTGTAATATCCCGTACAATATCTATAACGGTTGAGCGGCCATTTAGTTTGAAAAGATGTGTGCTTATCTCTACTGGTATTTGAGTGCTGTCTTTAGCTACATATGTAGTCTCGAAGACTACCTTTTTCCCGATCCTAAAAGCTCCCCTTTGCGCCGGAATATCATCAATCTTGCTTTTCAGCGTTAGGTCTACAGCAGACATATTGAGTAATTCCTGCCTGGTATAACCGAAAGTCTGACATGCCACTAAATTTACCTCTGTAAACTTGCCTGCCCTGCCTTCTTCATTAGGTGTGTGAATGAAGATAGCATCGTTGGCGTTGTCAAACAGTACGGAGAACCACTCGTCGCTATTTGGTCGCCTGGCGTCGTCCCAGATCATACTATCCAGTTTTAATTCATCTATACTCATTATCGTTTCATTTCTCATACGTTTTGTATCAAATAAAAAAGCACACTTACAACAGACACTCGTGTCTACTAAAAGTATGCTTCGCATTTTTATCTTGCCTTTGGTGGCTCGGCGATCATGGCATATTGCTGTAGACCCGTAGCTTTGCGTCACCGCCTTTCGACGGTTTTGCCTTTATCAGTGCTTATTAAAATTGTTAAACTGCTATTAAACCAAGCTAAATATAGCGCCGCCTTTCGTAATTGTCAAGTATTTTTGGTGTCAATCTAGTAACGTGATCTTTTACAGATAGGGACTCACCAGATTTTCAACGTACTTGGCGATTGCAGGCGATGCGGTCAGCCCCGGTGATTCGATGCCGATCAGGTTAATAAGGCCTGGCAGACCTATATCAGCCTCATCTTTTATCACAAAATCCCTGTATTCCTGGCCGGGGCCCTGCAACTTTGGCCTCATACCGGCCATCTCCGGTTCCAGATCATCGTAATCTACAAAGGGCAGAAACGTTTTTGCCGAATCATAGAACATCTGCTTTTTACCCACATCTACGCTGTACTCGACTGTGTCCACGTACTCAACGCTGGGTCCCAACCGCATGCGTCCGTCCAGTGTCATGGTAACGTGCACGCCCAGTCCGGTGGTTTTTGCCGGGGGTACCGGGTATATCAGGCGGGAAACCAGCTTATTCTTGCCGTTGCCCACACTGAAATACTCTCCCTTGCAGTAGTGCAGCCCGTAACCGGCCTTTGCAATATCTATGCCGGCGCATGCTGACACCTTGTCCGAGTGTAATCCGCCGCAGTTGATCACCACCCTGGTTTTGAGTGCGAATGGTTCTCCGTCGTTATTGACAATTACTTCGTACCCATCCCCGTCTTTGTTAATTTCAGTTACTTCAGACCTGTAGGCGATGTGAGCATCGTTTCTGGTGGCGATGGCGATCAGGCACTGCATCAGTCCGTGTGTATCTACAACCCCGGTTGTTGGGCAGTGCAGCGCTGCAACGGCTTCTATGTTTGGTTCCATAGCTGCAATTTCTTTTTTTGATATTATCTGCAGGCCCGGTGTGCCGTTGACACGCCCTTTTTCAAGCAACTCTTCTATCTGGGCTATCTCCTCATCGCAGGTGGCAACCACCAGCTTGGTAAGGTTGCCGTGCTCCACACCATACTCTTTGCAAAGCTGATACATCATGGAGTTGCCTTCAACACAGGTTTTAGCCTTTAGGGAGTTTGCCGGATAGTATATTCCGGAGTGTATAACCTCGCTGTTTCTACTGCTGGTCTCCTGCCCGAAGGTATCGTTTTTCTCCAGCACATATATTTGCCGGTTTTTACTTGCCAGTCTGGCGGCAATTGCCAGTCCTACTACCCCGGCTCCTATGACCGTTACGTCGGCTCTATCTGACATTTGTACCTGTCTCCTTTGTTTCTTGCTTAAGTGATTATTCACATTACTAATATAACACAGATTTGAGATCAATTTGTATGTAATGTGTTGCGGGGGTCTTGACAGTATCGATTTACTAGTGTATCCTACGTTCCTAACAAGGAGGTGGACTAATGGAAGCATATTGCATGAAGTGTCGCGCCAAAAAAGAGATGAAGAATGCACAGCAGATTACCATGAAAAATGGCAAACCTGCAACCCAGGGTGTATGCCCAAGCTGTGGCACCAAGATGTTCCGCATCGGCAAGGGATAAATCCAGAATTTCCCGGATAATTAAATAGCTTGGATGGCTAAATTATCAGTCATCATTAAAAAAGATTCTTTTTTAGAAGAATAGGGGCTTTATGCCCCTATTTTCGTTTGTGTTAGCCTCGGCTGCTACCTGGTCTCGCTGTTAATCCACTCAAGATAATCCTCGTTTCCGCCTATTATCGGCAGCGCGATTATCTCCGGTACATCGTAGCTGTGATTCCGTTTAACCGAATCGATCACCCCGTCCAGCAGTGATGCCCTGGTTTTGCATATAATCATGCACTCGTTTTCCGATTCCAGCACGCCCTGCCACCAGAACGTTGAGCTCACTTTGGGGATGATGTTGGCGCAAGCGACCTTCCGTTGTTCCAGCAGGATTTTGGCGATGTTTTGAGCTTCCTGCTCATCCGATGCGGTGATGAAAACAACTATCTGTTTTGGCTCTTTCATAGTTGCTACCAATCCTTAGCCGTGGTTTTGATCTATTCTATCTGAATGCGAATATACGTTCATCCTGGTACCCCGTACAAATCCGATAAGCGTTATACCCAGATCTTCAGCCAGCTTTACGCCTACACTGGTGGGCGCCGACCTTGAGATGAGTATGGGGATATTGCGCTTGAGTACCTTGAGCAGTATCTCCGATGATATTCTGCCGCTGGTCAGAATGACATGGTCGACCATCGAAATATCGTTGAGCATGCACTCGCCAATTATCTTGTCGATGGCGTTGTGCCTTCCGATATCCACCTTGAAATTGAGTATCTCCGTTTTATTGCACAGGGCGGCACTGTGAACCCCGCCTGTTTCTTTGAAAATCTGAGACATGTTCTGAAACTTCTTTACCAATGCAAAAACCTCGTTCGGCGTTATCTTCATGTCAGATTTTACTTCGGCAAGCGTTTGTGCATCAGCAAGGCTGTACAATGATGCGCCACGTCCACAACCGGAAGTAATAAGGCGCTTGAACGGAATATCGCTTTCCATCTGCGTATCCGACACGGTGTCTACGCGCACTATGCCTTTGTCCTCATCAACCGATACTTTTTTAATCTCACTTTTCTCGCTCAGCAGTCCCTCTGAGAAGAGGTAACCGACGCCCAGATTTTTCAGATCAATGGGCGAGCAAAGCAGCGTAACCAACTCCTGATTGTTCAGGATGATGGTAATAGGCGCCTCTTTGATGACGATATCCTCCATCGCCTCCATGCCATCACCCGTGTATCGCCGTATGTTAAGCTTTTCTACGTGTTCCATCGGTTTCCTTTATGAGTTACTCGCCTATCAGTTTCTGGTGTTCTTTAAACATGCATTTGTTCATTACCACCATGAGCCCGGCATCTTTGGCACTGGCAGCTGCCTGCTCATTTATTATACCCTCTTGCATCCACACTGCCTTCGCCTTTATCTTGATGGCTTCATTTATGATAGGCGGCACGTCTTCAGGCTTGCGGAATATTTGCACCACGTCTACTTTTTGAGGGATTGAACTCAAGTTTGGGTAAGCCTTTTGACCCAATATCTGGCTCTCTTTGGGGTTTACCGGGATAATTTCATATCCCTGCTCTAAAAGATAGCCCGCTACATCATTGCTGGGCCTTTCCGGGTTGGCCGATAATCCTACTACCGCGATGGTCTTGCTGCTTGTGAGGATGGTTTCTTCAATGCTGCTCATATTGTCCTCCGTTTATGATCGTTTAATCAGAGGTGACATAGATCTCAGTCTTTTAACTATTACAGGCAGTCTTTCAAGAACATGATCGATTTCTTGTTCCGATGTCATTCTGCCCAGAGTAAATCTTATGGTGCTGCGCGCCTGATCGTGTGGTACGTTGAGTGCAAGCATTACGTGCGACGGATCAAGGCTTGCCGATGTGCATGCCGATCCACTTGAAGCACATATGCCCTCAATATCCAGATTTAGCAGTATCGATTCTCCCTCAACATAGTCGATGCGCATATTAACGTTGTTGGGAAGCCTTCTTAATGGATGACCCATGAGATGTGTATCCTCGATATGCTCAGAAATACCGGCAATAAGCCTGTCGCGCAGTGCGTTTTGCTTTTGCATTTCCGCAGTAAGTTCATGTTTTGCCATTTCGGCTGCCACACCAAATCCCACTATACCGGCAATGTTTTCGGTTGTACCGCGCCTGTTTTGCTCCTGCGCTCCTCCGTGCAGGAACTTGGCTATATCGGTGCCTTTCTTGACATAAAGAGCGCCTATTCCTTTTGGCCCATACAGCTTATGTGCGGAAATCGATAGTAAATCAACCCCCATCTGGCCTACATCGGTGGGGATGTGTCCGGCTGTCTGCACCGCGTCGGTGTGCATGTAAACGCCAGCATCCCTGGCTATCTTGCTGATCTCGGCTATCGGCTCTATGGTACCCATTTCGTTGTTGGCATGCATTATCGTTATTAGTGTAGTTTTGTCAGTTATCGCTTTTTTTACATCGTTCGGATCAACAATGCCATGTTTATCAACTGGTAGGTAAGTAACGTTAAAACCACGTTTTTCCAACCACTGGCATGTGTCCAGCACGGCGTGGTGCTCGATGGTGCTTGTGATAATATGGTTGCCTTTGTTTAAATTTCCGTACGCTATGCCCTGTATGGCGTGGTTGTCAGCCTCGGTCCCGCCGCTGGTAAAGACGATTTCGTCGGCACTGGCATTAATGAGGTTTGCCACTTTTTCTCTGGCCTCAACCATGGCCTCTCTGGCCTCGACTCCGTATGAATAGATGCTGGATGGATTACCGAAGGAATCGGTAAAAAAAGGCAGCATTGCTTGTACTACCTCTTCTCGGGCGGGTGTGGTTGCGGCATGATCAAGATATATACGTTTCACTATGTTTGCTAACCTTTCGGTGGTTGTTGTCAGTACTCTTTTAATGATAGAGCAAAAGGGGGCTTCATTACAAATACCGTAGTAATATTAGTATAATGGTGATATTTATTATATGGATGCAGCTCTGCCTTGTCAATACCCGGTCTCCAATCATGGATTTCGCTTCGTATTGCACTGAATTTTCTTGTGTGATGTTTCTGTGATATTTCTACCCCTTTTCTTACGATTGATGTGATTTTTCACGTTTAATCTGGGGATAACCTTAAATAAATTAAAGGGGAAGGTGATGACAGGGACAAGATTAATTTCAGCTCCGATGTCAGTAGGAATAGCAGCCGATGGGTTTGGTTCCGGTGCCTGCACCGAGTGCTGTAAGTCATCTTCTAAAGGCATTCTCAGTCGTTTTTACGCTAAGCTCAAGAGGTATTTCAGCGGGAAGATGGCTGCTGTACAGATTATCGGTGGTGTTGGTGCGTTTGCAGGCAGATCACTTA
>JABGRK010000010.1 GCA_018648325.1 Chloroflexota bacterium
GGGCCGTGTCTCAGTCCCAGTGTGGCTGATCATCCTCTCAGACCAGCTATCGATCTCAGCCTTGGTAGGCCTTTACCCCACCAACAAGCTAATCGAACGCAGGCCCCTCCAAAGGCGCCCCCGAAGGAGCTTTCACTCTCAATTTGACTTGAGAGCCTACGCGGTATTAGCCCCGATTTCTCGGAGTTGTCCCCCGCCTAAGGGTAGGTCACCTACGCGTTACTCACCCGTCCGCCACTATCTTACCGAAATAAGACCGTTCGACTTGCATGCATAAGGCACGCCGCCAGCGTTTATCCTGAGCCAGGATCAAACTCTCTTTTTAAAAAAAGTTTGTTTAAAAGAATTGTTCTTGACCCTATTTTCCTTCCACTATCCAATTGTTAAGGTGCATTAAAGTGTTCTTCACACAAAATATTATTCTACGCGTTTTTGGTGCTCTTGTCAACATGTTTTCCACTCAAAATGGTAGCATATTCTTTAAATTGCCAAGTTTGGGCAATATTCCTCTTCCCTTGGACATCTGCTTCATCATTTTCTGCATCTGTCTAAACTGATTAAGAAGCTGATTTACATCCTGAGTTCTGGTGCCGCTGCCGGCAGCAATTCGCTTTCTTCTTGAACCATCTATAATATCGGGATTATGCCGTTCCTTAGGCGTCATGGAATAGATAATAGCCTCTATCCTGGCCATCTGCTTCTCATCTAGCTGCGCATCTTTGATCTTGGACATACCGGGAATCATACCCATGAGTTGCCCCATGGAACCCATCTTTTTTATCTGTTGGTACTGATCCAGAAAATCCTCCAGATCGAATGAGGCCTTCTTTATCTTCTTTTCGAACTTCTCCATCTTCTGCTTGTCGAAATTCTCCTCGGCCTTCTCGATAAGGGTAAGCATATCGCCCATACCCAGAATACGCGAGGCCAGCCGGTCGGGATAAAACACCTCAAGGCCATCCATCTTCTCTGATACTCCCATAAACTTGATGGGTACACCAGTAACTGACTTCATGGAAAGAGCCGCGCCTCCGCGGGCATCTCCCTCTACTTTGGTCAAAATAAGACCGGTCAGACCCACCTTTTTATCGAACTCCTCGGCAATGTGTACCGCGTCCTGTCCGGTCATGGCGTCGGCCACCAACAGCACTTCGGTGGGATCAAGAGTCTTTCTGACCTGCTTAAGCTCCTTCATCAGCGGCTCATCAATGTGCAATCGACCCGCAGTATCAACGATTATCACCGAAGCTGCCATCTCTTTAGCATACTTAAGTGCGCCCTTACAGATATCAGGCACCGACTTTTTCATCTCGCTGTATACGGGAACGTTCAATTGTTCTCCAAGTGTTTTTAACTGAGTATCAGCCGCCGGGCGATAAATATCGCAGGCAACCAGTAGCGGGCGCTGCCCGGTTTTGCGCAAATGCAGTGCCAGCTTACCCGATGTTGTGGTCTTACCAGCGCCCTGCAGACCAACCATAACGATTATGGTAGGAGGATTGCTGGCTTTTAGCAATTGGCTCTGTCCGCCACCCAGGATATTGGTCAGTTCCTCGTTAACGATTTTGATAACCTGCTGACCCGGTGTAAGACTTTCCATCACGGCACCAGCAAGAGCACGTTCCTTTACGCGGGCAACAAAATCCTTGACCACCTTGAAGTTCACATCGCCCTCAAGCAGCGCTATTTTAACCTCACGCAGTGCCTGATCAACGTCTTTTTCAGAAAGGCGCCCCTTGTTGCCAAGCCACTTGAATACATTGCCCAGCTTGCCCGATAATACTTCAAACATATCGATCCTTTAATAAAAATGGTCCAAAATAAGAATGTACCAAAATGCACCATCAAGTCAAGAGTACATTTTGCGGTACATTATGTGTCTAGATACTCTCTTTTAATTGCTGCGCCAGTGCTACGGTCACGCCATCGACTTTAGACAATTCCTCAATAGAAGCATCGCGCATTTTTGCAACAGACCCGAAATGTCTCATCAAAGCTTTTTTCTTTTTGGGGCCGATTCCCTGCACCTCGTCCAGCACCGATTTCACGGCGCTTTTGGCGCGCACTTTGCGATGATAGGTGACCGCAAATCGATGTGCCTCATCGCGTATGCGCTGCAACAGATACAGAGCCTGTGAAGTAGCAGGAAGCGTAACCGGATCATCCTGTGTCGGTAGAAATACTTCTTCGTTTTCCTTGGCAATACTGGCCGGAGCAACAGTGTCAATTCCTCGCGTTTTCAAAACGTCGATCGCCACACCCAGGTGTCCCTTGCCACCATCGATAAGCAGCAGATCAGGCATTACCGCCCAGCTACTGCCTTCCTCAGGCGATGAAGCCGCACGTACAAAGCGACGCAGCAGCACCTCGCGCATCATGGCGTAATCATCAACGCCATCAACCATCTTTACACTGAAACGGCGATACTCAGACGATTTTGGCTTGCCATCAATAAAAACGACCATGCTGCCCACCGCAGACGTTCCCTGTATGTTGGATATGTCGTAGCACTCAATGCGGTTAGGAAGTTTGGGTAAGGAGAGCTTTTGCTGAAGTTCCAGCAGAGCCTCAGCGGTTTTGCCCGCCTCAGACAGCTTGCGAACTTTGCGCTGCCGGAGCAACTGGGTGGCATTCTGCGTTGCCATATCAACCAGATATTTTTTAGCTCCACGCTGTGGCTCAAGTATATTGACTTTTGCCCCGCGTTTGGCTGTAAGCCACTCGGCCACAGCCTCCGAATCATCAGCCTGATGCGCAACCAGAATGTGTGGGGGAATGGATGAGGCCGAACCATAGAACTGCTTGATGAAGCTGGACATTATTAACGCCGGGTCTTCATCACGGGTGCCTCCCAGTATGAAATGCTCGTTGCCAATAAGCTTGCCGCGGCGAACAAAAAACACCTGCACGCAGGCCTCGTCGTCCTGGCGTGCATAACCGATAACATCTTCATCCACCGCTTTTACCGATACAACCTTTTGCCGCTCTACTACCTTTTCTATGGCCTGTAACTGGTCTCGGATAACGGCGGCCTTTTCGTAATCCTGACTTTCTGAGGCTTGCTCCATCTTGCGCTTGAGTTGAGCAACAATACGATCCTGCCTGCCCTCAAGGAAAAGTATGACCTGTCTTATTACCTCATCATATTCCTGCCTGCTTACAGCACCAATGCAGGGAGCAACACAGCGGTTTATGTGATATTCCAGACAGGGGCGGCTATCCGTCCCGGTAATCTTCTTGCGGCAGGTGCGATACGGAAACAGCTTTTTTACCAGATTCATGGTAATGCGAACTGACATACCGCTGGCATACGGACCGAAGTACATGGAACCGTCACGCTCAAGCCGCCGGGTAACATAAACACGCGGCCAGTCCTCGTTCAAGCTGACCTTGAGGTAGGGATAGCTCTTGTCATCCTTAAGCCTGACATTGTAATACGGCTGGAACTTTTTAATCAGGTTGCACTCAAGAAATACAGCCTCAAGCTCCGAATCGGTAACCACAATTTCAAGATCGGCGGCCACAGCCATGAGGCGGCGCACCTTGGGTATCAGGGTTTCTGTTGCGGCAAAATAGGAGCTTACCCTTGAGCGAAGATTAAGCGCTTTGCCTACGTAGACAACTTTATCTGACTTATCCTTGAATAAGTACACGCCCGGTAAAACAGGCAAGGTTTTGAGGCGACCTTTCAGGCGATGCATTATTTAACTTAAACTTTCTTTTTTTTGCCCTCTCCAATGCGAGCTACGCTTAACACGCCGACCACCTTTTCCAGCTTGGTAAGAAGACGACTGAGCTGCTTGATATCGGTAATATGCATGGTGATATAGATATGAGATACTCCGTCATCATGCTCAACCGTACTGACGGCACCTATGTTAACACCCTCATCAGAAACAAGTGTTGTGATATCGCGAAGCATGGCAAGGCGGTCTTCGGCCTCTATCTTAACTGATACGGGATACGACTGGCCGGCGTGGCCCCACTCCACAGTAACCAGCCTTTCCTTTTCATCCTCGTTAAGCACATTCGGACAATCCTTGCGGTGTACAGTTATACCACGCATGCGCGTAATAAAACCTATGATCTCATCTCCCGGCACCGGATTGCAGCAGTTGGCCACATGTGTAAGCATATCGCCCACGCCCATTACCCTGATGGAGGAGGCCACCTCGGGCGGTTGCGCCATGATTTTGGGGCCGGCCTCAGGCTCATCGGATGGAGTGCTCAGCTTTGAAACGATTTGATTGGTGCTGACCTCTCCGCAACCAAGCGCCACCAGAAAATCTTCCAGATCATCATAGTTAAACAACAGCGCTATTTCCTCCTGATGACCAAGAGGAATGCCAAGACGGCGCATCTCTTTTTCCAGTAGCGCCTTACCGTTATCAATGTTAGTGGCTTTCTCCTGACGCTTGAACCACTGCTTTATCCTGGCCTTGGCATGCGAGCTGGTAACGTATCCCAGATTGGAATTGAGCCAGTCCAGACTGGGCCCGCGATTGGTACGTGTGGACAAAATCTCAACCGTATCGCCGTTACGCAGTTTATACGTAAGTGAAACAAGTTTACCGTTGACCTTGGAGCCAATGCAGTGATGCCCCAGATCGGTGTGTATGCGATAGGCAAAATCCAGCGGTGTCGAACCGGCAGGCATCTGCTTTATCTCTCCCCCCGGTGTATAGATAAATACCTGATCACCGAACATATCTGTCTTGACCATATCCAGAAAATCAGGCATGCTAAGTTCCCGCTGCCAGTCCATAAGCTGCCTGAGCCAGGCAACCTTCTCATCAAAGCGCAGGTCATCGCCCTTGGCGCCTTCCTTGTAGCGCCAGTGAGCAGCTATGCCGTACTCAGACATACGATGCATCTCGTAAGTTCGAAACTGGATTTCCAGAGGCTTGGCGTCAAGTGCCATCACCGTGGTATGCAGTGACTGATACATGTTGTCCTTGGGATTGGCTATGTAGTCATCAAACTGGCCGGGTATGGGCCGCCAGATGTTATGCACAACACCCAGAGCATTGTAGCAATCCTTAACCTCATCAACCAGAACGCGTATGGCCAGAAGGTCGTAAATATCGCTGAACTCTTTACCCTCAAGCCCGTATTTCTGAATCTTCTTATATATGCCGTAGATGTTCTTGGGCCTGCCATAAACCTCCGCTTTAATCCCGGTTTTTTTGAGCTCCTCGTTTAAAATATCGATGACTTTTTTAATATATCGCTCGCGCACATCTCTGCGTGCTGCAACCAGTTGTGTTACTTCTTTGTATTTGTCGGGATCAAGATAGCGCAAGGAAAGGTCTTCCAGTTCCCACTCAAGCTGCCAGATACCTAATCGGTGTGCCAGCGGGGCGTAGATGTCCATTGTTTCCTGCGCAATAGAAAGCTGCCTGTCAGGCGCCAGTGCATCAAGCGTGCGCATATTATGCAGCCTGTCGGCCAGCTTGATTATCACCACTCGTATGTCCTCGGCCATGGCAATAAACATCTTGCGCAAACTCTGAATATGGGATGCGCCATCATCAACGTTTTTAACGTTTTTCTTGTGCTTAACATCCTCGCTAACCGGCTTGGCCAGCTTGCCCAGCTTGGTTACTCCATCCACAAGATGCGCCACCTCGGCACCAAAATCACGCTCTATATCAGCAGCCGATATATCGCAATCCTCTATAACATCATGAAGAAGGGCGGCGACAACGCAGTTGGCATCGAGCTTTAGATCAGCAACAATGAGGGCGGTCTGAATGGGATGTTCCAGATAGGGTTCGCCGGATTTACGCAGTTGTCCCTCGTGGCATTTAAGAGCAAAGTTATATCCATCCTGAACGAAAGAAAGAGCATCTTCAGGAAGGTATTCCTTTAGCTTTTTCTCAACAGTACCAATCTTAACCAACTTACCCTCTACCTGATAAACATTATGTCTAAAGTATACTCTTATGTCACATACCCTGCAATCGTCGTTTTTTTGCAAATTTTGCACCGTTGCTGTATTCTAATTATTGGATTAAAGGGGGGCTTTTACCTTGTACAAAGCACCACGCGGCACTTCGGATATCCTGCCGGAAGACCAACCTTATTTTATATATATCCAGGACAGAGCCGCTTACTACGCTCAACTATACGGCTATAAACCCATTGAAACACCGGTTTTTGAAGATGTTGGTCTTTTCATACGCAGTGTGGGAGAAGAAACCGACATTGTGGACAAGGAAATGTATGTGTTCGATGATAAAGGCAATTCCACGCTTGCCCTTAAACCCGAAGGCACCGCACCTGTTTGTCGCGCCTATATAGAACACGGCATGCAAAACCTGGTTCAGCCGGTCAAGTTATCCTACTTCGCCTCGCTTTTCAGATACGAACGCCCGCAGGCGGGACGTTTTCGGCAACATCACCAGTTCGGAGCAGAGGCCATCGGCGACAGTGACCCGGCGCTTGATGCAGAACTGATAGATATGATCTGGAACTTCATTACCGGGCTGGGGCTGACAAGCATTGTGCTATATATAAACAGCATAGGCTGCCCACAGTGCCGTCCGGCGTACCTTGAAAAACTTAAAAATTACTACTTAGACAAAACCGATGTAATGTGCGGCGACTGCAAAACAAGACTGGATAAAAACCCGCTTCGTCTGCTGGACTGTAAAAAGGAATCATGTTCTGCCCTAGTAGATCAAGCGCCCAAGAGCAGCCAAAACCTTTGCCCTGAATGCGCCGATCATTACGACTCCCTAAAAACCTATCTGAACCTGCTTGCCATACCCTACACAGAAAACCCCACACTGGTGCGCGGACTCGATTACTACACAAAAACGGTCTTTGAGATTCAGCCACGGGACGAAACGGGAGCGCAGGTAGCTATAGCCGGTGGCGGACGTTACGACGGACTGATCGAGATACTGGGAGGCAAACCCACACCGGCAATCGGATTCGGCTCCGGCATGGAGCGCATGGTGCTGAATTTGAAAAAACAGAGTGTGGCTATACCAACGCCAGCCCCACCAAAGGTGTTTGTGGCCTATCTTGGTAGCCAAGCCAAGCAGAAGGCAATGGGTATATGCAGGGATTTGAGAAAAAACGGCATCGCGTCCATGCAATCCTTAAGCGATAAAAGCATGAAGGCACAACTCAAACAAGCTGGAAAATCCGGAGCCACGTACACCATAATAATCGGTGAGGACGAGCTGAAAACCGGCTCAGTAACTCTGCGGGATATGTCAGAGGGAAATCAACAATCACTATCGATAAACGAGATAGTTACAATACTTAAACACAAGTAACAGAGAGAAAAGGCAAGCATTAAAAATGGCCGAGATATCAACCAAAACACTAATGACAAAGCTTGCGGGTATAGAAAAACGCTACAACGAACTGGGCGATCTTATGGCCCAACCCGAAATTTCTACCGACTTTGAGCAGATTAAAACCCTTTCTCAGGAGCAGTCCTCTATCGAGGATCTGGTTAATAAATTCAGGGACCTCAGAACCACACAGCAAAATCTTGAGGAAGCACAGCAGATGCTGGATGAAACCTCCGATGATGAGATGGCGGAACTGGCTAAAGAAGAAATTGAGACTTTAAAAGAGAAAAACGAATCACTGCTCTATGATATTAAGGTCTCACTACTACCCAAAGACCCGGCCGATAAAAAAGACGTTATCGTTGAGATTCGCGCCGGTGCGGGTGGCGATGAAGCAGCGCTTTTTGCCGCCGACCTCTACCGTGCCTACAGCCGCTACGCAATCAACAGAAAATGGAAGGTAGAGCTGATAAACAGCAACGAAAGCGGAATCGGCGGTTTCAAGGAAATAGTCTTTGGAATAAAGGGCAAAGGTGCCTACTCAAGGCTCAAGTACGAAAGCGGCGTACACAGAGTACAGCGCGTACCGTCAACCGAATCCAGCGGCAGACTGCATACGTCAACGGCCACAGTAGCGGTGCTGCCTGAGGCGGATGAAGTAGACATCGCAATAAACATGGAGGACCTCAGGATTGATACCTTCCGTGCCAGCGGTGCCGGTGGTCAACACGTAAACAAAACCTCCAGTGCCATCAGGATAACCCACGTACCCACCGGAATCGTATCGACCTGTCAGGATGAAAGGTCTCAGCTTAAAAACAAAAACAAAGCAATGTCAGTACTGCGCACCCGTCTGTACGATATAGAACTTGCCAAACAACAAGACAAAATGACATCGACACGGCGATCGCAGGTGGGCAACGCCGACCGGTCTGAGAAAATACGAACGTATAACTTCCCGCAGGACCGCGTCACAGACCATCGCATAGGCATCACAGTGCACAACCTGCCCGGTATACTCGAGGGCGAACTTGATCAGTTGATAGACACTGTGGCCACCGCTATGCAGGCCAAGCAACTGGAGGAAAGCCTGGCGTGACCATAAAAGAGGCCCTTTCTGCAACCCGCAAAACACTGGCCTCACATCACGTTGCCGAATCCGACCTGGAAGCCCAGTTACTACTACGTCACGCCACAGGACTTAGTAAAGAGCAATTGTTTATCGATATTAATCGTGAGCTAACTGATGAGCAATGCAGCGATATCGAGCTTTTAACCCAGCGCCGCATCGCCGGCACCCCCATCGCCTATATAACAGGGCATAAGGAGTTTTTTGGGCTCGACTTCACGGTTAATCCATCGGTGCTTATACCACGTCCTGAGACTGAACTTTTGGTTGAACTTGCCATTGACATAGCACACCAACACAAATCACGCCTGATAGTGGATATTGGCACAGGCAGCGGAGCAATCGCCGTATCACTTGCAACACACCTACCCGATGCAAAGATGTATGCGGTGGATATTTCAAGCGACGCGTTAAAAACAACGGCTACCAACTGCCAAAAGCATGCTGTAACAAATAGAGTACAACTGCTGCATGGCAACCTGCTGGATCCGCTACCTGAGCGGGTCGATATTATAGTGGCCAACCTGCCATATGTAACAACAGGCCAGTGGGAACAACTGCCCGGCGAGATAAAGGCCAATGAACCCAAATCAGCGCTTGACGGAGGAGCAGACGGGCTGGACGTGATAACCGAACTGCTGGCGACAGCAAAAGACAAGCTGCGGCCAAACGGATCAGTACTGCTTGAAATCGGGTACGACCAGGGTAAAGCGATTTTAAAACTGGCTAAAAAGTATTTCCCTGATGCACAAATTGAGATTGCTGACGACCTTGCCGGACTTAACAGGGTTGTTAGCATTGTAACTTACAAGGAGAGCAATGTATAAACTGTTGGCACTTGATCTGGATGGAACACTGATAGGCAAAGAACTCACGATATCATCCAAAACCAAAAACGCCATCGCTCAATTAATGTCGCGCGGTGTTACCGTAACAATAGCCACCGGGCGCATGTTCCAGTCGGCCAGGCCATTTGCCAAAGAACTGAACATAAGCACACCGCTCATCTGTTACCAAGGCGCCATGGTTGGCAATCCGGTCACGGGCGAAATACTGTCGCACTTGCCGATTCCATTACCACTTGCCAAACAAGCTATAGAGGCAGTCAGAAAAGAAGGGCTGCATATCAATGCCTATCTTGATGATCAACTATACGTAGATCATCTAAACGAGCATGCCGAGCTATATTCCGTAATATCCAAGGTGGAGGCTCACCCTGTCGGAGACCTGATGACCTTTCTTGATAGAGACCCAACCAAGCTGGTCATCATTGGCAAGCCGTCAGAGATAGATCAAATCACCAGCAAACTAAGCGACCAGTTCATCTCTATGCTTTATGTGGCCAAATCTTATGCACGCTTCTGCGAAATTGCCCACCCGGATTGCGGTAAAGGCAGGGCGCTATCAATACTCGCCGATCAACTCGGTATTGACCAAGCAGAGGTGATAGCCATAGGTGATAACCCCAACGATGTAGATATGCTTGAATGGGCGGGGATGGGTATTGCCATGGCAAACGGAACAGACGAAGCAAAAGGTGCTGCAAACTGGATAACGGGAAGCATCTCAGAAGATGGTGTAGCCCAAGCCATTGAAAAGTTCTTTTAATCTAGCTAAAACTAGTGAAGCCCTGCAATCTGCCAAGCCTTACCCTCGGTCTTGATTGATGTGGCAACCACGACCTCGGTACTATGCATTTCCTTGATATCCCGTGCACCGCATACACCCATGCAGGTTTTGATAGCGCCAACCAGATTCTCAGTGCCATCGGACATTGATGTCGGGCCATTGAGCAGTTGATTAAGATCAACATTTACGCCAACCCTTATCCTTGTACCACGCGGCAGATTCATATCAGGAGTGGCCATGCCCCAGTGGCAACCACGTCCGGGTGCTTCAGAGGTACGGGCAAACGGCGATCCCATCATCACACCATCTGCACCTGAGGCTAATGATTTGCATATGTCACCGCCGGTACGCAGTCCGCCATCCGTAATCAGTGTCACATATCGTCCGGTCTCACCCAGATAATCGTCCCGGGCAGCGGCACATTCCATGGTAGCCGATACCTGCGGCACACCCACACCCAGAACCTCTCTGGTGGTGCAGGCTGCACCGGGGCCAACCCCAACCAGGAATCCGGCAATACCGGCTTTCATCAGTTCCATGGCAGCGCTATAACTAACGCAATTGCCAACAACTACCGGAACAGGCATCTGCTCGCATAGTTCAGAAAATATAAGCCCGCGATAGCTCTTGGAAATATGCCGGGCGGTGGTAACAGTAGAGGCAACAACGAGTATATCAAGACCCGCCTCAACGGCGATAGGGGATATCTTTTTGGCACTTGCCGGAGTAACGGATGCGGCACAAACTACCCCGGCATCTTTGATCTCTTTTACTCTACGGGCAACCAGTTCCTCTTTAATCGGCTCTTTGTAGGCCCGCTGTATTATGCTGGTAACTGCCTCAGCAGAAGCCTCAGATATTGCCTGCAGGATTTCGTCGGGATTTTCATAGCGAGCTTGTACGCCATCCAGATTTAAGACCGCAAGGCCGCCAAGCCTGCCCAGCTCAATAGCAAATTTGGGATCAACAACGCCGTCCATCGCCGAGGCCAGTATGGGAATATCCAGCTTGTGCTCACCTATTGATAAGCTTATATCGGTCTGATCCGGGTTAATGGTAACATCGCCCGGCACCAGAGCCACTTCATCAAAGCCATATGTATGGCGTAATTCTTCACGTTTTCTCATGTCAAAATCCTAAAGTTATTAGTGAGAAATATAGCACGCGCAAGCGCTTAAAGTCAATCAAAAGGCTATTGGGGAAAATACTTGATGGCCGACTATAATCAAGACGTCATTTGCGAAAAAGAAATACTGTCTTGATATTTGTAAGTATAACCACAAAATCTATTACACAGTTAAAATACTTACTACTTTTCCTTTTCTACAGAATCAATCCAATTCATTATTTCACGCAGTGTCCTGTTTAGATGCATACCCAGCAGTTGCATACGGCTGTCAGGTGAATCCACCAATATACGGTGAACCTTGTCGATGCTTTCATGAAGATCAGTTTTGTCGTACATACTATTCCTCCGTTTATTTATATACATTCTTTTATACCACAAAAAGTTGTTTTAGCTAAGGGGTAGAAGGGCTCTTGCTTTTAAGCGGTTTGCCTCTATAATTGATTAACATGCTATACATTGTAGCCACACCAATAGGCAATCTTGAGGATATGTCGCTCAGGGCGATTCGAATCCTTGGCGAAGTAGGCCTTATCGCCGCAGAAGACACGCGCAAAACGCGCATTCTGCTAAAACATTACCAGATTAAAACCAAACTTACCAGCTACTACGAACATAGCAAGCAAGCCAAAACAACGCAACTGATCGACCGGCTGGCCAGCGGGCAGGATATAGCGCTGGTCTCCGAAGCGGGCATGCCCGGCATAAGCGACCCCGGATACGAGCTGATCGCCGCTGCGATTGAAAACGACATAGAAGTTGTCCCCATCCCCGGCCCGTCAGCAATAACCACGGCGCTGGTTGCGTCCGGCCTGCCCCCCAGTCAATTCACATACCTTGGCTTCCTGCCACGCAAAAAATCCGACAGAAAGAAGCTGCTGGAGTCAGTTGCTCATATAACTCATACTCTGATTGCCTACGAATCGCCGCACCGCATAAAAGCGTCACTTAGCGATATCGAGCTGGTACTGGGCAACAGGCACATCGCCGTCTGTCGCGAACTTACCAAGCTTCACGAAGAGGTATTTCGCGGAAACGTAAGTGACGCTATAGAGCACTTCGAAAATCCCAGAGGCGAATTTACACTGGTCATCGAAGGCGCCACAGATGAAAAACAGGTAGATACAGGTTTGATAGAAACAGAACTTAGACAACTTAAAAAAGATGGCATCAAAGCTAAAGCCGCAACAGCACAAATAAGCAAGAAATACGGTCTCACCCGAAACGAAGTCTATAATATCTGGCTCTCTCTTTAATCGTTACCTGCGTTATGGTAAAATTCACTAGGTAGAATTAGGTAGGATTATTATTTAATGACACAGCGTATTTTCATCGGAGTAGCATGGCCTTATGCCAATGGGCCTCTTCATTTGGGGCACATAGCCGGTGCTTATCTGCCCTCAGACATTTTCGCCAGATACCATAGGCTCAAGGGCAATGAGGTGCTGATGGTATCAGGGTCTGATCAGCACGGCACGCCCATAACCATCCGCGCCGAGCAGGAGGGGAAAACACCAAAACAAGTCGCTGCATACTATCACGACGGATTCCTGCAGGCATGGGATAAACTGGGCATATCTTTTGACCTGTTCACATCAACAGAAACCGATAACCATAAAGAAGTAGCGCAGGATGTTTTCAGGACCCTGCTTGAAAAAAACTATATCTATAAAGATACCCAGTCACTGCCTTACTGCGAAAGCTGCAAGCGCTTCCTGCCAGACAGGTACGTCGAGGGTGAGTGCCCCAACTGTGGCTTTAAAAACTCACGCGGGGATCAGTGCGACGAATGCGGCAAGCCCCTAAACGCCAGCGAACTCAAGAATTTGCACTGCAACATATGCGGCAACACACCGCAGTTCGTAGAATCAGACCATTACCTGCTGCGCCTGTCGGCGTTTAACGACAAACTATCAGAGTGGGTTAAAAAACAAACTCATTTCAGAAAAAACGTGCAGAACTTTAGCGCGCGCCTGCTCAAGGAAGGACTCCACGACAGAGCCATTACCCGCGATATCGATTGGGGCATACCGGTGCCGGTACCGGATTTTGAGAGCAAGCGCCTTTACGTCTGGTTTGAAGCGGTTATCGGCTACCTGTCGGCATCAAAGGAGTGGGCCAAATCCACAGGCAATCCCGATAAATGGCAGGATTTCTGGACGGGTGATTGTAAGTCATATTACTTCATCGGGAAAGACAACATTCCGTTCCACACAGTTATATGGCCGGCGATGCTTATGGCCTATGGCCAGCTAAATCTGCCATACGATGTACCATCCAACGAGCACCTGACGCTGGAGGGCAAACAGTTCTCCACCAGCCGCAACTGGGGAGTGTCACTGCAATATTATCTGGACAAATACGCGCCAGACCCGCTACGCTACATGTTGTCTATAAACATGCCGGAGACCAGCGACACCGACTTCTCGTGGCGCGAATACGTGCGGCGCAACAACGATGAACTAGTAGCAACCTACGGCAATCTGGTACACCGTGTGCTCACATTCACCTATCGCAACTACGATGAGCAGGTGCCTGAGCACCCGGAGTACGATGGCCTGAGCATTGCGCTGCTTGATGAGGCAAAGAAAACACTTCAGACGGTGGGCAACCTGCTTGAGCAGTGCAAATTCAGAGCAGCGACAAGAGAAGCCATGGCGCTGGCACAAAAAGCCAATCAATATCTGGACGAAAGCGCTCCATGGAAAAGGATCAAAGAAGATAGAGACGCAACAGCGGCCATACTGTGCACGGTGATCGAGGTGATATCATGCCTGAAAACAGTACTTTATCCCTTCCTGCCGTTCAGTTCTCAAAAACTGCATAATCTGCTCGGGTTCGAAGGTAACTTGCAGGACCAGGGCTGGACAATCCAGATACCTGAGAGCGGGCAAAAGCTTGAAAAACCCGAGCCGCTCTTTACCAAACTTGACGATGATGTTATAAAAGAAGAGGTCGATATTCTGGCACAAGGCCAAAAGGAGACCGCTTGAACATAACCGAAATCTTTGAACCGATACGGGATGAGCTTGATCTGGTACGTACTACTATGGTCAAGGTTACCGAAGTTGACAACCCCAAACTATCTGTACCACTGGCTCACGTTTTAAAAAGCGAGGGCAAGCTGACAAGACCCGCCATTACCCTGCTATGCGGTAAACTGTTTAATTACAATGTCGAGCAGCTTGTACCGATGGCAGCGGGAATTGAATTTCTTCATCTGGCATCGCTGCTTCATGACGATACCATCGATAAAGCCGATACGCGCCGCGGCCAGCCAACAGTAAGCAGCATCTGGGGCAACAGCACCGCCATACTCATTGGCGACTACCTTTTTGCTAAATCAGCGTGGCTGGTTTCCACCATAGGCAAAACCGAGATGATGACCATTTTTGCCGAAACCCTGATGGCACTTTCCACCGGCGTTCTGGAGGAAAGCGATGACACCTACAATGCAAACCAGACCCGCGACCAGTACTACTCAAGAATCGAGAACAAAACGGCGTCGCTTATCCGCTTGGCGTCCCAGTCAGGCGCAGCGCTTGGTGGGGCGAAAACCGACCGTGTAAAGGGTCTTACGGAGTACGGCTACAACCTGGGCATGGCCTTCCAGATCATCGATGATATTCTGGACTTTACCGGTTCGCAAGAAGAAGTAGGCAAACCGGTGGGAAGCGATCTCTTAAGTGGAAACGTGACGCTACCGGCACTCTTGCTTATAGAAAAACAAAACAATGGAACAGCACTGGCAGAAGCACTAAAGAATAAAAGCGAGCCAGACCTGAAACAGATAATTGAAACCATCCGGAAATCGCCCTTAATTGACCAATCCTACGTGGTGGCCAACGAGTTCTGCTTCAAGGCCAAACAAACCATTATGGACATGCCAAACAGCGATACTAAAAAATCGCTGCTCGCCCTGACAGACTACGTCATTGCGCGCAAAAAATAACGCAAAGCACAGCCCCGTAAACATCACTGTTTATTCTGAATTGATACATGTACTAGCAAACACCCCACCGTTGGAAAGCATAAAGCGTTTCGTTTATACTAAATGTTTAGCGGACATATGAAGAAACGGAGATATAAAACAATATGCAACTCATAGATAACTTATACGGCTATCCATGGATGGGCATGGGCAACAACTGCAACAGCTATTTTTTTGCAAACGTCCTTCCCGGCAACAACCCTCATATAATTATTGACCCAGGACATACAGCCAACGAAATGGGTGAGCCATGCCTTGATAATCTGATTACGGCAATTAAGACCGACGGATTCGATGTATCTGATATAGGGCTGATAATAAATACCCACACACATATCGATCACTACCAGTCAAACCGCGGATTGCAACAGATGATCGAGAAAGCCTCAAACGAAAGCAACAAACCGCAAATCGCCCTCTCCAAGGAGGCGGATGAGTACCGTTTAGGCAGCGGCGCCAGATGGATTGAGCAGTACGGTGACTCCATCAAGTTTGAGCCCGATTTTTATCTGACCGAAGGCCCCTTAAGTTTTGGCGAGGGAGAAAACAAACTCGATCTGGAGATAATAGATACGCCGGGTCACGGACCGGGGCACGTCTGCATCTACTGGCCAAAAAACAAGGTGCTTATAACCGGAGACATCGTATTTATTGGCAGTGTAGGCAGAACCGACCTGCCCGGCGGAGACGGAAACATGCTCAAGGCCAGCATCGAGAAACTGTCCACCTACGACACCGAGTACATACTACCTGGTCATGCTACAGAGTATGGGGGAATGCTAAAGGGTAAAGAAAATGCCCTGCAAAACTTCAGCTTTATAAAAACAAACTACTTCCCCATAATATAGTCAGAACAGGCAGGTTGCCAGACGTGATAACTCTAGCCCGGTTATCGTCTTTCTGGTATACTAACGGGTAAACTTAAAAATTTTTGATATATACATACGTTTGACATTAGAAAGGAGCCCCTACCTTGGATTATTCCCTGAACGAACAGCAAAAAATGATGAGAAGCCTGGCCCGTCAGATCGCAGAAGAAAAGATACTGCCGGTCCGCGCTGAATACGATGAAAAAGAGATATTCCCCTGGGACGTAGTTAAAGCCCTATCAGAGGCCGGATTGTTCGGAGTATTTATTCCCGAGGAGTACGGGGGATTGGGCGGAGGCAACTTTGATCTTTGTCTGGTCGTAGAGGAACTGAGCAGAGTCTGCGGTGGAATCGCCTTGGCATATGCCGCAACAGCCCTTGGCGCTACCCCAATAATCGAGGCGGGCAGCGACGAACTAAAGAAACGCTATCTGCCCAGAATCGCCGACGGCACCATCGCCGCATTCGGGTTAACCGAAGCAGAAGCGGGCAGTGATGCAGCCGCAACCAAGGCCAGTGCCGTCAAAGCCGACGATGGTTCATACATTGTAAACGGTACCAAGCGATTTATCAGCAACGGAGGCGATGCCGAAATTTACTCCATCATCGCCATGACCGACAAAACCAAGGGACCAAGAGGGGCAACCGCCCTTGTGGTCGATAAAGATACGCCCGGCTTTACCTTCGGCAAAAAAGAGAAAAAGATGGGCATACGTGCCAACTCCACCCGGGAGCTGGTATACGATGACTGCAAGATCCCGTCAGAAAACCTGATAGGTAAAGAGGGCTATGGCTTCATCATAGCTATGAAAACGCTGGAT
Source organism: Chloroflexota bacterium (assembly GCA_018648325.1). Taxonomy (GTDB): domain Bacteria; phylum Chloroflexota; class Dehalococcoidia; order JABGRK01; family JABGRK01; genus JABGRK01. The sequence goes on from JABGRK010000010.1 coordinate 16,876, forward strand.
AAATCACGTGCACCGGTAGGATCACAGGCCGTAGGAATTGCACAGGGTGCTTTCGAGGCCAGCGTGGCACATGCCAGAGAACGTAAGCAATTCGACAAACCGCTTGCATCCCTGCAGGCCATATCACATATGTTGGCGGATATGGGTACGCAAATAGAAGCTGCCAGAGCGCTGGTATATGCGGCAGCAAGGCACATCGACACCGGGGCCAAACACATCACCGAAGAGGGATCAATGGCCAAACTGTTTGCCTCCGAGGTTGCCATGAGAGTAACCACCGACGCGGTTCAAATACACGGCGGCATCGGCTATATGCGTGACTTCCCCATCGAGAAAATGATGCGAGATGCCAAAATAACCCAGATATATGAGGGAACCAGCCAGATTCTCAAAAACGATATAGCCCCACAGATACTTAAACGCAGGGGGCTCAGGCAGTAATATATATTAGACGATAAATCTCACTCGTCCATCAATTTGGACTAGTGGGTACTTGACAATGCTACGGGCGTAACATAACCTCTATCGTACAACTAACGAACAAGAGGAAGCAGTAAGCACTTATGTCAAATCAAACCGAGGAAGATAATAAGGCAAAAGTTATGAAGGAAAGCCTTATTCAGATTATTAACTCGGGATTGTATGCGAACAGATATTTAAACCAATTCGTTTCAGAACTAAAAAAAACAATAGACTTCGACTATCTCAGCGTTTCACTGGTCGATGGCGATAATCTCAGATCACTTTTTACTTACTCTGATGAACGTACGCGGCAGGATTCAGATGAGTTCCACCCTGTCAACCTTGACCGATTCAAATCTGCTGTAAAAATCCCCTTTCCCCAAGATGGAAATGCAATAGGCATGCTCACCATAGCCCACCTAAAACCAAACATCTACTCAAAAAAAGAGCAGGCGCTATTGGAGCAGTTGGCACCTGAGTTATCAATTACTCTTGGAACGCAGACTACTGCAATTCAACAACCTGAAGAAGAGAAAGAGTTTCTGGACGATTTCGCTCACGAGCTTAAAACGCCGCTCACATCCATCATGGCATCCTGGGGCCTACTATCAGAAGAACTCAAACTGGATAAAACCGACCCACTAACAAGGCTTATACAAAATATAGGTCGCAGCGCCAAGTATATGGAAATAAGAATGGACGAACTGATGGACCTTGCGCGGATGCGTATCAAAGATCTCCAGATAGAAAAAGAAAACCTGAATATTAAATCAGTAATCCAGGAAGTGGCCACACAATTTAAGTCAATTATTCAGGGAAAATCACAGAGTATAGATCTGCACTTAAGTCCGTCTCTACCCATCATACACGCAGATAGAAAACGCATAGAACAAATACTGTTTAACCTGCTTGCCAATGCCAGCAAGTTCACTCCCAGGGGCGGCACCGTTATCGTAAATGCCGTGGAAAGCGAAAATAATCTTAAAATAGAAATCAAGGACTCAGGACCAAACATCCCACAGGGGGAAATAAATCAATTGTTCAATCCCAAGTACCGTGTTGAGGCCGACAGGCAACAATTCCCCGGGCTTGGACTGGGCTTTGCGCTGGTAAAACGCCTGGTGGAAATGCACAACGGAAATATCTGGATAACTGGCGAGCCGGGCAAAGGTAACACCTTCGCCTTTTCATTGCCACTGGCTAGGCAATAGCTTGCATTGCATAGTATGATACAATAGCTAACATCGAATAACCAATCTGAGAACTGAATAGAAACTAAAGAGGGCAGCATCATGAAACTACTGATCGTCGAAGATAATCCGGAAATCATTGAAGCCGTCTCTTTTTGTTTTGAGCTCAGATGGCCTGAAGTATCAGTAGTATCCACAGAAACGGGCAATAAGGGTGTTGAACTGGCCGAAACCGAATCGCCCGACCTGATCATACTGGACCTGGGCCTGCCGGATATAAACGGATTCGAAGTACTACGCCAGATACGCCTCTTTTCCGACGTACCGGTAATCATACTCACCGTACGCAGCGAAAACATGGACAAGATCAAGGGGCTGGAGATGGGTGCCGACGATTTCGTGGTAAAACCATTTTCTCACATGGAGCTGCTGGCTAGGGTCAAAGCCGTACTACGTCGTTCTCAAATGCCGGAACTGCGCGGCGAGGAAAAACCCTTCAACAACGGCAGGATAAGGATTGATTTTACATCCAGAGAAATTACTGTTAACAACAATCCGGTTAAACTGACCCCCATCGAATATAATTTGCTTTATCAGATGGTGCGAAACGAGGGCCGCGTGCTGACACACCGCTTCCTTCTGGAAAAGGTATGGGGCGAAGAATATGTCGATGCCACCGACTACCTCAAAAAATACATACAGCGCCTGAGGCAGAAGCTTGAGGATGATGCGGAAAGCCCGTCGCTCATTCTCACCGAACGAGGCGTTGGCTACAAACTTATCAAAATAGCCTAGACATCAAAAATCTGAGAATGGCATCATAACGCCTGTTACCAGCTACCGTTGATACCGGCTAACCACGGCCTTAACCCTGGCCTTAAGCTCGGGTTTGCTGATTGATTTTCTGAAGTATGCGTCTGCTCCCAATCCAACCGCACGCTCCCATGCATGATCGCTGGGATCAGATCCCATCATAATAACGGGGGTGCCGGTGAGCTGATGGATTTGAGTACATGTCTCGTGGCTATTGGGTAGTGTTTCTGACAGAAGAACCAGTCCCGGATTTTCATCATCCAGCTTCATCAGTCCTTGAATGCAATCCAGCGCAATTATAGTATCAAAGCCCGCATCACCAAGCACAGAAGCAATGCCCTCAAGTGAGGTAACATCGTCGTCTATTATCAAGATCGAGATGGACTCAGAGGAACGTTCTGCCTTTTCCCCAAACAAATCAGTATCTTTTCTTGCTTCGTTTTCACGAGCTGATATAAGAAAAGTCAGAAGCTCCTTCCAACCCTTCTTTATATCCTGGGTCAAAAGATCAAGCTGCTCTCGAGTTGCATTCTTTTTTACGCTCTCTGACATATCTGCCCTTCTTTAACAATCCTTCAGTATTGTAAACCTCAAAAGAGAATATAACAATGGAATTTCGTGGAAATTTGGTAGAAAACGAGTAACAACTTAGTTATCATAACAAAAAGTTATTTGGGAGAATATTCGCTGAAATCTGACCAATAGGGTCCTTCAAATATCAAAGCTTACCTGCTAAAATAGCGCCATGCCAGCCAATTTATCAGTACAATACCACGCAGCCGAAAAGCGCTACAGAGAAGCCAAAGACCCGGATGAAAAGATCGAAGCGCTGGAAGAGATGCTCTCTATCATGCCCAAGCACAAGGGCACCGACCATCTGCGTGCCGATCTGCGAACAAGAATTGCCAAGCTCACGGCAGAAACGCAGAAAAAAGGCGGTAAGCGCGCCAGCATCTACAACATCCATAAAGAGGGCGCAGGACAAGTGGCGCTGGTGGGGCTAACCAATGCGGGCAAATCCAGCCTGGTGGCCCTTATGACGCACGCCAACCCCGATATAGGCGACTGGGCCTACACCACCAAGATGCCGCTGCCGGGTATGATGGAGTATGAGAACATCAAGATACAGCTATTAGATCTTCCGGCGCTGGACGATCACAGTGCGCATACGTGGATGCCGGGGGCATTGCGCCGCGCCGACTACCTGATGCTGGTTATCGACCTGAGTCGTGATCCGCTGATCCAGATGCGGGATATAACGGACGAGCTTGCCAAACTGAGAACAGGCATTGGTAACAGGCCATCGGACTATGGTATCAAACCTGCGATAATCATCGGCAGCAAGTCCGATCACCCCAAGGGCAGGAGCAACTACGATTCACTGTGTCGCAAATATAGCGATCAGTTCGAGATAATATCGACTTCCACCGAAAACATGGTCGGGCTGGAAAACCTCAGAAGGCTGGTTTTCAACGCGCTTAACATCATCAGGGTGTACACCAAGGCCCCCGGGCAGCAGGCGGCGCTGGAAAAACCGGTTATCCTCAAGCAAGGCAGCACGGTGCAGGACGCGGCCAGACAACTGCACAAGGACTTTGCCAATGAGCTGAAGTACACCGTTATATGGGGCTCAGGCAAGTACGACAACCAGCGCGTAAAACGGGACCACATACTTGCAGACGGCGATGTAGTCGAGTTTCACATTTAGGTCTGCTTAGACAGCCTCAAACTATATACATTCCACGAAAATTTGGATGTTTATCCACGCATGAGTATGATTGCTCCATCCTATTCGCATTTTTAAGTTTGATAGCCAATAGTAGATATAACCAATCACCATTATTTCTCAGCATTATGACTCAAATCATAGACGATAATGAGGGAAAATATTATTGTTGATATAACAACAGAAAACACAGAGTATAATGGCAAGCTAATTGAGATGGAGGTAACAAAATGATTGAACTGGATTTGCGACCACTAATACCGCCCGAAAGACATAAACTAATCTTTGAAAACTGGAATGATTTAAAACCAGGCCAGACATTAAAGATTATTAACGATCATGATCCAAAACCGCTGTACTATCTATTTCAGGCTGAGTATGCAAATCAGTATGAATGGGAATACGAACTGGAAGGACCAATAGACTGGGCAGTAAAGATAAAAAAACTTTAAAAGGTAAAGATATTCCAACCGACAGGAAAGCCGTAGAGATGGCTGAAAAGCGAGGTTAATTATGGAGCAATATCTAAATAAAAACATTAAAGAAGTGATAGACTTGTTCCCGGCGATAGGAGATATTCTTAGTGAATATGATGTAGGCTGTTCCACATGTCATGTCGGAACTTGCTTACTAAAAGATATCATAGATATTCACAATCTTACGGCTAAGAACGAGAAAGAACTAATGGCCAAAATTGCTAAAGTAATCTACCCCGATCGGGAAGTAGAAGCCCTCGATCTAGTGAGTAAAAGTGGATCCGGCCCTAAGGAAATAAGCTATTCTGCGCCCATGCAAAAACTGGTCGATGAGCATGTTTTAATAAAAAGGTTGATCGCTATAATCCCAAAGCTCATCGATAATTTGGATGTTGAGTCCCCAGAGGGAAGGCAACTCATTATTAACAGCATCGATTTTATCAGGTCCTATGCCGACAAATATCATCATGCTAAAGAAGAGGATATACTCTTTAAATATTTTGATGAGAGCACAGCTATTCTCCAGGTCATGCACGAGGATCACCGGAATGCGAGAGCACATGTAAAGGCTATTGTTGAGGCATTGGACAGTAGAGATAAAAAGGCAATCGCCGAGCATCTCAATGCGTATCAGGCAATACTGAGCGAACACATAAAGAAAGAGGATGAAATACTATATCCGTGGATGGACAGAAATTTATCCTACTCACAGATAGGAAAGCTGTTTTCTGACTTTAACACCAAAGAGGTAGAGTTCGAGGATATTCCCACAAGGTCGGAAACTTTTATCAAAGGATTAGAGGTAATATACAAACCACCTGTGGTTGTAAAATAACGAAGTTTAAGGATTATTATAAATGAGAGAATTCAATGAAGCTGACCGCAAAAAAAAGAAGGCAAGGATTCAGATACAGGAAAATCCTGACAACCTTTCCAGGCAAGCACTTGCGCAACTGGAGGACAAGGTAAAGGACTCATTGAAAAACGGATATTTATCCTGCCCCACGGCATGGAAAATTGCCAAAGATTTAAGTGTCTCCAAAATAGCCGTAGGGGAAGTTGTGGATAGACTGAGCATACGCATAGAGAATTGTCAGATCGGATTTTTTAAAGTAGCAAAGACTCCCTATGATAATACGGATCACAAAAGCGTTGATGGTGAATTTATCACCGCGCTTGAAACGCTGGCAGAAAATAAACAACTTACCTGCATGAAAATTTTTGAGTTGTCTGGGCAATTTAAGTTAAAGCCGATGACTATTGCGAACGAGGCGAACGTTCGGGACCTAAAAATTCGCGAGTGCCAACTGGGGTGTTTCTAACCAGCGCAGGAATGGTAGCGCATACGGGATTTGAACCTACAATCTAAAATCAAGCGATAGACAACCCAAACAACTGCTTTGCGTTAGCAGTGGTTCTATCGGCAACCTGTTGATGATCAAGCTCTTTCAGTTCACAAACAGCATTCAGCACCCTTACCGTATCGGCGGGCATTGCCTGATGATCCTGATAATGAACGGGGGTGTCCGTCTCAAGCAACAGGTGATCAAGCGGCATGTCCTTTACCGCGCGTTTGTGTTCATAGTGATACTCTGCAGCAAGGCAGGCAGATAGGTGATAGCCACCCTCAACAATGCCACGCAACACACTTGACGGGCCGGTGTACCAGTGGAACACCGCCTTGGTCGCACCCGCGTCTGACACAAGTGCAAGGCAGTCCTTCCAGGCATAGCGCGAGTGGATAGAAAGCGGCTTATCATGCTTTACAGCTATATCTATCATGGCCGCAAACACTTCTTTCTGCTGATCCTTGCTTGCCCGGGTTACCAGTTGCTTTTTATAGTCGAGGCCGACCTCGCCCACGCAGACGGCGCTATCTATATTGTCAGCAACGAACTGTATCTCGCGATCGAGGTTGTCTGACGCGTCGGGGATGGTCCACGGGTAAACGCCGATGGCTGCATAAACGTAGTTTTTGTACTTTGACGCCAACTCCAAGACAACGTTGTTGGACGCATAATCCAGTCCACATGCAATCAATGCAACAACGCCTGCATCCTGCGACTTACTTATGACCGAATCAATGTCATCCAGTTCATCCAGATGACAGTGCGTATCAATAACCTTATACATAGTATTCTTCCTTGCATCCTATGATATATCAAATAATCTCAAATGCAAAGCCAGAGTAAGTGCCTATGGCAAACCGCGTTCAAACAGTCTAAAATAGAAAACAGGAAGCAGTTATGACCGAAGATGACGAAAGAATAGAATACGCAATAAGCAACACTGTTGTTTTGAGGATGCCCAAGCAGACACTATCTACCTTCGGCACGACCAATATCCACTACTACCTGCTAACCAAACCCGTCTACACCGATCTGATGGGCAAAGGCGAGGCCGCAGATGAAACCGTTGTCAGGGAGGGCAGGGTTATAACAGAGCGGCCCAAGGTGATAACACCCAGCTATCTGATCAACCTGGAGGGTTTTTCCAAATACGCCCGAAAGTACCTTGAATCACTGGCCGAGAAGTACGGCTCAAATGCGCCGGGCATTTTCTACAGCTACAAAAACGAACCCAAGGACACCTCGGTGGTATCTTCGCCAATGAAAACAGTGATCGAAAGAATCAACAAGGAAATAGATTCTAATAATGACCAGCTTTCCACCATTATCAAAGGAGTGGATGATATGTGGGATGTATCGGTGATGAAGTTTATCTACGAAGTAACCGAAAGCTCCGTAGGCAAACACATGAGCGAGATGGGATCACAGGGACTTTTCGATATCGACAGATTGGGTGTTCCTGCCGGCGCAAGGCAAAGGATTGAGGAAATGTTTGCTATAGTACAAAGGGGTGAGATGGAACCAACTGATCTAAAGCTGGAGCTTGACAGGTGGGGCCTTTTTGGTCAGTACGAAGATCGTTTTCTATCGCTGTTCAGGTAATTAACCTTAAGTTTTGTGCGGCACCAGCGCACCCACAGGACACACACTCACGCAATCAAGGCAACCCTTACACTCTGAATCAACCAGTGGAACGCCACCCAGCGTACTGATTACCGTATCAATGCCGCGGAAGGCAAACTGAAGCTCCCCTGCACCCATCTTTTCACAGGCCCACACACATTTGCCACACAACACACACTTATTAGGATCATAGGTAAATAGCGGATGGCTGTCGTCTATGGGCAACATGCGTACTATGGACGGCAGACGTTTGGATTTTAGTTTAAACTTAAGTTTGGCAGAAATATCCTGCAAGGCACACGATTTGTTTTTTGAGCAATTGGCGCAATCAACATTATGATTGGACATGAGCAACTCGAAGGCGGTGTGGCGAATACGGTCGATACGCTCGCTGTCCGTTGTAACCACCATACCCTCAGCCACAGGCTCACTGCATGCGGTAACAGGTTTGTCGCGACCTTCGATTTCCACGAAACACAAGCGGCAGCCGGTTTGCGGGTGTTCTTTTTCTTTGATAGCGCACAGGTTAGGTATGAATATGTCGGAGTCCAGAGCGGCCCACAGAATCATATCGCCGGGTTTGGCTTCGACTTTCTGGCCATCAATTGTTAGCTTAACTTTTTTTTGTGCCATTATTTCTTTGCCTTTTCCGGTCTTTTTTCTGTTTCCGGTACGGAGCTTGCCGGTGACATCCTGATTATCGCATTGTACTCGGGTGGGCAGGCCGCCACGCAGGTATCGCATTTAACGCATTTGTCCTGATCGACAACCTTTATCCGCTTTTTACCGCTGAAGATGGCCTCGGCAGTACATACGCCAACGCAGGCATCACAGCTTCTTTCACACTTATCTGGGAGGATATAGTAGGCAATAAGGTTCTTGCATTGCAGCGCAGGACAGCGTTTTTCTATAATGTGCGCCTCGTACTCATCATGGAAATAACGAAGCGTGGTAAGAACGGGATTGGGTGCCGTTTTGCCCAAGGCACAGAGCGAGCCTTCCTCTATATCCTCGGCCAGATCGGTAAGCAATTCCAGATATTCCATTTTGCCATTGCCATTAACGATTTCCTGAAGCATATCCAGCATATGCTTTGTACCAAGGCGGCACATAGTGCACTTGCCACATGACTCCTTTTGAGTAAAGTCAAGGAAGTAGCGCGCTGCCTCCACCATGCAATTATCTTCATCCAGCACCACCATGCCGCCGGAACCGAATATTGCCCCCGCCTCTTTTAAAGAATCGAAGTCTACGGGCAAATCCAGCGCGCTTTCAGGCAAACATCCACCCGACGGACCGCCTATCTGCACCGCTTTGAATTTCTTGTGGTGCGGTACTCCGCCGCCGACATCATTTATAACGTTGCGCAGTGTAGTGCCCATGGGCACCTCGACAAGGCCGGTATTAACCACCTTGCCCGCCAGCGCAAAAACGGCCGTACCCTTGCTGCTCTCAGTGCCAATTGCACTGAACCAGTCTGCACCATTTTCTATGATGAGCGGAACGGTGGCAAAGGTTTTAACATTGTTTACTACCGTGGGCATTCCGAATAGTCCCTCCGTGGCCGGATATGGCGGGCGATTGTGCGGCATGCCCCTTTTGCCCTCGATAGAAGCGATTAAAGCGGTTTCCTCTCCACAGACAAAAGCGCCGGAGCCACGGAAAACCTCTATTTCAAAATTGAACTTGGAACCCATTATACTTTGCCCCAGAAAGCCCATATCCTTGGCCTGATCTATGGCATGCTGTACGGTCTCAACCGCCAGCGGATACTCGGCACGCACATACACATAACCCTGCGCAGCACCAACAGCGTAGGCAGCAATAATCATGCCCTCTATTACCGAATGAGGATCGCTCTCCAGAACGGCCCTGTCCATAAAAGCGCCAGGGTCTCCCTCATCAGCGTTACATATGACGTAGGTAGACTTACCACCAGCGTTTTTGGTTATCTCCCACTTCTGGCCGGTGCTAAAGCCTCCGCCGCCTCTACCTCTCAGGCCAGACTTTTTGATCTGGTCTATTACATCCTCTTGAGTCATTTTGAAGATCGACTCCAGCGCAGCGTAGCCGCCGTTTACAATGTAATGATTTATATTCTGGGGATCTATATCGCCGCAGTTGCGCAATATCAGCCGATTCTCGTACTCAAAGCGGGGCATATCGTATATGGTGGGGATCAACTCGTTTTCCTCAAGAGCGCCCAGGGCAAACTCAAGACAGGGGTCGTCTTTGAGCAGACAATTGTCCACCAGTACCGATGCCATGCCGGTAGTAACATAACCATAGATGATGGCAGGCGAGCCGGGCTTGGAAATTATCACCAACGGCTCAGCATAGCAATGCCCCATGCACCCCACCTGAGCGATTTCAGCATCAATGCCGCGCTGCTCTATCTTCTGCATAAGTGTATCCAGCACATCAATAGCACCGGCTGCACGTCCGCATGTAGCAGTACCCACAAGAATATGGGTTTTCTGATTATTCCTAAACCGCTCCCAATCGGCTACGGCCTCACTCTTTATCTTGGGAAAGTCCATGCTTATCCTCACGCTTAATCGCGTCTACTATACCCCGAATCCTGGTAGGAGTTACTTGCCCATGCACGGCTTCATCTACCACCGCCACCGGAGCCATGGCACAACAGCCAACACAGGCAACACGCTCAAGGTCAAACTGCCTGTCCTCGGTCACTTCCCCGACTTTTATACCCAGCTCCCGCTCCCAGGCCTCCGAAATAAGCTCGCCGCTTTTCATATGGCAGGCGGTACCCAGACAAACCTTGACCGGATGTTTGCCGGGGGGAATCATGCGGAACTGGTTGTAGAAGGTGACAACACCATATACGGCGCTGGGCGTTATATCGAAAAAGCCGGCAACTTCAACCATAGCCTCCATTGGCAGGTATTGCAGCTTGTCCTGCACATCCTGAAGGATAGGGATCATATTTTTGCGCTCACGCTTGTACTTTTTGAGTATCGGAGCTATCTGCTGTTTGATCGATTTTTCTTCCATCTCAAGATTCATTATACCTTAAATACGAAAAGTCTCAAAACCAGTTTGTGAACTAACAAAAAAGGCAGGCCGTTTAAAGCCTGCCCAAATATCTGTTTTAACCTTTGTATATTAGCCAATCATGCTGATGAACACTCCGGCGGCCACCGCTGTTCCGATAACACCGGCGATGTTGGGTCCCATAGCATGCATCAGAAGGAAGTTTCTGGGGTTTTCCTTCTGCCCCATCCTCTGCACAACCCTTGATGCCATTGGTACCGCCGATACTCCTGCTGCCCCGATCATGGGATTGATCTTGGTCTTGGAAAACAGGTTCATTATCTGTGCTAAAATTACACCAAACGCTGTAGCTGCCATAAAGGCAACCAAACCCAGTGCAAATATCCCCAGAGTCTTTTGTTGCAAGAATATAAATCCCGACATCTGGGCGCCCACAGCCACACCCAATAGTATGGTCAGAACGTTCATAAAGCCACCACCGGCAGTAATCGATAATCTGTCGGTTACACCACTAACCAGCAGCAGATTGCCCAGCATAAAACTGCCAACCAATGGCGCAGATGCCGGAACCAGCAGTATTATGATGATAGTAGCCATAAGAGGGAATATAATCTTTTCCCTGTTGGATACCGCTCTGAGCTGCGGCTTCATGTAAATCTGCCGTTGTTTTTTGGAAGTGAACAGCTTTATTATAGGCGGCTGGATTATGGGCACCAGTGCCATATATGAATACGCGGCCACAGCTGTGGCCCCCAATATCGTAGGTGCCAGCCTGTTGGTAACAAAGATAGTCGTAGGACCGTCGGCACCGCCGATTATGCCTATTGAAGCCGCCTCACCCATTTGAAAATCAAACCAGCCCAGTCCCGCTGCCCCCAATCCAAACGCTACTATCATAGCGAAATATACGCCGAACTGTGCACCAGCACCCAACAGTAGAGTTTTGGGATTAGCAATTACCGGACCGAAATCGGTCAGCGCACCCAGCCCCAAAAAGATGAGCGGAGGCATTATCTCCCAGCTAAGTCCATAATGGAATATGCGGGACATCAACCCTACCGGCTCACCGCCAGCCATGTTATACGGTGGCTGCACATAGTCCTGGTATGGGATAGTCTCTAGTAAGCCTGTACTTGAATTTAAGACCTCATATGCCATCAGCCCCTCGCCGGGCCAGGGAAGGTTAACCAGTATAACGCCCAGGCCTATGGGGACGAGCAACAACGGCTCCATTTTCTTGGCAATGCCTAAATAAATTAAAGTGAGTCCGATAATAATCATTACCGGATATTGATAGTTGGTGAAAAACTCACCAAAACCAGTTTCTAAACCAAACATTTGTGTTTACCTATTTATTCTATTACTGCTATCTCTGCGCCTGCCTGAACCGTATCACCGGCGGCGACCTTTATCTCCTTAACAGTACCGTCTATCGGAGAAACCAGGGGGTTTTCCATTTTCATGGACTCAAGTGTGCAAACTACATCGCCCTCTGCAATTTTTTCTCCAACTTTAGCCATGACCTCAATTATTTTACCAACCATAGGTGCTTCAATGATCTCTTCTGCCACGTTAGTGCTCCCTTCTTATGATGCTTTTTTTTCTTTAGCCTTAGTGTTCTTGGTTCTGGCTTCCATCCTTTTAACAATGTAACCAGTTATCCAAATAGCAACTGCCAGTACGATGAGTACTAAAAAGACAACGCCAAAACCAACGCCAGCAACATTCCATGCATCGCTCCAGTTTTGACTTGTAGTTGATATCTTTTCTGCTGCTGCTTTTATCTCATACATAAATAAGCCCCTAAAACACTCTGATAATATTACCATACGCGCCAATATGAAGGCAATGCCGAATCAATCAAGCAACACTTGCTTATAACGAGCCTCGTTACTATAATAGCATCAACCTGTAATTTATAAGTGAAGAAGATGGAACAAACAATCAAACAACCCGATAATATCAAAGGGCAAATAAGCCCTCCTGGCGATAAGTCCATATCGCATCGCGCACTGATGCTCAACGCCATAGCCGATGGGACAGCCGAGGTCAAAAACTACCTGCCAAGTGCAGATGTAAGCAGCACCATAAAATGCCTTGAAGCAATGGGCGTAAAGATTGAGGTTTATGACGATAAGCTAATTGTGCACGGCACAGGGCTTGACGGCCTCAAGGAGCCTAACGATATTCTGGATGCGGGCAACAGCGGCACGTCCATGAGGCTGCTTTCCGGTTTGCTGGCCGCACAACCATTTCTTACCACCATCACCGGCGATGATTCGCTACGCTCGCGACCAATGGACCGGGTAATCAAGCCACTCAGGCTTATGGGAGCCAGCATTTGGGGGAAAAGCAGCAACGGACTGGCCCCACTGATGATAAAGGGAGCAGACCTGCACGGCATAAAATACGAAATGCCCGTGGCCAGCGCGCAGGTCAAATCGGCAATACTACTGGCATCACTTTACGCACAGGGCACAACAACTATCATAGAGCCGATAAAGTCCAGGGATCATACCGAACGCATGCTGCGTGCCATGGGTGTAGCACTTAATATCAGCGGAAACGAAATAAGCTGCCTGCCGCCGGCAAAATCACTTAAGTCTCTGAATATAACCGTACCCGGTGACGTAAGCGCTGCAGCATACTGGCTAGTGGCCGGAGCAATTCATCCCAGCGCCCGCATCGAGATAACCAACGTGGGTGTAAACCCGACGCGAAGCGGTATTATAGACGTACTTACAGAAATGGGCGCAAAGATCGAGATCAAAAACGAACACAAGGAAGGCGGAGAACCAGTCGCCGATCTGATAGTTAAGTCCAGCCAGCTTAAAGGTATAAACATCGAAGGGGATATGATTCCAAGGCTAATCGACGAAATTCCTGTAATAGCTGTTGCGGCCTCCATGGCCAAAGGTAAAACCACTATACGCGATGCCGGCGAATTGAGGGTGAAGGAAAGCGACAGAATCACCACCACCACTGCCGAACTGCAAAAAATGGGTGCCCGCATCGAGGAACTGCTGGATGGAATGGTTATTAACGGCACAGGTAAACTGCGCGGTGCTGAGTGTGACAGCCACGCAGACCACAGGCTGGCAATGGCACTGGCAGTAGCAGGGCTCGTTGCCGAGGGTGACACGATGATTTATAATGCGGAGGCAGTAAATATATCCTATCCGGATTTCTGGAGTGATCTAGATAATTTAACCGGCCAAAATGAGGATAACTCATGAATACCCAGCTTATACATATAGGTTTCGGCAATATACTGGCAATCAATCGTGCGGTAGCCGTCATATCACCGGGATCTGCACCCATCAAGCGTCTGGTGCAGGAGGGCAAGGCAAAAGGGCTGATTATCGACATGACCAGCGGCAGAAAAACAAAAACTGTCATTGTCATGGACAGCGGACACCTGGTACTTGCCGCCCTTACGCCGGAAACCATAGCAGGAAGAGTAGTATCCGGCAGGGGAGGCCAAGCCGTCAAGCCATCGGGAGAGGAAGACAATGTTTAACTCCCTGCTCATCGTGATATCAGGTCCCTCAGGTGCGGGTAAAGATACCGTTATCAACGAAATAAAACGTAAAAGTGGTTCCATACATCACACAACGACGCTAACTACACGCCCCAAACGCAACGGTGAAAAGGACGGGATCGACTATCATTTTACGTCAGTTAACGATTTTAAGCGTCTTATTGAACAAGACGGCTTTCTGGAATGGGCCACGGTGTACGGCAACCTGTACGGCACACCCAAAGAGCAGATTCGCCAGGCACTGGCAAACGGACTGGATGTAATAACCAAGGTTGATGTTCAGGGGGCACTGGCCATAAAAAAACAGGTGCCCAATGCACTTTTTATCTGGATATCTGCACCGTCTATCGAAGAACTGGATCAGCGTTTAAGACTGAGAAACAGCGACAGCAAAAAGGATATTGAGCTTAGAATTAAAACAGCGCACGAAGAAATAAAACAATTGCATAACTTCGATAACGAGGTAATCAATCGGTCTGGTCACGCCAAAAAAGCAGCAGCCGAGATTATAGATATCATTGCCAAGGAGAAAAACAGGCCAAACCCTCGACAGATTACGCTCTGATGCAGTATCATGTCTGCATCTGTTGCCAAATCACACATAATATATTTTCATACTAGAATTTTTTAGGAGGGGAAATGGACACTAAGATAACCTTAAGCGAAAAAGAGATGCCAACCAAATGGTATAACATTCTGCCCGATCTGCCGGAACCATTGCCAGCAGTACTGCATCCGGGTACAGGCAATCCGGTAAGCCCGGATGACTTGGCACCCCTTTTCCCGATGGCGCTGATAATGCAGGAATTCAGCCCTGAAAGCTACATCGAGATACCAGAAGAGGTACAGCAGATATACAAGATGTGGCGCCCGGCGCCGCTGATCCGGGCCTATAGACTGGAAAAGGCTCTGGGAACACCTGCACATATCTATTATAAATACGAAGGTGTAAGCCCGGCCGGAAGCCACAAGGTCAATACGTCTATCCCACAAGCATACTATAACAAACAGGAAGGCATAAACCGGATCGCCACCGAGACTGGTGCCGGACAGTGGGGCAGCGCCCTTGCCTTGGGTTGCCAGTACTTCGATATAGAGCTCAAGGTCTACATGGTCAAGATAAGCTACGAGCAAAAACCCTATCGCCGCATAATGATGGAGACCTGGGGAGCCGAATGCATACCCAGCCCCAGCAACCAGACCAATGCCGGAAGGGCTGTTTTAGAAAACGACCCCGACTGCACAGGCAGCTTAGGGATTGCCATCAGTGAAGCAGTTGAGGACGCGGCAACCCGCGATGATACGCACTACTCGCTGGGTAGCGTGCTGAACCACGTACTGCTGCATCAGACGATCATCGGCGAAGAAGCCATGCTACAGATGGAAAAAGCCGACGCCTATCCCGACGTAGTAATAGGTTGCGTTGGCGGTGGTTCCAACTTCGGCGGTATTGCCATTCCCTTCATCAGAGATAAAATTAAAAACGGCAAAAAGACCAAGATCATCGCCGTCGAACCCGCAGCATGTCCCACCCTTACCAAGGGACCATATGAATACGACTTCGGCGATGTTGCCGGTATGACCCCACTACTCAAAATGTACACACTGGGACATACCTTTGTGCCGCCCCCGGTACATGCCGGTGGTCTGCGCTATCACGGCATGTCACCGCTGGTCTGTCACCTGTACAAGCTGGGACTGGTCGAAGCGCGAGCGGTACATCAATTGGGAACCTTCGAGGCTGCACTACAGTTCGCCCGCACCGAAGGCATTATACCCGCTCCGGAACCGTCTCATGCAATACGGGTAACAATTGACGAGGCCCTCAAGTGCAAAGAGACCGGCGAAAAGAAAAACATCCTTTTGGCCCTCTCCGGACACGGCCACTTTGACCTGGCCTCTTACGAAGCATACATGTCGGGCAAGCTGCAGGATTACGCTTATCCCGAGGATTTGGTCAAGGAAGCACTCACTCACCTGCCAAAAGTTGACTAGATATAGAATCAAATATCCTCCCCTCGCCCTCTCTTTTTGTGGGGAAAGGGGAGGATACAATCTAAACGCATTCTTTTAACTTTAGATGAGTTATTTGGGAGACGTTAAACATGAGTAACAGTCTTGGACCCAGAAACGTAGACAGCATTCTGGCAGACACCGTCAGAATTTACTGGAACAGTGCGTCAAAGCTACTGAGGATATCAGCTATTATAGGCGTGCCACTAGCTGTACTGGCAGGAGTTTCCAACTATTGGACGGCAAGAATAGTCTACAATGGCAATATCACCAACTACTCCATCCTGTGGGTAATTATGATACTGGCGCTTGGGTTCATACTTCCGCTCATCGCCGTGGTGGCATCGGCATTTTCACACGGAGCATTGATGAACGCAGTATCAGAACAATTCGTCAGAGATGACATTGACGTATACCGCTCATTCCGATCAGCATGGAAAAGGGTTCAGGGGCTTATCGTAGTAACTATCATAGCTACCGTAATCGTATGCGGGCTTTCAATAACGGTGGTGGGCATACCCTTGGCGATATACTACGCAATACGGTGGATATTCGCCCTGCAGGCAGTACTTTTCGAAGGAATTGCCCCCTTAACAGCGCTCGATCGAAGTTCAAAACTGGTCGAGGACAACTGGTGGCGCATTTTCGGTATTATGGCTATCCTCGTGATAATCGCGGGAGCAATTGCCATTGGCTTCTTTTTCATACCAACGGTAGGGCTTACCTTATTCATTGCCGTATTCCTGATTGTATCGCTTCCCATAATCGTTATTGGGAACACTATGCTCTACTTCGACGTGCGGGTACGCAAAGAGGAATACAACAAGGAAACACTGCTTAAGGAGCTCACAGATGTGGAATCGGGGGTTCACTACCAGCCTCCGCTACTTTAACACACTCGCATGCACCCCATATCATTCCTGTTGACTAAAGATATCTCCGGCATATATAGTAGCTTATTATGCAAAAAGTAACCCTTAAACGCACAGGTCTTACCGTATCACGTATAGGATTTGGCGGACTTCCCATCCAGCGCCTTGATGACCAGAAGGCGATTGCCGTAATTAAACGCTGCCTCAATCTGGGCGTAAATCTCATCGACACCGCCAACGGCTACACCACAAGCGAAGGCAATATCGGCAAAGCTATTGCCGATTATCCCCGCGACAAAATAGTTATTGCCAGTAAAACACGCGCGCGGGACTACAAAACAGCAAAAGAGCACATCAAACTCAGCCTTGAGCGCCTAAATACCGACTACATCGACCTATACGAATTGCACAACGTATCCGACCTGCCGGTGCTGGATCAGATACTTGCCAAGGACGGTGCATTATCCGCTCTTCAAGAGGCACAGCAAGCGGGAATTATTAAACACGTTGGTATCTCATCACACGGACACGAAACTGCTCTGGCATCCGCTAAACTGAACTGCTTTGAAACCCTGATGTATCCGTTCAACTTCATCGGCCACGAACCGGGTCATGAGGTGCTTGCCGCATGCCGCGATAACAACATCGACTTCTTTGCCATGAAACCGCTGGGAGGTGGACGTCTCGATAACTCAAACCTGGCCTTCAAGTACCTACTCAACATACCTGATGTTGTACCCTTCGTGGGCATAGAAAAGCCTTCAGAGATAGAGGAAATCGCAGACATTGAGCAAAACATGGCACCGCTGACACCAGCCGAGCAAAGAGAAATTCAGCAGCTAAGAGATGAGATCGGCGACCGCTTCTGCCGACGCTGCCGTTACTGCCTGCCCTGCCCCCAGGGCATCGCCATACCCCTGATCAATAATCTGGTCACCATGATCCAACATGACAGTGCAGAAGATTGTTTTGGATCAGGCATGATTGCCAAAATGGCTGAAAAAGGCAGGGAGTGTACCGAGTGCGGCGAATGTGAACAGAAATGCCCATACGACCTGCCCATCATCCAGATGAATAAGGACAACCTGGCGCTATACGATAAGGCCAAAGCCGAGTATGATAGCGGGCTATAAAAAGGCGCAGCTAAAACTGATGATTAGGCTTCTTTCTGGTTTTAGGCAAGCTCCATATGGATATCATGCCTACTACTGCAATGCCCATTCCGACATACCACGCCAGATCGTAGCTGCCCATCGTATCCCAAACCAGCCCTGCCAGTGGTGCTCCCACTATGCTTCCGATACTGCAAAACCCCATCATAAGCCCCATCACAGTGCCAAAATTGCCCCGGCCGAAGTAGGATATTATCAAGGGCGGACGCAGTGCATTGTTACCACCATGACCCATACTGTAAAGAACAATGAAAGGAATAATCAGCCAGAAAGCTTTATCAGATACATTAAGAAACAACACAAAAGCGATCAGCATTG
This sequence comes from Chloroflexota bacterium, assembly GCA_018648325.1. Lineage (GTDB taxonomy): Bacteria > Chloroflexota > Dehalococcoidia > JABGRK01 > JABGRK01 > JABGRK01. The sequence goes on from JABGRK010000010.1 coordinate 35,446, forward strand.
CGGCAAATCCGACTACCACAAGCGTTTTACGCTCACGCCGGTCGGCAAGCCAGCCAAAGCCGAGGCGACTGCCGATGGTGGAAAGAGCAACCAACATGGTAATAAATCCGGCCGCAGAACGGTCTATACCCACGCTCTCAAGATAAGGCATTATATTTGTAATAACCCCCGAAAGCAGTATCATGAGGCAGATGTAAGCAATGGTTATACGCCAGAAAACCCCGTTACTTAAAAGATCCCGCACCTTCCATATTTTCTCAGCAGACGGTTTCTGTACGACTTCGGATAAGGGTGGGGCGGATGGTTCCTGTTCCCCATCCGGCAAATATCCGTACGGCTGAGGCCTGTGCCTAAATACTAAAGACAAAGGAGTGATAATAACAATTGCGCCCACTGACAACCATAGGAGTGCTTCGCGCCAGCCCTGAGTATCAATCAGCCACCTGGTCAACAGAACGACAACACCGGACAGCCCGAACCCGATGACAGCAAAGGCGCTGGCAATATTCATTTTTTTGTGGAACCAGTTGGCCACGGCGGACATGGGGACGGTAAGAGTGCAGGTGCTCATGCCCAAGGCTAAAACCGCAAAAGACAGGTAGAACATCCAAAGCGAATTAATTTGAGACAACATGACCAGACTCAAAGCAACTATGATGGACCCGATAAAAATAAGCCGTCTGGGGCCATACTTATCAACCAGTTTACCGGCAAACGGCGCAAGCAATCCCGACTCCATCCCGCGAAGACTCACCGAAGATGTAGTAAGCCATCTGGGCCAGAGGGGAAAACTAACCTCAATGGGCTCTATGAAAGCGGTAAAACCAAAGAAGACAACACCGCCCATGTAGGTAGTGATAATGACCATGGCAGCAACTATCCACCAGCCATAGAAAATACGGGGTTGTTTCTTCTTACTCACGCTCATAAATTATATAAGCTCCACTTTACACTCGTTTTACATAGTTCAATATCATATTACTTCGTGAACAAATGCGACTGGTCACGATTTATTAAATGCCCGCTGCATAGTTTTACCTAGAAACGCCAGCAATCTTCCGCCAAAGGATTGCCTGCGTACTATTGCATCGTAGCGGCAAACCTCATGGCAACACAAGCATTTTATACACATGCTATCGTTGATCTTGGCTATCTTGCTGCTCATCTTGATAGCATGCACAGGGCAAACCTTGGCGCACTCGGCACAGCCGGTGCATTTGACTTTTTTAACGCTGGGCTTAACATCAAGCTGTTTTACAACAAATCCAGCCAGAAAGCGAGGAGCCTTTTCCACCGCCGCACCGCTTGATGAGGCCGGATGCTTAAAACCCAGAACTTTAACATCATCAATCGCTTGGCCAACCACATCGATACTACCCAGATCAGCCACTCCCAAACCACGTTGGGCGGCATACTTAAGAGTGCGCACATCCATAGGGTCAATCCCGATTATGGTAGTAGCAACAGCATCGAGCGCAACCGCGTCGGCACCGGCCAGCACAACGCCAACTTTGCGTGGACTGCCACCTGCCGGACCCTCTCCCTCCATGGCCATAATCCCATCCATTATGTTTAAGTGCGGCCTCACCTGTGAAAACACATCCACCAGCATCTGGTTAAAATCAACTCTGGCCATGTAGTCAGCGTGATACCTGCGCCGAATTCCGCCAGGTAATACGCCGTACATATTTTTAACAGCGCCAGTAAAGACGGCCAACGAGTGGGTTTTCATCTTTGGTAGATTAATGATTACGTCCGACTCAAGCACTGCTTTGGATATATATGTCTTATCGAGTGCCATGTTGTTAGCGTCCGATTTCTCTATAAACCCTTCCTCTCTCAGGTTTATCAGCTTCACACCAGCGCGGTCACATGCCTGACGAATCCCCGATACCTCAAAGCCGTCAGGCGGACCGGAGTCGATGTCATCACCAACGGTTATATCAGTGGTAATTGCTTTTAACAGAGTTACAACGGCCTCCACAAAAACAGGATTGGTCACAATACACTTTTCGGCAACCGATGGAGGCGGAAGGTGATTTATCTTTACAAAAACCTTGCTTTGAGGAGGAACAAAAGAGCTCAAACCCCCAATCAGATCAAGCGCTTCGTCTATATCTATGCTCAGTTCATCACACTTATAAGCGCCTGCTCTCACAAGCGCTATTTTTGCTCTTTCAGACTTCATATTCATACTTACTTGGTATTATGCACATTTTGTGACTACTAGGCAAATAAAACTAAACAGACATATTTGCATTAATCTTGATAATTGTCACGCAATTTCCACTGTTTTTCCATACCGGTATTCGCCTTATCCACCGGCTTTTTCACCATGCACGGTTAGAATTTAATTAGTTGGGGGATGAAAATAAGGAGGTTGATCATGGAAGAGCACAGAGAAGAAGAAAAAGAACTGGTTAGAGTACGAGTACGCAAACAGCCTCAAAAGATTCTTAAAGCCCTGGAACCGGGAACCCCCATTGATATCAAAATCAAGGCGTGGGAAGCACCTCGCAGATGGAAATCCTACTAAACCGGCTTGATAATAACACAACCTATTAAAAGGGCTTCAAATGAAGCCCTTTTTGACGTCTATTGTGATTCTAAAAGCAATCAGCTACTAAATAGAATCCATCTTGTAATGCACCCCACCAACTTTCAGTTTTTCGGCGGTATTAAGCTGCACCAGGCTGTTTGTATTATGCATCTGTCCCAGTACATCCGGTGGACCAAACGACACCGTATGCGGAATTATAGGCGACAGGTCTATCAGATCAAGCGACGCTTTATCCACAGATACCGCATCATCAGAAAATAAAACGCCGATATCAGGAACAATCGGCTGCCCCGATACCTCCATGCAATCGCAATAAGGCACAATATCCTGTACAAAGTTCATATATCCGATATTGCCTTTGTATGCACCTAAAAAAGCAGCAGTAGCATGAGCCATATAAACCTGTAACAGTTCCTTGGAACCGGCAGGCCAGACCCATCCCTGGCTCGAGCAGCAGGACAAACAGGTGCCACATGATATGCATTTGACCTCATCCCTGCTCAGACCATCAAACACAGCGATCGCACCGGTAGGGCACTCGTCAACACATTGGCCACATAAATCACAGGCCTCCTGATTAAACTGGGGACGGGCAACGTCGTGCTGCAGCCTCTTGGTTTCGGTGGAAACACATCCCATCGCAAGATTTTTCACCGCACCACCAAAACCGGCAAGCTCATGCCCCTTCACATGAGACAGCGCAATGATGCAATCGGCATCAAGCAGCACAGCGGGGATTTTCACCTCGTCAAGCTGGCAACCATCAACAGGGTCGTCTATTTTAACCACCACCTGTTTATCGCTATCATCCGCGATGACGATAGGTGCGCCTATGCTGCCTTTGCTAAAACCGTTCGTCGCTGCGGTACTAAGGTATTTGCGTTTGGTATCACGACTCCCTGGATACGATGCAACGGTATCAAAAAGAAAAGGCTTCCCGCCTTTTTCCTTCACCAGCCTGACCACACTGCTCACAAAAAACGGCCTTAAATAGCGAATATTGCCCAGCTCACCCATATGTAATTTGATAGCAACCGACCCTTCATCGGGTATGGCATCGATAAAACCGGACTGCACCAGAAGCCTGTTAATGCCTTCGATATGATCATTGCCTTTAAGATAATCAAAAAAAAGAACCTGTGACACGATATTCCCCCATAAAGCCTCTTTTATTATCGATGTATTATAGCACTTCTTTAACCTTAAACAAGTAAAAGCTCAAGTGACGATAAACCGGCTTTGTAACCAATTCTATGCTGCTATCGTATTTACTCGATTACCCTCTACCAAATATAAAATGTGATTTTTTTGTGATACATACGTATCAATATGTAATAATCATGATAGAGCAGTATTATAGACTGCAAAGTATCAAATATATCATGATACCGGAGGCATCTCATGGAAACACCGAGCATTCTTGTTGTAGACGATGAACCTGGGATACTGGAAACCGTCTATGACATACTGGATATCAAAGGATACAAGGTTGCAATGGCAGAAAACGGTGCCAAAGGCGTGGCGTTAGTTAGCAAACAATACTTCGATATTGTTTTAATTGATATCGTCATGCCAGAAATGAATGGAGTTGAAGCCTATAACCACATTAAACGTATCTCCCCGGATACACGGGTAATTATGATGACCGGATATGGCTCTGACCACCCGTTGGTCAAAAGTGCCCTCAAAAGCGGGGTTGAACGCCTACTGCACAAGCCTTTTGAAATCAAGAACATGCTGGGCGTCATAGACGAAGCTGTAAATCACGCCCCAATGCTAGTCTAGCTGGAAAATACTTACTATCCCAACTGGTATCTCAAAACATGCTTGCCGCATGAAATTACAGCCACACGTATACTGTTTATTCAACCGCAATTATCGTTACTGATCTGCATTTAGGTATTGACAGCCTGCATAGCTATGCTAACATATATATGTGAGGTTTTCGCACTTGACTCCCAGGTACAAGCCAAGGAGCTGCCCCCAAAAAGCCTGATACATATACGTCCCTGTAGCTCAGTCGGATAGAGCAACTGCCTTCTAAGCAGTGGGTCGGGCGTTCGAGTCGCCCCAGGGACGCCATTTTTTGAAGCTAAATAAGCCCTATACTATTAATCGGTATAGGGTTTTATTATTGAATGGCACTAATTTGGCACTAATCAGATTCAATAGTACATCCATATAGTTATCCCGATGATTATACCGATGTTAACTGAGGTAATAGCCTAACCGACTCTTTTTGACTTTTAGAATTATAGTGCATGAAAAACAAACATCCCTATGTTCGTACGGTAGAAGAGGTTGATAGTCTTTTCAAACGACTGATCATGAATGGCCTTAGAGACGTATTGGGATTAAGTTAGCTCTGTTACCAGAATACGAGCATCCACAACCGTATAACCCTGACCTTTGGGCATAACCTTAACCGGATTAAAGTCCAGCTCTGCAATCTCAGGGATGTCCTCAATCAGCGCGGACAATCTCAACAGCAGATCGATAAGTGATTTCTTGTCGCTGGGTGGCGCGCCTCTGAAGCCGTCAAAAAGCTTGGCCATTTTTATAGAGTCAATCAACTCCTCGGCACTCAGATCCGTCAACGGATGCAGCCTTACAGAAACATCGTTTAAAAGCTCGGAGTAGATGCCACCGGTACCAAACATTATCAGCGGCCCAAACAGCTTGTCCTGCGTAACGCCAACTATCGTTTCAAAGCTGCCTTTAACCATAGGCTGCACCATCACCCCGTCCATCTCGCTTTCGCGCCCCAATACCACAAGCTGCTCTTTGATGTCATTGAATGCATCTCCAACCTTGCTTCTAGTTCTTACGTCAACCATAACGCCACCCACCTCAGTCTTGTGCAAGATGGTCGACGAGTTGAGTTTAACAACTACCGGAAGTCCGATATTTGATGCAATATCCTCCGCGTCCCTGGACGTTCTGGCAACGTGCGTTTCGATAAAATTAATGCCATAGCAACCCAGCAGTGTCGCAATATCAATTGTGTTTAGCCAAAAAGCCCCACGTTTACTTTCTGCAAGCAACTTATCTATGAGTGCTCTGGCCTCTTCTTTTCTGATGTCTCCCAGTTCAGGTATTACACCCTTGGGTATTTTAAGCAGATTGTTATGGCACGTCGCTCGTGAAATTGCTCTAATTGCATCCTCTGGGAAGAGATATGTAGGTACATAATGACGCTTGGACCCCAGTTTCTCGATTATGCCATGCTGCCCAATAAAGCAGGAAACAATGGGTTTATCTTGCTGAGCAAAAAGAGGCGCCACATCTCCTATGGCATTTGCCATTTCATTGGTGCCCATAGTGGTGGGCGGTATGAATATGGTAAGTACACTGTCGTAGTTCGGATCAGTAGCCAGCATACTCAAAACTTTCTTAAAAACATCGGGAGATGCACCGGCAGTCAGATCAAGCGGGTTATTTATCCTGATATCACGTGTGATCATGGCACTTATTTTTTGGGCCGTTTCCTTCTTGAACTGTGGCAGTGCCAACCCACTGCGCTCGGCAAAATCAGCACTCATGGTTCCCGGTCCACCGCCATTGGTCACGATGGCAATACGATTACCTTTTGGAAGAGGTTGATTTGACAGAAGTGCAGCCAGATCAAACAACTCCTCCACCGAATCCACACGTATGATGCCCGCCTGATTGAACAGCGCTTCCGACACTATTCCCGGAGTGGCCAGCGCGCCGGTATGCGACAGAGCCGCCCTTGAACCGGCAGGGGTATTACCGCTTTTTACGGCCACAATCGGTTTTGTGGCCGAAATTCGCTTGGCGATACGGGCAAACCTTCTGGGATTTCCAAACGACTCAAGATAAAGCAATATTACTTTCGTTACTTCATCTTTCTCCCAGTATTCCAGCATATCGTTTGTAGATACATCGGCGCGATTACCCACACTAATGAATGTGGATATACCTATATTCAAATCACTGGCATGTCGCAGTGTGACCAGCCCCATAGCACCGCTCTGTGAGAGGAAAGCGACATTTCCAGCAGGGGGGAAAACTTTTGAAAACGTGGCGTTCAGATTAATTGCGGGATCGGTGTTGATAACACCCATGCAGTTGGGACCCACCAGACGCATGCCATATTTTCTGGCGATATTGCGCAGCAAACTCTCGTTTTTGACACCTATGGGCCCACGCTCTCTGAAACCGTCGGAGATAACTACCATGGCACGCACACCCTTGCGTCCGCACTCGTCAGCCACCGTGAGCACAGCCCTGGTCGGAACAACAATGATTGCCAGGTCAACATCGCCGGGTACGTCAAGTACTGATGGATAGGTTTTGATCGACATGGTGGCCTCTGCATTAGGGTTGACTGGATAGATAACACCAGTGAAATCAGCATCCAGCAACGAGCGTAGGATTATGTGGCCCAGTGTGCCCACTCCTCTGGATGCGCCGATTACCGCCACCGAGCGCGGCGACAACACGGGTGTAAGCGTATCTATACTGGGACGCGTTTTCTTTTTCTTTAATACATCAGCCATAAGTACACCAGATAATAAACGAAAACGGCGCTGCTGGCAATAATCAACCTGTAAATATACCTGCAACACCGTTTAATTTGTTAATTTAACGACTCTTGTTGGAAACCCACCCACGCAGCTTCATTACATCCACCACACGCTGTACCGCCAATACGTAGGCCGCCTCTCTCATAGATATGTCATATTTCCTGCTGGTGTCCAGCACGGAACGGTAGGCAGTAGTCATTTTGCGATTAAGCAGTTCGTGAACTTCGTCCTCCCGCCAAGAGTACATGTACGAGTTCTGCACCATCTCAATATAAGAAACGGTTACACCGCCGGCATTGCACAGGAAATCGGGAATGAGATGCACACCATTTTCACGCAAAATGTCATCAGCCTCTGGTGTGGTAGGACCGTTGGCCAGCTCTGCAACAATTTTGGCTTTGATGTTATGAGCGTTTTCATCTGTAATGGCGTTCTCCATGGCAGCGGGGATCAGTATATCCGCATCAAGTTCAAGTACCTGTTCCTTCGTAATATATTCCGCCTCCGGCAGGTTACACACCGAACCTGTAGCCTGTTTGCACTCCAGCGCAGCTTCCGGATCAATGCCCTTCTCACTATATACGCCGCCCTTACTATCGCAAAGACCAATTATTTTGGAACCATGGAGCTCGCTCATCAACCGTGCCGCATGATAACCGGCATTACCATAACCTTGTATGACAACAGTTGCTTTGCTTAGATCAATTCCCAGCACCTCAGCCGCCTCACGAATGGTATAAACGCCACCACGCGCTGTGGCATCATGTCTAGCCGGAGAACCGCCGACGGTCAGCGGTTTGCCAGTAATAACACCGAACTGAGGTGGTTTGCCCTGCATCACCGAGTACTCATCCATCATCCATGCCATGATCTGTGGGGTGGTATAGACATCGGGAGCAGGCACGTCCCTCTCTGGCCCTATGAACTGGAATATGGCTCTGATATAGGCTCGGCTCAAGCGTTCCAACTCGCGTTGCGACAACTGCTTGGGGTCACAAATGATGCCACCCTTAGCCCCACCTAGAGGCAGGTCTACCAACGAAGTTTTCCATGTCATCAATGTAGCCAGCGCACGGATAGTATCGATGGTCTCCTCAGGATGAAACCTAATACCGCCCTTAGTAATACCCCTAGCATCATTATGCTGAACCCTGAAACCCTGAAACACTTTGACGGAGCCATCATCCATATGAAGAGGCAGAGATACATGCAACTCCCGCATTGGACTCTTCAGGATAGCAACTATATCGGGGTCCATATTAAGAATGTCGGCACATCTGTCAATCTGCTTTTTAACAACCTCAAACGGATTATTTGAAACCTTTGTCTCTAACATCGCTTATCCCATCCTTTCGCCTGATATGATACAAATCCTGGTATTATATACTTCTCCAACAGTTCTATGGAGTACTGTTACCTGTTATTCTGTATTTCGTAATACGAACTTCGCATTACGAAATATCTCAAAAATATTACATCCTGCCAGTATCTATGTCAACACAAAACTCAATCATTATTTTGCTCAACTTAGCTTAAAACTTCAATACGCGACATATGGTGGATCGGTGAATTGCGGCGGAATCCACCAGTTCTTTATATCCACCAATTCATTTAGCGCATTATCTCGTAATATACGGAAAAATGACTCAGCATATTTTAGCTGCTTAGGCGGCAATACTGATATCAAACGCCGCAGGATAGACAATTTCGTTATTTGTTCATAAACTTTCTCGCCCTTTGATGTCAAGACTACCTTAACACCGTTTTTCCGTTTACTATCTTTCTCTTTACGAATGAGCCCCATCTTAACAACCCGGTTGATAAGTTCAGTTACCGTATGAGATTCCCTTATCAACCTTTTTGATATCTCAGTTGGAGTACAATCGCCCTCCAACTGTTTCACGATAGATATTAGTGTGGCCTGATTCGGCGTAATTCCCAGGCTCCTTAACTCCCTTTCCCTCACTTTGGACATAGCAAGATGCGCCTGCTGAAACAGAATCCAAAACAAATATGCCGCGTCATCATTTAGGGCATCTTTCATTAACTACCTCTTAAAATATTCTTGTCAGATGCAACAATTCAAGTTCATTCCACAATGTTACCACTACAATAATATATCGTAACACGAGCTATTTTAACACCTCAAAAATAAAACTGCAACCCCCCAACTATCCACATTCCTTTGCTGCACGATTAACCGCCTATCGAACCTGCTAAAGCTTCTTCAGGTCCAATCCAAAGCTGCAAAAACCACTTTGGAACTAATTATATCCGGCTCTTGACAAGATTAATATACGTGCCATATACTCGCATTACGAATTTAGGCATACGAATATTAAATAACCTAGTACTCTAATAGTAATAATTTTGGGATATAACAATTAAAAAGCCTCCCTTTCACGGCGTAGTAGGTAGGAAAAGCTGATTGGCTTCTTTAGAGCGTCCTGCCTATTGCGCATCTTTTTTTAAAAGAAGACCGTCGAGATATAAATCACCCTGCATCGCTAAGCGAATAGTATTGACGGTAAAAAGATGCCTTGATGGAGACCCTGTTTGAACTGGATGAGTAATTGAGGAAAACAGTTTACAGTAAATATTGAGCCGGGCACGGCGCTTACCTATATAAGACATCAGAGCAGCCTGTTTACCGTGCAGTTTCTATTAGTACATTAACACTATATATTGTAGAGCTATTAGTCTAGTGACGCTAACCGCTTGGCATTTTTATACATGGTCTTAATTGCAGCGTCACCTAGTGTATCCAGATAGGTTATGAGGCTTTGACGTCTTCTGGGCGTAACTTTTGAAAATATCTTGGAGAAATACTCAACCTGCCTAGATTGACTATGTAATTCCTCTCCCAACTCAGTCATTTCAACCCGTACCATGTTCCGTCGCTCTAAATCCTGCACTTTCCTTACCATACCTTGTTCAACCATGCGATCTATAAGCTCGGTAGTGGTGCTGGGGGCCTTCAGAAGTTGCTTGGATATCTCTGCTGGGGTGGAATCAGCCTGGGTATTTTTCGTGCTATGGATAATAGCAAGAACCGTCGACTGAGCCATAGACAGCCCTATTTTTTTTAGTTCTTTCTCGCGCAGCTTTCGTAAAAAGTAATGGGTCCGCATAAGCGCTACCCATAGCGGGTAATTGTCTATAGCAACCTTCTTGCCCATGAAATAGCCTCCCATATCCTTGAATACACCAAAAACGTAACACTATTTAGCACAAACAGAATATCAGAGACACCCTATTTTGTCTATATTTGAGGCTTGACAAACTGCAAAATATATGGTATTTCTTATGTGCTGCGAAATTCGTAAGACGAATCGTTTGCGTATTTAGCGGTGGGCTTGAAGTGTCATTGGTGCGACAAAAACCCTAGGGATTGCAAAATTTACTCTTGCAAGATTGGCTAGGGAAGTGAAATTATACATTATTAAAAGGAGGAATCCATGAAGAAGCCATTGTTCAAAGTGCTGGCCTTTGTTGGGCTAGCAGCAACCATGATACTCTCATCAGTTCTGGGTGCATGCAGTAGTAGTGTAGTGCCTGGAAACGTGAGAATAGTTGGTGGGGTGCAAACAAGTAGCGGAATTAGCACACTCAACCCCTTCTGGGCACAAAGATTCCCTAATACCCAATACGTGGGACTCATTATGGAACCGCTTGTGTACGGCCAGGAAGACGGATCGTCAACCCCCCTTCTGGCAACAGACTGGAGCGTCGACAGTACCGGTAAAATATGGACTGTCAACCTTGATCCTGATGCCATGTGGAGTGACGGCGAAGCCTTAACTGCAGATGACGTAGTGTTTACCTTCAAGCAACAGTACGCAAATGCAGGTGAATGGTCACAGGGCAGGTCAAACGGCGCAATGATGCTAGACATCAACGACGACGGTGAGCCGGATGCTGGTGCGATAGTAGCAGTAGACGATCATACAGTTAAGTTTACCCTGAATGCTACTTATGCAGAGCAGGTATTCTTGAGTGGACTCAATACCGTATTCATTTGCCCCGAGCACATATGGGCGCCCAAAATTATTGCTTTGGAAGCAGCAGACAGCAGTATAGAGCAATATGCACTGGAAGAGTCTGCTACCCTAGCAGACGAGCTAATAGGAAGTGGACCATTCCTGTTTAATGAATATGTAGCACTACAGTATGTACTGTACGACACAGATCCTGACTATTGGGGAGGCACTCCCGCGATAGTTGATCAGGTCATGCTAAAAATGTACGCGACTGCAGACGGTGCAACATTAGCTCTAAAATCCGGAGAAGTAGACATGCTGGCATTGGTAGAGGCAGTGGCAGAAGTGCCTAAGCTTTTACTGGACCAGAACATTACAATCGACATTCTTCCAAACTTTAACAGCACCGTGATGTTCTTCCTTAACATGCGCTTCCCGCCATTGCACATTCTGGAAGTCAGGCAGGCCATTGATATGGCTCTAAACAAACAGGACTTGATAACATTCGCGCAGTTTGGCTATGGCACACTGCCGAGTATGGTTCCGTTTGCCCCTGGTCTTGCTGAATCCAACGATGATCTCGAATGGACAGACACGTACGTTGATTCAAGCGGCGATTTCCTGTCTCTTGCTGCCAGAATTGATAATGCCAATGATTTACTTGACGATGTACCCGGCATGTCAGCTTTCGTTGCAGGCGAGACAAGAACATGGACGTCTCCGGACCACGCAGTACCCGCCATTCCTTTAAGCTGGGAGGGTCTGTACCTATCGTCCCCGAGCTATCAGAGAGCAGCAGAATTGGTTTCTTCTCAGATGGCAGAAATAGGTATTGATATTGTCCCAACCGTAGAGACCGGAGCTTTTGGCCCCAAGGTCTTCAGCGGATGGCAGGTATTTAACTATGAAACCATTATCTTCGGTTATCCGTCAGATCCTAATTTTGACGGCATGGTCAAGCAATGGGGTCAGCCAGTCTTTGGTGGAAACTACGATGGATCGGTAGTCGCTTGGAACAATGATCCGAGCATGTCACCGCCAAAGGAAGATGGCTACAGACCACAGGTTTATGATACCCCATATGATGAGCCGACAGCCGCCCAAGAGGCCCTATGGCTGGATATTTATGACCAACTCGTAGCGGATGCAGCGGATATCAATGCTGATCTGAGGGCAACAAGGTTCATAACAAACTCAACAGCCCGACAAGCGGCCGTCATGCAGGTACAGGAAGACTTCGCTGATGCATTACCGATTGTCAACTTGTACCATCCACAATCAATGTCAGCTTTTAGAACAGATAGTTTTGAAGGCTGGGGGAATCCCTCAGGCATCTTCCTATATGGGTTTATGCCGGGAACGACCTCTGTCACAACATTGATGAGGGTGAGTCCTATAGAGGAATAAATTAACTATTGCTAACGGATAGAAGTGGTAATGGGCTAGAGCCAAAGTAAAAATGATATGTTTAAATGTGCCGCCACCATCCGGTTATACTAGAAAGAAAAACCGGATGGTAGTGGCACATGATTTTGTTTGACATTCCCTATCTAAAATATTCAATATCCCTCGACAATAATAATTGCTGCCAATAAATAGAGAGGTGTTAAATTGAGTAGACGCTGGCTAGTGAGAAGAATAGGCGTTGCCATTGTTGTTCTTTTCGTTGCTCTTCTGATAAACTTCATCCTTCCCCGTCTGATGCCCGGAGACGCCGCAGATATCTACGCGACCGCTGGAAGGATGACCGAACAAGAAAGGATGGCAATTGTACAACGATTTGGGCTTGACCAGCCTTTGTGGACTCAATTTACAAAATATATCGTTAATTCTTTTCAAGGTAATTTCGGGTACAGTTTCACCTACTACCCCAGCACCGTAATGTCGAAAGTAGTTCAAGCGCTGCCCTGGAGTCTATTCCTAATAATAAACGCCATGATATTGCAGGTAATTATTGCGTTTATTCTCGGGGCAACATCAGCATGGAAAGCTGGTGGTAAATTTGATGCCACGACTCAGGCGCTTTCTCTCGCACTGTGGGCTACTCCAATGTTCTGGCTCGCAATGCTGGCACTTTACTTTTTTGGAGCGCAGTTGCACTGGTTTCCAATAGGCGGACAAGCAACAGCCGCAGCTAATTATTCATCATTCTTTGAGCGAATAGGTGATTACTATTATCATGCTACATTACCTATCGCGGTTCTGGTTATCAATCAATTTGGCGGCTACCAGCTAATAATGAGAAACACCATGGTTACTACAATCAAGGAGCATTATATCACTACCGCTGAAGCCAAAGGGGTCAGTGAGAGAGCTGTAAAATACAGGCATGCTGCCAGAAACGCAATGCTACCGATGGTTACCTCCGTGGGTTTAAGATTTTCGCTTGCCGTTGCAGGTTCAATTTTCACTGAAATGATTTTCAATTATAACGGGATCGGTCGACTAATCTTCCAATCGGTGCAAATGCGCGACTACCCTGTGCTACAAGGATGCTTTTTTATCCTTTCATGTTCTGTAATAATAGCTAATCTGCTAGTGGATATTCTCTATCATCGGCTAGATCCAAGGATCAGGCACTAGTTTTGGAGGTTTAGATTGCAAGACCAAGAACAACGGTCATCTTGGTGGCAAACAGCATTGAAATCATTGTTTGCTTGGTGGCCGGAATTTAGGAAAAGCAAAATAGGCATAACAGGCCTAATCATTGTGGTAATTATGACTACACTGATACTAGGTGCATCGGTGTTTGCTTCGCATGGTCCATTCGAAAAAGATATCTCCATAGGATGGGGAGGAGGGAACCGTTACTGGACAAGTACGTGGGACAATCAAGGCGATGTCAGCCTCACCGATGAGGGAGTTGCCTATCGGAGCAACCCTGATCCGTCCATAACAGAGTACCATGTCAGATTCCAATCAAATGGTTCCATTAAACGATCATTTGATCTCTCCAATACTTTGGAAGTTGGTCCACACTTCACGTTTCAAGCTAAAGCCGTTTCCTTCGCGGATGGCGATGAGGCAACATGTCTCGTCAGCGCTGATGGAGTTAATTGGAGGACCGCTGCAATTTGGGAAAATGGTGACGACGATGGTACATACCATCTTTACGAAATAGACTTGACAACTGACCCAAACTGGAGGTCAAGGAATTATTGGATCGCATTCGAAGCAGATATGTCTTCATCTGATGCGAATTTCTACATTGATGAAGTAGCTGTAGCACTAAGCGCTCCAGGATATTCTATCGTATCACCAAAAGATAGTTTTGAGCCATATGCCAAAACGTATGAAGCCCCATCATGGGAGCACATATTAGGGACTAATTCTCAATCAGAGGATGTTTGGAGCAGGCTTCTTTATTCCGGCCAGAATTCACTCATGATTGGTTTTGTTGCGGCTCTACTAATCACGTCTATCGGCTCAGGGCTTGGTTTGATGTCTGGATATTTCGGGGGGCTCATTGAAGAACTCGTAATGAGACTTGCTGATATTTTGCTAATTCTACCTCGCTTACCACTACTAATTGTCCTGTCTGCGTACTTGACGCCAGGGCCCTGGACGGTAATTATGTTACTGACTGTCACCGGCTGGGCTGGTATAGCCAGATCCACAAGGGCTCAGACGCTGTCTGTCAAAGAACACTCGTATGTTGAGGCATCCAAATCTGTAGGGGCAAGCCATATACGCATAATCGTGCAACATATTCTTCCAAATGTTGCAGGTATTGTAATTGCAGCTTTTGTTATGGAAGTTGTGGTAGCTATACTAGTAGAGTCCGGGCTAAGCTTTTTGGGGTTGGGCAGCCTTTCACATCCAACTTGGGGAGTCATGCTGCACTTCGCTCAAACTGATGCGGCGTTTACTTGGAACGCATGGTGGTGGATTATACCTCCCGGGGCATGTATCGCCCTGCTCGGTTTAGCCTTCGCCTATATAGGAAACACTCTAAATGACCGTTTTGTATTGAGACTGGGAAACAGGAGAAAAGGCTAATGCCACTTCTAGAAGTAACAGATCTAAGAACTCATTACTATACCGAGGCAGGACCTGTAAAGGCAGCTGACGGAGTCAGTTTCACCTTGGAGAAAGGTGAATCCATAGGAATAGCGGGCGAATCCGGCTGCGGTAAAACGACGGTTGCCATGTCCTTAATGAGGCTAATAAAGGGCGGAGCAGTGGTCGGTGGGAAAATAATGCTGGGGGATTTGTCTCTGCTGGACATGGAAATGGACGAGTTTCGCAAAGTAAGATGGGAGAGGATATCACTCATTTCCCAGGCGGCTATGGGTGCGCTTAATCCGGTATATACAATAGGCAGCCAGATAGTGGAGGCTATAAGAACCCATCAGCAATGCAGCAAGAAAGAGGCATGGGACCGAGCAAGAGGTTTATTGTCTCAAGTTAAAGTAGATCCAAGCAGAGTCAAAAACTTCCCGCATGAGCTGAGCGGAGGAATGCGGCAACGCGTTATGATAGCAATGGCTCTGGCCTGTGATCCGGATATTGTGATAGCCGACGAGCCGACAACTGCTCTGGATGTAGTCACCCAAGTTCAGGTTCTGAGACTACTAATTGATCTGCAAAAAAGGCTTGATCTTGCGCTTATCTACATATCTCATGAACTGTCCGTTCTCGGTCAGGCCTGCGATAAAATTATTATCATGTATGCCGGTAAAATCGTAGAGATGGGGCCAACAGCAAAGATATTCTCGGAACCAAAGCATCCATACACACAGAAGCTACTGGGATCGCTGATGGACATTCATGCCGCTGGTGCCTTTCCAGAGAGTATACCCGGCCAGCCACCCGACCTGATCGATCCACCCAAAGGTTGCAGATTCTGGCCCAGATGCACTACAGGAGAGGCTATTTGTGAAACAGAGGAACCAGCCCTTGTAGAGATTGAGCCTGGACGATTTGTGGCTTGCAGACAATTAAATAAAGCAATAAATGAGTAGAGGATTAAAATGGGCATAGCTCCTGCAACTGATGATGGTAGCACTAAAGTTCAAGATCAGCATGCATATTTTAAGGTTAACAACTTAAGAAAGCTGTTTCCCTTAAATAAACGTGGCCAATTTTGGGGCAAGCGCCAGTATATACATGCTGTAGACGATGTCTCCTTCGAAATAAAGAAGGGAATGACCTACGGAGTAGTTGGAGAGAGCGGATGCGGTAAAACAACGCTGGCAAGGACAATGATGCATCTGGAAGAA
Source organism: Chloroflexota bacterium (assembly GCA_018648325.1). Lineage (GTDB taxonomy): Bacteria > Chloroflexota > Dehalococcoidia > JABGRK01 > JABGRK01 > JABGRK01. The sequence continues at coordinate 51,758 of JABGRK010000010.1, forward strand.
CCCACCAGTGGTGAAATGCTTTTTAAGGGAGATGACATCACCAAATTCAACCGCAAGCAGATGACGTCGCTACGTCGCCAAATGCAGATGGTTTTTCAGGATCCATACGGTTCTCTGAACCCGGTTAGAACCATACACAATATTGTCGCCGAGCCGGTCAGGGTACACAGTATATTCGATAATAAGCGAGATGAAATAGATAAGGTACGAGAAATGCTGGAGGTGGTAGGGTTACCGTCTGATAATCAGACCCTGGAGAAAAGACCCAACGAGTTCAGCGGGGGCGAGAGGCAAAGGATTGGCATAGCCAGGTCTCTAATATTGGAGCCAGAGTTCATAGTAGCCGATGAGCCAGTGAGCATGCTGGATGCCAGCGTCAGGGCCGACATAATCTCGCTTATGAGGAGACTTAAGCAAGAAAGAGATCTTACCTACTTCTTCATAACTCACGAGTTCGGTATGGCACGCGCCATATGCGATCGCATAGCCGTAATGTACGCGGGTAGACTCGTGGAGGTAGCCAATGCGGCCGCAATAGTTGATCACCCGTTGCATCCTTACACACAATTGCTGATAGACGCAATACCACCCCTAATTCCCGATGAAAACTGGGGCAAAACCATACCCGAGGGTGAGGTACCATATTTCACCGTGCCACCTCCGGGATGTAGATTTAACCCCAGGTGCTATAAGGCTGATGAACTTTGCAGAAGTGAGATGCCCGAGTTGATTGATTATCGCAACGGCCACTATGTGTCCTGTCACCACGTGTCAGGACCCGGCCAAATAAAGAAATAAACAACTCTAAAAGGCTAAACGCCACACTTTTAAACATTTTTTAGGAGAAGAGATATGGGATATGATGATATACTCGCTCAGGTCGCGGACCTGAAGCTATTTACCCCTGGACCAACATATGTAAGTCGTGAACTGATGGCAGTAGCGGCTAAAATGCCCAACTTTTCACATCGCGACGAAGAGATAATCGTACGATTTAAACCAATTTACGCCAATTTGAGAAAAATGGCAGAGGTAGATGACAGCTACAACGTAATTCTAATGCCGGGCAGCGGCAGTACGGCGATGGAGTCTTCTATCGTATCGCTTGTAGGAGACGATGAAAAGGTGCTTTCAATTTCAATGGGCTCCTTCGGCGATATGTACCATGATATGACTATAGTAAACCGCAAGAACTCAGAAAAGCTGTCTTTTGCACCGGGGCAGGGAATCGACCTGAATGCACTGGAAGACAAAATCAAGGAGATGGAAAGCAACGGCGAAAAGCCATCTGTCGTAACCTTTACTCATAACGAGACTTCCACGGGTGTACAAGTTGATGTGGTTGCGATATGTAATGTTATTAAGAAATACGGCGCAATAGCTTTAGTAGATGCGGTCAGCGCATTCGGCGCAACCAACACTGGCATTCAGGATAATGTTGCCATGTACAGCACAGCCACGCAGAAATCCATGGCGCTGGATGCAGGTTTTGGCTTGGCTTTCGTAAGCGAAGAAGCCCTTGAGAGGGCAAAATATCTTAAAGAAAACAAGAAATGCTATCCGCCATCAACATTGGACTTAACTAAACATGCCGCAACTGCAAAAGGATTCATGACGGGGACTACACCCAACTGTACGCTGATAAATGCGCTCTTTCTACAAACTGATGCCATCGTAAACACCGAGGGCGTTCAGGCCAGATATGACAGGCACAGAGCGATGAAAGAAATGACTCACGATTGGATAGACACTCTGAACAATGGTTGCAAGCTATTCCCCAGTAAAGATGTCGCCTCCAGTTCAGTGACCGGTCTGCAAATGCCTCCAGGAACGAAAATGCAGGATTTCGGTCCGCTAAAGACGAAATTGCGAGCAGACAAATTCGTAATGAGCACCGGCCTGCCCCCCATGAACAAGGCACTGGAAGCCAAAGGCGAGGGTGTGATCATGAGAATCCCGCATATGGGCGACATGACCAAAGAGATGCTACAGGATTATCTGGATGCCCTTAAAAAATACCTATTGGAAATGTAAGAGTTAAACACCGATATATGCTACCTAAATGCGACACAATTAATAACAATTTGAAAGATTAAACCTCTAAAAAGGGTAGTCGGTTTCGGCTACCTTTTTGATTGATGAGCAAGATAACAACTATTGAGGTCTCTAACTTAACCATCACCACGTAGGAGGATAAAATGTTACAGGGCATTACAGGAAAAATGCTTTTTGTGAACCTGTCTGACGGTTCCATTGCAGAAGAAGAAACCGACCAGCAACTGTACAGGGATTATCTCGGAGGATACGGACTGGGCGCAAAAATAATCTTTGAACGCCAAAAGGCCGGAGTTGATGCATTGGGTCCTGATAACACGCTTGGATTTCTGACCGGCCCTCTTACCGGCACACCTGTTCCCGGCGGCAACAGATATGTTGTGGTTGGCAAATCACCGCTTACCGGAGGCTGGGGTGATGCCAATTCCGGCGGTGATTTCGGTCCGTACCTCAAGTTTGCCGGATATGATGCAGTTTTCTTCACCGGAGCATCTGACAAGCCTGTATATCTGGCTATCAGAGACGGTAAAGCCGAGCTTAAAGATGCCGGACACCTGTGGGGCAAAGATTCTTATGATACCGAAGATGTGATCCAGGCCGAACTTGGAAAAGATATGAGGATTGCCTGCATTGGTCCCGCGGGAGAGGCGCAGGCACTGATATCCTGCATTATCAACAATAAAGGACGAGCCGCCGGCAGATCAGGCCTAGGAGCGGTTATGGGTTCCAAAAAACTTAAGGCAATAGCTGTTTACGGCAAAGCTGATGTTACAGTAGCCGACAAAGATACAATCGATACTTTACGCAAAGATGATCTGGTCAAACTAAAGAGTCACAAACTTGCTGATCGTTTAAGGGACTTTGGCACATTCGCAGGAACGATGGGCCAACTGGCAGTCCGAGGCGTGCCCACAAAGAACTGGGGAGGAGTCGGACCGAGAGATTTTCCCAAAACCGAAGCAGCAAATGAAGAGCTGGTACCATATCAGGAAAAAAGATACGGCTGCTGGCGCTGCCCCGTTGCATGTGGCGGACATATGAAAGCCGGTGTATCTTATAAGTATGACGCGGGCTCGCACAAACCGGAATACGAAACCGCCGTTGCCTTTGGTACCATGTGTCTCAATGACAGCCTGGAATCCGTAATAATGGCAAACGATATCTGTAACAGACAGGGGCTGGATACGATATCGGCCGGTGGAACAATTGCCTTTGCCATAGAGTGTTATGAGAATGGGCTGATAACTAAGGAAGATACCGGAGGCATAGAGCTAAAGTGGGGCGATCACAAGGCAATCATCGCCATGCTGGAAAAGATGGGCAAAGGGGAAGATATCGGCGCAACACTAGCTAATGGCTCCAAGGCGGCAGCCGAGGTAATCGGTAAAGGCTCGGAGCAATACGCCATACATATCGGCGGACAGGAAATGCCATATCACGACCCTAAAACAAATCCGGCCTACGCCTGCACATACAAAATAGATCCCACTCCCGCCAGACATACCCAGGGCGGAGTCGCCAGCGGTGATGGATCCGAGCAGAAGGAAAAGAACACATTCTGCCAGGCATATAACTCGGCGGGACTGTGCTTCTGGTTCAACGTACTTTTAGGTATGGACACTGTCTCCCAATATATGGCCGCTGTTACGGGTCATCCGTACGATACGGGCGCCATGCTGGAAGTTGGTGAAAGGGTATCCAATATTCGCCAAGCGTTTAACATCAGAGAGGGAATAAACCCGGTTGATCGCAAGGTTAACGGCAGAATAAGCGGTACACCACCGCAAACTGAAGGGCCTGCTGCGGGCGTAACAGTCAATGTAGATGAAAGAGTAGAGGCGTACTACAAGCAAATGGACTGGGATTTAAAAACAGGCAAACCAAGCAGAAAAAAACTGGAGCAGTTGGGCATGAAAGATGTAGCCGACGCTCTATATCCTGTATAATGATTAAGTGTAATTTAGGAGGAAACATATGACCGAAATGACCGGTAAAAAAGCGATAATGGAAATCCTTAAACAAGAAGGGGTTAAGTATATCTTCGGGCTGCCCGGAACAACCGAAGTTCGTTTTCTAGACGAGCTTGCCAACCATCCTGATTTAAAATTTGTCCTTTCAATGCATGAGGACATGGTTGTAGCTATGGCAGAAGGGTACACCAGAGCATCCGGCGAGGTGTCAATATCCAATCTGCACACCACTCCCGGGCTTGCCGCTGCCATGCCGGCAATGCTCAATGCAAAAAATGGCGGCGTTCCCATGATAATCACCGCCGGAAACCAGGACGCAAAGCGTCTTCTTAGCGAACCGCCTCTGTGGGGTGATCTGGTAGGTATGGCTGCTCCCTACGTTAAATGGGGATTTCAGGTAAACTATGCGCACGATATTCCCATGGCCATTAGACGTGCCTATAAAGTAGCGCTCACGCCACCAGTCGGACCCGTATTTCTGGCCCTGCCGCAAGATGTAATGGATGATACGGCAGATATCACCTATGCGCCGGCCTTGTCTAAACCTCTTGCCATCAGGCCCGATGCAGAGGTTGTTGCTGAGGCCGCCAAGTTGCTGGTTGCAGCCAAGAATCCGGTAATGACGGTAAGTTACGGCATTGAAAGATGCGACGCCATGGCCGAGGTGGTCAAGCTGGCCGAACTGATCGGTATACCTGTCTTCCATGGCTGGATGACCGATGTCAACTTCCCCACCGGACACCCACAGCAGTTGGGAGATTCCAAAAATGTTAAGCCGTTTATCGGAACACCCGATCTGGTCCTGAGTGTCGGTGGAGCCGCCGGAATCCCTGTACCTCCGGGAGCCAAAACCGTCCATGTTAGTGATGATCCCTGGGAAATAGGCAAGAACGACCCGGTAGACGCAGGCATATGGGGCAGCATTGATCTGGCCGTAAGCGACCTCACTGCCGCAATAGAGCAGCTAATGACCGACGACGCTCATAAAAATGTAGCCGCAAGACTTGAGATGGTTAAAGAGAAAAAGGCCGGTCTTAAAGCTAGTATTGCAAAGAGAATGCAGGATGAAAACGATAACACTCCCATCGCATTTTCCAAGCTTGTTAAAGAAATAGATGCCTGCCGACCTGCAAAATCAACCATCTTTGATGATTGCTGGTCCTACTCACGCGATCTGGCCGATCTGATGGACTACAACGAGCCCAGAAGCTACGCCAGAACACGCGGCGGAGCCATCGGATGCGGTATCGCCAACGCAGTCGGTATGGCACTTGGCAATCCCGATAGCAGAGTAATCTGTGTTATCGGTGACGGCAGCACAATGTGGGGTAACCAGGCATTATATACGGCAGCAATCTTTGACCTGCCGATTACATTTGTTGTCTGCGCCAATGCCACATATCGCATCCTCAACAGGACAAAAACCATTTTCTTGGGCCCACAGGCTAAAGATAAGAAACTACCCGGATTTGAGTTTGAAGATCCGCGAATCGACTTTGCCAAAATGGGCGAGTCCATGGGTATTGCGTCACAGACGGTCAAAAACCCGGCAGACCTCAACGCCGCACTGAAAAAAGCCATTGACTCAAACAAACCGGCGCTGGTCGAAGTATATGTTGACCCAACGGCATAACCCGACATTCCAAAACTAAATTTTAAGGACAAAGGCAGCTTTTTATAGCTGTCTTGTCTTTTTATCTGTGATATAATTCGGCTTGTTTTAAAGAACTGCACGAAGGAGCACTAATGAAGATACTCGATATGCGCAGCGATACAACTACACATCCTACCCCGCAAATGCGCCGAGCAATATTTGAAGCCGAGGTGGGCGACGATGGTCACAGCGAGGACCCAACCGTCAATCGCCTGCAGCAGATGGCCGCCGATATGCTGGGCAAGGAGGCAGGGCTGCTGACCCCCAGCGGCTCCATGGGCAACCTGCTGGGGGTAATGAGTAACTCGTCTCCCGGCGACGAAGTACTGCTGGGCAGCGAAGCACACATCCTCTGGTTCGAGATGGGAGGCGCAACAACCGTGGCAGGAACGCTGCTGCGCGCCCTTCCCAACGACGAGCAGGGCAACATAGCGGTCGCCGACCTTGAGGCGGCTCTCAGGCAAAATCACACGCATTCCAGAAACATCAGTATGCTGTGTCTGGAAAACACGCATAACAGGTGCGGTGGCGCAGCCATATCCGCAGAAAACACATCAGCCCTTGCAGACGTAGCCCACAAAAACAACCTCAAGGTTCATATTGATGGCGCCCGCCTGTTCAACGCGGCTGTTGTTCAGGGTGTTCCCGCCAATGAGCTCACCAAATCAGTGGACACCGTAAGCATCTGTTTGTCCAAGGGGCTTGGTGCGCCGGTAGGTTCGGTGTTGTGTGGTTCCAAAGAAACCATCGAAAAGGCTCGCAGATGGCGCAAAATGATAGGCGGAGGAATGCGTCAGGCAGGCGTAATTGCCGCTGCCGGTATTGTGGCACTTGAAACCATGATTGAGCGCCTCGCAGACGATCATAAAAACGCCAAACGTCTGGCTCAAGGACTATCGCAAATAAAAGGCGTAACTATTGATTTAAACAAGGTTAAAACCAACATGCTCAGATTTGCAGTAGCAGACAGCGCTCTGGCCGGTTTACTAAACAAGCAACTGCTGGAAAAGGGCATAAAGTTTGGCCCCGGAGGCAACAGTTTCCGGGTTGTTACTCACTGGATGATAGATGACGCCGATGTAGACTACATTCTTGAACACACAGCCAGCATTATGAAAGAGCTTAGCTGAAGTTTTACTGATAACGCTATAAAGATCACGTTTGGATATGGAGAAAAACCTGTACCTATATTCAAAACCTTCGTGAACAAACCCTCAAATACAGGAAAGGCCCGGGTCAGTAATAACTCGGGCCTTATTGTTTTTCTATTAAAACCAAGCGCTAATATTTAGACTGCGTGAGCAGCGGCGTATAGAACCCGCACCTGAATATGCAGTAGCGTATGCTTAAATCTCCGATGATGCCACCGGCAATAGCAATTGCCAGTATAACAGTGGAGACCTCACTATAAACGCCTGCTATAACAACACCCAAAGGCAACAGCACACCCAAACCAAGCACTCCCACATAAAAAATGGGTGCCAGACTGCTACTTATAATAGTCTTAAATACATGCTTGCCTGTAGACGTATACTGGTATACCGTAACCATATAGATAACAAGCAATAGAACATACATGGGCATAAGCACCCTTATCCATGATTCGGTAAGCACACTCTCCATATTAAGCGCCAGCGCCAACTCGGCACCACCCAACAGCCCAAGCACCATGAACAGTACGGGGATCAGTGGGCTGTTCCATGTCGGTATCGACTTGATGGAGCTGATAACAAATCCTCCGTAAAGGATGACCAGCACCAAAAATACGCCCATGACAATGCCCATGTTACTGGCCACATCAGCGTTGCCCCATCTGTTTAGCGCCAGATGGACCGCACCCAGTACCGTATTTATGCCGATCAATATAAAGCCGCGCGATATCCATGAACTCTTAAAGTTCATCATCAACCGCCATGCGCGTCTTTTGTGCCCGATATGAAGGAAAAGGCCGCCGCCACCCAGTATCGGTAGTATCAGCCAGCCAGCCAGCATTCCCCCCGGGTTATTCAGAAAGATAGAAACAAAGTACATACCGGCACCAAGTTCAATTGAAAAGAAGGCCAGCCATATCAGCATACCGTGATGACTTATCCACTCGGTCTGTGGCGTTGGCTTAACCATCCATTCCCATGGTTTTACATCGATTTCCATAACATCCCCCTCGGATATTAATCCAAATAAATTTTGCCTTTTTACAGTTAAATGTGTCTACCGTGTAAACACGTATATTCCTTATACTACAAATTTGCAGCAACTACGTCAAATTGCAAAATTTCTCTTCAGTGGTATAATGCACAGCACAAGACCCGCTAAAGGAAAAGACATGGCTAAAAAACACAAGGACTGGCTCACGGGCGAGCATTCAAAAGGCGATATGGGGCAGCTAATACTTGCCTGCCTGTTTGCAGCTATCTGGATAGCCGACACATTCTTTTTAAGATATACCACTTTTCTCAACCAGTACATTCCACTTGCTATCAGAATACCTTGTGGAATCATGGTGATCGCTGCCGCCCTGTACCTTGGAAAAGTGGCGCTTACCACCGTATTTGCAGAAGAAAACAAGGATGTTGGAGTGATCGACAAGGGAATATTCGGCGTCGTTCGCCATCCGGTATATCTGAGCGAGATCATAATATATACTGGTCTGCTGATAATAAGTATGTCGCTGGCAGCAGCAGCAGTGTGGGTTATTACCATCGGGTTCCTGCACTGGATATCAAAGTACGAAGAAAAACTGTTGCTTACGCGCTTTGGGCAAGATTATGAAAAGCATATACAAAAAGTGCCCATGTGGTTCCCACGACTTTTTAAAAAATAGGAGATGGATATGAATAGTGAGTTTGATGAAATAGCCAAGTTCCACGGACACAAATGCCCCGGCCTTGCCATGGGATATCGCATGACCAAGGCAGCCATGAACCGCCTGTCCGAAACAAGCGCTGCCGATGAAGAACTGGTGGCGATAGTTGAAAACGACGCCTGTGGAACCGATGCGTTACAATGGCTCACCAGATGCACATTCGGCAAAGGCAACTTCATTTTCAAGGACTACGGCAAGCAGATTTTTACTCTGTACAGCAGAAACACCGGCAAAGGAGTGCGCGTTCACTTCAAAGACGGCGCTGTGCCTGAGTCCGCACGGGCAAGCAAGCCCGACATGATAGCTTGGATACTGGCGGCGGATGAAAAAGACGTGGTCGATGCAAAAGAGGTCTCGCTGGAACCACCACCAAAGGCTCAAATCTATAAATCGATCAAGTGCGACTTCTGTGGCGAGGGCACCATGCAAACGCGCATCAAACAGGTAGACGGCAAAAGCCTGTGCATCCCATGCTCGCTTAAGTGATAAGAACAGGACTTTCAGATGCAAAAAGAGGCCATGCTATATACAGCGCTTGCAAACAACAACGTCCATTGCTATCTATGCGCGCACCAGTGCAAGATAGCGCCGTCAAAGTACGGCGTGTGCGGGGTAAGGCATAACGTGGATGGCGTACTGCAAACGCTGGTTTATAACAAGGCGATTGCCGCCAACGTCGATCCCATTGAGAAAAAGCCGCTGTACCACTTCCTGCCCGGCTCGAAATCATACTCAATAGCCACGGCGGGCTGTAATTTTAAGTGCGGCTTTTGCCAGAACTGGAACATCTCACAACTTCCGATCGAAAACAGAGACACCATTCCGGGGCAGGAACTTACGCCGCAGCAGATTATGAACGAAGCCAAAGAGACGGGGTGTGCCAGCATATCCTACACCTATACCGAACCAACCATATTTTTTGAATACGCCTACGATACTGCCAAACTGGCCAGGCAGGCCGGGCTGTACAATGTGTTCGTTACCAATGGTTTTATGACAAAGGAGGCTATTGATACAATACATCCATATCTGGACGCGGCAAATGTGGACCTTAAAAGTTTTTCGGATGATTACTATAAGAAGCACTGCAAAACCAAACTTGCTCCGGTGCTTGAGTCGATAAAATACATGAAGCAGTTGGGCATATGGGTGGAGGTAACCACGCTGGTTATTCCCGGTTTAAATGACTCCGATGTAGAGCTAAACGATATAGCCGAATTTCTGGCGCAAGTGGATGTGGATATACCATGGCATATAAGCAGGTTCCACCCTGATTACAGGTTTGCCGATTACAGCGCCACGCCGACTGAAACACTTGAACGAGCCAAGGCAACAGGTGTTACACGAGGACTGCACCACGTTTACCTGGGCAACGTGTCATCTGACTCAGATACATACTGCCCTAACTGCAAACAACAACTGGTCAGGCGATCGCACCTTACAAGCGATGTTACCGCAATAATCGATGGCAAATGCGCGTCATGCGGCGCTGCCATACCCGGCGTCTGGTAGCTTAACGACTATCAGGAGACAATATGACAGCTACGCGCCGTGTGCTTCCATTTTAAACGAAATCTTGACCTTGGCCCGATAAGCCGAAATCTTGCCATTCTCCATATGCATATCAAGCTCAAGAACCTCTGCTATCCTTACATCTCTAACGGTTTCGGCGGCCATGTTTACGGCATTGGCAGCGGCCTCTTCCCATGACGTGGGGCTTGATCCGGCAACTTCAATAAATTTATAAACCGACATAATCATACCTCCTAAAGTTATTGCAAGTGAGCCATTTTATGCCCTAATTCCAGATTAGTCAAGGCCGTGGTAGAATTAGTGTGGAATCATAACATTATGGGGCTATGCATATGAGCGATGAAACAAACGGATGTCCCCAGTGCTTCGGGTGGGGTTTTACTCTTATGGACTGCAAGGAATGCGATGGCAGCGGTATGGGTGATCCTTACACGTCTCCAAACTGCATGGAGTGCAACGGTACTGGGGTGCTGGAGATGCCATGTAAAAATCCTGAGTGCGAAGGCAAAACCAGAAAAGACAATCGACCTACTACTTAATCATCCTGATAACTCTTACCGGAGGAGTCGGTCTGCGCACCCGAATTCTTCGTATTAGCCTCAAAATTACAGGTAAAATGCTGTGCACAAAAAACAGTGGCAGCATAGGATAAAAGAGATAATCGTGCATCCTGAACGCCAGCTGCTTGGTTAGCAGGCCAAAGGTTATAGCTTCAACAGTTCTGAACTCAGTAATGCCAAATCCGGTCAGGATATATAGCAATATAACTACAAGCAGCAACCAGCGCATTATTCTTTTTGATAATCGCCAACTCATAAAACCTCACCTGTCAATCAAACTTGCTTCCATCCAGATCACCGTCGTTTGAATAACCGCGCTGTTCCCAATAACCTTTATAGTTAATATCATCAGATAGCTCTATACGGGTTATCCACTTAATCCACTTGTAGCCCCACTTGCTTTCAGCTACAAGCTGGAAGGGGAAACCGCGCTCTGGCGGCAATGTGACGTCGTTCATCTTGTACGCCATAATGATATTGTTATCAGTTATGTATTCAATAGCAAAAGAGGTTGTATATCCATCCGCAGCGTGGAAGATAACTACTTTGGCTTCTGGCAACACACCGGTCTGTTCAAACAGGTCAGTAACCAGCATCCCCTCCCACAAAATGTTGGCGCTCCAGCCCTCAACGCAATTGAGTGTAACTACTTTCTTGTACAAATCATTGTTATCTACAACCTCATCGTAAGACAGGGTTACCGGTGTTTGCACCAGACCATCAATCGTAAGCTCATAGCTATCCTGATCAACATATTGAGGGCCTTTAATGGAGTTATCCCTAAAATCCTGTACAGACGACAGGTTCTCGCCCTTATACTCCCGCACTTCTATGCCCGAAAGCTCAATGGCACCCTGGCGACACGCCGACGCCAGCAGTACCGCGACAACCACAAGAGCCGATATCAAGAGAAACAGTCGTCTCATATATTTCCTCCACAACCTAAGAAATACCAATAATTAGGGGCTAAGTTTTTCACAACCCAGCAAACAGTCAAATTAAACTGCCACTACCTCTTTAACTTCCGGCAGTTCACCCTTTAGCACACGCTCTACACCATGCTTAAGTGTCATGGTGGACATAGCACAATGCCCACATGCCCCGGTAAGTCTTACCGAAACCACGCCATCATTAACATTTACCAGTTCTACATTACCGCCATCGGCCATCAGAGCCGGGCGTATCTTATCAAGTACCTGCTCAATCTTTTCTCGCATATCATACCTCCTGCATTAAATACAATCACCATTGTGGACGATACGTGCATCTTTTGTATGCGACTTTTGTCCCAAAATGACTCTTTCCGCTATTGTGGATACAGCCTGCTTGCTTTAAAATTAAGTGTTCGGGATACGAAAACCCCAAAAGTGATATTTATACATGGAGTCCAAGTGCCACAAATAGATGAACACAGAAGCGCCGAGATGGGGCGTGGTTCAATATGGAAACTGCTGTTCCGCTTTTCCGGCCCGGCCATTATCTCTATGACCGTTGCCTCTACCTACAACATGGTCGACAGAATGTGGGTAGGCCGCATACCGGGCGAAGAGGGTCTGCAATCGCTTGCCGCTCTGGGCTACGCTTTCCCCATAATGATTGCCTTTATGTCTATTCTGCTGGGAACCGGCGTGGGGGCAGCTTCACTGATTTCACGAAGGCTTGGCGCCGGTAATAGAAATGGAGCCAACCGCGCAGCCGCCATGACAATAACGCTGTCCCTGATACTGGGTATTCTAATGACAGCCATCGTCCTGCCCAACCTAGACGGCATATTGCGCCTGATAGGAGCCAACGATGAAACGCTCTATGATGCAGCGGTTCTACAGCAAGCCAAAAACTATATGTCTATCCTAACCATCTTCGCATTCGTAAATGCATTTTCATTAACCATCGGCAGCATTATCAGAGCAGAGGGGTCACCCACCTTCCCCAGTGTAGTGATGATAATATCCGCCCTAACCAACATAGCGCTTGACCCTATACTGATTCATGGTCTCAATATGGGAGTTAGTGGCGCGGCCTACGCCACCGTAATTGCCCGGTCTTTGGCCGCAGTAATATTTATATACTACTTCGTTTCCAGAAAGTCATCGTTCCGCTTCCGTCTCAAAAACTTTTTACTGCATTTTGGGATACTTAAGGAGATCTACAAAGTGGGTTTGGCCTCAATTGTAAGAATGGCCGCTTTTGCTTTTGTGACCATACTGGCAAACAGAATAGCCACCGACTTAAGTGCGGGCGGCGCAGGCTATGTTGCAGTACTAAGCATTATGTTCAGCATATCCAGCTTCGCGTTTATGCCCACCATGGGACTGGGCCAGGGAGTGCTACCTCTGGTTGGCTATAACCACGGTGCCGGACTCACAAAACGCGTGGGGGGCGTGGTTAGTAAAGCAAGTACTATAGCCCTGGGTTGGGGTGTCATGTGTACACTGATTGCACTGCTCATACCAAAACAATTGATGTCCATATTTAACTCCGATCCCGCATTTCTGGAAAACGGTACAACCGCCATGAGGATTTTTGCCATAAGCTTTTTTACCGTTGGACTTCAAAATGTCTTGAGCGCTTTCTTTCAGGGAATGGGAAGAGGAATTGCCTCACTCATTCTGGCATCTGCACGGCAGATTATTTTCCTTATTCCGGCAATTCTTATACTTCCCGATATTTTCCAAGAAACAGGTCTTTGGGCTTCATTTCCAGTTGCAGATCTGTGCGCCATCACACTAACGCTGGTCTGGACAATAATTGCGTTTAAGCGTATGGGCATCCGCTTCCGCCTCAGATATCCGAACAGAAATACACAAAATCCATAGTCTGCATGAAATTGACAGACACAGCGAATTTTTTGTATCATTAACCAGTGGAGGTACAAATATGGCAGATTCAAACGAGATAAACCAGAAAATTATAACGGCTACAGGCGGCATCTACCGCTCATGGACCATAGGTGTCACCAGTGACCCCGATCAGACCAAGAAGAAAGCTCGCAATCCCAAGAACTGGAATCTTTATGAGGCTGATTCGGCTGCAAATGCAAAAGCCATTGTTGACTCTTTTACCGAGCAGAAGATGGTGGCAGGGCCTTCGGATGACGGCGCCGCAACTGTTTATTTGCACTTAAACAGAAGATAAAAAAACACAAGTAAAAAACGAAGAAGGCCAGCCCGCTAAAAGGTATATGTTATATATATCCAGCGAGTTAGCCTTCTTTTTCTATTCATATGTAGATGTGACTAATCTATTAGCTTAAAACGCTTTTGGGGAACACCACAGATGGGGCAGCGTTCCGGGGCATCTCCCACAACCGTATTACCGCAGTACTGGCACACATATATAGACTTATCCTCTATTGCTTCACCCTTTTCCAGTTTGGCCAGTGCATCGCTATAAAGCGTATGGTGAATCTTTTCCACCGTATTGGCCAGTTGAAAACTACCTGCCGCTTTATTATTATCCTCTTTCCCCGCTTGCTCTATAAAATCGGGATACATACTGGTAAACTCATGATGTTCTCCCTCAATAGCCGCCTTCAGATTATCCACCGAGGACTTGATACCACCCAGTACGTTTAAATGATTGCGGGCATGTGCCGTTTCTGCATCAGCCGCAGCACGGAACAGCCGCGCTATGTACGCGTTTCCCTCTTTATCGGCCACCTCGGCAAAATATGTGTACTTGCGCGATGCCTGACTCTCCCCGGCAAAAGCCGCACTCAAATTATCGTTTGTGTTACCCATAGCTCAACTCCTTCAAGTTTAAATTTTTATTATAATGCGATGTACTTCGAGAGTATACTGCATTTGAAACAACAGTGTAAACCATTTTATACAGACAGTTATGTGATAAAAGTAGCATACAACAAATCCAAGCTGCTATACTGTTTTGCACCGGTAGGAGGCAAAAACGTGAGCGGAGCAGAAATCATAGGACTTATAGCAGGGGCTTTTGTCACCTTTAGCCTGGTGCCGCAGGTAATACGCGTGTTCAAACTTAAAAGCGCACGCGGAATAAGCCTGACATTCAGCGTGGCACTACTGATAGGTCTGTTTTTCTGGATCGCTTATGGGATTATGAACGAAGCGATATCGGTAATACTGTGGAACTGCGTTGGAGCCACCATTTCGATTACACTGCTTTTTGCCAAACTTAAGTACAACAAACAATAGCAAGGGCAATCAGGCATCTACCAGCAAATATCCGGCATGATCCTTGAGCCATTTTCTATACTCCCGCCACTGCGGATAATATTCGGCCACCAGATTCCAAAACGCCTTTGAGTGATTCATTTGCCTCAAGTGCAGCAGCTCGTGAACTATCGTGTAGTCAATTATGTGGGGCGGAGTCATTATCAGCTTCCAGTTCAGATTGATATTCTTTTTGCTCGAACAACTGCCCCAGCGGCTCTTTTGCCCACGAATGGAAACGCGGTTATATGTCAAACCAAGGCGACTGGCCAGCTCATCTACCCGCCCAGGAATAAACATCTTTGCCTGATCACGAAGCCACTGTTTTATAGTCTGTGCGGCAGTCCCATTGTCCAGCTGTTTCGATTGCAGCAGGAGTCTGTCATCATCCAATATCACGCCATCTGTATCAGCGTGATCTATACTAAAAACGATTTCCAGATCCCTGCCCAGATACGGTATATTGTCGCCCTGCTGAAGATGGCCATTCTCAAACGGATGCTCGTAGCCTGTATACCTGTCTATGTTCTTTAAAATCCAGTGTTTTTTGCCCTCCATCAGCGCTGGCACCGAGGAGGCACTACAACGCTGCGGAACAACCACAACCAGCCCTGTGCAGGCATTTATTTCAAAATGCACGTGCCTGGCTCTACGGCTGCGCCTGAAAGCATATTCCACTTCCTGTCCATCAAGAACTATTTTTTGTTTGCTCTGTGCCGTCAATTTACTTGCCTCAATTGAGTTATCGACGATTCCTGTATATCAGGCCCATATTCAATAATAATCGATTTGCCCGTGTCGGGGTAGGGTTAAATGAACAGGTATAACAAAGGATGAGTATACAAAGGTTTGAGGGAACAAAAAGAAAGGCTTTGCAAGTTGAAAATCGGGGTGGCCGGACTCGAACCGGCGACCTCCTGAACCCCATTCAGGCGCGCTAGCCAAACTGCGCCACACCCCGACGTAAAGCTAAATCCTTAGCTCCTTTTCTATGATTTTTCCCATATTCAGATGGGCTACAATTAAGAGTAACATCACTGTACTTAGCTTGTCAATATTGGGGATATGGAATCTAGCCCCACTTTTTGAACTATAAACAAAGTCAAGAAAGTATCAAAAAAAACCTTGAGTAAGTATCAGGTTTGTATTCATATCATTAGAATTATAGTAGTATGCTACGATTCAACATATGAGGCAAAAATGCTATTCTTGAGGATAGAGTCATCATTGACTTTTTAGCTAGAAAGTATTAATTTAACATTGCGTTATTATCATACTGATACGTAAAGTTATTCGAGTTCATTGTTTGTATTCTTTTATCGGAGTAATAAACATCAGACGATTCAAAAACATTCTACTACTGATATCTTCTCTCATTCTCATATCTCTAGCCGCTTGTGGTACACTAGGCAATAAAAGTGTTGATGGCTGGGAGTGGCAAAATCCTTTGTCTCAAAATAATCCACTGCTTGGCGTGTGGGGGAGCTCTCCTGCTGACGTTTTTGCCGTAGGTTATAAAAGTACCATCCTGCACTATAACGGTACATCATGGAGCGCGATGAGCAGCGATGCCTCATATGATCTACTTGGTGTGTGGGGAAACTCGTCTACTGACGTTTATGCCGTGGGTTATGATGGCATCATCCTGCACTACGACGGCACATCATGGAGCGCAATAAGCAGCGGCACCACATTATGGCTAGGAAGCATATGGGGCAGTTCCTCCTCCAACATCTTCGCGGTGGGTGAGGAAGGTACCATCATGCACTACAACGGCACGTCATGGAGCACGATGAGTAGTGGCACACAAAAAGAACTCTATAAGGTATGGGGCAGTTCCTCCTCCGACATCTTCGTTGTAGGTGACGGGGGCATCATCCTGCACTACGACGGCACGTCATGGAGCACGATGAGCAGCGGCACCACGGCATGGCTAGGTAGTATGTGGGGTAGTTCCTCCTCCGACATCTTTGCGGTGGGAGAGGAAGGCACCATCATGCACTACAACGGCACATCATGGAGCGCGATAAGCAGCGGCACCACGGCATGGCTAGGTAGTATGTGGGGTAGTTCCTCCTCCGACATCTTTGCGGTGGGAGAGGAAGGCACCATCATGCACTACAACGGCACGTCATGGAGCGCGATGAGCAGCGGGACCACAGAATCGCTATGGGGAGTGTGGGGCAGTTCCTCCCATGATGTCTTCGCCGTGGGTGAGGAAGGTACCATCCTGCATTTGTCGGAATAGATACCAACTATTGCTTCACTTCTTTGCTTAACAGTTTACCAAGTTGATTGATGACAACACCACTGTATTATGCTTATCAATGTTGGGATAGAAAATAGTAGCCCCACAAAAACCAACTCACCATAACTCCCCCTCAACTTATCCTCAAAACTTTGCTCCCTTGCCAACCCGGTATATGGTAAGCAAAATGAACCTTTTGGGCTGATTCTGAGTATATATAAGCAGGAGAGATATCATGGGTATCGGAAAAATTCAAGGATCAATTTATTTTACTGCTTCGCTACTGCTGATAAGCCTGTTGGCTTCCGGTTTCTCCTGTACTCTCACTGCTGATAATATCGAGGGTGACTGGAACCCGGATACGTTTTCAGTATCCAGGCTGTCGATTACCGAACGAGAAAGCTTCTACAGTGTTTTCGAATCAACAATTCTTCA
This sequence comes from Chloroflexota bacterium, assembly GCA_018648325.1. Classification (GTDB taxonomy): domain Bacteria; phylum Chloroflexota; class Dehalococcoidia; order JABGRK01; family JABGRK01; genus JABGRK01. Next base: position 69,263 of record JABGRK010000010.1, read on the forward strand.
AAGCCAGTCTGATTTGGACGATTTCGTATTCAATATACAGCAGTTGAACCGTCTAACCGGAGAATTCCTGCAAACTATAGCTGCATGGCAGATAGATTTTAACACCGACAATATCATCCTTTATAGGCATACGGAAACGTCGGGTGGAACAATTGTAACTGTAGGTGAGCCACTGATACAAGGTAATCAGGTTACTGTGGACATACAAAGAGGAGCACTTGGAGTGACTGACGATATGGCCTACTATTGCTATGCCTTCAAGGTAAGTAAACACATTGCCAGCGTTACATTTGCCATAGAAGGCAAAGATGATGTCTCTGTGCAGCTTAATGATGGAAAGACTATTACTAGTCAGGAATCCTCTTTGACTACTACGATAGAGGGTATTGAATGTGAGATAGAAATACACCTATTGCGCAATTCTCACATTAGCGGATATCCCATCACCGGGCGAGTTACTATTAGCCCTCTCAATACAACGAGTCTCCCAACTACCTGGGCCGTTAAAGATGAAATATTGCTAGTTCATGGAAGCAAAACATTCAGGAGGGAGCTTGTTCAGGATGACCCTGAATCATCACATTGGCAATTCGTTATAGATAACAATCCTGAATTAGAAACAGGAACTAATGTAAGTGTTATTTTAGAGCTATCGGTTACATATCTCACATTTGCACCGAGCGAGGAAAACAGTAAAACATATACCCTGGTGTTCAACAATGTACCTGTATTTACTTGCCGTTAACCACAAATATACAGATGTATAGTATGCCCTAAACTACACTGAGTTGGAATCATTTTATATATAGCGCATGAGCAACCAAATCGCCCAGCATTCTCAGCAATGCAATTTCCCTTATCTTCCAGTTTCTTTCCCGCCTTGTCGAATCAAAACCGATAAATCCGATAAGCTGCTCATCCTTGGTAATTGGTAGTATTATGAGAGCTTTGATCGTCTGTTCCATTAATTTATCTCTGAATTTTTCAGCTACTTTAGGCAGGGACACTACGCGTGGAACACATATCTCCTTGATTTTTGTTAATCGCTTCATCCACCAGGAATTGGCCTCCACAGGTATATTCTGAAGCACTTGTATTTGAGGATGCATACAGTCAGCGCACCATTCATGGGTATTGCTCATAGTTTTTCCATCGCTGGAGAAAGTGAATATATAACTTCTATCAACATCAACAAACTCACCTACTTTATCAAGCACCTCATTGATGATTGCGTCGGCATTTTTACTATCAATGTCCATTAGAAGGGATGATAGTTCGATTACCAGCGATTGTATTTTTAAATTGTAGTTATGTTTTTCCTGAGGGCTTTCTACTGGTAAATGTGCCACATATACCTCTTTTGCGTGAATTGTAATAGTATGCCAAATTCTACGTCTTTACAGAATAGGAAATAGCAATCAAGTTGTCAAGCTGAACGTAGCGGAGCAATGGGATAGTTAATCGTAAAAATCATGAGCCATTAGAATCAAAAATAACACTTATCCGGCAGTAAAAGGCTTACTTCCTAAATATCTTCCGTAATAATCTTCTAAACAGCCCTCGTTTGTTGCTACGATTTAGTCTGGACTCAACACAATCAACACATGTGCAATATGGCGGATGTTTCCCCGCTATGTAATCACGTTCTTGTAGACTCATGAGGAAGACTCCTTACTGGGTAAGTTTATACCTTTTGCTAATTATATACTACAGGAGAAACCAGGTTGAACCCATAGTTATGATATAAAAAAAGAAGTGTCCACCTGCCTTACGCTAACCTGATCTGTGTAAGCCACAAAGAATCACATTTTTAGTTCAAGCCAGGGTAATACCAATCCTGTCGGCTGCTGCATTATCAATACTCACCGGGAAAACCCTGTAACCACGCTTTTCCAGCTTGGGGAGCAATAAACTTAACACCTCTGCGTCGTGATTAAAAGCCGTTATCGGTATCATCATTGCCGGCGGTGCAATTACATTGCTAATTTGGGACAGAGCTATTGATAAGGGGTGCTCAGAGGTATATTCCTTGATGGCTTCGCTCTCAATATCCAAAAGGTAAAGTAGCTTTTTGGCCGACTTCAGATCAACATTGGCAAGCTGTTTACGTGTAATCTCCAGTTTTCTGGCATCAGGGGGCCACAAATACCTGACGGAGGGTTGAACCAGGTTCACATTCTCTATCAGTTGCAAAACCCTTCTGAGAAGTACATTGGGCGACATAATAGTAGTCAGTTCCACTACCTCACGCCGATTGTAAGCAACCAATGCTGCATTAACCGAACTTTGGGCCAACGTCAAAACGGAATTTACCAGATTACTCGTTATTCTATCCGCCTCATCCTCGCTACTAGCAGTCAGATTGACCATTATCACTGCCGCGTTTCCGTACATAGCCTGAAACTTCTTGACAACCAATTCTCTAAAACGACTGGTATGTTTCCAGTCTATGTGATTGAGATTATCTCCCGGCGAATACATGTGGCTGGAGTGATATTCGATTCCACTGCCTTTTGGGCCTGAAAGCGACGTCACTGCAAGTGAAAGTGCAGACCCGCTCATATTACCAATCCCTTGCTCCAAATACTTGCTTGCCAGCCATTTAGAATATGTGGCACGTGGAATCACAATCAGCTTTGCACAATCCACCACAAAACCAAACTGAAGCAATCCTAGCCAGTCACGAATAGATACGTTAAGCAAAACAGACGATGGCCCGGACAAAGGCGGCTCAACGGAGGCCTCAATCAAATGCCCACCTGACAAGCTAAACTCCTGCTCAATAACCCTTACCCATGGTTCAACTCCTACGACCCGCATAAAAAGCGACCTACCAGTAGTATTCTTGATCTCGATCGACAACGGCTTACTGTCACCAGCTACTAGCCTCAGTTCCACGTCTTGTTGCCAATTAAGCGGATGAGAAAGCATACGGTAGGCGTAAAACACCATCATAGCAAGAAAAATCGCCAGCACTGCCACAGTAAAACTCAAAATATATGTCGCCGTTATCAGGGATAAAAGCAGTATCAATCCTAAAGAAACCATAATCTGTTTGAGAACAGTAGAAATTCCTATATTATCTACAAAAGGGTCAAAAAGCTGGCTTGTTGTGGTTACTGCAAGTGCTCTATTAATAATGGGCAAAGCAGGCAATACCAGCAGTGTGGATAGGTAGGCAGGTAAAACTGCATTTAAAGTGAGCGGCATAAGAACAACGCACAGCAGTTCAAGCGAAAGCGCAATGAGTGGAAGCGGTCGCTTCCAAAACAGGTACAATTGACACGAAAGCAAAACTATAGCCAAAAGGCTATGCGATAGCGGTGAAACAATAACAGCAGCTATCAACATTGCACAGAAATATATTTTGAAATAGGTTAAATTCACTTAGGTACTGCCGCCTCTTGAAGAACCTTGTTTATAATATCTTTCGGCACTACTCCATCCATCTCCGACTCAGGACGCAGGTGTATTCTATGCTTGAGCACAGGAAGGACAAGATCCTTAACGTCATCGGGAATTACGAATTCTCTTCTATCCATATAAGCAAAAGCTCTTGCTCCCTTGTAAAGCGCTATAGTTGCTCGAGGCCCCGCGCCACCAACTACATCGTTGCTATAACGAACGCCGTTTACCAAATGAACGATATAATCCTCCACCTCCGCGGATACATGGACCTTGCGAACCTCTTCCCGTAAGGCCAAAATAGTTTTGGGGTCAGTTATTTGGGCTACTTCGGGCCCTTCCAGGAAATCAATGCTATCGATTATCCTTTTTTCATCTTCGTGTGTCGGATAGTAACTCTCAGCATTGAACATAAATCTATCAACCTGCACATCCGTCAGAGGATAAGTCCCCTCACCCCCTAGTTCCACCTGAGTGGCAATAACTATGAAAGGTTGTGGCACAACATGGTCCTTCCCCTCAATAGTAACCTTGCCCTCCTGCATAACCTCAAGTAAAGCAGACTGCGTTCTGGGCGTGGTCCTGTTAAGCTCGTCCAACAGAAGAACATTGGCAAAAACAGGGCCATCGATGAATCGCGACTGTCCATCAAGGGTATACAAATAAAATCCGGTCACATCGGTCGGCAGCATATCGGGTGTAAACTGAATTCTTTTAAACTCGCCCCCCAGCGCTCGGGCAAAGGTTTTGGCAACAGTTGTTTTAGCTGTTCCCAAGGGTCCCTCAATGAGAATGTGCCCTCCGCTAATAGCAGCCGCCACCATCAATTTTTTTAAGGCATCCAATCCTATTACAACTTTGGATACCTCATTTAATAATCCATCAACCGTGTCCTGCAGCTTATCTTTCATAACTACCTCCTTTTTCTCCACAAAGGTCTAAACGTTAAAAATAAAACGCCCCCAGCCATACCAAAAAACATCAACGGATGGGCAACTACACTGCGAACTGAATCTATCTGACTCTTTGCCCTGGACATCGCAGAATCCGGAATATGAGATTGATCTATGTAGATATTGGGGGTCGAAGCGGCCAGTATAGCAGCGTTTTCTATTATTTTAAGGTTATCCTCCATATCTATCATCCCATTGATAACTATGGAAGGATCACTTACGGCAACAAGTCTTCCCTCTCCCAATATAGTATAAGCTATCACGGGAAACGGCCCTTTCTGTTCAGACAACTCAGCGGGATTATCATACAAAGAGTTATCATTCGTATCCAAAAAACTGAAACTTGATGACTGAGCAATAATCTGACCAACAGGCACATCAATAAGGCACGAGGAATGATCAAATACCAGCGCGTCAATCCCAGAGGTCAGTGCCAAATCTTCAAATGTCAAAATCTTGGGGAACCTCTCATTTTTATAGTTAACAAGCGGATCCAGGAGAGGGGCATCGCTAAATCTGTAATCAACACCCAAAACATCAAGAATTTCATTGCCATGCCCATAGTCATCCAGCAAAATAAGCGTCCCACCATCAAAAACGTAGTCACTAATATCATTCAGCTCCATGGTATTAAATGACATATAGGGCACAATTATAAAAACAGTCCCCTCTGACCGACTGGGGAGATCGGACAGCGAATCAATAGCTGTCGCATCAACCGTTGATACCAAAGTACTTATCCCGTTCCATGTCCTGTTGCCTGGCCTGAAATCATCGCCAGACGGGTACAGAGCTATAGCAACCAATGCCGCTAAAATCACCAAAAGCGCTATAAATACAATTTTAAGACGGTTCACTGATAAGCTCCTGCCTTAACCTGTCATACAACTTCTGCGCCTCATCAGAACTGCCCTCAGGTGAAGCTTCAGAGTAAAGTGCTACCTCTGCCAGATAGGTCAGCAGGGCAAAGACTTTCCTTATGCCACCCTGTCTGAGATTGCAGCGCAAAAGATACTCGCGCAGTGTTGCATTAGCCTCAAACTGTGTGCCCGTTAACTGACCAACAATAAGCACAGCATCATGATATATATTTAAAACCTTATTCCCGGAAGGTGTAAAGCTATCCCATAAGTCCGATTCCTGGGGTAAATCCAAAGGCCCCTTTGCCTCAGCCAGTTCCAACGCCAAACGTTTTCTTGATCTATAAACAACGACACCCAAAGCAACAACTGCAGCCGAAACGAAGCTCATGTTGAGCAGGCTAAACGCCAAAACTTCAGATCGAACAGTCATTGAACCAAGCCAAGCATCAGCAGGAACAACGCTAACCGAAACTTCCTGACTACCCATAACGATAGACGACGGCGACAAACTCACATCAACACTGTACTGACCATCATCATCCGTCGTTGTTGCAGTCCTAGTTCCAACGAAGTTCACAATTACCTCGGCATCTACCACCGGTTCCCCTTCATAAATTGCTTTACCTGAAACGACCATCGATGATGACAACATAATATATCTGGCGGTGCTAACGGTGACCTCAGGAAAGGCTCTATATATCCGCACATCAACACTCTCATAGGCACCACTGCACTTCTTAGAGTTGTGAGGTTCCACAATTACCTTAATGGTATGATTTCCAAGATCATAATCAGCAGGGGGAATCAAAGGCAACTCAAAACGCCCGTCCCCATCAGTTAAGCCCTCGTTCACAAGACTTTTGTCTAAATACAATTGCACGGTTCTGCCCGAAAGCCACACTCCGTCACCCTCAACAAATCCGGATATTATATTTGGAGAGCCAATCAATAACCGTTGCGGCACATCAACCAGTCTCAGATCGGTAGTATTGAACGATAAATCAACATTTGTTTCTGAGTAGGTAGCTTGGTAGTTTTGGATATCAAAAGCGGTTTTTGGACTATAGGCCGCTTTTACAACCATGGTCGAGGCATAGCTGTAAGGCACCTGAATACTGGCCGTATAATCTCCCTGGGCATCGGTCGGCACACCTATCGGCGATGTGGTACCCAGTACAAGCGCCACCTCCATGTCAGGCAACCGAATACCACCTGCATACGTTAATCTACCACTGAGTATCAATTGTTCACCGACTTGCACCGTTTGAGGTACTATGTCAAGAGTAATCTTTGTACCCAAACCATCTAATTCTATACCTTCTTTAAGTTCCTGCCGCAGATTTGCATACGTGATTCTCAGCAACTCCACTTCATCTATTATTTTAGTGTACCTGTCGTACACGCTGTTGAACAAATCCGAATCTAAAATGAAATCGTTCAATGTGTTTGTGAGAGCTTCAGTTACGACACGAATATCACCAATTTTAATCTCAACCTGTTCAAGATGAACATTGGCATCATCAAGCTTATCATTGGCATCATCAAGCTTATCATTGGCCTCAGCCCATAAATCGCTCGCTATGAGACTATCAGCTTCATCAAGTAGTTGCACTATCAACTCAAGTTGTGCAGAGACATCAACAATCGAGCTATAGTATAAATCAAACGCATCTCGAATAGTTTCAGGTAGTTGAACCTGGGCCATTTCCGCAAGCGCTGAACTTGCATCGTCAAAATCGCCCACAGCCAAAAACCCAACGATAACGGAATATGCATCAAAAATAGAATACGCCTGAAAAGTATCATCTGTAGTACTGGGGTCCTCATGCGGAATGTTGGTGGGCTGCGCCATGGCCAGCGGAACAAGTGCTATTATAAGCAACATCAGAATGAAAAAAGCAACCGTAACAGCTTTAATAGCCCTTTTCATTAGAACAATAATCCTTGTCCCAAAATTATTTCAGCTATTTTAGCGACTACAAGCAAGATGAACAGGGAAAAAAGAATCACGTTCACCCAAATAAGATTCCGCTTGGCTCTCGGGTTAAGATAAATAAACAGTTCAGTGACTATAAGGCTTTCAATGATGTAAATGGTAAGACAAAGGTCCAAATTGGCAATAGCTACCAACGCAAATACCACAGAGGTAAGGCTAAAGATAAGTGCCAGCGAAACGATATATCGATTATATAGTGTCACGCGACTCCAATCCTAATATCAATGTGTTTTTTATTTTGTGTTTCCTCAAGTATTCTCACAGGCTTATCCATAGCCTCGGCCGCAATCGACGCGACGATAGAGGCCAGCGGCGTTCCAAGCCACTCGTACAATGCGACATTCTCCCCATCCAAACGAGAACCGGATATTCGAATGGTCAGATCGCCATCGTTTGACTGAGAAACCCTGACTCCTCCTACCGCGTCCAGAAGGCCCACAAGCACGTGAGTCAGCGATGATTCTATCGCATCCATCCCGGAAATATCTTCTGCTGCAAGTAAAACGGCGCTAACCGACCCGGGAGTGGAAACTAAAATGCCTACGTTTTCATTGTTTGGGCCATATTTAACTATCAATCTCTGAGGCAAAGGCCGATCAAGCCACTTAGTATCTATATCCGATGAAAGAGGTAGTAAGGCCTGAGGTTTTCCGCTGCTTGTAAGAGAAGACGGCAGGTATATAGCTTTAACCCGGAGGCCTAATTCTTCGATAAGCAAGTTTATATTGCCCATACTTGTATCCAACAGCATGGCGCCGGTTTCAGGAGATATACGAGGCAGGCTCCTTGCTAAGGCTAAGCAAACCAGCCCTAAAATCAACATGGAAGCCCCCACTGCAGTCAATGGTATAGACCTGTTCAGGAGATAGAAAAGGAGACAAAATAGAACTCCGGCGCAAAGCAACGCAACAGCAAGATAGAAATATGTATTCTTATAGCGGTGCATATCCAAACACTACCTATGACAAACTTGCAGAAGTAATAAGCAATACCACGTTTAAGTTATACTAGAACCCTAATACAAGACTGTCAAGTTCCTGTAAGCGAGACGGCAACAAGTGTAAAGCCACCCTTTAAGCCAGTTATTTCAATACACGAGCCTAGTTGATGTCAAGTCCCAGGTGACAACAGTATTATTTTATCAACAGCGTGTTGATAAAAACCATTGCACCATGCTAACGCCGATGATACAATAAACTTCGTATCAGCACTCAAAATGATCTAATAATTAGAAACTCGGATCATTTTTGTATACAATGGGAGCATGGGGAAAATAAAAATTGAAAAAGTCACTTGAAAGCGAAATCAATAATAAATCTGCAATAATAGCCATTGTTGGACTTGGTTACGTTGGCCTGCCCTTAACAGTCGCCTTTGCCGAAGCTGGTTATAAAGTGCTTGGCATCGATGTGCAGCAAGCCAGAGCAGACCTGGTTAACAGTGGAAAATCTTACATTGCAGATGTAAACGGCGAGCGTCTGGCAAAAGTAGTTGCAAACGGCTTGATTGAAGCAACAACAGATCAGAGCAGACTTAAAGAGGCCGATGCCATCTGTATCTGCGTTCCGACACCGCTTACCAAAACCAAAGATCCCGACCTGTCATATGTGACTTACGAAGCCGAGCAAATACAGGAAACGCTGAGGCCGGGTCAGCTGATTGTGCTCGAAAGTACCACTTACCCCGGCACCACTAAAGAGGTAATATTACCAATCCTTTTACAATCGGGACTCAAAGAAGGCTCCGATTTTTATCTTGCCTACTCTCCCGAGAGAGTGGACCCCAATAACCAAAAATACAATATTAAAAACACCCCGAAGGTTGTAGGCGGTATAAGCTCCACATCCACCAAACTGGCAACACTGCTTTACAGTCAGATAGCAGATAATGTGGTAGATGTCTCCTCACCTGAAACCGCTGAGATGACTAAAGTTTTTGAAAACGTTTTCCGCAGTGTTAATATAGCCCTGGTGAATGAACTAGCCCAACTCTGTGAGAAAATGGGCATAAGTGTGTGGGAGGTTATTAAAGCAGCCTCAACCAAACCTTACGGATACACACCTTTCTATCCGGGGCCAGGAATTGGCGGACACTGCATTCCTTTAGATCCATACTATCTGGCTAATAAGGCAAGGGAGCTGGATTTTCACACCAGATTCATCGAGCTTGCATCTGATATAAACGAGCATATGCCATATCATGTTATTGAGCGTATAATGGACGCTCTCAATTCTGCTGGTAAAAGCCTGAAAGGGGCCAAGGTACTGGTGCTGGGAGTCGCCTATAAAAAAGATATAGAAGATATAAGAGAGTCACCTGCTCTAAAACTGCTCGAACTTCTCTGTGCTAAGGAGACAGATGTTTCCTTTAACGATCCATATATAAACGAGGTGAAACTTACTCATGTCGCCCTTACGTCAACAGAGCTTAGCAGCAAAATACTGTCAGCAGCAGATTGTGTGGTAATTGCAACCGATCATAGCTGCTACGATATAAAAGACATAGCCGCTCAGGCAAAACTGGTATTTGATACAAGGGGTGTTACCACAGAAATACGTAGCGAAAATATACACCGGCTGGGAGAGTAGCAATTACTAACCATTGCATTTATTCTAATTGGTATGATGCTTTTAATTGATAAGGAAGATATGGTAAAGGAAATAAACATCCTCGATCTCGCGAATAAATTAAACGGCACGATAGTTGGTTCGTTTAATAAAGAGACGATTATCTCTGGAACATGCCCTATTGATAACTATAGCCCAAACAAGGTCTCCTTTATCCGAAGCGCAAAATATGACGCATTGCTGGCTGATTTGGAAAACGCCATCGTACTCATCCCCAAAGGGTTGGTCAAGCTTTGTGATAAGTATCCTAATAACGCTTATATCATTGTAGAAGATGTGGTTTTCGCATTGATGGACATACAATCGTTCTTTTACAGTGATTTGTCTGTTATACATGAAGAGGGGATTTCCAAGACAGCCTATGTCGACGCGAGCGCCAGATTAGGCAATAACGTTTATATAGGGGAAAATGTATATATTGGCGAGAACGTTGTCATTGGGGATGGGACAAAAGTGCAACACAACTCATGCGTGCTTGGTGATGTAGTTATCGGCAATGATACATATATATATCCAAATGTGTGTGTATATAATAACTGTGAAATAGGTAGCAAGTGTATAATACACTCCGGAGTTGGCATAGGGATGGATGGTTTTCGTTTTGAGCAAAACGCTGAACAAACGGAAGTAAGAAAAATGATTCATGCAGGGCAGGTTTTAATAGGCAACAACGTTGAAATTGGTTCTAATTGCACTATCGCTAGAGCTACATTTTATGGCGAAAAGACTTTAATTGCAGATAATGTGAAACTTGATAATTTGGTCCATATCGCGCATAACGCTAAGATTGGCGAGCGTACTCTAATCGCTGCGCAAACGTGCCTGGCAGGCAGTGTAAAAATCGGCCAAGACTGTTGGATCGGCGCAGGCGCTACCATATCAAACGGCGTTCGGATCAATAACGGAGCCCAAATACTACTCAACGCTGTTGTTGCTCATAATGTGGCGGAGAATCAAGTAGTAAGCGGGTTTTATGCTATGCCACACGATGAATGGAAATCAGCGTGGAAGAGGCTGAGAAAAAATAGATGAAAAATATAGCAGTTGTAGGTGGTGGATACTGGGGCAAAAATCTGGTTCGGAATTTCGCTGAACTGGGTGGGCTCCATACCATCTGCGATAGTAATGAACAGACTCTACTTGAGCTTAAAGAACGCTATCCTGGAGTAAACACAGAAACAGACTATGCCAGGCTGCTTAGCAATATCGATATCAAGGGTGTGGTAATTTCGTCTCCCGCAGTTATGCATTTCGCTATGGCCAAACAAGCCATGCTGGCAGGTAAGGATGTATTTGTAGAAAAACCCTTGGCCTTAAAAATAGAGGACGGACAGGAACTTGTCGATATAGCCCAAAAACTGGGCAGGATTTTGCTTGTAGGCCATATTCTGGAGTATCATCCCGCTATAGTTATGCTGAAAGAAATGGTAAACAGTGGAGAACTGGGTACAATCCAGTATATATACTCCAACAGATTGAACCTTGGCAAATTCCGCACTGAGGAAAACATTCTCTGGAGCTTTGCTCCGCACGATATCTCCGTAATACTGTTGCTGCTTGACGGACAGATGCCCAACAGCATATCAGGACATGGCGGCTACTACCTGCACAAAGACATCGCTGATGTAACCATGACTACTATGAGCTTTGCCAGCGGAACCCGGGCACATATTTTTGTCAGCTGGCTGCATCCCTACAAAGAACAGCGGCTGGTGATAGTAGGCAGCCAAAAGATGGCCGTGTTTAATGACACCGAACCCAAAGATAAGCTGCTTATTTATGACCACAGCATAGATTGGGTAGATAACGTACCGGTGCCCAACCGCAAGGATGCCAGATCTGTTGAGATACAAACGGCAGAACCCCTCAAAAGCGAGTGCCAGGATTTCATCGATTGTATAAAGGAGCGAAAAAAACCCAGGGTCGATGGACACAAGGGCCTGCAGGTGCTGAAACTACTGTCATACTGCCAAAACTCTCTGGAAAGGGATGGCGAGGAGATATCCCTTGAGTAATAAAGAATTCTATATTCACGAAACCAGCATTGTTGAAGAACCAATGCAAATCGGTAAAGGGACCAAAATTTGGCACTTCTCGCATTTGATGCCGAATGTAACCATTGGCAATGACTGTGTTATCGGCCAGAACGTTTTTATCGGCAAGGGCGTAAAAACGGGCAATAACGTGAAAATAGAAAACAATGTTTCTGTGTTCGAAGGGATTGTTTTGGAGGATGACGTGTTCTGCGGTCCGTCGTGCGTGTTTACCAACGTTATCAACCCAAGAAGCCATGTATCAAGAAAACATGAGTTCAAGCAGACACTGGTAAAACGTGGTGCCAGCATCGGGGCCAATGCCACTATTGTTTGCGGAAATACAATCGGCAAATATTCTCTGATAGGTGCCGGTGCAGTAGTAACAAAGGATGTTCCGGACTATGCTATGGTGTATGGTAATCCATCTGCAATTAAAAGTTGGGTTTGTGATTGCGGTGTAAAACTTGAATTTATTGATGGCAAGATTGCTGTTTGCTCCGAGTGCAGTAAGAAATATACTAAGAATAAATCAAAAGTAGAAAGAGACGTATAGTGAAAGTTCCACTGGTTGATTTGGTTACACAATATAATTCCATAAAGGCGGAAATGAACGAGGCAATACAACAGGTGCTTGATAATGGGCAGTTCATTCTTGGGCCAAGAGTGGCAGAACTTGAAGAAAAAATTGCTGCATACCACGGCTTGAAACATGCGGTTGGTGTTGCCTCCGGCACCGATGCGCTGGTGCTTGCGCTAAGGGCACTGGATATCGGACCTGGAGATGAGGTGATCGTTCCCGCCTTTACTTTCTTCGCCACTGCTGAGGCTGTGTCTGCTGTAGGAGCGACTCCGGTATTTGTCGATATTGACCTGCAAACCTACTGCATAGATACAAATCAGATCGAAAGCAGGATTTCAAAAAAAACGAAGGCAATCATACCGGTTCACCTGTACGGCCATCCAGCGGATATAGATGCTATTTTAAATATCGCCGGCAAGCATAATCTCAAGGTGATCGAAGACAATGCACAGGCCTTCGGAGCCGAGTACAAGGGACGCAAAACCGGTTCAATGGGTCATGTGAGTTGCTTCAGTTTCTTCCCCAGCAAAAACCTGGGTACGTATGGTGACGGTGGAATGCTGGCCACCAATGACGCAGATGTGGCTGACAAAGTGAAAATGCTGCGTGCTCATGGTTGGAAGAAAAAGTACTTCCCTGTAACCATCGCCTACAACAGCAGACTGGATGAATTGCATGCCGCCATACTGCTGGTAAAACTGAAATACGTTGATAAATGGAATGAAAAGCGCTGGCAGACGGCTCAAAAATACAACAAATTGCTGAATGCGGCAAACACAGTGATTCCCACTGAAGCATCATATGCAAAACATGTATATCATATGTACGTTATCAGAGTACAAAGGCGCAACGAACTCCAAAGCCATCTGAAACAAAACGAGGTTGCCTCAGCCATCTACTATCCGATCCCTCTGCATCTACTGGAGGCATATACGGATTTAGGGTACAACAAAGGCGATTTCCCCAATTCAGAAAAAGCCTGCCAGGAGACCTTGGCTATCCCTATGTATCCTGATATGCCAGACGAGCAGGCAGAGGTCGTTGTAAAATCAATTACTGCCTTTTAAGAAAATAAGCTAGAATTAAACCAATCTTGCTTGGGGCAATATTGCGTCTTTTTGAAAAAAACTACCCTTTATGCTAGACTGTATTACGTTCATTCAGAATGAAATATCTAACGTATATATTGATTAAAGAGGTGGGATGAACCTGCCCAACCGCCAACGCAGTACTCCGGAAAAACTAGGTGATTTCGTTTTGCGCACTGAGCCGCTATGGCCGGTGCCGCTTTATTTTCTGCTGCTTTTTGATAGTCCCTTTTTGTGGGTAGGATGGATAATCGCTTTAGTACCCTGGCCCTTAAGACGGTGGCGCAAGGGATACCTGTTCCCTCGCACGCTTTTCGATATTCCTATAGCAATTTTCATGATCGGTGCGATAGTAGGGCTGATCTATTCCAATCACACAGCAATAAGTATAGTGGCGTTCCAGAGCTATATATGTGTTGTTTTTTTCTATTATGCCATTGCTGCTGGCGACTGGATTCGTGACTGGAAATTATGGGGAGTTTTCTGGGTTCTTTTTGCATTACTGATAAGCGTTTTCGTTTTCTCCCAGATACCTATCACTCAATCGTACACATCTACATTTACACCGCTTAACGCCTGGTTTATTCGCATGCTGCCTTCATTACCCGAGATTTTCGCATTCAGAGCAAACGTCAACTCATTGGCCATTATACTAGCTATGATTATTCCGGTACTTTTCGGTGTCTCAATTTTCGGGATCAAAGCTCACTTCCGTATCCGGGTCGGGAGCATCATTGTAACAATTCTGTTTATAATACTATTGATATTTACCAGTAGTAGAGGAGGCTGGATAGCAACCGGTATAGCTCTTTTCTTCATCCTCTCGTTACGTACTAAATGGGCTTTAGTATTGATCCCCATTGCTGTCGGAACTATCATATGGTTATGGCAAACCGCTTATGATCCATTCAATATGCTTCAATTGGGAGACTCAGGCAGCCTGCGCAGAATAGAAATATGGCAACTTACAATTCAAATGCTTAAAGATTATCCTCTCCTGGGATGCGGGCTAGGGGCATTCCCTATAGTTTTTCTGCCACTCGCTGAACTTCATTACTGGTTCCCCGTCTCAAATCCGCATAATGCTTATCTCATGTTATACACCGATATGGGCATTTTGGGAGCATTGACAGCATTTTTAGCTTTTACAATACTTATGATAACGATGGTTAAACTGTGGAAAAGACCTAGAAACCAGCCTGTTTATGGTATGGCAGTTGGTATTGTAGCAGGTTTAATTGCATTGGGAATTCACGGCGTTTTTGAAGCTTCAGGCGCTGCCATTTGGCTCGACGGTGCTGGTGGGTATCATTACCTAGCCTCGCCTGCGCCATGGTTTGTGGCTGGAAATTTGGCAATTGCTATCAAGAAAATGAGAATCAGGGAATAATGCAGCATATGATATATTTATCAGATAAGTATTAATGCCCTTGCTAAAGACTGTTTATAATATAAATTCATAGGTATATAAGTAATAATGAAGATAAACGAAGAATTATCCTCCAATAAACAACATACAGGCTTTGCGAAAGATATTGCCTTTGTTGCTCTGGCAAATATAATAGCAGCGGCACTTCAATTCTTACGACTGCCCATCTTGACCAGATGGCTTGACGATACTTCTCTTTACGGCACCTGGTCGCTTATCTGGGTAACAATAACTCTAGTTAGCTACATAGCTGCACTTGGGCTAGGCGTATCCACTGTTCGTTTTCTGGCCACAGAAACAGACAAAGATAAAATACGCGAGAATTTTTACTCCGTATTGTTCACCGTTCTTGCTGCGGCTGCGTTTTTTGCCTTTTTGCTCACCATTACCTCCGGCCCTTTCTCATCCTATATTTTAAAGGATTCAAGTCACTCCAATTTAGTTAAACTTGCCTCAATTATGATTGCCACACAGTGTTTGAGCCAAATATGTTTTGCTTTCTTCCGCACTTTCCGTCAAATGAAATTCTTTGCTGCTTTTATCGCGGGAAAGGCAATAGTAGAAACCAGCCTTATGGTGGTTTTTTGGATATTCGGCTGGGACATTACAGGAGTTATAATTGCCTTCATCGCCAGCGGCACTTTGTCGATTCTAATTTCCCTGATTATCATTCTGAGACAAATCGGTTTCAAATTCCCAAGATTCACTCTAATAAATAGCTATTTAAAATACGGGCTTCCACTGATTCCTGCAACTATAATATTGTGGATAATTCACTCCAGCGACCGATACATGATTGGGATTTTTATGGAGGCCAGAGATGTAGGATTATATTCTGGCGCATACTCTTTGAGTAATATCATAATCCTCTTTGCGGGATCACTTGGCATGGTTCTATTGCCGATTATTTCAAAGTTGTATGACAATGGAGATCTGGAACAAACTAGGAAATATCTGAAGTATTCATTGAAATCTATAATGATGCTATCTATACCAGCCGCTTTTGGGTTATCCATTTTGGCAACCCCGCTTCTTCGTATATTAACACCCGATGATTACATTTCAGGGAACACAGTTATTCCGTATATCACCTCCGGCTTGGTTGTTTTCGCCTTCTACCAAATATGTATATATACAATCTACCTGGTAAAGAAAAATATGTGGATAGTCGTCTTGCTTTCTATATCAGCTGTTCTAAATATTCTTTTCAATCTGTTGCTTATCCCCTATTTAGGTATTATAGGTGCTGCAGTGGCAACTTTAGTCTCATACGGCATATTGGGAGTCATCACCGTACTAGTTTCTTCTAGATACTTAAAGTTCGATATCAACATCGTTTTCATGATCAAGAGTGTATCCGCCTCTGCGATCATGAGCCTTATCATCTGGTGGTTGAACCCAGCCGGAATTGGCATGATTGTTCTTGCTGTTTTATTAGGTATAATTATCTATCTGGTAACGCTGTTCTTATTAAAGGGAATAAGCAGGTATGAAATCAAGCTATTTAGAACTTCTATATCGGGGATATTCAAAGGCAGCATCAATAAAGTATAATCTGCTTTCTAGAAGTAATGCTAAACTTTGGGATAAAACTGTATGAAAATGGTAAATCAAAACGCAGACTTGAATCAGTATCTAAACATGCGTGTTAAGACCAGCACTTTATGGTCTTTTATCTCTGTTTGCTTTTTCAAAATAATCCTGGATCTTTCTTATCATTATGTCATCGCTCCGATATGGGGTTATTCGGGATTTGGATCACAGTTTGACAATCTCAAATTTGTTGAATCTTACTTTCTGTTATTAATCATTTTTTTATTGATGCCAAAATCATCGAAACCCATCTCTAATACATTCATCTTCGTATTGATATTGCTGACATACATACCAATGCTTACTTTTTATACGTTCAATGATGGCGCCAGAGTTTATCTATATATGGTAACTGCTTTTTGGATACTCGTTTTTTTTCTCTTGCGAATTCTCCCCAGCTTCATATTTACTCCACTAAAGCAAGCCAATATAATTCGCTACCTTTTATTCATCTGTTTGGGTACTACTGCCTTTTTGCTAATCTACATATATATCGGACTATCCTATAATTTAAGCCTTACAAACATTTATGAGACTCGATCCATTTATATTGGGACAGGTATACCATTGGCAGGATATCTTTTCACTTGGATGGTACACACAATCAATCCAACATTCTTTGCTCTTTTTATTGCAAAAAGGAAATGGTTTCTTGTTGCATTGATTATTGCCTTACAGCTATTGCTTTTTTCAACAACTGGCGATAAACTTACACTGTTTGCGCTGCCTTTTGTCTTCATACTAATGTGGGTAGTAAAGCGTAATAACCCTCTCGCTTATATAGGAGTTATATTTGCGGGCATAATATTGATAGGGATGCTATTCTATTTACTAACCGGTGATGTATGGATATCATCAATTTTTACTAGAAGAATGCTATTAATCCCGGCACAGATATCATTTATTTACTTTAACTTCTTTTCAAAAAATGGTCCTATATATCTTTCGCATAGTATATTTAGAGGTTTTCTGAAATACCCTTATGAGCTTGATCCTGCAAACCTCATAGGGAGCGTATATTTTGATCAACCAGCGATGCATGTAAATACAGGAATTGCAGGAGATGCCTATATGAATTTCGGACCTGTTGGCCTACTCATGTGGGGCATATTGCTTGCTGTAACATTAAAGCTGTTTGATGCCGGTTTAAAAAAGGTAGATTATAAAATAGGAGCAGCAATTGTCATAATGGTAGCCATTACCCTGTCAAATACTGGACTACTCACCAGTTTACTGACTCATGGAATACTCTTGGCATTATTATTAGCATACTTACTTCCAAAGGAGGAAACATGGAAAGCGAAATTGACCTAAAGAAATATACCGATATACTACTCAAACGCTGGCTGGCGATAATTGCTATCGCAGTGGTAGCAGGATTCATAGTAGGCCTTATTGGTCTTATTCAGCCATCTACCTATGAAGCCAAAGCATCCGCGATTGTCACCGGCTACAGAACAGAGCTTATACTCGCACCCGAGTACGAGTCTTCACAGAAAGTGGACATCTTCTCTCAACGCACTGCACTGGTTGCCTTAGTAAAATCCAGCGCTATTGCCAACAAGGTAATAGAACAACTGGGAGATGATCTGACGATTGACGAGCAAAAATCTGCGAATCTACTAATGCAACTACAGGTTACAGAACAAGGCGATCTTATTGAGATATCATGGCAATCCACCAATGCCCAGAAAGCGGCAGATATCGCTAATGCCTGGGCAGAGGCCTATGAGATCCATATTAACAATCTATATAGTGGCATCTCTATATCACAGGAAGAGTTACAAAATATAGCAGCTACTGCCCTTACGGAATACGAAACCGCCCAAACCGCATGGGAGACTTTCATCGGTGATAATAGAATCAATGAGATATCTGAGAAAATCGATGATAAAGAACTGTTGATTGATATTAAGTCTCTTCGCACTCAAATTGCCACGAACCCTGCATCCACTACATCCATTGCAGCCAATAATCTGTCGGTTATTCTGCTACAAGCCAGTGCTTTTACCACTGTGCCGGATCAATTGCTGCAGTTTTCCGCAGAACAGCTCTCAGCTCTGACCACGGACGTGGATGAGATAGATGATCTCATCACCACACTGGAGACTCGATCTGGTACAACAGCGGGGAAGACCATTAGTGAGTTGAGGGCAGAGATTCTAGCGTTGCGGGAACAACTGGAGAAGGAGAGCGACACCGAACGAGAGTTAAGGAGCACAAAAACCATTGCGTGGGAAACATACACAACCCTTGAAAGCAAGACAGCTGAGGTACAGGTCACCTCTCTGGCACCAGACGCAATTGTCAGGGTTGCGGACAACGCCCTGGTCCCAACGTCGCCCATCAGTCGTAACACAGTACAAAACACCGTTATTGCTATTATATTAGGCCTGATTGTCGGAATTTTGGTTGCCTTCATAATTGAGTATTTCCAAAATAGCAACAGGAAGAACGGTGAAACAGAATAATACAGAAGAACTACATTGATCGGTATCGTCTCTGCCCAGACCGTAAGCTACTATTACAAATACAGATTTAATATACTAGGGAGTATTAAAGAGAAAACTGAATAATATTTCGCATCTTAAACTTGAGAGCAATGCTTGAGCTTTCTGAACTCAATGCCTTATTTTATTCGATCATCACTTACCCATTATGGTAATGCATGTCTCTGGGATGCTATTATCTGCTAAACTATTATTGAGACTGCCCCCAACATTACAGCTATTGCGTATTGGGTGAATTTATCATCAGGAGTAATAACAAAAGTGAATATATGGATTCTTAATCACTATGCCACACCGCCAGATGCTGCTGGCTATACGAGGCATTTCGACTTTGCCGTGGAATTGGTAAAAAGAGGTCATCAAGTGCGAATATTTTCATCAAGCTTTAGTCATCGCACGGGACAACAAAGGCTAGCAGAAAATAATATTTATGGAACCGAGAGGGTAGCTGGAGTAGAATTTGTTTGGGTAAAAACATTCGCTTATGAAAAGAACAATTGGCGCAGGGTTGCAAATATGTTGAGTTATGCAGTACGTGTAGTCCCCGCTGGGCTTGTAACCTCAGGGAGCCCTGACGTTATTCTGGCATCATCGCCACATCTGTTTGCCGGACTTTCAGGATACATCCTGTCAAAAATAAAAAAGGCCAAATTTATTCTGGAAATACGTGATCTCTGGCCACAAACGTTTATAGATATTGGAGGATATAGCAATACAAGCCCTCTGGTAAGAATACTAAAAGTCATGGAAAATTTTCTCTACCGCAAGGCATCAAAAATCATTTCGCTTCTGCCCAGAGCCTTCGTGTATATGAATAAATTGGGCATAAAAAAGCAAAAAATCATTTGCATTCCAAACGGTGTGGATGCTCAGTTTTTTGAAAACAATGAGGCGAGCCTGCCAGAAGATTTGCACAAGCTAATATCTAAACTAAAGGCATCTGGGAAAATACTGGTAGGCCACATCGGGTCTTGCGGTATTGCCAATTCAGTTTATACAATAATTGGAGCAGCACGACTGCTGCAAGAAAAGGGCTATGAAAAAATCCACTTTCTTTTAGTTGGCGATGGCCCATTAAAAAATGAGATTATCAAAACTGCTAAAAAGTTGGGGTTAAAAAATATTAGTTTCTACCAGTCCATTCCTAAAAAAGAGGTAACGGAGATACTCAAGGCGATTGATATAGGCGTAACTGCCTCACCAAAATCTAATCTCTATAGGTTTGGAGTAAGTATAAATAAGATATTTGATTACATGATATGTGCCAAGCCAATAGTATCTGCGCTTGATTCACCAAATGATGCAGTTACAGAATCAGGCTGCGGTATCACGGTACCACCCGAGAGCTCCGAGGAAATGGCAAAGGCAATGATAAGGATATATAACATGAGTGAGAATCAACGTCATGAAATGGGAACTAAAGGCTATGAGTATGTAAACAAATACCATTCGTTTCCAACTCTAACCGATAATCTATTAGAGGCTATAAGAGACTAATAATTAGAAGAAGTATTAGTAGTTAAGAAATTTATTACTATTTACATTGGTTAAACTTTGAACAATCTCAGAAATAATAATTGAGATTCGTGGGGAATTCCACAAAGCATGGATAAAAATAATGCAGCAATTAATGCAGAGGAAAAACACTTGAAAAGAGGACCATTATATAAAAGACCACTTGACTTTATCTTGGCGTTATTTGGGCTAATTGTTAGTTCTCCACTCTGGGTAGTCATTGCGCTGTTGATATTCCTTGAAGATCGAGGGCCGGTTTTTTTTCTGCAAAAACGTTGCGGCAAAGGGGGTACACTTTTCCCCCTAATAAAATTCCGCACAATGAAGTATAACAAAAGCACTCCTCACAAAATCGTAGATATAGAAGATGATCCCAGAGTTACAAAAGTTGGCAAGATACTAAGGGCTTCAGGGATGGATGAATTACCTGGACTTACGAATATACTAATTGGCAACATGAGCTTCGTTGGCCCAAGGCCACAACCGTTTAACCTAGATGATGATGATAGCCTTCTTTATAATAATATAGCGGATATACCCGGTTTTGCCAGGAGAAGCCAGGTAAGACCTGGCCTCACCGGAATAGCCCAAATATATGCACCAAAAACTACTCCACGTAGAAATAAATTTAGATATGATAATTTGTATGTTCGAAACATTGGCTTTTTCCTTGACGTGAAACTGATTGTTGCTTCTTTCTGGATAACGATTCGTGGTAAATGGGAACGCAGGGGCAAAAAGATCTGAAGTATCCAATATAATGTGGTATCACTCATCCAAACGCCAGACATGGGTAGTTAATAGTCCCCCAAAGGCAACTTCGAGGGTTTTTCGATCCATAATTATCGCTATCGAATCTAGGTAAAAGCAAATATTGACAAAAGCTGAGCACTAAAGAAACTTTTATCGTTTCTGCCAACATATTGCTCTCCACTGTTTGTGGCGTTATACTCAAGTAGACCTCTAATCCATTGTTATAATTAAGAAGGATGTCAGTTTCCCCATGAATAAAAGAGTATGTATATTAACTTCTGCTCACCTAATGTTTGATCCCAGAATATTCTACAAGCAAGCCAAAACACTTGTAGAGGCAGGTTATAAAGTAACCATCATTTCACAGCACAATAAAAGCGAGACGGTAGATGGAATAAACATCATCGCATTACCAAAACCGACAAGTAGATTTTTGAGAATGCTAAGTACAATGAAGGTATTTGTGTTAGCGCTCAAAAATAAAGCTGATATTTACCATTTCCACGACCCAGAATTGATACCAACAGGCATTCTGCTTAAACTAGTTACAGGAAGTAAGGTTATCTACGATGTGCATGAAGATTACCCTAAAGCTGTTTTAACCAAGAACTGGTTACCATCTGCTGCCAGAAAAACGATATCACTTCTCTTTGAGTCCATCGAGAAACTGGCATCTTTGTTCTTTAATCGTGTTATTACAGCAACAAAAAGTATTGCTAAGCACTTCAAAAAAAGTATAGCTACTATTGTGGGTAACTATCCAATACTTAAACACATCAGAGCCAAGCAAGAATACAACAATGGCAATCCCGTGTTGATATATATCGGCGGCCTTAATAGCGCAAATGGCATTGGAGAAATTGTTCAGTCGATGAAGCTCATCAATGCCAAATATAATGCCAAGCTATTGTTAGTTGGCAGGTTTTCAGATAAAGATTATGAAAGTAATATCTTATCAGCGATCAGCGAGCTCAGCAATATAGAGTATATGGGGCAGCAACCTCAAATTACGGTATTCAACATTTTGCAGAAAGCCAGTATTGGATTTACCATTTGTCCTCCGCAGCCAAATAGTATTGACGCTGAACCAAATAAAATGTTTGAATACATGGCAACCGGATTACCTGTAATAGTATCTAACTTTCCATTGTGGAAAGAGATAGTAGAAGATAATAAATGTGGCATAACTGTCAATCCTCTTGATCCTCAAGAAATAGCCAGGGCGGTAGAATACTTATGCTCTAATCCTGAATTAATGGAAAAAATGGGGCGAAATGGCAGAAAGACGGTTATGGGAAAATACAACTGGGGAAACGAGAGCAAAATATTGTTATCCGTCTACTCAAGTCTTTAGATTAGGAATATGAACAAATGATAAAACTATTGCATATAGTAGGCAATCGTCCACAATTCATTAAACTTGCCCCCTTTTTAGAAGCCACAAATAAGTATAAAGATATCAAAAACATTATCGTGCATTCGGGGCAGCACTATGATTATGAGATGTCTAAAATATTTTTTAAGGAACTGGGAATTCCTAGCGTAAATTATAATTTGGAAACAGGATCAGGAACACATGGTTCCCAAACGGGTAAGATACTAATAAAACTAGATTCAATACTTTCAAAAGAGCAACCCTCTGTAGTTGTTGTATATGGTGATACAAATACGACACTTGCGGGTGCTTTGGCAGCGTATAAACTCCACTTTCCCGTGGCTCATGTCGAATCTGGTATGAGAGAATATATGTGGCGGCCTGAAGAGATTAACAAGAAAATTGCAGACCACTGCGCCGACTTCTGTTTTTGCCCATTAGAAAGAGCTTGCCAAAATCTACAGAATGAGGGTATACCTTCTGAGCGTATTTATTTCACTGGCGATATAACTTTTGATGCTTTTTTGATGAATAAAACTATTGCCAACGAAAAAACAAGTCTAGAGTTACCTGATTCCGATTATATATTCATGACTATGCATAGGGCAGAAACAGTGGATATCTATGACAGAGTAAATGGAATAATAGAAGCGCTCCCTCAGATTCCAATGAGGATAATATATCCTATGCATCCACGTACAAAGAAGCGCCTTATTGAAATGGAATTATATAATAAGCTTAAGGACGCAAGCAATATTGATGTGATTGATCCGGTGGGTTATTTTGAATCTATAAAACTAATGATAAATTCGAAAATTGTTATAACTGATTCAGGTGGTGTAATAAAAGAAGCATTTTATGCGAGTAAGATGTGTGTGACCATTGATGACACCACAGAATATACTGAGATAATTGAAACGGGGCGTAATATTTTGGCAGGTACGGTAAAGGACAATATATTGGCAAACGTTGCTTCTATGCTTAGTAAAGCTTCAGATTCGTATACTGGAGAGAATCCTTTTGGTGATGGTAGCGCCGCTCAAAAAATGGTATCTATTCTACTTGATCGACTGTAGTCATTAGGCACTTCTTATGAAGATTAACATGAAAAATCTTATCATTATATTATTCTGTATTGCCGTGTCTTTTTCAGATTACAGCTGTATAGCGATGGCGACGCATTATTAATAGGCAGCAGCGATGCCAGCAAAAATATTCAACGATTCCTGGAGAAATCATGGGTGAGAGAATTTCCAACCAGACAGGATTATCCATCAGATTATCCTGTGGACAGACCTGCACGCTTGTGGGGAATAGGGTATCTACTCTATCTAAGCGCAAGTTTGCACTTGGATATTTTAGCTGATACAATCTACTCAATTCTCATTGCGGAGTACGATCAACAGGAAATGCTTATCTTCCGACCAGGCTTAGAAGATATAATTTTTTATCCGAAACACGTGGCACATGCACTTTTCGGACTTTCGTATTATGCATGGATATAATACTGTTGGGAGGTAAATATGTTCTCAAGGATTCTTGTGCTTGCTCCTCATACTGATGATGGAGAGTTTGGATGTGGAGGCTCCATCAGTAGATGGCTTAACGAGAAAAAAGAAATCTATTATATTGCTTTTTCTTCTGCAGAAAAATCGGTTCCTCAAGGAATGCCAAAGGACATCCTCAAAGTGGAAGTTAAAAAGGCGACTGAAAAACTTGGTATTCCTGCCAGTAACCTTCAGTTGCTTGATTACCCAGTTAGAGAATTTCCTGCATATCGACAACAAATACTTGAGGATATGATTAAACTTGGTAATGATTTGAATCCTGACATTGTATTGCTACCTTCCAGCAATGATACACACCAGGACCACCAAATAATATCTCAGGAAGGGTTCAGGGCTTTTAAGAAGACCTCTATTGTCGGATATGAGATGCCCTACAATAATCTGAGCTTCAGCACAAATATGTTCACGGTTCTTCAAGAAGAACATGTCGCACAAAAAATAAAGGCTCTTAAATGTTATCAATCACAGGCTAACAGGGCTTATGCAACTGCCGAATTTATAAGAAGCCTGGCGAACATACGAGGGATGCAAATCGGTGTCAAATATGCAGAGGCATTTGAGGTTATACGATGGGTGATAAAATTATAAGACCAGACAAAAATATCTGTTTTTCCTTCTATAACAAGGCAATTGCTCGTTGGGACAATGATATACACTCATTGGGTTGGGGAAACACTGAATCGCAAAAAGTTCGTTTTTCAATTATGTCGGGTATAGGGGATTTGAACAATAAAAGTATTCTCGATATAGGTTGTGGTTTTGGGGATTTTTTTGGCTTTCTTGGCCACAACGGGATAAAGCCTAAAAAATACCTTGGTATTGATTTGAATCCTGAAATGGTTAACAGATCAAGGCGAAACTATCCCGATGCAACTTTTGAGGTTGCAGATATATTGGAAGACGATGTCGATTGGTCATTCGATTTTGTTATTGCTTCAGGTATTTTTGCTTTGGAAGCTCCGAATTGGGCGGAAATAGTTGAAAGAACACTATTGAAGATGCATAAGATAAGTAAAATAGGCTTTGGTGTTAATTTTCTAAGCACATATACTACTGGTGACAAACAGAGTGAGTCTCACTTTGCTAACCCGAGTGAGATTTTGAGCTTAGTATCAAGTAATATAAGTACCAATGTCGTATTAAAACATGACTATAGACCAAATGACTTTACCATTTATGTTTATAAACCATTGACTCACAAAAAAAACACGACAAATTCTGACGATGCCGGCCATCATACTAAATGAAAATAGCCATACATCAACCTAATTTTCTTCCTTGGATTGGGTATTTTTACAAAATAGCCCACTCCGATGCGTTCGTTTTGCTAGACAACGTTCAATATACTAAAAATAGCTTCATAAACAGAAATAAGATTAAAACACCTCATGGGGAAGCGTGGCTTACCGTACCTGTTAAAAAAAGTGGTAAGTTTGGCCAAGCAATACATGAAGTGGAAATCAACAACGCAGTGAAATGGAAAAATAAGCATCTTAAAACTATTGAGATGAATTACAAAAAAGCCAATTTCTTCAATTATCTATTCTCAAACTTGGAAGAAATATATCTAAACACTGAAACCAATAATCTTTGTCAGCTTAACATACGACTTATCCAATTTATTTCATCCATATTTAAACTACAAACACGATTATATCGATCTTCCGAAATAGCAGCGCAAGGCGATAATACACTGCTGCTTATTGATATCTGCAAAAAACTGGGCGCAGATACATACATGTCAGGTTTTGGAGGGATAAAATACCAAGACGAAGAACTATTCAAAGAAGCTGGAATAAAGCTTGAGTACTACGATTTCACACATCCAACATATCTGCAACTGTGGGGGGAATTTTCTCCCAATTTATCGGCAATAGATCTTATATTTAATTGCGGTTCAGAAAGTTCTAGTGTCATGCTCGACCAAAAACAGATATAAAGAATGGTGCCCAGATATCAAATCATTACACGACTCTTTCGGTCTGCCCTCGCCAGACCAGATAAGATATTGGATTTGAACTTAGTGGGATGGGGTCTTTTATCAGCAGAAAAACGAGCATTCCTGAGCAGCTTATTAATCCTCTGAGGAGGAGATACTTTTGAACTGCGGCTCTCCTGTAAGGATATCTGGTCGCTAGGGTAGAAGTGAAAACGCCACGGGGTAAATGATAAAACTACCCTTCAATGTATTTGTAAGGCGCCATAATATAGTTCTCTTTTTTGTTCATACGTTTACTATATGTGCTAATATGGTATTCAATAATCAATTGATTAATGCAAAATTTGAAAAGTTGTAATGAAAACAATGCGTAGAAAAATTTCTTTCTGGTTTGCTGTGGCCGATGGGCCTATTGTCGCCCTCTGCCTTATTATTGCACTTCTGCTGGTAGATGCAGATCCCGGCACTTATTTGCTCAAGTATTGGTTACTTATTCCTGTAGCTGTGCTCGCAAGAATAGCCCTTTTTCTGGTATTCAGGCTCTATCGCTGGGTGTACTACTATTTCGGTAGCCGTGAGTTACTACGCCTTGTCGAAGCAGTAACGTTAGGGTCCATCCCAATCGGTTTCATTTTACTGATAGTTGGGGTGCCATCCACACCATCTGTAATAATCATTGACTGGATGCTTAACATCATATTAGTTGGCGGACTACGCTTCACCGCCAGACTGATTAAGGAACTCATACAGGACTTTAGAGCTAAAAAAGCACAGGATAGCAGAAAGAGAAAGAGAACTCTGATCGTAGGGGCAGGAGATGCCGGTGAAGCAATAGTCAATGAGATATATAGAAATCCCAGATTGCATTACGAAGCAATAGGTTTTGTCGATGATGACCAGGATCGTATCGGGCAGGACATCCACGAAATACCGGTTCTGGGAACAACGGAGTACCTGCCAGCCATCTGCAAAGCCTACGGCATCGAAGAGATTCTTATTGCAGTACCATCGGCGTCCGGTGAACAAATGAGGGACATAGTTGAGAAATGCGAGAAGTGCCAGGTGCAGTTCAGAACTTTACCCGGCTTGTATGAGTTCATAGATGGCAGCATAGATACCAAACAGATACGCAAAGTAAAAATAGAAGACCTTTTGGGCCGGGAACAACATGCGCTGGATCTGGAAAATATAGCTCTCTACCTACACGAAGCTACAGTTATGGTTACAGGCGCCGCCGGTTCAATCGGATCGGAGTTGTGCCGTCAAATAGCCTCTTTTAAGCCTGCCGCTCTTGTGCTTCTTGATCACGAAGAAACAAACCTGTATGAAATCGAACAGGAACTAAAGGAAAAGTTCCCTGAACAAAAAATGCATCTTACTATTGGCAACATTCGCAACCAACAGGAAGTCGAGAACGTTATAAGCAAGTACAGGCCCTCTACCATATTTCATGCCGCAGCATTTAAACATGTGCCGCTGATGGAGGACAATCCAAACCAGGCAGTACTCAACAATGTTATGGGGACTAGTATATTAATCGATCTGGCTCATGACTATGAAGTCGATAAATTCGTTCTAATATCCACAGACAAGGCGGTAAATCCCACCAGCGTAATGGGTACGACCAAGCGAATCGCCGAAATGCTGATTCAAACCAAGGCGCTTCAGAGCAAAACCCAGTTTTTGGCGGTCAGATTCGGCAATGTTCTGGGCAGCAGAGGAAGCGTAATCCCATTATTTACACGTCAAATTGCCCAGGGCGGACCGGTTACGGTTACTCATCCCGAAACGGTAAGGTATTTCATGACCATCGCAGAAGCGGTACAACTTATTCTTCAGGCGTGCAGCATTGGAGAGGGTGGTGAGGTATTCGTGCTGGACATGGGCAAGCCGGTCAAGATACTTGATCTTGCAAAGGATATGATCAAACTGTCGGGGCTCCAGGAAGGTACAGATATAGAAATTAAGTTTGTCGGCCTGAGACCGGGAGAAAAGCTTTATGAAGAACTGCTCACCGCTCAGGAAAAAACAGACAGCACGCAACACGAGAAAATCTATGTGGCCAAACTTGGCAAAATGGACCCGAACGGATTTTACGACAGGGTGAGAGATTTAATAGAATTGGCTAAACACAGCCGAAATGACCAGATAAGGCTGAAAATCAAGGAACTGGTCCCCAGCTATAACCCCGCACAAAATGGCCTCAAGGAACTTGAAATCAGCGTCATGGAGCACACCGTAAAATCAGCTTAGTTTCAGCACACTCAAAAATGCCTCTTTGGGTACCTCTACCTTGCCTATATACTTAAGTTTTTTCTTGCCTTCCTTTTGCTTCTCAAGCAGCTTACGCTTACGTGTTATATCTCCACCGTAGCACTTTGCCAGCACGTCCTTGCGTATGGCAGAAATATCGGCGCGGGCAACTATACGGCTTCCCACCGCTGCCTGAATAGGCACCTTAAACATCTGCCGCGGAATTTCCTCCTTGAGCTTGGCCACCATTGCCTTACCCACATCATGCGCTTTTGTCGGAGGAACGATACGACTGAAGGCGTCAACGAGGACGCCGTTTACCAGTACATCCAGCTTGGACAGCTTGGCCTCTCTGTAACCGATAATATGATAATCAAGCGATGCATATCCCTGGCTGCGGCTTTTCAGCTGATCGTAAAACACCGTCAGCATAGAACGCAGCGGTAACTCAAAATCAAGCTGCACCCGCTGCCCCAGCTCACCCAGCATGCCATGCTGCCCCAGATATTCGGTATGCTTATAAACGCCCTCGTACTCCACCGCCAGTTCCATAATCGGCCCGATGAATTTGGATGGACTAATTATTGAAACCTCAACCCACGGTTCTTCCAGCATCTCGATATCCACCGGCTCCGGCATTTCAGATGGGTTAACCACCTCAATCGTTTCACCGTTAATGGTGGTTACAGTAAAATTCACTCCGGGCGAGGTTACCAGCAGCGACATGCCAAACTCTCTCTCTAGTCGCTCCCGGACAATATCCATATGCAGCAATCCCAAAAATCCGCAACGGAAGCCATGCCCCAGAAGCGGGCTCGATTCCTGCTCGTAGGATAATGATGCATCGTTTAGGCTGAGTTTATCCATGGCCTCACGCAGTTCGTGGTAAGCCTCCGGTTCAGTGGGATATATACCGGCGAAAACCATGGGTTTGGCCGGACGATATCCGATCAAAAGATCGGATGCTCCATCAGATACGGTGGTCACGGTATCACCAACGCGGCACTGCCCCACACTCTTGAGTCCGGTGGCTACGTATCCTACATCGCCCGTCGACAGTGAATCAACCGAACGCGGCTCGGGGGCAAAATATCCTACCTCAAGCGCCTCCATTTCCGTTCCCTGACCCATCAGCCGCAGGTTATCATTCCGCTTTATACTTCCATCAACCACGCGGATATAGGCAACAACGCCCTTGTAGGCATCGTAATGAGAATCAAACACCAGCGCACGCAAGGGAGCTTCGGGATCACCGCTGGGTGCAGGCACATGCTCAACAATTTTCTCTAAGACCTCAGGCACGCCACTGCCACTCTTGGCGCTTATCAGCGAAACTTCCTCGGACAGATACCCCAACACTTCTTCGATTTCTTCCAGCACTCGCTCAGGATCGGCAGCAGGCAGATCAATTTTGTTAGCAACCGGAATTATCTCCAGGTTCTGCTCCATAGCCAAATACACATTAGCTATCGTCTGCGCCTGAATACCCTGCGCTGCATCTATTATCAACACTGCGCCCTCACAGGCGGCCAGCGTACGTGAAACCTCATAAGAAAAATCAACGTGACCGGGGGTGTCTATCAGGTTGAGCCGATAGGTTTTGCCATCCTTTGCTTTGTAGCTGAGACGTACCGCTGTAGCCTTGATAGTAATACCACGCTCACGCTCAATATCCATGCTGTCCAGTACCTGCTCACGAATCTCACCCTGACGCATGGTGCCGGTAAGTTCAATCATACGATCGGCAAGCGTAGACTTGCCATGATCAATATGAGCAATTATGCAAAAATTTCTTGTTAACGATTGATCCAAAAGTTTATCCTTACTCCATTAATTGATATGTTCACGACAGCTAAGGCAAGAAACGCCAGAAAACCTCATTGCCCAGCAGCCTGCCACGGCTTGTCAGTTTAATACTGCCCTTATCTGACTCAAGAAGCCCTAGCCCGGTCAACTCCTTAACCTGTGAGCCATACCTGTCCAGCAAGTCAACACTGAACCTGCTTTTGATATCACCAGAGTTAACTCCCCTGGTCATCCTCAAGCCTAAAATTACCGCCTCGGCAAGCGCCGTCTCCCAGCCTATCTCTTCTTCCATGCCCCGTACCGGCAACCCACCATCCTTTGACGCTGCCAGATAACTATCAAGGCCAGACGTGTTAGCAAAACGACGACCGCTAATATACGAGTGAGCAGCAACGCCAATGCCCAGATATGGCGTGCCCTGCCAATAAACCATGTTATGTTTACACTGATAACCCTCCAGCGCCCAATTCGATATCTCGTAATGAGAGTACCCGCGGATTTTCAGCATATCCTCGGCAAGTTCGTACTGGTCGGCGGTTTTGTCCAAATCAATCGCCTCTACCTGCCCAGCTTCGATCGATAAACTCAGGAGTTCATTACCCTCAAGCGTAAGCGCATAAAGCGAAAGATGCTGCGGATGCAAGTTTGCGATTTCATCCAGCATGCGTTTCCACTGATCGGTTGTTCGACCGGGTACACCATAGATAAGATCCAGATTTATATTATCAAAACCGGCATTCCGGGCAAGCTCAACAACGTCTTTGGCTTCTTCAGATGTATGGATACGACCCAGTAGCGCCAGTTCCTTATCATCCAGACTTTGCACTCCAATGCTAATGCGGTTTACACCCAAAGTCCTGACAGTAGAAAGATAAGCGCCATCGACAGTGCCGGGGTTGGCCTCCATAGTCACTTCGGCCAAAGCGTCAACTTCGAACCGATAGTGTATAGTCTTGAGCAAATCACCAAGCTGACCGACGGAAAGCAGGCTCGGCGTCCCGCCGCCAAAATAAATACTGCCCACCTGCTGCCCGCTAGCGTTGATTTCAATCTCATGTTTTAGGGCTTGAACATATGCGGGGATATCCGCCTGTCGCCCATCATGCGATACGAAAGAGCAGTAATTGCACCTGCGCAGGCAAAAAGGTATATGAATATATAGAGCCAGCTTGTCATCCATCACAACTGATTATAACAAAGGTGAGGCAAAACACCTACTATAACCCGCAAATCGCCAATTAAGACACTGGCCCGGCAGAAAACGAGAATATGATTGTTTCTTGACCGTGCTTGAGTCCGAATGCTAAACTATTACTTGGTATGGTGGGCGTAGCCTAGTGGTTAAGGCGCCAGGTTGTGGCCCTGGAGATCGGGGGTTCAAATCCCCTCGCTCACCCCACTCGCGCCCGTAGCTCAGCGGATAGAGCATCTGTCTTCGGAACAGAGGGTCGGGAGTTCGAATCCCCCCGGGCGCGCCATTTTTTAAAGCTAAAGTTAAGATATAAAAGGCTGCCTTAACGGCGGCTTTTTTGTTTTTGCTAACGAAATACTTCATTCCTCATATTATACTGCCGATACTGCGTTCACCCCATTATCTATATTGCCTATGACATTACCAGAACTACCACGTTATATTATATAGAAATAATGACCAGGCCACTATATTATGATTGTGTTGTTGCGGTTGTTTGTGGAGCAGATGCCAAAGATAATAAAATGCGGAGGTGCGTCACGGAAGACACCCTAATGATAAAAACCAACTCAATGACCAGGGTCTTCGGCGATCTGGTGGCCGTGGACAACCTGGAACTTAACATCAGGCAGGGAGTTATCCACGGCTTTGTCGGACCCAATGGCGCTGGGAAAACAACCACCATCAAGATGTTGGTGGGACTACTGCGATGTACCAGCGGGAGTGGAATGATAAAAGGGCTACCCGCCGGTTCCATACAAGCAAGACAATTAATAGGCTATTCCCCGGAGCGCCCCTGCCTTTACAACAACATGACCGCTAAAAACTACCTGCTTTATATGGCGGGACTGAGCGGGCTCAAAAAAAACGAGGCTGAGGCCCGAACGAACGAGCTGCTGGACTGGCTGGATTTATCCAAGTTTAGTTACAAAAAGGTTGGCGGTTTCAGTGCCGGTATGAAGCAGCGCATGGGGCTGGCTCAGGCACTTGTACATAATCCGGAATTGCTCATTCTAGACGAACCCACTGCCAATTTAGACCCACACGGCAGAACGTCTATCATAAACAAGTTAAAGGAGCTTAACAGCCAGCAAAATATCACCATATTCATCAGCAGTCATATATTGCCGGAGCTTGAAAAGCTGGTTCATTCCATGACCTTGATAGACAAGGGCAAGGTAGTTATGGAAGACAGCATGGAACAGATAAAACAGGGATTTTCGCAGGACCGGTACGTATTGAAAACCTCAGATAACGCAAAGGTTATGGAATCTATCAAAAGTAAGCCATATATTCAAGAGATGCTGCTTGATCAGAGCGATATCATCTACATCACTTGTAGCGATAAGTCGGCTCTGCAAAAAGATGTAATAAATGCAGTGCAGCAATACAATTTACGACTGTTCAATTTTGGTGAAGAAGAGATAAATCTGGAGGATATCTACACCAAGTCTGTATCGACGAGCGGGGTGCAATAAAAATGGGGTTTTATCTGGTTTTTAAAAAAACTTTTAGGGATATGCTGGGAATAAAACGCAATGTGGCGCTTGTTGTTCTGGGATTGATTATACCGATTATTGCCCTCGGAACTTCGTGGAACAACCTGTCAAATCACTATTATATGCCTACACTTTCTGAAATGACGCAGCGTACGGCGGACTTCTATATAACGTTTTGGTATATGTGGATAGCTGGTGTTTTACTGGCGGCAACGGTGTCGGCAGGAGCCGCCGGATTTATCTCAAAGGAGGTCACCGATGGCACGCTTATGCTGGTGGCCGCCAAACCGGTAAACAGATGGCAGATAATAGCTGGCAAGCTTACAGCCCTTCTTTTAAATATAATGGTTCTTTTGGCAATAAGCCATTTGCTAACCGTTTTACTGTCTGGGTTGATAGTAGGCATGGAGACAGACACGCTCAATGTTCTTTTAAGGTTGACTCCCTCTCTGCTTTTATATGCGTTTATTGTTGCTATTTTTTTTGGTGCTGTAACTGTTACTCTTTCCGTCCTTCTGCAAAGCAGGATCAAGATAGTGATAATTACTATGTCACTGGTTATTCTTACCTTCCTTTCAGGCGCATTTACTCGTTTAGGGAACCCATCCTACGAGACACGCAAGACAATATCCTACTTCAACCCCAGCGCTCATATGCGCTTAACATACGGTTTGATTTACGACTCTGTGTCATTTTGGGAGATTGCGCCTGACACACAGGAGACATTAGATATGATGAGTGGCACACCCACTTACGATGATGATACTCGTTATTCTCGTTATAACTATACTTCTTATCAGGACATGCGAACCACTCCTATACATCCCGTTGGCT
Organism: Chloroflexota bacterium; assembly: GCA_018648325.1. Classification (GTDB taxonomy): domain Bacteria; phylum Chloroflexota; class Dehalococcoidia; order JABGRK01; family JABGRK01; genus JABGRK01. Next base: position 103,077 of record JABGRK010000010.1, read on the forward strand.
CGCTTATGATACTGCTTGCTCTGTCCTCCGGTGCGCTGGCTTTGTCTGTGTGGGCACTTAACAGGAAGCAGTTGTGACTCTGTTGAGATTATTAATTGAAATAGGCACCCGTGACGTTACCCACCGCAGATAGGCAGAGGGGAGGGAGTTCCCCTTCCCCGGCATAACATACAACGAATCTAAATATGACATAAAAAAGGCTACTCTGGTGGTAGCCTTTTTCGTTTTATGCAAATGATCACGTTTTGACCTATTTAGCCTCTTTTTCGTCCTTGGCGTCTTTCATCTGCTTTACCCATTTGTCTATACTATCGTCATTGCCAGCCAAAACAAGCATATCGCCACTGGCAACCACATCCCCCAGCGGCGGATTGAAGATCACCTCACGTTCCCGCTGAATAAGCAGCACCGCAATATCCCACTTCCCGCCGCGACCCAGTTCCAGTTCAGATAATTGCTTATCTACCAGTTGCCCAAAAACCTCCAGCTTTACCACACTGTAACCGGGAATTACCGATATGCTGTCGATGACGTTTTTGAGATTTAGACCCTGCGCCACACGTGATCCCATTTCACGCTCAACGAATATAACCTTGTCTGCCCCTATCTTATCCAAAATAGTCTGATGAAGATCGTTTTCAGCTCTGGCTATCACGTACGGCACCCCCAGCTTCTTGAGCAGCACAGTGGCAAGAACGTTATCCTGAATAGAATCACCCATCCCAACAACAGCTACATCAAAATTCTTGAGCCCCAATTCGGTTAGCACCGTTTCATCGGTCCCGTCCGCCTGCACGGCATGGGTAATATCAGAAATTATGTTTTGTACATTCTTTTCGTCTTTGTCAATGGCCAGCACATCATGCCCCATATTGAACAAAGCCTTTGCCAGAGAGCTGCCAAAATGGCCCAATCCTATAACTGCTATCTGTTTTTTCACGGGTTTACCTCCTAGCCTATTCTTACTGATTCCTGGGGATAACGGTATTTTATTGTATGATTATGCTTCATGAGGGACAAGGCCAATGTAAGAGGGCCCATCCTCCCTACAAACATGGTCACGGTAATAACCAGCCTGCCTGCCGTCGAAAGTTCCGGGGTTATGCCCGTGGACAAACCAACGGTACCAAAGGCGGATACAGTCTCAAAAAAAGCCTGAAGGAAGGTGATATCCTCTGTCATGGTCAGTATTAGCACCACAATGACAATGTATCCAAGCGCAAGCATTACCAGCGTCATTGCTTTATGCACCAGCCGCGCGGGAAACTCTCTGCCGAATGCCCCCACCTGAGCCTTCCAGCGCAGGGAACTGAAAAGCGTTGCGGTGAGCATACCAAAGGTGTTGACCTTTATACCACCGGCAGTGGATCCCGACGCTCCACCTATAAACATCAGTACCATGGTAAAAAAGAGTGCGTAGTCGGCCATATCACCTATTTGAACGGTGGTAAAACCGGCGGTTCTGGGAGTAACCGACATAAAAAATGCATTAAGTATCTTCTGAGACGTGGGCAGGGTTCCCAGCGTTGCATCGTTAAACGACTCGGTAAGCAGCATCACCACTGTGCCCACAAACAACAGGGACAGGGTAGTAACAATCACTATCTTGGTGTCCAGCGCCAGTCTTTTGAATCTTCTAACTATATAGATATTCCTGTACACCACAAAGCTGATTCCACCAATTATGACCAGAGCAGCAGTCACCAGAACAACCAGTGCGTCGCTCTGAAAATCGATCATACTGCGGAAGTTACCAAATATATCAAAGCCGGCGTTGTTAAAAGCAGAAACCGAATGAAACACCGCCCTCCACAATGCCGTCCCAAAAGGCATACTTTGTGAGAAACGGATACAAAAGATTACGGCGCCCACAGTTTCTATCACGATAGTAAATATGGCTATCTTCTTGATGAGTCCGACGATACCGCCAATCCTGTCCAGTCCTATGGATTCTCCGATCAGCATCCTCTCCCTCAGTCCTATTTTCCAGCCAAATACCAGGAAAAGAAGTGTGGTGCTGGTCATAAAACCGAAGCCACCTACTTGGATAAGCACTAAAATTACGGCCTGTCCGAACGGGGTCCAGAAGGTACCTGTGTCCACCACCACAAGGCCGGTAACACATACGGATGAGGTTGAGGTGAAAAGCGCGTCGATGGGGGATATAAACTCGCCGGTTACGTTGGAGACAGACAGCGACAGTAAAAGAGTGCCGATAGCTATTATCGCCAAAAATCCATATATCAGCGTCGTAATAGACAACCCACCGGGCTTCGGCCTTATCAACCGCGGCAGGGTGGTACGCCAGCTTCTATCTCTGCGAACATATCTCTTTTGTACTCCGGGCACTTACACTCCCATACTACGCTTATATCGGTTGATTATAGGTATTAAACGCAGCTAAAGTCAAACGCTTCAAGCGACGGGGTCTGCAAACAATATGTATACCACTTGCTAATCAGACCTTCTAGCCATAATTACACTATATCCCTAATACCTGCCATTATGTTATTATATCGACATGCAAATCAGAAGGCACTTGCAAGCGTTGATTATTATTATATTGTTTTCGCTGCCCTTATTGCTCTCAGCCTGCTCTAATGAAAGCAATGCAGCGCTACAATGCCGGCGTAAAACTCCACGATCAGGGGAATTTTGAAGAAGCAATTGAGCAATACAACGAGGTTATCCGTCTCGACCCTCATTGGGTTACTCCCTACGTTCACCGTGGGATAATGTACAGTGAATTGGGAGATAGCGCCAGAGCTACCTCTGATTTCCAAAAGGCTATGGAATTGGACCCAGACATTGCCACTATCTATTATAATAGTGGCCACTCTAACTACAATAATGGCAATATTGATGAAGCTATCTCTGATTATGATACGGCAATAAGGCTAAACCCAGAGCTTGCCCCGGCTTATTTTAATCGTGGACTCATCTACGATGACTTGGGTGATCTCAACAAAACATTGGCTGATTTTAATAAGGCAATAGAGCTGGGTATTGAGTTTGCTCCTACATACATGTTTCGTGGACGTATCTATTACAGCCAAGGCGATTTTACTAATGCTATCGCCGATTTTGACAAAGCGATAGAGTTGAACTCAGAACTTATCGCAGAGTTAAAGCCAGACCTTGCCGAAGCATACACCGATCGTGGGCATGCCTATCTTGAGAAATATGAATTCACCAAAGCTATTGCTGATTTCAACAAAGCAATTGAGTTGGAGCCGAGTAAAGCATGGCCTTACCGAGCACGTGGAGTCATTTCTCAGGAAAATGGCGACCTCACACAAGCCATCTCTGATTATACAAAAGCAATTGAGTTGAACCCGGCGTTTGCCTCAGCACTAAATCCAAAACTTGTCAGGGCATATATTGATCGCGGAATTGCCTACTTCGATACAGGTGATTTTACCAGAGCTATTGCTGATTACAATATGGCGATTGAACTGGACCCATTGAAAGCCTGGGCGTACATGGAGCGTGGACTTGCTTACTATAGCAGCAGTGATCTCACAAAAGCTATCGCTGATTATGATAAGGCAATCGAACTGGACCCCGATTTTGCTTACGCATATACACAAATCGCGGGAATGCTTATGACGACATGGGAGATTCCAGTAAAGCTATCACCGACTATAGTATGGCCATTGAGCTTGAGCCAAACAATGCATGGCATTACCGAGAGCGCGCAACCATTTACCTGGAAAACGGCGACCTGATCAAAGCCATAGCTGATTGTAATATAGCAATCGACTTAGACCCCAACAAAGACAGGGGTTACTTTACACGAGGAAAAGCCTATCTGGCGAAGGGTGAAACGGCTAACGCCATAAGTGATTTAGAAAAAGCAATTGAGGTATCAAATGATCCCGCCCTCATAAACCAAGCACAGCAACTACTAAATGAAATATGAATTAGATATCTCCCAATCCACTAACTTAAAGTCAAACATATCAAAACAATCTGATCATATATTATATTGATGTATAATGAGATTAGCAGTATACTACACCCAAAAGAACTTAAGGAACGCATACGTTTGCTTTTTAGAAAGGTGAGTTACAAATGTCGAAAAATGCCATGATGGTCTGCTTGGATGGCTCCAAGCATGCAGAAGAAATACTACCCATTGTCAGAGATCTATCCGGTTGCGTTGCAGGAGTCATTACACTGTTTGTGGCAATAGATGAACCAACGATGTTCACCGCTCCACACCTGTCTGCCAACAAAAATGATAATGCTGTCGATGACATGTTTAATGCCAAAACCGGTGACGAACAGTTAAGGGCTATGGGTTATATGGAAACAATTGCCGGGCCATTAAGAGAAGAGGGATTTAACGTCAAGTGTTCAACAGGAATTGGACAGGCCAGCAAAGCCATTATAAGTTACGCCAGGGAAAAGGATGTCAAAATAATAGCCATTGCCACCAAGGGACACGCCGGCCTAAAAAGATGGCTGTTTGGCAGTGTGGCCGATGAAGTCCTAAAGGATGCAGGCAGACCTGTACTGATTTTGAAATCCAGGGAACAGGGTAAGCAGTAACAAACCGGATATAAAGAGGTATTAGATAGTGGAATCACTGGATAAAATACTGTTTTGGGAAAAGCCCATACAGAATATCAGCCGTAAAATCGCTAAAGCCTTGCCGTTTATGTCCGACACAACCGTTACTCACAACGTTGCGCAGAAACTAGGCACAACATCAGAAGGCGCACATATGGCCATGATCGGCCTGGCAACATTCCTCACACCCGGCCTTTTTAAAATCATTTACACACCAATGATCATTGCCGAGCTTATACGAGCTTATAAAAAAGACGGCTCCAAAGGGCTCACAGAGGCCGGGAAATGGTATCTGCGGAGCTCGATTGCAATAGTAGCAACCACAGCAGGCAGTATGACATTGATGAGTGTTATTAAGACAGCAATGAAGAAAAGCTAAAACATAAATGCAAAATGCTCACCATAGCCACTGCAAACATGCTACCGTCTGGGTAGCATTTCTTTTTATAAAAGGGACTTGATATCTAAAATGAAAGACAAACTGATAATAGCGCATCGCGGCGCATCGGCTTACGCAAAAGATAACACTTTGGATTCGTTCAGTAAGGCCATCCAAATGGGCGCCGATATGATCGAGTTTGATGTCAGAAGAACTCTCGATGGCATCCTGATAGCACAACACGATCCCACAATTCAATCCAAACGTATTGCCGATACCACCTATGCCGATATTAAGACAATCGACAGCGATATCCCAACATACGAGGAAGTGCTTAAGTTTACCAGAGGCAAAATAAAGCTGGACATTGAGCTTAAGGATACGGGATACGAAAAAGAGGCGGCCGATTTAGTCCTAACCTGTTTTGATACCGGCGATTTCATAATAACGTCGTTTAAAAGCAGATGCCTTGAGGTCATTAAAAGCTATAATCCCAAAATAAAGCTTGGCCTGATACTGGGGCAGAATCAGAGTAAAGAAGGCGCATTCCCAATAAAACAGGCGCTTAATGTGGGAGCAGATTATCTTATGCTTGAATACAAGCTGGCAAGCGAAAACCTACTCAAATCGGCGAGGGAGAGCGGGCTTGAGGTTATGGTTTGGACAGTCAATACGGAGTATGAACTGCGTACATTTTTGGCAAACCACCTGATTGACGGCGTTATTAGCAATTATCCGGATATTGCGATGGCATCAAGAAACGGCTAAAGAATGAGCGATATACTTTAGAAGACATTAAAAAAGCGCTATTTTACATCACGCTTAATCGTATCAATAAGGGAAATAGTGTCCGAAAGAAGCCCTTTTACAATATCCAGGTTTATGAAAGTCTCCGTTCTGGTTATACTGGGAATTGCAGAGATTTCCTTCTCAATGAACTTTGATAGGGCATCTGTGGATTTTTCAATGATAAGGGCCATCAGGTCATATCTACCAGAGATAAACGACAACCACTGTACGTTTGGTTTCGACTGAAGTATCTTGGCTACATGCCGCAACGCCGACATCTGCACATTGAGCCCCATAATAGCTATAACATTGAAGCCCAGCTTTTTGGGATCAGGCTGAGCCTGTATAGTCATTACCTTATCTTCCAACAAACGCTTGACGCGCTTCCTGATGGTACCTTCCACAACACCAAGACGCTTGGCGATATCTACATAACGTTCTCTGCCGTCTATTTCCAGCATCTGAATAATCGCAAGATCAAGCTCATCTAGCATTTTTTACATCCTTTAGTCTTATTCTCGCCATATAGCAAACAACAAAAATACTACGGCAGTAATAAATCACGATAAAAAGCAATCAATAGCGCAATCACAACTGCTCTTGTTAAAAAATACTACCTTCTGGCATCACTGTCAACCGTATTATTACGATAATCATGATACAAACGTCTGAAATATAATGATTAATACGAAAAGCGTGCTAACTACAAACTCATGACAGAGCTTGCCAGTGCTCTTGGTAATGTAACCTGCTCATGAGTAAGGGGCAGGAGAAAAAGGTCAACTCAAGCAGAAACACAGCGAAATAATGCACTCAAAGAATTGCAGAAATAAGTAGCTAAGATATCAAACTGGTTAAACTATATGGTCCTGCCAACCGACTCAGCAATAGGCCTCAGTTCTTTCATCAGCTTTTCAAAGGCTACAGGCGTTAGCGATTGAGCCCCATCCACCAGCGCCTCCTTCGGATTGGGATGAACCTCAATAAGCAAACCATCAGCGCCAGCAGCAACCGCCGCTTTTGATATGGCCGGTACCAGCGAATAATGTCCGGCAGCATGACTGGGATCAACGATAACCGGCAAATGGCTTGCCTTTTTGAGAACCGGAATAGCGGCTATATCCAGAGAAAAACGCACACTGTCCTCAAATGTCCTGATGCCGCGCTCACACAAAATAACGTTTTTGTTGCCTTCGGCCAACAGGTAATCTGCGGCAGTAAGCCACTCGGTGATGGTACAGGCAAAGCCTCTTTTAAGAATTATGGGACGATTGCCCTTACCGGCACTGGTAAGCAATGCATAGTTTTGCATATTGCGTGAGCCTATTTGCAGTATATCGGCAGTCTCTGCAACAAGCGCAACATCGTGAGGGTCCACAACCTCGGTGGCAAAAGGCAATCCGCACTGCTCGCGTGCTTCTGCCAAAAGCTCCAATCCCGTTTTTGCCAAACCCTGGAAACTGAAAGGAGAAGTACGCGGCTTGAATGCTCCGCCCCGCATAATGCTGGCACCACTGGCCTTAACCTGCCCGGCAATCTGAAGCATCTGCTCCCTGGTTTCAACAGCACAGGGACCCGCAATTACAATAATCTGGTTGCCGCCAATTTTTACGCCACCACAGGCAACAGTAGTATCCTTGGTTTTAAACTCGCGGGAAGCAAGCTTATAGGGCTTCATAATGCGCGTTACGCTTTCCACAGACGGCAACACCTCAAAAACACCGGTCTGAGTCTGACCCGTATTGCTGCCCAGTACCGCGATAACCTTTTTATCGGTGCCCTCGTTAAGTTGAACGGTAAATCCAAGCGATTTGGCGCGATCTACAACGGCCTTTACTTCATCAGGAGAGGCTCCTGTTACCATCTCTACTATCATCACTTCTGCCCCACTTTACATAAATGCAATACCTTTGCCCCACCGGCAATGACTTAAAAACAAACATAATCTACATTCGAAATATAATACTACCAGCGCAATCAGTCAAGTTTGTTATGTAATGTAATACGTCAAATCAGCAAATCAAACAGACGTTATCCAATTATACCAAACTTTTTAGCAGCGCTTTCAAAGCCCTCAAGTGCGCCCTCAAGCGTCCTGTCATCCACACAGTAGGCTATCCTAAAATACCCCGGCGCACCAAACGCTGTTCCCGGCCCAGTAATTACCTTGAATTGCTGCAACTGCTGCACGAAAGCGACATCATCCTCAATCGGTGTTTTGGGAAACAGATAGAAAGCGCCCTGCGGCAAACTCAACTGATAGCCTAAATCAATTAAACTCTTATAAAGATAATCACGCTTTTTCTGATAAGCGTCTATATCTACAGTCACACTCTGTAAAAAACTGACCACCTGCTGCATCATGGCAGGCGCGTTTACATAACCCAATGCGCGCATACAAAAAACAAGCCCGTTTATAAGATCAGGCTTCTGGTCAATATCAGGGTGGACTGCCACATACCCTATTCTCTCGCCAGGCAGCGCCAGATCCTTGGAATGAGACTCAATGATAATGGATCTTCTGTAATGGTGCAGCGGCGACGGATACTTCAGCCCGTCGTAGATAATCTTGCGATAGGCCTCATCACTAATAAGATATATCTGCGTGCCGTATTGCTGTTCTTTTTTCTCCAGTAAAAGGCCAAGCTGGTCCCAAAACTCATCACTTAACACAACACCGGACGGATTATTGGGCGAGTTTGCCAGTACCACTTTGGTGTTATCGCTTATCGCCGCCTCGATGTCGTCTATCTTGGGCACAAATGTTTCATCTGTTGTCACAACTCTGAGCACCGCACCGTAGTTGGCTGCGTAATTTACGTATTCACCAAAATAGGGCGCAAAGATGATCATCTCATCGCCGGGATTAAGCAACGTTTTCATAGTAATATTCAGAGCTGCTGCCGCACCACCGGTCATAACAACATCGTTCGTGCTAAAGCTCAGATCGAAATCTACGGATAGCTGCGCCGCTACCGCCTCACGAGTTTCGGGGTAACCAGCGTTGGGCATATACCTGTGCAGACCGGTATCTGCGCTGGTAGCCAGCCTTAAAAGCTCTTTTCTGAACTGAGCGGGAGGTTCCATCTCAGGATTGCCCAATGAAAGGTCGTAGACGTTTTTGGTTCCATACTTCTGTTTGAGCACTATGCTGCCCTCTATACCATGCCTTACGTTATCTGAGATTGTCATTTCTAATTTCCTTTTTCCCAACCTCAAAAGCCCTGTCGTTTATCTCCAAAATAGCCGCAGGAAGTCGCTGTGCCATGCTCTCCTTCCAAACCTGATCAGTTATGGGCAGGAAGTGCGAAATGGCTCCCAGCATCAACATATTCAGCGTTTTTACGTTACCCAGATCCGCTGCCATACTTGTCCCGCTAATAAGATATATCTTATCTGTTGCCCTCTTAATATCGGCGATAACCGTATCATCAGATGGATACGTTTCAACACCCAGATTAACCGAAAGAGGGGGCAAAACGTGATTATTAACTATGGCCACGCCATCGGGTTTCAGGTAGTATGCCCAACGGGCGGCCTCCATCTTCTCAAAGGCCAGCAGGATATCCACATCCCCCTGTGCGATAAGAGGTGAGTTTACTTTTGGTGCGATTTTCAGGTGACTGATAACGCTGCCGCCGCGCTGCGCCATCCCAAGAGTATCCGTCTTTTTAAAATCGTATCCGGCAGCAATTGCCACTTCACCAACGATATCGCTGGCCAGTATAACTCCCTGACCTCCAACCCCGGCTATTAGCAGATTAACCTTATCCAAACCTATCCTCTTTTACATAATAATGTTTTATTTAAGTTCGATTGCTCCGCGCGGGCAAACCTGCTCGCATATGGTGCAAATGTCTCCTGCGCACAGCGTAGCATCTATCCTGACCTTATCGCCATCCTTCTGAATTGCCGAACAACCCAGTAGCAGGCACATGCCGCAATCATTGCACTTTTCGGTCTCCACAGCCCGTGGGCCGGAACGCGCTTTTATGCGCACGGCGCAGTCGCCGCGTACGATGATAACCGACAGATGATCAGCATCCAGCGCCTTCTTTACGGTAGACTTGATCGTTTTTATGTCAAATGCATCCACAACCTCAAGATCGTTGACGCCGCTGCCACGAATCAGTTGCTCAAGTCCCACTTTTCTAGTCTGGTCTCCCTGCGCCGAAACGCCGGTACCAGGGTGATCCTGATGCCCGGTCATGGCGGTGGTCAGGTTATCCAGAATAACAAGCGTCATTTTAGAATCAAAATACACCGCTGAGAGCAGCCCGGATATGCCGGAATGGAAAAAGGTTGAATCGCCAATTACAGCAACCACCTTTTTATCAACATTGGCCCTTTCCATACCCAGCGCCGTGCCGATGCTGGCACCCATACAAACGTTTATATCCATCGCAGAAAGCGGCGGATAAGTACCCAGCGTGTAGCAGCCAATGTCGCCGCAAATCACAAGGCCGGAATTATTTATGTCCGTGGTCTTTTTGGGCGCAGAACGTTTGCCGATACTGCTTAAGATGGAAAACAGCCCCGTATGCGGACAGCCCGGACACAGCAGCGGAGGACGTTTTGGCAACCCTTCAGCCGGTTTATTGCTAACCACGATATTATCAATAAGGCCAGCTTTTGCAGCGTTTTGTGCAATTACGTCTGGTGAGTACTCACCTATGGTCGGGAAAATATCCTTGCCTTGAAGTTCGATTCCCATCAGCCTTATGTTTTCTTCCAGGAACGGGTCAAGCTCCTCAACAACAATCAGCTTATCGACGCCGTCAGCAAAATCGCTGATCAGCTTTTTGGGCAGAGGATAAACCATACCCAGTTTTAAAAACGATGCATCGGGGAACACTTCTTTGGCATACTGATATGCAACGCCACTACTGATAATACCAACATCTTTGCTTCCCAAGGTGATTTGGTTTAATTCAAACGTCTCGGCATGCTCTTCAAGCCCCGCAACACGGGCATATTGATCGGGCCGCCTGGCTCGTGCATATCCGGGCAGCAGCACGTATTTGGAAACGTTGTACGTAAAATCACGATTATGCTCGGTGCGAACCTTGTTCACGTTTACCACAGACTTGGAGTGAGATATGCGCGTTGTGGTGCGCACTATCACAGGGGTATCAAACGTCTCACTCAAATCAAAGGCGTACTCGATGAAATCATACGCTTCCTGACTGTCGCTGGGCTCAAGCACGGGAATCTTGGCAAACCTGGCGTAGTTGCGCGTATCCTGCTCGCTCTGGGAACTATGCATACCCGGATCATCAGCAACAATCATCACAAGTCCGGCGTTTATCCCGGTTATGGATGATGACATAAATGGATCGCTGGCCACGTTCAATCCAACGTGCTTCATGACCACCAGCGATCGCACGCCGGCATACGATGCCCCCAACCCGACCTCCATGGCAACGCGCTCATCGGATGCCCAGTCAGTGCGTATGTCCTTGTGTTCAGATAGCACTTCCAGTATCTCGGTGCTGGGTGTTCCGGGATAGGCCGAGGCCACCATCACACCGGCGTGATAGGCACCCAGGGCCAGGGCTTCATTTCCTGCAAGCAGCTCTAACATTCATACTCCCGCTTCTAATAAGACTATCAATCAGATTCATTATAACAAATATTCCAGATGGAAAACAGACGACCAAAACGCGAGCAAAAACCAAGGCCGTATTGATGTAGGTATATCTGTGTACTATAATTGCTTTGTTCGCTTTAAAGAGGTAGATATGTTCAGCGTCAGGCAATATCAAGAATCAGACCACGATGCGGTTTGGAACCTGCACAATCTGGCACTGCATGCTGTAAAAGCCCATGTGGGAAACGGCCCGTGGGATGACGATTTGCATAATATCGATACTATTTACGCCAAAAACAAAGGCGTATTTTTAGTCCTGATCCAGAATGACACTATCTTTGCCATGGGGGCACTTAAAAAATTATCAGACTCAGAAGCCCAAATAACGCGCATGAGAGTACACCCCAATCATCAAAAAAGGGGACTGGGCCAGATAATACTCACTGCGCTTGAGGGAAAAGCACGCGAACTGGGATATCAAATGCTGCGTCTGGATACAACCACTAAACAAATTGCGGCGCAGGCTCTTTACAAGAAAAACGGTTACGTATTAACCGGACACAAGGAACTGTGGTCCTTTGAGGTAATTTCGTACCAGAAAACCATAACCCAGGCAGACATATGCTAAAGAGGTGTAAAATTATAGCATGACCATAGTAGACATGCTCAAAAACAATGCGGACAAGTATCCCGATGATACTGCACTCATCGAGCTAAAACCCAGCAAGGATATCAGGTTGGAAATAAGCTGGAGCGAGTTCGACGAACGATCGAATCGTGTAGCTAACGCCCTTGCCTCCAGAGGCATAAAAAAGGGCGACAAGGTCATCCATCTCATGCGCAACTGTATAGACTGGCTTGTGGCCTACTTCGGCATCATCAAAACCGGTGCATGGGCAGTCCCTCTCAACTACAGGTTTACCAGTACGGATATCAAATATTGCGCATACATCGCCGAGGCACAGGCGATGATACTCCAGGAGGAGTTTATCGACCGGATTGAACAAATAAAGCCGGAACTTACCACCATTAAGCATTACATTGGATTGGGAAGCGACCTGCCGGATTACATGGAAGATTTTAAAACGGTGGTTGCAGACTCAAAAGCCGATGCCGTTGAAGTAGATATTGCTGAAAGTGACTCCTGCGGACTGTACTTTACCTCCGGCACAACAGGCGATCCCAAGCCGATCCTGCTGACACACAAAAACATGGAGCACGCCGCAGTAACCGAGCAGATGCACCATAAGCAGACGCGTGAGGATAACTTTATACTGCTGCCACCGCTGTATCACACCGGGGCCAAGATGCACTGGTTCGGAAACCTGCTTTCGGGAAGCCGGGCAACACTGCTGACCGAAATAAGCCCCAGATATATCTTCGAAGCTGTGCACAAGGAGCGCGGCACCATCGTGTGGCTGCTGGTGCCATGGGCACACGATATCGTAGTAGCAATCGAAAGAGGCGATCTGAATATAGCAGATTACGACTTAAGTAGCTGGCGCCTGATGCACATCGGTGCCCAGCAGGTCCCCACAAGCCTGGTTATGCAATGGAAAGAGCTTTTCCCGGACATGCAGTACGATGAAAACTACGGGCTTTCCGAAAGCACCGGCCCGGGAGTGGTTCACCTTGGAATGGAAAACGTGGACAAGGTGGGAGCAACCGGCAAACCCGGATACAAGTGGGAAGCGCGCATTGTTGATGAACATGACAATGACGTCCCCACCGGCCAGACGGGAGAGCTGATCGTAAAAGGCCCCGGCGTACTGCAGGAGTATTACAAAAATCCACAGAAAACGGCTGAGACTATTAAAGGCGGATGGCTGCACACCGGTGATATAGCCAAAATGGATGAGGACGGCTTTATCTACATCGTTGATCGCAAAAAGGACATCATCAACAGTGGCGGCGAAAACATCTTCCCGGCCGAAATTGAGGAACTGCTGGAAAGCCATCCCAAGATCTACGACGTAGCCGTGATCGGCATTCCCGACGATAGACTCGGCGAAATAGTGGCGGCGGTTATAGATCCCAAGCCGGATCAGACACTTACCGAAGACGAGATAGACCTGTTTTGTGAATCCCTGCCCAGATACAAAAGACCACGGCGCGTGATTTTCGACAAGGTACCGCGCAATCCTACAGGTAAGCTGGAAAAACCTCAACTCAGACAAAAGTATTCGTAAGGGGATGTAACAAACACGCCCCTTTCATCGTTAACATAATTAAGAGAGACAAAAAGTCCGAACTTAAAACAAAAATGAGAAGCAGCGATGAAACAACCACTCAAACGCATAACTTTGGCAATACTTACGGCAACGCTGATAATCAGCCTGCTGTCAAACGCATGCCTTTTAGAGCAAGCTTCCATATACACCGTCACCCCCCCCCAATGAGGAAAACAACTACCATGTCCAGTGTGAGTGGAACTACAAAGACAGAAGATGGGCATACGAGGTCGAAATACCGGTAACGCTTTATGAACACCTAAAAGGCACAGAAAGAAGCGCAAATTACGACGATTATGCGGTTAATGATCTGGATGACGACTGGTTGCAGGAAACAGCGACCACTTTCAAAACGCAGGCCGAGCAGGCAGGATGGGGATTTCTCGATACGGTCGACTTCGTTATGTCGTTCGTACAAAATATACCGTACACCGTCGATCCTGAAACTACAAGCTATGACGAATATCCGCGCTATCCCATAGAGACCATGATAGACGAAGGAGGTGACTGTGAAGACACAGTGGTGCTTCTTATCACTATCCTCAAGGAGATGGGATACGACGTAGCGCTGTTACTATTTGCTTCAGATCAGCATATGGCCGCCGGAGTTCACATAACGCAGGAATTCGTTGACGGCTGGACTGAAAGCTACTCACTGAGATATTACAAAGGACTAAACGGCAAAAACTACGCCTATTGTGACACAACCGGCTTGGGCTACAGACCGGGTGAGCAACCGGAAAAAATAAAGGGCAGCGCAAATATACTGCCTATTGAGTAGCAGACAATGAAATATCTGCGCAACTGATTAACCACAAACTCATCCGTTTTCCTGCGGTTCTTTCGAAGCCAGCGCCCGTTTCTTTTTCTTCGATATGCGCCAGCGCCACAGGACAAAAAGCGCAACAAAACCAAATACTGCCCCTGTAACGCGCCAGGTTACAAAATCACCCAAGGCAATTGAAAGACCCCACGCTAGTAAAAATACTATAGAACCGGCAATAAGCACACCAATAACCGCTGCTGCAAATGCTTTCTTCCAATCCATACCCACCAGCCATGCAAGCAACGTGCCGGAATATACGCCCGATCCGGGCAGTGGTATTCCTATAAAAATGCCCAGACCTATAAATCCATATTTTTTAATATAGGGTTCGCCCTTTTCCCTAATTCTTATTGTAGTTCTTTCATAGAACTTCCAACGTATAAGATATTTATGCGCGAATTTCAGTCCAAAATATATGGGGAAGAACAGCAGGATATTTACTATAACAGCTATAGCAAAAACGGTTACCGGATTAAGGTCGTTATCAAGGATACCAATAGGAATGGAGGCCCTCAATTCTATCCAGGGCACCAGTGTAATCAATGCTATCTTCAAATAATCGACCATATATGCAATTCCTTATTCAAAATAAAAACCGCTGTACGCTTGCTTGAAATTCTACACACTAACTTTGCCAAAGTCTACCTTGCCTGTGGTGATATAATGCGAGCAAGATAGTGAAGGAGAGTGAGTATGGATTGGCTACTATGGGTCGTTAGAGCCATAATAATTGTTATAGGAATAATAGTGGCAATAAAGGTTTGGAAAGGGGAAAAGGGATACTCCTTTAGGTTTCTTACAATAGGAATTACTATTTTAATTTTGGGGGTTATTCTCCTAATAGTGTCTTTTGCAACAGACCTATCATCATTTTATGGTTTGTATCTTACTACTGCTGGAGCGATAGCTATCATAATCGGGTTGGTTATTCGGAATATATGGGAGAAGAACCGTTAATGGCTCAACCTATGTTCAAACTCTCCCTATAGCTATAAAACCAGTTCAAACTCTAATTTTGTAACTGTGTTCTACACATTAACTTTGGCAAAGTCCACCTTGCCCATGATGGTATAATGCGATAATCATGAGCGATAAATACTATGCAGATATGGAAATCTTCTGGGCTGATTCATATCCATCGGTAGATTCTATCGAAAATAGCGAGGCTTTCTATCAAGAGACTGGCTTTGTCGGAGGCTTCTTTCCTTACATCAACAAAATTCTGGCCCATCCATCGCTGAAGCCCAAAAAAGCACGCCTGCTTGAATTCGGTTGCGACAATGGCATCACACTAAACTACTTCAAAGATCGCTCACTTGAGTTATACGGCGTTGATATTAACAATGCCGCTATCCAAAAAGGCAGAAAACTCTTCCCGCAGTTCAACCTTGTAAGATCATTCGGACTAGAAATCCCTTTCAAGGATAAATATTTTGATATAGTATTTGCTTCCGCTGTATTAAAACATATCAGGCACAAGGATAGACCTGCCGTATATCAAGAATTGGCGCGAGTTGCAGATTATGTTATTGTCAGCGAACTCAACTCTAAGGCTGATAACATCGAAGAAAGTTCGGGATTTATGTTTTACCATTCTGACTTTATCAAGGAGCTGCCAGACTATTTTGTCGAACTTGAGTTAATAAATATCGGCAATTACTTTCTGGGTCTATACAAGGTGAAACAATGACAAATCACGTATACATAGCTACAAGTTTAGATGGATATATTGCTACAAGCGACGGGGGATTGGATTGGCTTAACCAGATACCTAATCCCCAAAAAAGTGACTTCGGGTATGCTGAGTTTAACAGTAGAATCGATGCTATAGTGATGGGAAGAATCACATTTGAGAAAGTTTTAACCTTTGGCATTTGGCCATATGATAAACCTGTTTTCATATTAAGTACTACCCTAACCGAGCTTCCAGATACAATGGTTGGTAAAGCTGAAATTGTTAATGGAGACTTACACGAGCTGATTAAACGATTGAAAAAGAGAGGGTATAATAATTTATATATTGATGGCGGCAGAACAATACAGAACTTTTTGCAGGAAGATCTCATTGACGAAATGATTATTACAAGGGTTCCAATCCTGCTTGGAGATGGAGTCCCTTTATTCGGAAAGATCACGCAAAATATTAAGTTTAAACATAAGAAAACCGAGATTCTTAATAATTATCTAGCAAAGAGCAGCTATACCAGAGACAGATAATGGCAACTAAGGTGCCATCAAACTACCACCGTACTATTCTCATAACTACAGCGCCAACTCAAATTCTTGCTTGTAACTGAAGTTCACATTGCATACAGTGGTATAATGCAGCCAATAATCAATGCATCCGAGAAAGGGAAACAGTGACTGCTCAAGTAGCCGCTATTATTGCATCAACGGGATTATTTGGATTGATGTGTTTTCAGCTATTACTGGCTACAGGATTGCCAATAGGACATCTTGCATGGGGAGGCAAGTATAGAATACTTCCCACCCGTTTGCGCATCGCCAGCGTTTTCTCGGCGTGCGTTTTTGTATTTGCATCCATCCTAGTGCTGGAAAAAGCAAACGTCTTTTCGCTCCTGAACAATAGTATTCTATTAACATATGGGGTCTGGATACTTACCGGTTTCTTTGGATTAAACACCGCTTCCAACCTGGCCTCACGCAGTAAATGGGAAAAGCGGATTATGGCCCCCATAGCGCTGAGTTTGTGCATACTATGCATAATTATTGCCATTACCTCCGGTTGATAACGATTGTATTCAAAGCCTGTGGTGGTATAATGCGATAATTATGAGTAATAAATCTGAAAAGGCACAATTCCTTCAGTACGTATTATCCGAAGTCCTGGCAGACATAGACGGAATATCATCACGGGCTATGTTTGGAGGCTATGGCATCTACAAAGAAGGCATCATCTTCGCCATCATTGCTGATGAGCAACTCTACTTCAAAGTTGACCAATCCAACCGCTCTGACTACGAGCAGTACGGCAGCCACCCCTTCGTCTACTCTCAGGGTAAAACCAAATCCACCACCATGTCCTACTGGGAACTACCTGCCGATATTCAGGAAGACAGGCATGAAATCGCCAAATGGGTTGAGAAGGCATACGAGGTTAGTAAAAACCGAAAGAAAAATAAATGAGATCTGAAGCTACAACAGTAGATGATTACCTTTCGGAGCTACCCAAGGAACGCAGGCAGGCGATCGACAACGTTCGTAAGGTAATTCTAAATAACTTACCCCCGGGCTATGAAGAAGTGATGAACTGGGGAATGATCACCTATTAGGTCCCGCTAGCTACCTATCCCGATACCTACAACAAAAAACCGCTCATGTATGCCGCCCTGGCCTCTCAGAAAAACCATATGGCGGTGTATCTTATCAGTATCTATATGAATGAGCAAACAAGCCGAGAGTTTGAGGCAGAATACCGTGCTACCGGTAAAAGATACGATGTGGGCAGGTCATGCGTGCGCTTTAAAAAAGTCGATGATTTGCCACTTGAGCTGATCGCAAAAGCCATAGCCATGTACGATGCTAAAACCTATGTGAATATGGAAAAAGCCAGAACTGCCAAAGACAATTCTTGAGTTATCAGGTATAATCGTTCCATTCTAATAAAAGGAGTATGCAAAATGACCATCGAGATCAACGACCTCAACATCTGGGCAATCATCGTTTGTATCATAATCTATATGGCTATCGGGGCACTGTGGTACTCTCCAAAGCTGTTCGGCAATATCTGGCTCAAACTGGTTGGCAAAACCAAGGAGGACATAAGCAAGTCCGATGCCAATAAATCTATGATGCTCAGCATCATACCCGCCGCCATAACCGTGTTTCTGCTGGCGCATATACTGGGCTTTGCCAACACAACAACAGCATTTGATGCCTTGATCATGGGAACAATTGTATCAATAGGAATTATAGGCATGAGCACACTTAACCTGGTGTTTTTCGAAGGAAGGTCACTCAAACTGACGGGGATAAATGTCGCCTATCCGTTCGTGGCACTCAACATTGCGGCGATAATACTTACATACTGGCAGTAGATTGAACTATTTTGAACAACCGCGGCAAAAAAGACTTTTCGGTGGACTACCCAATTCAGGTTTTAAAATGGGAGAATAGGCAAAATGGACCTAAACACATCAATCATAAGCTTCCTGATCCAGCTAACGCTGAACAATGACCGCAGTTGGTTTAATGCAAACAAAGAGCTATATGTGAGCGCCAAAAAAGAGTTCGAAGGATTTGTCGACAAACTCATTCCCATTATCAAAGGTATCGACCCGGGAATAGACGTGTTAAGTGCCAGCCAATGCACATTCAGAATCTATAGAGATGCCCGGTTTTCAAGAGACGGCTTGCCATACAAAACAAACTTTGGCGCGCATATCGCAAAAGGAGGCAGAAAAAGCCCCTTTGCCGGATACTACGTTCATCTGCAACCGAATGAGTCCTTTGTTGGAGGAGGCATTTATATGCCCCAGCCCAAATATCTTAAAGCAATCAGAACCCGGATTTATGAAAACGCTCAAAGCTATAAAGAAATAATAAATAACGCTGCTTTCAAGAAGTATTTCCCGGAACTATATGGTGAAAAGCTAAAAACCGCCCCCAGAGATTTCCCCAAGGATTTTGCAGATATCGGCCTGCTTAAAAACAAGCACTATGTCGTGACTCACAGTGTCGATGATTCTTTCTGGACATCACAAGAATTGATTAAAAAGCTGACCGAAATATTTAAAGCCCAACTCCCGTTCAATCAATTCATGAACAAAGCGATTAAGAGTGCAATAAATACCTAGGCAACACCCCGTCCCTCCAATCCCACAAAACGCCGCTTCATTGACAATTGTAGCCTCAAAACCCTATACTTAAGTTTCGTGACCCATATCCTATAACAGAAGGGAGGTGAAACCTGTGAGCGAAGTATATATCCGCGATGACGAAAACTTCGAGGGCGCACTTAAACGTTTCAATAAGAAGGTCCAGCAGGAAGGCATCCTTTCTGAAACGCGCCGCAGAGGTTACTACGAAAAACCAAGCATAAAACGCAAGAAGAAGGAAGCTATCAAGAGGCGTAAGAGCGCCAAGAGTTCTTAGAATAATTCTCTTATTTGATAGGTTTTTAAATGGCTTTAGAAGAAAAACTAACGGATGACATGAAAACGGCGATGAAAAGCAAAGACAAGCTGCGCCTGTCGGTCATTCGCATGGTAAAAGCCAAGATCAAAAACGCCCAGATAGAAAAACGCGACGTGCTAAACGACGATGAGGTGCTCAAAGTCATTGCCCGCGACGTCAAACAGCACAAGGAAAGTATCACTGCGTTTACAGATGGCGGGCGCACCGAGCTTGCCGAAAAAGAAGAGGCCGAGCTTGAAATACTCATGGAGTATATGCCACAGCAAATGTCACGAGACGAGGTTGTGGCCATTATCAATCAGGCGATTGCTGAGACAGGAGCCACCGGCCCGCAGGACAAGGGCAAGGTCATGGGCAAGATAATGGCTCAGGTTTCAGGCAAAGCCGATGGCAAAGAGGTCAATACTATCGTAATGGAACTTCTGGCCGGTTAGAGATAACCGGCCTTTCCTTTTCTCCCCACGCTACTTTTCACACCACTGGCGCGCGTTCTGGAACATGCGCAACCACGGCGAAACTTCGATTTTAGACCATGCTTTAGGCCAGTAGTGCCACTGCCACGGTAAGAAGAAGCGTTCCGGATGAGGCATGACCGCCAGATGACGTCCGTCCGGAGAACACAGCGAACTGATGCCCTGCTGCGATCCGTTGGGATTGGCGGGGTATGTTTCGGTTATCAGGCCACTATCATCGACATAACGCAGTGGTGCAAGATTCTGGCTCTCGATTTCTTGCACGAGCGACTCGTCGGTGCAATAGAATCGTCCCTCACCGTGAGCCACGGCAACACCAAGCACAGATCCCTCCATACCTTCCAGCATGATGGCCGGATTCTTCTGTATTTGTACCGCAACAAAGCGTGATTCGAACATCTCGGACTGGTTTAGCACGAAGCGTGGCTGCTGCTTGATATCCAGACCCTGCCACGGCACCCAGCCCAAAAAGGCCATCACCTGGCAGCCGTTGCACACACCCAGCGAAAACGTATCCTGTCGCTGATAGAAGGCATCAAACTGACGTTTAACTTTATCGTTGAAAAGCACGCCCGCCGCCCAGCCTCTGCCCGAATCCAGCACATCAGCGTAGGCGAAACCACCGCAAAAGGCAATACCCCTAAACTGATCCAAACCTATTCGCCCTTGGGCCAGATCGGTCATGGTCACGTCCCACGGCTCAAAACCAGCGGCGTAGAAAGCACCGGCCATCTCGCGATCGCCGTTCACGCCCTCCTCGCGAAGGATAGCTATCTTTGGTTTGGTAGCTGATTTAAGATGGGCTTGAGGCGTAGGCTCCAATATAAAACTGAGGTTAAAGTTAAGGCCGGAACGATCATAACCAGTCTTAAATTCGCTCTCAGCACATATGGGATTGGACTGCAACTTTTCTATCTGATACGAAGTCTCCTGCCAGATAGAGCGTAGCTTACGCATGTCCTCAGAAAGGACGCTATTCCCATCGTATACTACGTTTATATGCTTTTCGACCGTTGTACTGCCAATGGTATAGCTGCTTTCGATTAAACCGCGATTCTTCAACACAGCCTTGATGCTATCTTCATTCTCCGGCGCATATTCGACTATCAAACCAAGTTCTTCAGCAAACAGATAATCGATTGCACTGACATCAGATTTGAAGTCCAGTTTGATATCAAGACCACAGTTTCCGGCAAAGGCCATCTCGGCAAGACACGTTATCAGCCCGCCATCGGATACGTCGTGTCCGGCAAGGATCAGCTCATCTGCGATCATAGCCTGCACAGCCTCAAATCCTGCCTTTAGCGTCTGCGGATCATCAACGTTTGGCGACTGATCACCTACCTGATTGTAAACCTGCGCCAGCGCAGAGCCACCTGTTCTGCTCTTACCACCAGACAGATCGATGAACATCAGCTTGCTTTGTCCCGGACGCTTGATATCAGGCGTTATAGTTTTGGTTATGTCTTTACACGATGCGTATGCAGTGATTACCAGCGTGCCGGGGGCCTTGGCAATGCCATCTGCCCCGTCTTTTTCGACTTTAGCGGCCATGCTCATGGAATCCTTACCACCGTTGATAGAAATACCAAGCTGGTCAAGCATGATATCGAGTGATTCATTGGCGCGATACAGGCGATCTCCCTCGCCCGGCTCCGAGGCGGCCACGCCCCAGTTACCCAGCAGGCTGATACCCTCAAACTCCACAATCTGTGCCCAAACAAGGTTTGTCAGTGCCTCCCCCACGGCCATACGCACCGATGCCTCGGAATCAACAATCCATTTAATCGGCTGATCGCCTAGCGCCCAGCAGCGGCCCGTGTTGGCAAAATAGCTGTCGGCTGTTACCGCCACGTCCGCAACCGGAAGCTGCAATGGCCCGGCGCACTGTTGGCGTGCGATCAAACCCGTAACCGAACGATCAACGTGGTTGACCAAAAAACTCTTGGACGATACCTTGAGCAATCGTAAAACTCGATCAAGAGCGTCCTTAACCGTAGTACCAACAGTCAGATCAAGCGAGTTCAGTTTGCGCTGTACGCTTTCGTCTTTCATAACCATCTGCGGAATCTTGCCCAGCACAAAATCGAGGTTCAGGTTAACCGGATGTTTAACATGTTCCGGCGCATCGGCGGGTGCATCTTCATCAACTATCAGTTGCTTGCCATCACCAGTGATCTCGCCGATAACGGCTATGGGGCATTTCTCACGCTCAGCGATACGCTCAAGTACAGGCAATTCTTCCTTGCTCACCAGCAACACCACGCGTTCCTGTGATTCGTTGCACCACAGCTCCATAACAGACATCGTCTTGTCGCCGCAGGGAATACGACGCAGGTATATCTTGCCGCCAGCAGGGTAGATCAGTTCGGTAACCGCGTTGGAATCTCCACCGGCACCCAAATCGTGAATCGACTTAATGGGATTGTTATCGCCCATCATAATGCAGGCCTGAATCACCCGGTCATATACCTTTTCCATCTCGGCGTTGGCGCGCTGCACCGAGTTCCAGTCCAGTTCCGCTGCCTGAGATCCCAGCGTTTTACTGGAACCTGATGCCCCACCCAGCCCAATACGGTAGGCATCGCCGCCAAGTTGTACTATCTGATATCCTTCTTTTGGATCGTATTTATGAAGATGACGCCCGTCCATCCAGCCCACACCCATGGTCCACATGCCACACTTGGTAAAACTGAACAGCTCGGCATTTACGCCATTGCCATGCACGTATTCAAATGCAGTGGTAGAGCCGCTTATGGTGGGCTCGCCGTACTCGTTACCATAACGGTAGGCGCCTTTAGGCGCACCGAGCATTATCTGAAGCGGCGTTTCCAGCTGGAACGGATGCTGCCAGTTACGCTTTTCCCACGGCAATTCATATCCCGGGATGTGCAGGTTGCCCACAAGATATAGAGTTGAACCTGCTATGGCCGTGCCGCCCCTGCCCACCGTCTGGTTGTCGCGTATCCTGCCGCCTGTCCCGGTGCCCGCGCCAGATGGCGAAGTGATGGCTGTGGGATGGTTGTGCGATTCACCCTTGGCAGTCATCTCCACATCAATGTTCTCGACCACCATTTCAGAAGGTTTGGACGGATCGGAAAAGATCAACATTGGTACGTTGTGGCCTTTGATAACCGATGAGTTATCCTCAAAAGCAACCAGCGTGTGGCCCTTGTGCTTTTCATAGTTTTCCCTGATGGTTTTCATGAGGGTGCGCTTTTTAGTGTCACCGTCTATCTGCCAGATGGCGTTGAACCTGCGATGACGACTGTGATCCGACTGGACCTGATCCAGCTGCGTTAGCTCCACATCTGAGGGGTTTTTCTTGATAACGTTGGCAAAATAGTTGTAGTTATGCTCTAAAATCTCCTTATCGAAAGACATATCCAGCTTCTCAATAGCAGATATACCTTCTTCAAGCAGCGGAACGATTTTTACCGGCTCAGGGGTTTTGTCCGATTCAAAGGTAGTCAAAGGTTGAACGTATGCTGATTCGGTCATGCGGTCATGCAGCAGCGGATAGATGTTTTGGATATCACCAGCGCTCAGTTCGACACCGGAGATTGTGTTTATCTGGTAGCGCCGCGAACGTTCAATACGTTTGATGGAAGTAAGACCGCAGGAGTGGCAGATTTTGACTGCGTTTGTGGACCAGGGTGTGACTATCTCTACTCTGGGGCCAACTTCCAGAACTGTACCAGCAAGGCCGGTTTGACTACCAAAGCTCTCAGCTTCAAATGTCTCGGAGAGCAGCCAGTCCAGTATCCCATCCTCTTGGCTGGATAAAGGATTTGTCAGCTCGACATAAAAACAGTGCTCCAGTCTCACCGATACGATTCCCGCTACTGCATTCAGGATTTTGCTTGTTACCTGCTGCTGCTCAGGCTCCCACAGAGCAGAACGGCGGTATCTTCTGACCAGCATTATTTACTCCACAACACAAGTGTTTTGTGTTACTATTGTGCTTGACCAAGCCCCTCAAAGTCAACATCGTTTTTTGGAGCGTAAAAGAGACATGTTTAAATCCATTAGAAGGCAACTGGCCTATTTTTTTGAAATGACCGGCAACATTTTGTACTGCTCATTTTTGAACCTGCTGATGGTCATCTCCTTGATACTACTTATGCCAACTTTACTCGTAGTTACCATCTGCGTAAAAATAAAACGACTGTTTAAAAAAGAGGAAGAAAGACCTTTAAATTTTTAGCGAAAAGGAGGTATAATAGCCGCCATGAAAGTTATATTTATCCAAGATGTAGACAATGTAGGTAAAGCCGGTCAGGTCAAAGATGTGGCCGACGGATATGCCAAAAACTATCTAATTCGAAGGCAACTGGCTGTTGCTGCCACACCTGCCGAGCTTAAAAAACTGGAGGCCCGCTCTCAGGCCGAATCCAAGCGCCAGCAGCGCAGTGATAGTGAACTTCAGGAGTTGGCCGATCAGATCGCTAAGCTGGATTTAACCCTGAAGGTCAAGGTGGGCACCGACGACAAGGTTTACGGCTCTATCACCACGGCCCATATTGCCAAAGAACTTACCAAGCTAACCGGGCACGATATCGATAAACGTAAAATCGAAATTGCACAGACAATTAAAAAGCTGGGCGATTATGAAATCAGCATACAATTTTCCAAAGACATTATTGCAAAGGTAAAGCTAACGGTAACCGGGGAATAATTAAAACATGAACAACGACAGGTTGCCCCCCAATGACGTCGACGCAGAGGAAGCGGTAATAGGGTCGCTGCTAATAGACAGCGAGTCCATGCATAAAGTCGCTGTAATGCTCAGTTCAGGTGACTTTTTCAGGGATAAAAACCGCTGGGCCTTTCAGTCATGCCTTGATCTGCACGAACGTAATGAGGCCATCAATCAGATAACGGTGGCCCAAGAACTGGCGCGCGAGGGCAAACTTGAGGCGCTGGGTGGCGCAGCATATCTGAGCCATCTGGTTTCACAGGTGCCCACATCGGTGCATATCGAATACTACGCCCAGATTGTTAACCGACTATCAATGATGCGCCACTTGATTGATGCCGCCGAAAGAATCTCAACAATCGGTTACGAGGCAGCACCGGACGTCGACGAATCCATGAACAGGGCGGAGGATATTCTGTTCCGCCTGCGCGGCAGCGAATCCCCCCGTGATTTCGTACCCATCAAAAACCTTTTGCACGACTACTTTGAGGAAAACGAACAGGATGCCAAGGATGGCAAGGACGGCCAACTACATTCTGTGATGACCGGATTTACCGATATAGACAGTGTGCTGGGAGGCATGCAGCGATCCGATATGGTGGTACTGGGTGCCAGACCAAGTATGGGTAAGAGTAGTCTGGCGCTTAACATCGCACGAAACGCAGCTGTAGACCAACACGCCAAAGTTGCCATATTCAGCCTTGAGATGTCTATGGAACAACTGGTGCACCGTTTCCTGGCCTCGGAGGCCGGCATAGACTCCAAGCGCATACGGCTGGGCCAGCACAATGCAAAAGAGGAAAGAAAGATCATGGATGCCACCGGCAAGCTTTCCGAGGCTCAGATATTTATCGACGATTCGCCTTTCCCTTCCACATCGGAGATAAGGCACAAAGCAAAACGGCTTCAAAACGAGCACGGCATCGACCTTCTGGTTGTCGATTACCTGCAACTAGTCCGCTCAAGCGGACGCTCTTCCAATCTGGTACAAGAAATGAGTGAGATATCACGATCGCTCAAGGCCATTGCACGTGATTTGAGCATCCCGGTGCTGGCACTCTCGCAGTTGAGCCGCGCCGTGGAGTCCAGAACACCCAAAATACCACAGCTCGCCGATCTCAGAGAAAGTGGTGGTATCGAGCAGGACGCCGATGTGGTTATGTTCATCTACAGGGAAGAGTTCTATACCACAAAAGAGGAATGGGAGATGAGATCTACCGAGCAATATCCGGAAGGCAAGGCCGATCTAATAATAGCCAAGCACAGAAACGGTCCCACGGGCAAAGTATCGCTTTACTTTAAGAAAACATTGACCAAATTTGAAAATTCCACTAAGGATAGGCCGCAGCGTTATGACTAAATTCGACGGATTTGCCGACAACATGCGCTACAGTTCAATACCAAGCGCGTTTTTCAGCTCCGTCATGCCCCATATCAGCGACATTGATGAACTCAAGGCCACGCTTCAAGCTATACGTCTGCTGATTCCCAAAAAAGGCTATCCCAAATACATAACCTTTCAGGAACTACTCAAGGCGGGACCGAAAGACGAGGCAACCTTGCAACGAGGGCTAAAACTGGCAGCGACTCGCGGAATTTTACTTCATCTCAAATTTGAAAAAGACGCTATTTACCTGCTAAATACGTTAGAAAACAGGGAGGCAGCCGCTAAAATTACGAGCGGTCAAATAAGCATAGGACATATGCCAAAAAAAGATAATGCAGAAATCCCTGTGCAGCGTCCCAATATATTCGACCTGTACGAACAAAATGTGGGCATTCTAACGCCAATGATAGCTGAGGAACTCAAGGAAGCGGAGGATATGTATCCCCCGGCCTGGATCGAAGAAGCTATCAAAGAAGCTGTTAGCCTCAATATACGCAAATGGAGATACATCGCCAGCATACTGGAACGCTGGACAGCGGAAGGCAAGGACGATGGAAAAACTGGACAAAATTCTAAAAAAGACAAGTATTTCAAAAGCAAATACTCCCACCTCTACCAACGCTGATGATGAGGACATAGAGTATTCTTGCGAAAAATGTAAAGATCAGGGTTGGCTGAGCTATGATGTGCCCTATGGCGACATCAATTTCGGCAAGCTGTTCCCCTGCGAGTGCAAACAGCAGGAAATGAGTGCCGGCAGGCAGGCCAGGCTTGAACGCTACAGCAACTTGGGACCACTGACTCATCTCACATTTGAAACACTTATAGAAACGGGTCGCAGCAGCGATCCCAAAAACCAGGAGCTGTTCAAAAAAGCGCTGGCAGCTACAAAAGCCTTCGCCAAAAAACCTGATGGCTGGCTGGTACTCACCGGCAGCAGCGGTAGCGGCAAAACACATCTGGCTGCATCCGTGGCCAACAACCTGATAAAGGCAGGACAACCCGCGCTTTTCATCGTAGTTCCAGACCTACTTGACCACCTGCGTTCGACCTTCAGCCCCGGCAGTGAGATATCATACGACGAACTTTTTAATCAGGTATTAAATGCTCCACTATTGATACTGGACGATCTGGGCACGCAGAGCAGTACGGCCTGGGCACAGGAAAAACTGTTTCAAATAGTAAACAATCGTTTTAACTCCAAACTGCCCACTATATTTACCACCAACCTTATGCCGGAAGAACTGCCGGAAAGACTACGCACCAGACTAACCGATGTAACTTTGTCACAAGTGTTCCTGGTAGGAGAAAGTCAGCATCCGTTAATGACCAACATAAGCCCTCTCGAACTCTCCCTGCTTAAAACTATGACGTTCGATAATTTTGATTCACAACGCCTGGATCTGCCATCCGATCAGAGACAAAACATAGAATTAGCTTTCAGGAGAGCTCATAATTATGCGCAAAAGCCTGAGGGTTGGCAGATTTTAGTGGGAACCCACGGCTGCGGAAAAACCCACCTCGCTGCTGCCATTGCCAACTATAGATTACAGTCCGGACATCCAGTCGAGTTTCAGATAGTGCCTGAATTCCTGGATCATCTGCGATTCACCTTCGATCCCGGCAGTAAGATCACCTATGACAGCCTGTTCGAAAGAGTAAAAAAGGCGCCACTTTTAGTTCTGGACGATATCGGCGCCCAGACCAGCACACCATGGGCGCAGGAAAAGCTGTACCAGGTTATAAACTATCGCTACAATGATAAACTACCTACAGTATTTACTACCGTACTCGATCTCGAAGAGCTTGAAGACCGGCTTAGCTCACGCATGATGGACACCTCCCTCAGCAATATGTTCCACATAATGGCCCCCGACTATAGATCTGATCGCGAACCAAAAAGGCCCTCAATAAAACAAAAAGGCAAAGGCAAGCAAAAGTAAGCAAACTGCGCGCCTCACTCGCAAAAGCAGATAATGTTTTGATAATGACAACCCTCCTTGACTACTAGAGCTCAACCTGTTATTATTGCTAATAGGAATTATTTGCAATAAGGTTTTAAAGACAGGTTATGCAAAGTAACGACACAAAAACAGACAAGTTACCCGTCAAGAGGAATACCAGTCAGCGCAAGCTTCTGCTGGAAATACTCAATAAGGCCGACGGGCACCTGGATGCAGATGAACTATTCAGGCGTGCCAAGCTGCAAGAGCCGCACATAAGCTTGTCCACCGTCTACCGCACCCTGAGGCTATTTAAAGAAATGGGCGTGATAACGGAAAGACACTTTATTGAAGAGCACCACCACTACGAGGTAAAGCCCAAATCAGATCATCATCATTTACTATGCGCTGGGTGCGGGCAGGTGGTTGAGTTCGATCTGGAGCAGATAAGCAAGATAGCAAAGAAAATAGGGCTTGAGCACGATTTTGAAGTAACAGGCTGTGACCTTCATATAGAGGGATATTGCCCCTCCTGCAAAAAGACCTGAGGAAACTGGATTTATATAAAAAGGATGTCTACTTTATTTTTCGTACATATTAATGCAAATGATTCTTATTATCATTAAGCACGATTGAAATGAGCAGAAACGCAATGAAAATTAATATCCTACCAAAAATTCTAAACAGAGGAAAAAGCGCCGGTTCATGCCACACCGAAGATGAACTTTCCGATAATACGGGCATCGCAAAGGTAGCCATAGTCGGGACGCCAAACGTCGGAAAGAGCGTCATTTTCAACCGGCTGACCGGCCGCCACGCCACTATCTCGAACTACCCGGGCACAACCGTGACCATGTCCAGAGGAAAAATCAAAATCGCTGACATAGAAATGGAGATTGTTGACACCCCCGGCATGTACTCCCTGCTACCTATTACGGAGGAAGAGCGCGTAGCCAGATCAATTCTGCTTGAGGAAAAACCCAATCTGGTTATGCATGTGGTAGACGGCAAAAATCTGGGACGTATGCTGCCCTTTACAATGCAGCTTATTGAGGCGGAACTAAATACGCTTCTGGTGCTCAACATGATGGACGAAACCGAAGCTGCCGGAATAGAAATTGATATTAACGAACTGGAAAGCCAACTGGGGATACCTGTAGTCAGCACAGTGGCCACACGAAGCCACGGTATCGATAACCTGAAAATAAAAATTGAAGAAGCATTTAAATAAGGAGAACCAAACAATGATTGCATCAATGTTAATAACGCTGCGGGAAGGGCTGGAAGCAGCATTAATAATAGGCATAATTCTGGCTTATCTGGCCAAAACCGGAAACAGGCAAGCCTTCAAGCCAGTATGGATCGGCGTTGCGCTGGCAGTTGCTGTAAGCATGATTGTCGGCGGGATCATTTTCTGGACAGCTGGTGAATTCAGCGGCAAAGGCGAGGAGATATTCGAGGGAATCGCCATGTTCGTAGCCGTGGGCGTGCTCACCTGGATGATATTCTGGATGCGCAAACAGGCGGCGGGTATTAAAGCTCATCTGCATTCTCAAATCGATTCGGCACTTGGTAATAACTCGATAAAAGCCCTTGTCATACTAGCCTTTGTGGTTGTAGTACGAGAAGGAATTGAAACGGCGCTGTTCCTGTTTGCCTCAACACGGGTTTCAGAATCAACCGAGTCCTCACTTATAGGCGGACTTATCGGACTGGCCATTGCCATTGCTATAGGATACGCTTTCTATCGCGGAAGCGCCAGGCTCAACCTTAAAACCATCTTTAACGTAACCGGATTGCTGCTGATCGTATTTGCGGCAGGGCTTCTGGCTCACGGTATCCATGAATTCCACGAGGCCGGTCTCATACCTACGGGAATTGAACATGTGTGGAATATCAATCATATCATCGATGAGAAATCCACCGTAGGCGCCTTCCTCAAGGCACTCGTGGGTTACAATGGCAATCCATCACTCGTTGAGGTAATAGCATACGTCGTGTTTCTGACAACAGCACTAGCGGCATTCCTGCGCCCATGGAAGTACATACGACGGCAGAAAAGCAACGTGTACCAGATACAAAAACAAGTCAGATAAGAAAGATACAGATGTAATATGCTTAAAGATGCACCAAAGCAAATCGTATACGGCGCAGCAATAGAATCGGCCATCGACAGCATCCAAAAACTGCTGGCGGGCAATTATGCCGTTTCCAAAAAGGCCATCGCCATACTGCTGTTGCAGGGCGATACTGAGATAGCAGACAAGGTTAAAGCCCGTGAAGGCGATCACTTCGAGCGCATTACTGAGATAATATCGCAGGCTCAGTCCGGCTATGGACAAGAGCTCAGCTACGTAATGGCCATGAGCCGCCAGCAACATGCGCGCGATATTCTGGCAAAAACAGTTGTCAGCCAACCAAAAATAGGTAAGGGGTTTGCCGAAAGACTGAGTCGCATTACCATGCATCCGGTAACCGGCATACCCATTCTTATCGCCGTACTCTATGTAGGCCTGTACTGGTTCGTGGGTGTATTCGGAGCAGGCACACTTGTCGGACTGCTTGAAGAAAATCTTTTCCAAGATTGGCTCAATCCATTGCTGTTGGACGCCTTTGAATGGCTCATTCCTGTCGATTGGTTAAGAAATCTGTTTGTGGGAGAGTTCGGTATTTTTACCATGGGTCTTACCTATGCCTTCGCCATAATCCTGCCGATAGTGGGCACCTTCTTTATCGTTTTCTCAATTATCGAAGACAGCGGTTACCTGCCACGGCTGGCCATGCTGCTGGATCGAATATTCAAGAAGATCGGCCTTTCCGGCCGTGCTGTAATCCCTATGGTTCTAGGATTGGGTTGCGACACCATGGCAACCATCGTCACCAGAACGCAGGAAACCAAGCGGGAACGCATCATCACTACTCTTCTGCTGGCCCTTGCCATCCCCTGCTCGGCACAGCTCGGGGTCATCCTGGGTATTCTGTCCACCAATGGGATGGCACTTCTCATCTGGATTATTACCATGCTTTTTGTACTGCTACTGATAGGCTATCTTGCATCCAAGGTAATACCCGGAAAAAAAACCAATTTTTACATGGAAATCCCGCCTCTAAGGCTACCCAGACTCTCCAATGTACTGGCCAAAACCTATGCCCGGCTGCAGTGGTATTTAAAAGAGGTTGTGCCCTTTTTCGTGCTGGCCAGTTTTGTCCTGTGGCTGGGTGATCTAACCGGCGTCTTCGATTACGTGATCAAAGGGCTGGAGCCTATAGTCAGAGGCATCGGCCTGCCCAATGAAACATCAGAGGTTTTCCTGATAGGCTTTTTCAGACGTGACTTCGGTGCTGCCGGACTGTATACAATGGTCGAAGACGGATTAATTGCCGGAGTGCCGCTGGTAGTGGCGGCGGTTACACTCACCTTGTTCGTTCCCTGCATAGCCCAATTCCTGGTCATGATAAAAGAAAGAGGCAAAAAGGTGGCGCTGGCCATAACCGCGTTTGTATTCCCCTTTGCCTTCTTTGTGGGATTCTTGCTTAATACAATCTTGAATGCACTGGGGATTAAACTATGAAATGTGCACTATGCGGATTTGAATTTGCTGAAGACGACGCTCAAGCATCCTGCAAGGGATGTCCGGTTTCCCGTGGCTGCAACATGGTAAAATGTCCCAACTGCGGCTATGAGGAACCCAAAGAACCGCGACTGGTTAAAATTATACGTAGACTATTTAAGGGCCGGAGGAAAAGTAAAAATGCAACTTGAAGAAAATACAGAAGAACTTCTGGAAACCCTGTGGATTCGCCAGAAAGAAAAGAAAAGTCTTCCCTCCGTAGAGGAACTTGCAGATAACAAGCCTATATTGGATAAACTGCTTGATGAAGGATACGTATCGGTTGCCGATAACAAGGTGTCGCTAACTAAAAAAGGCCTGCCCGAGGCAAAAAGCGTTATTCGCCGGCACAGACTAGCCGAACGCCTGCTTTACGATGTACTAGGAACCAGCGATATGCTACTGCATGATAAAGCCTGCAAGTTTGAACATCTGCTCGACCGCGGGCTGGACGAAAGCATATGCATCCTGCTGGGGCACCCCAAGGTCTGCCCGCACGGTAAAGCTATACCTGCCGGTAATTGCTGCAAACAGCAAAAAACCCAGGCTCAAAAAGTGGTATATCCGCTTTCACAACTCTCAAGCGGACAACATGGCAAAGTTGCCTATATACATGCGCCGGAGACGGGCCAACTGCAAAAGCTCATGTCTATGGGAGTGCTGCCGGGTGAGCCGATCAAACTGGTTCAAAGTTTCCCCTCATACGTTTTCGAGGTTCGCCACAGCCAGTTTGCAGCAGATGATGACATAGCACAGGCCATCTACGTGCGCCTGCCCGGACAGGAAGAGCTTGTTGGTAAAGAAGAAACGAGCACATCAGAAACAAACGCTTCCCCCAAAAAACGCGGATTGTGGAACACGCTACTGCGCCGGGATTAATCCCGGTTTACTTATAATCCTTATGCTGCTCTTTATGCATAACCAAATAAATAAGTATCGGAACGCATACCAACATTATCACCAGCGTAGCTACCTGCGCCTGCTTTAGTGATCCCAGGTATGGATCGTTTACCCGCAGGAATGTAATCATAAAGCGCCCCAGCGAGTACATAGACAAATACAGCATGTAGGAAACACCCGCTGGCCGCAGTTTTTTGCGGAAAACCAGAAGCACGGCAAGCACCAGCATATCCCATATAAACTCATATACCGGTGTCGGATGTCCTACATAACTGGCCGACTCTTGAATCTGCCGATTAGAATGAGTGTACATAAGCCCCCATGGTAACCCGGTCGCGGTGCCCCATGCATCACCGTTTATAAAACAGCCGATTCTGCCAATAGCCATGCCCAAAATCGAGCCTGGAGCAGCAATGTCAGCGATTCTAACCAGCTTCGTCCAGCTCCACCCGGCTATTCTTGCATATATCATCCCACCAATAGCTGCGCCAACAACGACTCCCACAATACTGGAGCCCTGCCATATACTAAATATAGCCTTAATATCTCCTGAATATATCTCCCACTGGTCAACAACATGGAACACCCGTGAGAAAACAATGCCCCCAATCATAGCAGCAATGATGGGCCCGGCAAGTATCTCGATTCCATTACCGACTTTATCGGGATTCTGGCCTTTACTGATTGCATCTTCCCTGGCAAGCTGAACCGCAAGCCCGGTTTTTTTTGCCAGATATAATGTTAAAGCAAGTCCACCAAGCAATCCCAGAACCACCATAATCCCGTGCCACTCCAGAGGGTAACGCCCAAACAGCTCCGTAATTCTCGGGTCCATGCTAATAGTTATTGAATTCATTTTACCTGCCTTGCCTTGATCTCAAACTATGCTATAATTTTAAATGCCGGAGAGGTGTCCGAGAGGTCGATGGTGCCGCTCTCGAAAAGCGGTGTTGCTGTCAAGCAACCGTGGGTTCGAATCCCACCCTCTCCGCCATTTGTTTTTTTAAAAAACCCTTTCATTTACAGCCAGTTAATCTTATAATCTAATAAGTTAAAGTATAGCTAATAACAATCGAATAGACAACCAGGGAGAGGTGCTGGAGCGGTCGATCAGGCACGCCTGGAAAGCGTGTGTTGCTGCAAGGCAACCGTGGGTTCGAATCCCACCCTCTCCGCCATTTTGTTTAGTCGATTGTTATACATCACTTCACAAATAGCGTCCAACCTGATATACTTCCTGAGGGCAAAAATAGAACCCATGCCCAATGTACATTCAACAACATATTATCTGAGGGAAAATTATGCCAGTAATAGCAGTTATCGGAGCACAATGGGGAGACGAGGGCAAAGGTAAAATCGTCGACCTGCTTGCCGAAAAAGCAAATATAGTAGCCCGTTTTGGTGGCGGGAGTAATGCCGGACATACCGTTGTAAATCCACAAGGTACGTTCAAATTGCGTCTTATTCCCTCCGGCATCTTTCATACCAAGGCAACCTGCGTACTGGGCAACGGGCTTGCAATTGATCTAACCGCTTTTTTTGAAGAGCTTGCCATGCTTAAGGAAAGCGATATCCATCCATCCAATCTCTACATCAGCGATAAAGCGCATGTTATCATGCCCTACCACTATATTCTCGATGGACTGGAAGAAGAGGCAAAAGGCGCCAATGCAATAGGCACCACGCGCAGGGGAATTGGCCCCATGTATGTGGATAAAGTATCACGTCTGGGAATACGCGTGGGCGATTTGCTGGATAAAGATGTGCTACGCTCAAGACTGGAACCGGTACTCAAACTCAAAAACGATATTATAACCAAGGTTTATGGTGATAAGCCCTTAAGCTTTGATGAAGTATACAAGCAATACTGCGACTTCGGGCAGCGCATTGCTCCGTTTGTTCGCGAAGTCGATAGTATGGTAATCGATGCACTGGATGCAGGAGAACTGGTCATGCTGGAGGGAGCGCAGGGCGCACTGCTGGACATCGACCATGGAACATATCCATTCGTTACATCATCATCTCCTATGATCGGTGGAGCCTGCACCGGCCTTGGCCTTAGTCCCTTGCGAATCGACCATATCCTGGGCATTTTCAAGGCCTATACCACCCGCGTAGGGGCCGGCCCCATGCCCACCGAATCGCACGAAGAACCGGGCAACACTCTCCGCGAGAGGGGAAATGAGTACGGAACCAATACTAAGCGGCCTCGCCGTTGCGGCTGGTTTGACGCAGTCATAAGCCGATATAGTGCGCAAATAAACGGTTTCAACCACGCCGCCCTTACCCGTCTGGATATTCTGGATACGTTTGAATCCATAAAGATTTGCACCGCCTACAAGGTAGGGGATGTTACCTACACACGCCCGCCTTCACTGCCCGGCCTGCTGGAGAAATGCGAGCCTGTTTATATAGAAATGCCGGGCTGGAACTGCGATATTACGAACATCAAGCGGTATGAAGACCTTCCCGCCGAAGCAAAGGCATACGCCAAAAAGATAGAGGAACTGCTGGGCTGCCCCATAAACCTGATCTCGGTAGGTTCTGCCCGTGAACAGACCATAGAGGTCAGCCCCATACTGTAGTATCAGCACATAAAAGGCAAACCTCTTTTTGCCCAGATATCCTCTCCCCTGATCCGTTAATGATCTCCCCCCCTTCCAAATATGAGCCAACCCGTTCACAAAAGTGATACTGTTTGACCCTGCCTGCGCCCTTCATTAGTGATACATATTAGATGTGATATGTTGCTTTAGACACACATAAACACTTAGCGCTATGTATTTGGGGGAATTCGTAGTGAGAATTGCAAAAAACTTACTTCTGGGTTTACTGGTATTTGCGCTATGCGGCCTTTTTCAACCCATTATGATAACTCCTGCTTATGCCGCTGCTGGTGATCCAACCGTTGTAATTGATGACATACCGGAATACGTAAAATCTTATATACACACTCTTGTGCATATAAGTGGTACAGCATCAGGTTCCGATTTAAATGATGTTCAAGTGCAGATTCAAAAGAAACAGACAGTACTTATTGGGATGATACCAGTTGGCAGACGGAAGTAACTTGGAATAATGCCTCCGGAACATCTCAATGGTCATATGCAATGCCGATGCTTGTTGATGGGAATTACACTATTAAAGCCAAAGTTATAGATGGTGCAGGAAGTGCATCGTTAATAGGTACTGATAGCTTTATATTTGATGCAACAGCCCCGACAATACCCACATCCCTGACGAAAACAACATCTGCTACCGACAATCCCCCAGCCTTCGCCTGGGATGCCGCTACTGACGCCACATCGGGAATAGCAGGATATGAAGTCAGGCTAGACTCCAAGCAAGGGAACAGGTGGCAGGACGGGCAATGGACCAGCGTAGGAAATAGAACCACTCATGCCTCCGGCAGAATCCTTGGCAGTGGTAGCTATACCTTTAATGTTCGAGCAGTGGACCATGCCGGAAACGCGAGTGATTCTATCAGCTTGTCTTTTACATCAAGCGGTGGGGGCGGCTGTGGTGCCTCGGCAGTCGCAGCGTCAGCTGAAGATATTGGCTGGAGCTTCGGGCTTCTCGGTTTCCTGAGTGCATCCGGTTTATACGTTGGTCAGCGCCAGAAAAAACGTAAATCTAAATAGGCAGCGCGATACTATAAGCCTAAACCCGGCCAATCCGCGGATCAACCACGCTATCCCACACCACATCGTTTATATCGAATACAGGCCCGTCCTGACAAACCTTGGCAAGCCCGTTTTGCGTCTTGATGGTGCAGCCGTAACACACGCCCCAGCCACAGGCCATCATCTGTTCAAGGCATACCTGCGTCGGCTTACTACTCAGTATCAATGTATTGCCAGCGATGGCCTGATACATGGGAATCGGCCCGCAGGCGTATATGCGGTCATGATCTGGCGACAGTTCAGCAATCGCGCCAGTTACAAATTCCTTGCGCCCTACGGAACCATCTTCGGTTGCCGCTTCAAACGTGACGCTACTTGGTAATTCGTCTTGCGGATACAGCAGGTCGGCATTCCTTACGCCCTGCAAAACAGTGACCTCTAGTCCCTTATCTACAGCCTCATCAGCAAAAGCTATCATAGGCGCAATTCCCATCGCTCCACCACCAACCAGCAGCAGCTTTTTCGCACCCGCGTCTATGGTAAAACCATTGCCCAACGGGCCTAAAACGTCTACCTGACCGCCTGTCTTACGACCTGCCAGCCACCCCGTGCCCTGCCCAACAGCGGCGTACAGCAGAGCCAGCCTGTCCCCGTCTATACGATGAACACTGAGCGGACGCCTGAGCAAAGGAGAGGTTTGACCCTCTCCCCTGCATAACACCATAACAAACTGGCCCGGTTTCACCATCAAGGCCACTTCCGGAACCTCAAGCCACATAACGTAACATCCGGACGAAAGCTTCTTATTCGATAAAACCCTGGCCACAACCTGCTTCATGCAAAATACCCTTTATCTATTTTATCGCCTTGTGATGCTCCTGCAGCGATGTTACCTCATCCTTGCCCTGTCTGAAAGCGGCTATGCCCTTGGTCGCCGCTGCTGCTGCTGCAAGCGTAGTTATATACGGCACTTTGTATTTAATTGCCGCCTTGCGTATGTATGAATCATCATGCTGGCTCATCTTACCGCTGGGTGTGTTTATAACCAGCTGCACTTCGCCGTTTTTAATGGCATCGCCAACGTTGGGCCTGCCCTCGTGCATCTTGAGGACTTGCTCGGACTTGATGCCCTGCTCGGTCAAAAACTTATGCGTTCCCTCTGTTGCCAGTATCTTAAATCCCATAGCCGCAAGCTGTTTTACCGTATCGGGCAATATCGGCGTCTGTTTACCTGCCACCGTTACCAGCACCGTGCCGCTTGTTGGCAAATGAGCCTTTGCCGCTTCCTGAGCCTTGTAAAAGGCCATACCAAACGACTCTGCTATGCCCAGCACTTCACCGGTAGATCGCATTTCAGGCCCCAGAATCGGATCGACCTCGGGGAACATGGAGAAGGGGAACACCGATTCCTTGACCCCGTAGTGCGGTATCTTTTTGGGCGTAGTGTCTATAGTAGAAAGGTCAGTGCCCAGTATAAGCTGTGTGGCTATTCTAGCCATGGAAACATTACAAACTTTAGATACCAGCGGCACCGTACGCGATGCCCTTGGATTTGCCTCCAGCACATAAACCTTGTCGTCAGCGATGGCATACTGCATATTCATCAAACCGACCACGTTGAGATCATTGGCGATTTTCTTTGTATATTCGTTAATCGTATCAATATGTTTCTGCGGCAAGCTTATCGGCGGGATAACGCAGGCCGAATCACCGGAGTGAACACCGGCAAGCTCAATATGCTCCATTACCGCAGGGACGTAGGCCGTCTTGCCGTCTGCAATGGCATCTGCCTCTGCTTCGATAGCGTCTTCCAGGAACTTGTCGATGAGTATGGGCCTGTCCGGCGTAACTCCCACCGCAGCCGCCATGTATTGGCCCAGCATATCCTGGTCATAAACCACCTCCATGCCACGTCCACCCAGCACGTACGACGGGCGCACCATCAGCGGATAACCTATGCCGTTTGCGACCTCAATCGCCTCTTTGATATTGATCGCCATTCCGGACTTAGGCATGGGAATGCCCAGCGCTTCCATCTTCTGGCGGAAGCGGTCCCTGTCCTCAGCGAAATCGATAGTTTCCGGCGACGTACCCAGAATGTTGACGCCAGCCTCTTCAAGCTCTCTGGCCAGATTGAGTGGCGTCTGTCCGCCGAATTGGGCGATGACGCCTATAGGTTTTTCTTTGTGATAGATACTCAACACGTCTTCGACCGTGAGTGGCTCAAAGTAGAGTTTATCCGATGTATCGTAGTCGGTCGATACAGTCTCAGGATTGCAGTTAACCATGATGGTCTCATAACCCATATCGCGCAGTGTAAAGGCGGCGTGCACACAGCAATAGTCAAACTCAATGCCCTGGCCAATGCGATTGGGGCCTCCACCCAGTACCATCACCTTCTTGTTGCCCGTCACCGTCGTCTTGTCAGGCGCATTATACGTTGAATAGTAGTAAGCGGCATTTTCCACACCGGAAACCCGCACTGCCTCCCACGCTTCGGTCAGTCCAGCGCTAATACGCTGCTCGCGAATCTGCTTTTCTGGCACACCAAGAATCTTAGCCAGATATTTGTCGGCAAAGCCGTCTTTCTTGGCTTTAATTAACAGGTCATCTGGAAGTCGCAAGCCCTTGTACTTAAGTACTTCCTCCTCAACTTCAACCAACTCTTTCATCTGGTTAATAAACCAGTGCTTGATATGGGTCAGCTTGAACAATCCATCAACGTCAGCACCCTTGCGCAATGCCTCGTAAAGTATGAACTGGCGCTCACTTGTGGGCTCCTTGAGCAGGACCATCAGCTCATCAAGCGTTTTCTCATTAAAATCCTTGGCAAATCCAAGGCCAGGACGGCCATTTTCCAATGAGCGGATGGCCTTTTGCATCGCCTCTTTATAGTTTTTGCCAATGCTCATCACCTCACCTACGGCGCGCATCTGTGTGCCCAGCTTATCCTCAGCCCCCTTGAACTTCTCAAATCCCCAGCGGGCAAACTTGACCACAACGTAATCGCCGGAAGGGGTGTATTTCTCAAGCGTTCCATCGCGCCAGTAGGGAATCTCGTCCATGGTCAGCCCGCCTGCCAGCTTGGCTGATATCAGAGCGATGGGAAATCCCGTCGCCTTTGAAGCCAGTGCCGATGAGCGCGATGTTCTGGGATTGATCTCGATAACAACAACTCGATCCGATACCGGGTCGTGGGCAAACTGAACGTTGGTGCCACCTATAACCTCAATCCCCTCTACAATCTTGTACGAGTATTCCTGAAGGCGCTTTTGCAGCTCTGGCGTTATAGTCAGCATTGGTGCCGTGCAGTAGGAATCGCCGGTATGAACACCCATGGCATCCACGTTTTCTATAAAACATACCGTTATCATCTGGTTTTTGGCGTCGCGCACAACCTCAAGCTCCAGCTCTTCCCAGCCCAGTACTGATTCTTCAACCAGTATCTGCCCGATAAGGCTGGCAGCGATGCCACGGCTGGCAACAATCCTTAGCTCTTCGACATTATAGACCAGCCCGCCGCCGGTGCCACCCATGGTATATGCAGGGCGAATGACTACAGGATAACCAAGCTCTGATGCTATCTTTTCTGCATCTTCCACGCTGTATACAGCGGTACTCTTGGGCATATCAATGCCCAGCTTGTTCATCGTTTCTTTAAAGGCGATTCTATCCTCACCGCGCTCAATGGCATCAAGTTGCACGCCGATAACAGTAACGCCGTACTTATCAAGCGCGCCAGACTTGGCCAGCTCCGAACTTAAGTTCAGCGCCGACTGCCCGCCCAGGTTTGGCAGCAGTGCATCGGGGCGCTCTTTTTCGATGATCTTGACCATGGCATCGTGGGTCAGCGGTTCAATATAGGTCACATCCGCCGTACCGGGATCGGTCATAATAGTTGCCGGATTGGAGTTTACCAGCACAATCTCATAACCCAGCGACCTCAGCGCTTTACACGCCTGCGTGCCCGAATAATCAAACTCACAGGCCTGCCCTATTACTATGGGTCCGGAACCGATGATCATTACCTTTTTGATGTCCTCACGTCGAGCCATGTTCACCCCTTTTTCGTATTTTACTTCGTTTCACTTAGGTCCATATGATAATTACACATTTAAGTAATTATGTTCCCCGTCTCCCTTTTTAAGCCTTACCCAGATATTCCGCTACGGTCAGCACATTATAGCCCTGGCCAGTACCGGTTAGCGCCTCCACGGCAACGCGCGCCGTATCCAGCGAGGTGAAACAGGGCATGCGCTTTTCAGCAGCAGTACGCCTGATAGCAATACCGTCTCGCAGGGGCACCGCGCCCTCAGTAAGCGTGTTTACCAGCGCATTCACCGTGCCGTCACTGATAACGTCAACCACGTTGGGACGCTGGCCGCTCAGTATTTTGCTTATCATTATCACAGGCAGTCCGATAGACTTGATCATGGCCGCCGTGCCCTCGGTGGCGTACAGCTTATATCCGGCAGCGGCAAGCTTCTTAATCATTGGTAGCGCTTCGGCTTTGTCTCTGTCCGCGATGCTCAGCAGTATGCCTCCCTTCTGGGGAAGCATAAGTCCGGCAGCAATCAATGCCTTGGTCAATGCCGCTTTAAATGTAAGATCAATGCCCATCACCTCACCGGTGGATTTCATCTCCGGACCAAGATAAGTATCCACCCCCGCCAGCTTGGACATGGAGAAAACCGGTGCCTTGATTGCTATCAACTTCTGGCTTTTCCACAGGCCCGTTTCATATCCCTGCTTTTCGAGACTCTCGCCAAGCATTATATTGGTAGCTACCTGTACCATGGGCACTCCCGTTACCTTCGATAAAAACGGAACCGTGCGGCTTGAACGCGGGTTAACCTCCAGCACATAAACCGAGCCGCTCTCAAACGAATCAGCCTCGCCAGGAACAATGACATACTGGATATTCATCAGTCCCTTAACGTTTAGCTCAAGCCCGATTCGAACGGTGCAGTCAACGATCATCTCGGCTTCCTGCATGGTCAGCTTCAGTGCAGGATAAACCGCCATAGAGTCACCGCTGTGCACGCCCGCACGCTCGATGTGCTCCATGATACCGGGTATTAGCACACGCTCTCCATCACAAATGGCGTCCACTTCAACTTCCTTGCCTCGTAAGTATTTGTCGACAAGTACCGGATGCTCGCTGCCAAGGTCTACCGCAGTCGTAATATAGCGCACAAGCTCGGTGGCGTTGTGAACAATCTCCATGGCCCGCCCACCCAGCACGTAGCTGGGCCGAACGATTACCGGATAACCGATGAGTTGTGCCGTGTTCAGCGCATCCTCAACATTGGTTATGGCAGCTCCCGGCGGCTGCGGGATTCCCAATCGACTCAACACCTCTTCAAAGCGTCCACGGTCTTCAGCCAGGTCGATGGCCTCGGCACTGGAGCCCAGCAGCGACAGGCCATTGCGTGATAGAGGCCCCGCCAGATTGACGGCAGTCTGCCCGCCGAACTGGGTTATGGATGGCGGTGCATCTGACGGTTCATCGGTCAGCGCCTCGTTCTCCAGAATATCGCGTACGCTCTCCTCATCCAGCGCCTCAAAGTAAAGGCGATCACTGGTATCGAAATCAGTCGATACCGTCTCCGGATTGGAGTTTATCATTATGCTCTCAACGCCAGCGCGCTGCAGCGCCCACGCCGAGTGTACGCTGCAATAGTCAAATTCTATCCCCTGTCCTATGCGGATAGGACCGGAACCAATGGTAACTGCCTTTTTCACATCGGTTGGAATAGCTTCGTTTTCACTCTCATATGCACTGTAAAAATAGGGCGTTTCGGCGGCAAACTCGGCAGCGCAGGTATCCACCGTCTTATATACAGGCGTGATGTTCCACTGCTTGCGCAGCTCCCTCACCTGCTCCGTCAAACTGTCTGCCAACGTACCTATCTGCGAATCGGAAAAGCCCAGACGCTTGGCCTTTAGCATCAGCTCGGGCGTCAGTTTGTTTGCCAGCAGCTCTTTTTCCATATCAATAATGTTTTGCAGCTTATCCATGAACCAGCGATCTATCTTTGTTTCATCACATAGCTGTTCGACAGTCGATCCTCTGCGTAGCGCAGCCATAAGCGCCCACAGTCTCATATCGTGCGGGCCCAGCGGATATTTATCCTTCCACGCCGGGTCCTCCCACAACAGCGACTTTTTGCCTATCTCAAGCGATCGCACCGCTTTTTGCAACGCCGCCTCAAAGTTGCGATCTATGGCCATCACCTCACCGGTGGCCTTCATCTGCGTGCCCAGGACCCTATCGCCCAAAGCGAATTTGTCGAACGGCCAGCGCGGTATCTTGACCACACAGTAATCCAGCGCCGGTTCAAAAGCAGCGGTCGTTTTACCGGTAACCTTGTTGGTTATCTCATCCAGCCTCTTGCCGGCAGCGATCTTGGCAGCAACGCGAGCGATGGGATAACCCGTGGCCTTAGATGCCAGCGCCGAGCTGCGAGAAACACGCGGATTGACCTCAATAACGTAGTATGGAGGCAAACCTTTCAGGTCGGTCCCGGCAGGAGCCAGCGCAAGTTGTACGTTACACCCGCCTTCGATGCCCAGCTCGCGAATAATCTTCAGGCTGGCGCTGCGCAGCATCTGGTATTCACGATCGGTAAGCGTCTGACTGGGAGCTACTACGATACTATCACCGGTGTGCACCCCCATGGGATCAAGGTTTTCCATATTACAAATGGTAATGCACGTATCCGCACCATCGCGCATCACCTCGTATTCAATCTCTTTCCAGCCCACCACGCTATGCTCCACCAAAATCTGGTTCACCGGACTGAAGGCAAGCCCGGAAGTGACAACCGTCTCAAACTCCTCCATGGTTCGCGCATGCCCACCACCGCTACCGCCCAGCGTATAGGCGGGTCGTATAACTGCAGGCAATCCGATTTCTTTGAGTGCAACACGCGCCTCTTC
Source organism: Chloroflexota bacterium (assembly GCA_018648325.1). GTDB lineage: Bacteria > Chloroflexota > Dehalococcoidia > JABGRK01 > JABGRK01 > JABGRK01. Next base: position 146,202 of record JABGRK010000010.1, read on the forward strand.
CATGGTAGTGGCAACAACACTATCCAGCACCGGTTCGCCGATTTCAAGCAGCATCTTCTTGAACAGGTCGCGGTCCTCGGCACGTTCGATGGTATCTATAGGCGTGCCCAGTACGCGTACATTGTATTTGTCGAGAATGCCAGCATTGGCCACTTCGACTGCCAGATTAAGGCCGGTCTGGCCACCCAGCGTCGACAGCAGGCCGTCAGGACGTTCCTTTTGAATAATGCGCTCAACTACTTCAACCGTCAGCGGTTCGATGTAGACGGCGTCGGCGATGCCCTCATCGGTCATAATGGTTGCAGGGTTGGAGTTGACCAGTATGGAATATATACCTTCCTCACGCAGCGCGCGACAGGCCTGCGTGCCCGCATAGTCAAACTCGGCCGCCTGCCCAATGACTATGGGCCCCGATCCTATTACCAGTACTTTTTTTGCTTTCGTTGCTTTATCTGTCAATTTTTCACCATATCCAGAAATCGTTTAAATGCGTCAACCGTATCCAGCGGGCCGGGTGAGGCCTCGGAGTGATACTGAATCGATAGTATCGGATACTCGCGATGAACCATGCCCTCAACCGTATTATCGTTAAGGTTTATCTGGCTTACCTCAAGCCCGCCCTTAAGGCTATCGCCATCAACGGCATAACCATGGTTCTGGGCGGTGATATACACGCGGCCAGTGGCCAAATCCTTTACCGGGTGGTTGGCTCCCCTGTGTCCGAATTTAAGCTTGAATGTGCGGCTTCCAAAGGCCCGCGCCAGTAACTGATGACCCAAACAAATGCCCATAACCGGTTTTTTGCCCACCAGATCTCTTACCGTATCCTGTAGATAGTTGAGCGCCGGGTCGCCTGGTCCCGGGGAAACCAGGATGCCGTCAGGATCAAGTTTCAGAATGTCTGCTGATGGAGTTGTAGCCGGAACAACCGTAACGCGACAACCCAGCTTCGATAAATTGCGCAGTATGCTGTACTTCACACCGCAATCGACAACTATGATGTGAGGGCCGGTACCTTTGCCGCCCTCATCCCACTCAAACACCTTGTCTGTCGATACTCTGGGCACGAAATCGGTATCCACGTATTTGGGCAACGTTTTGAGATGAGCGATAGCCTTGTCCGGCTCATCCTCGGTGATAATACCCATCATCACACCCACCGAGCGCAAGTGCCGGGTTATCGACCTTGTGTCGACTCCACCTATGCCCGGTATGCCGTTGGCTTTCAGATATTCGTGCAGTGTACGCTCGCTCTGCCAATGGCTTGGCTGATAGCAGTCTTGCCGAACGACAAAGCCGCTAACCTGTATACGGTTAGACTGATAATCGATGTCGTTGACACCGTAGTTACCTATCATCGGATAAGTAGGCACGACGACTTGCCCGGCGTACGACGGATCGGTAAGCATCTCCTGATAGCCTGTCATGCTGGTATTAAACACCACCTCGCCATATCCCACACCCTCGGCACCGAACGCGTGGCCGGGGTAGGCCGAACCATCCTCAAGCACCAAATAAATTTTCCTGCTCACACTTCCTCCAGATTAATAGTTCTGTCTCTATAAGCAACCTTGCCGCCAAAAATAGTGGCCATAACCTTGCCCGTAAGAGTGTGCCCGTTAAGCGGCGTGTTTGAGCCCATGGAGGCAAATATGTCTCCATCAACCTGCCACTGCGCATCGGGATCGAATATGGTCACATCCGCAGGCGCTCCAACCTTGAGCGTACCCAGCAGCGGTACATCCAGAATCCGCGCCGGCTCAATGGTCAGCTTGGAAATTAGTGTATTAAGATCGATCTTTTTGCTGTGCACCAGGCTCATACAACTGCCCAGTGCCGTCTCAAAACCGCTTATACCAAAAGCGGCCCGGTCAAACTCACATATCTTATCGTCCTCCGAATGTGGCGCATGATCGGTAGCAATGGCGTCGATAGTTCCATCGCGCAGTCCTACAACCAGAGCATCAACATCGGCTCGTGTCCTAAGCGGCGGATTGACCTTGGCGTTGGTATTAAGCCTGTTACCCGACAGGACGCAATCCTCGGTAAGCGTAAGGTGATGGGGCGTAGCCTCGGCAGTCACCTCTACGCCCTGCTCCTTGGCATTACGAATAATGTCGACCGACCCGGCGGTGCTGACATGGGCAATGTGAACTTTTGCGCTAAGCAGTTGAGCCAGAGATATAACACGCTCCACCGCCATTTCCTCCGCCTCAACCGGGATACCTGCCAGCCTCAGCTTGTCAGCCAGTTGACCAGCGTTCATCACGCCGTTTCCACTTATGGAAATATCCTCGCAGTGCTCAATTATGATCTTGCCATGAGCCCGGCTGTCTGCAAGTGCATCGCTCATCAATTGCGGATCGGATACCGGGCTACCGTCGTCGCTGAAAGCCACAACGCCCGCCGCAATAAGTTCGCTTAGATCCGATTGTTCCTTGCCATCACGCCCCTGGCTGATACATCCTATGGGCAATACGCGAGCAGAGCCGTCGGTGATGGCAGTCAGTTTGATAAAATCGACCACCGCCTTGGAATCAATCGGGGGATTGGTGTTGGGCATGCAGCATACGGTGGTAAAGCCCCCCATGGCCGCCGCCTCGGTGCCGGTAGCAATCGTCTCTTTATGCTCATACCCCGGCTGTCGTAGATGACAATGCAGATCAATAAACCCGGGACTAACAATGAGGCTCGTAGCATCAAGCACCAGACAATCTTCCAAATGATGCAGGATATCGTAATTTTCAATCTTAAAGCCAGATATAAAAAGATCACCGATCCGATCGATGTTCTGCGATGGATCGATGATACGTCCGCCTTTTATAAGTAATGACCCTATTGGTCTGTACCTCCCTTTTTCCCTTTTTCAGCAAAGCGGCTGGGTTTAAATCCATGCGCCTTTGCATCTTCTTCTGATTCGAAGAAAAGCATATTGCTGGTATCAATTTTAGCTAGCAGATGACTCTGTACATTATGGTATAGCTTATTTTCAATCGTGCCCTGATGCCACTTGGTGCTGGCCATATACTTAGGCTGTGTCTCGCGCTCACAGTAAACGCAGCGCAAGGTCAGTGGCTTAAAGTTCACAATGGCAAACTTGGGATCGATGTAGCGCGCCTCATGCACTGCGGCGCAGTTGGGATTATGACAGCGCGCACCAAACTCCCGCTGATAAATGGGCGGGCTTGCCTTTCCGGCCTCAACATCGGGCATTTCGATGTTTTTTGCACCCAACAGCATAGATATCAGTGCCATGCGTACCGGCACACCGCGCGCCGCCTGCTTGAAATATATGCTTCTTGGGTCGGAGTCAACCTCGTAGGCCAGCTCGTCCACACGCGGCAGCGGATGCATCACCAAGGTTTCCTTGAACTCCTTGCCCTTTAACGTCTTCTTATCTATCACCGGATAGCTCTTTTTCACATCATCGTCAGATGTGTTTGTGCGCTCTTTCTGTAATCGAGTGACATACAGGGCATCAACACCCTGCTTAAGGTCTACACGCATTCCAATGTCGGTAAGCAGCGCCGGTTGGTGTGGCGTACTGGGCGTCAGATACAGCGCATCCAGCTCGGCCTTATCACCACTGACCACCCCTGCCAGCGAGGGAACATCGTTGGCAGCAATCTTCCTGAGCTCGCCCCCGTACTCCTCGGTCAACTTCTTTACCACATAGTCGGGAATCTCATATCCGTCGCCGGGACAAAAGATTATACTGGCGCCCATGCGCGCCAATGCATAGGTAAGCGAATGTATCGTACGCCCGTATTTAAGATCGCCGCAAAGGGCTATGTTCAAGCCATCAATAGCGCCCTTTTCCTTTTTGAGTGAAAACAGATCACAAAGCGTCTGAGTGGGATGCTCGTGCCCTCCATCACCTGCGTTTATCACCGGAATCCCGGCGTATTCGGCGGCCACCTTGGCCGCGCCCTCCCAGGGATGGCGTATTACCATTATATCGGCGTAGCTACCAATAACGCGAGCCATGTCGGCAATACTCTCTCCTTTTGCCAGCGAGGTAGCCTTTACATCCATGGCGGTTATCACGTTGCCACCCAGCCGGTGCATGGCCGCTTCAAACGACAGGCGTGTTCTGGTGCTGGGCTCAAAAAAGAGGCTGGCCATTATCTTGCCTTTGCATACTTCCGACTGCTCATAAAGCGTATCGGACATCTGGTCAGCCAGCGAGAATATACTCTCTATTTCTTTGTTCGACAGATCGTCTACAGTAACCAGATCCCTCTTTGTTAGACTCATGACACCACCTGTTCAGGCTTGGTTTTGTTGTTCATATTTGTTAGAACAACCTCGTCCCTGCCGTCGATTTCGGTTAATTTAACCTGTACTTTTTCATATCTGGATGTGGGTATGTTCTTGCCCACGTAATCGGCACGAATGGGCAGTTCACGGTGACCGCGATCGATCAGCGCTGCCAGCTGTATGCGTTGAGGACGGCCAAGGTTGATCAGGGCGTCCATACCCGCCCGGATACTGCGTCCGGTGTAAATTACGTCGTCCACAAGAACAACGTTCTTGCCCCGAATACTCACGGGGATTTCGGTATTACTTACCACCGGTTGATCATCGAGGGAATCAAGGTCATCGCGATGGAAGGTGATATCCAGCGCACCCACGGGGATTTCGATATCGGCAAACTGCCTTATTTTGGCAGCCAGCCTGTGGGCCAGCGGCACGCCGCGGGTGTGAATGCCCACCAGCACCAGTCCCTCACATCCGCCGTTCTTCTCGATGATCTCATGCGCCAGTCGCGTAATGCTACGACCTATGTCAGCCGCAGACAGTATGGTTTTACTAGACATAAAAAAACCCCCTGTTAACATTCAACAGGAGGACTTGTCTTAAGGATAATCCTATAACAGGGGTTGTCATGGCACCTACTCCTTACCAGTCTCTCCGGACTGACTTAAAGGGTTGAAAACGCCTTATTTAACTAAAAAGAGTATAGCACAAAAAATCCATCTTTTTCAACCGGCCATCCCTTCGTGAGCAGAAAAAATTGGGTGAAAATTGGTGAAAAATACCCTTGAAGGAGCCTTCTTTTTTTGATATCCTTATGGTTCACCAGTAATAATATATCATCTCTCAAAGCAAGTGTAACATTGTGTCAGATTACCGGTTGTCTAGTGAAACATACCAAAGGCAGACAACCAGATGAAATAGGAATAACAGGGTTAACCGCAATAATCGTTTATATTTTATCGGAGGAATCAAACTGAGTAAGAAAGCCGCAGAACAGCTTTGGGAAGATGTACTCGAGCAACTTAAAAGTCAACTGCTACCGGCAAACTACGAAACGTGGCTCAAGGACACCGTAGGAGTATCGTATCAGAAAGACAGACTGGTTGTGGGCACTCCCACTCCCTCCGCTACCGAGTGGTTGGAGAAACGGTTGCATTCCATGATCAGAAAGACCCTGATGTCCATTACCTCCAATGAGATCAATGTTCAATTTCAGGTGCTGCAGCCGTGGGCAGGAGTATCAACAGAGTTCGGCGGCAACCATAACAAACACCGTGCCAATCATACAAACGGTACAAAGGTAAACGGCCATCTTAAGCTTAGCCCCAAATATACCTTCTCCACATTCATCGTGGGGTCATGCAACAGGCTGGCTCATGCCGCATCACTGGGTGTTGCCGAAAATCCAGGCAGAGGATACAACCCTCTTTTCATTTATGGGGGTGTGGGTCTTGGTAAAAGCCATCTGCTGCACGCTATAGGACACGTAGTGGCTAAAAACAACCTCAATATTGTATATGTATCCTCGGAGCAATTCACCAATGAGTTTGTTAATGCCATCAGGGAACGCAAAAACGAGGAATTTAGAAACAAGTATCGCAGTGCGGACGTGCTGCTTATAGATGATATTCAATTTATAGCCGATAAAGAACAAACCCAGGAGGGTTTCTTCCATACCTTTAATGACCTGCACAATAACAACAAGCAGATAGTCGTCACTTCTGACCGCTCTCCCAAATCGATGCCACTTCTAGAGGACAGACTGCGCTCCCGTTTCGAGTGGGGTCTTATCGCCGATATACAGCCGCCCGATCTTGAGACAAGGCTGGCCATCCTGCGAGCCAAGGCTGATGAGCAAGAAGTAGAGGTTCCGTACGAGGTACTCAACTATATTGCCCGCAAGATACAGAAGAACATCAGAGAACTGGAGGGATCATTAAACAGGGTCGTAGCCTACAGCCGCCTGTGTAACAATATCCCCACAGCCGAAATTGCCGCTCAGGCGCTAACCGATTTCCCCACCGATGGTTCCAGACGATCCATCACCCCGGATCAAGTTATAAGCGCTGTGAGCGAGTACTTTAACATTGATGAAGAAATCCTCAGAGGTAGCAAACGGGACAAGCCTGTGGCACTGGCCCGCCAGGTTGCCATGTACATCTTAAGAGAAGAAACACAGCTATCCCTTTCGCAAATCGGTGTGCAACTTGGCAAGAGGGATCATAAGACAATAATGCATGGCTGCCAGAAAATAACTACCGACATCGATAGCAACCCTGAACTCAGAAGAGACGTTATAGAGATCAGGGAAAGGCTTTTTTCACGGGGAGACAAAGTCCTCTGATTACATAAAATCTGGGGATAAGTTACATGCATTGGGGGATAACTACTTATCCCCTGGGGATAAATCCCAATAATTTATATCAAAAACTCCCAACCTGTTAGACACCATCCCCTGGGGATTCTTTTTCTACCCAACCTGTCCCCGTCCAATTCACCAAGTTCATGTACGCAATCCCCCGATTTCCCAGAACCCCCGGTTATGTTATTGTTATAAATATACTTGTATAAGATATAATTTAAATATATAGGAATAACTAACAGTAATTACTTAATTGGGGATAAGCGATTTGATTGATAGAGCTGAGATATATGTGAAAGCCGGAGACGGTGGTGACGGATCTATAAGTTTTAGAAGAGAGAAGTTTGTACCGCTTGGTGGTCCTGATGGTGGAGATGGTGGAGATGGTGGCAGTGTGATCATAGTGGCAGATCATAATCTTTCTACTCTCTCAAGCTTTCGGAAACAAAGAAAGTTTGTAGCAGGTAATGGAAATTATGGCAACAAAAACAAGCTGCATGGGAAAAGCGGAGCCGACCTTATAATAAAAGTACCGGTGGGGACTATAGTGAGCCGAATGGAAGAGGGAGAGGCAGAGGTTGTTGCCGACCTTACCGTTAACGGAGAAAAAGCAATTGTGGCCGCAGGAGGACAGGGCGGATTGGGCAATACCCACTTTGCTACAGCATCCAACCAGGCGCCACAGATGGCACAGAAAGGGTTGGAGGGTCAGGAGTCATATCTTGTGCTCGATCTTAAATTGCTGGCAGATGTAGGTATCGTCGGCTACCCCAACGCTGGCAAATCTACTCTGCTTAGTGTAATAACAAGGGCCACACCTAAAATAGCCGACTACCCGTTTACCACCCTGGAGGCAATGCTGGGTGTTGTAGACCTGGATGACGGTGGTTTTGTGGTAGCGGATATCCCCGGACTGATAGAAGGAGCACATAAAGGACAAGGACTTGGACACTACTTTCTAAGGCATATAGAAAGAACAAGAACAATCGTTTACCTGATTGATGGTGGAGCCGAGGATCCGGTTGCCGATTTTGAAAAAGTGCGTCAAGAGATGCAGCTCTACGATAAAACTCTTGTGGAGCGACCATATCTTATCGCCGTAAACAAGATAGACCTGCCTTATGTTCGCGAGAAAATGGCCGAGCTTTCGACAAAACTGGAACAGCAAGAACTCTTGTTTGTATCAGCAGCCACAAGAGAGGGCGTAGACGTCCTTATTGGCAGGATAAGCCAGATGTTAAAAGAGATAAAACCGTCGGTGCCGGAACCCGACCCGGATGACGAATACAAGATATTCCGTCCGCAACCCAGAGACGCCTTCTCCGTTACCCAAAACGGTGCTGTTTTTGAGGTGCAAGGGGCTATTGTAGAGAAACTGGTAGCAATGACCGACCTTGAAAATGACGAGGCGCAGGTGTACCTAAAGAAGCGTCTTAACCGGATGGGCGTGGTGCGCGCATTAACCAAGGCGGGTGTAAAACCGGGAGACATGGTAAAATTTGGCAAGGTTGAGATGGAGTGGGAAAAGGAATCAGAATAGGTATATTCGGCGGGACGTTCGATCCCATCCACGTTGGGCATCTAAAAGTAGCGCAAGATGCTGCGGATAAACTTGGTCTTGATAAGGTAGTATTTTTACCCGCAGGCAAACCGTGGTTTAAAAGCGACAGGCTCATTACCGCGGGCAAGCAGCGCCTGTCCATGATTGAACTTGCCATAGTGAACAACCCTCTTTTTGCTGTGTCCGATCTTGAACTGCTTCGGGATGGTCCTACCTACAGCATAGAGAGTATCCCCGCGCTCAAAAGTGAGTTTGGGAGTGGTGACGATTTGTATTTTCTCATTGGGCTGGATGCACTGTCGGACATACACAAGTGGAAGCAGCCGGCCCGATTGCTTGATATGTGTCGGGTGGTTGGGTTGACCAGGCCGGGCCATACTCAGATCGATTTTGGGCCTATCGAACGCAAAGTGCCCGGAGCCGCGAAGCTGATACAGGTGATCGAAGTTAAACTAGTCGACGTAAGCTCAACCGCCATTCGCCGCAAAGTGGCAGACGGTCTTTCGATCAAAGACCTGGTTCCAGATGCCGTTAATCGCTTTATCGCTGCACACAGATTGTATAAATAACAACGCCAAAAGCTCCTCGACTTTCTTTGATACCTACAAACGTCTGACTGATATCTAAACTTGCCGTTGCTATCCCACCACTACATGAATTGCAATTCATTTTCCATAGCAATATGATACGTATAATTAACGTGCGTTGATGTTTATGGAACTTTCCCCTGTATATCCGGGTATTAATATATCAGGGAGAAGGAGATATGATTTTGGCAAAACAAGGTAAGCTGGATGATTTTGAACAAATCTTCCATGAGTACAAGGGATGGGTGTATAAAACCGCCTACCTGATAGTACAAAACCCCCAACAAGCAGAGGACATCATGCAGGAAGTATTTGTCAGGGCGTATAAATCCAACGGCACGTTTGATCACCAGAAAGGCAGTTACAGCACTTGGCTGCGGCGCATAACCATAAACCGGTGCTTAAACGGCCATCGCAATGGGGCCTCAAGCACAGCCTCTATCGAGGAAATGGAGGAGCAGGGGCAGAGTATACCTGATAACGGCTTGGGGGTGTTGGATCAAATATCACTCAAAGATGACATACGCAATCTAATAGACTCGCTGGGTGCCAAATACCGTGCGGCACTGGTACTCAGATGTGTTGATGGGCTTGCATATGATGAAATAGCAGAGGTTTTGGGCATACCTTTAGGAACCGTCAAATCCCGCATAAACCGGGCAGTTGAAGCCCTGCGGGAGAAACGAAAAAGTATGGAAAAGGAGGCCCAAAAATAATGGATTGCAAAGAAATAAAGGAAAAACTGATAAGCTGCTCCGGCCAGATGCCTGAGTCTGAGGAGTTCGCGTCTGTCAAGGAACATCTGGCGGTATGCCCAAACTGCAGGCAGGAATGGGAGGCCTACGCCGGTATCTTCGCCGGGATTGTGCAGGTCATGGAAGACAGTGCGGCCAAGGCCTCTCCCTCGCCTCATGCCTGGGCTGATATAAAGGGGCGCATTGCGGTCAACCCCCGTCGCATTTCCACGTTCGTAGCCATCAAGTCAAAGGTTGCACGCTTCGCAAAAGGTTTCTGGTTACGGCCCGTATGGCAGAAAGCCGTGAGTGTTGCATCGGTAGCTGCAATTATAGCTGCACTGTTGATAACGCAGCTCACTGTTGTACTGTCACCGGCAGCGGTGATTGCCAGGGCGCAGGAGGCTGCTACAGAAGTCAATAGTTATCATGTCACTCAGACTCGATCATATGCCGATGACGACTGGGTTATGAGACAAGAAATAGACTACGTGATGCCGGACCGGATGAAATTAGTTAGATATGATGATGATGTTAAAAGTATGGAGGCACGCTATATTGGCAGCAATCGTTATTCATGGACTTCTGAAACAGGATTATGGGAATTGGATTCTGGAGACTGGAGCCCTCAAAGTATAGGAGAAATGAGCCAGGGCCTTATGCAGCTCGGAGCGATTACGCAAATCAGGGTTCTGCCTGATGAAGTGGTTGATGTGGTTAGCTGTGTACATTACGAAGCAACTTTCAATCCCTCAGACCCCGTTTTCTACGTTAGCCTGATGAGAGAAGTAATAAAAGTAGAAAACGACCCGGATGAGATAGAATTCTACCAAAAGGAAATCGAACGATCAGAACAAATGATAGCAGAGGGAGCAGAAGTGCCTGATGAAACGGTAGTTATGAACTACTGGATTGGGAAGGATGATTATCTGGTGCGACAATTTCATAGCGTTCATTCCCGCCAATGGCAGGGAAAGCTGCAGGTAGCGACTGACACGGCCACATACTCACAATTCAATGAACCTATTGAGATAGAGGCACCATCAATGTAGGGATTGGTAGCTTCTTGTTAGCGATATACATCAGAAAAGAGCCACCTTTTTAGGTGGCTCTTTTGTATCACGTTGATATTGAATTAAAACTACACGTCCAGGTTACGTACCGCCTGAGCGTGAGATAGGATAAACGCCTTGCGTGGCGGAACCTCATCGCCCATCAGTGTGGTGAAAATCTCATCGGCTTTAACGCCGTCCTCAATGCTTACCTGTAGTATGGTGCGTTTCTCTGGATCCATCGTGGTGTCCCATAGCTGATCCGGATTCATTTCACCAAGACCCTTGTAGCGCTGAATGTCCACACCTCTGCTATCACCATATTTCTTCATTATGGCATCTTTTTCCGTATCCGAGTACACCCAGTCCTGCTTCTTACCCTTTTTTATACGGTACAGCGGTGGTTGGGCCACGTACAGGTGTCCATTGGCAATCAGCGGCTCCATGTATCTGAAGAAGAATGTCAGTAGCAGTGTGCGTATATGCGCGCCATCCACGTCTGCATCAGTCATGATGAATACCCGCCAGTAGCGCAGTTTGGACAGGTCCAGCGACTCGCCGACACCTATGCCCAGTGCGGTTACCAGCGCCCGTATCTCCTCATGAGCCAGCATCTTGTCCGGGCGGGCCTTTTCTACATTGAGGATTTTACCGCGCATGGGCAGTATGGCCTGAAAACGCCTGTCACGGCCCTGCTTGGCCGATCCACCTGCAGATTCACCCTCAACAAGGTACAGCTCGCACAGCTCAGGGTCTTTCTCAGAGCAGTCGGTCAGTTTGCCGGGCAGGCTGGTGCTGTCCAGCAGGCTTTTCTTTTGAATAAGGTCTCTGGCCTTGCGTGCCGCCTCGCGGGCCCGTGATGCGGTTAGGCATTTATCGATTATTTTTCTGCCCTCAGACGGGTGCTCTTCCAGCCAGAAAATCAGGGTTTCCGCCAGTGCAGACTCAACCTGGTTTTTCACCTCGGCATTGCCCAGCCGCGTTTTGGTCTGCCCCTCAAACTGAGGTTCGGGGATTTTGACGCTGATAATAGCGGTGAGCCCCTCCCTGACGTCTTCGCCGGAAAGGTTGGCCTGGTCGTCCTTGAGTATCTTGTTCTTGCGGCCGTAGTCGTTCAGCACTCTGGTCAGCGCGGTGCGGAACCCGGTCAGGTGACTGCCGCCGTCCGGAGTGGTTATGCAGTTGGCATAACTGTAAATCGACTCGGCAAATCCCTCGTTATACTGCAACGAGACCTCGACCTGTGAGTTGCCTACCTCTTTGTTGACGTAAATGGGCGGATCGTGTACCACGTCGCGACCACGGTTCAGATGGCGGCACAGACTGGCGATACCACCTTCAAAGTAGAAGCTTTTTTCATTATCTACACCCCCCATTTTGTGACGGAAGGTTATTTTAAGCCCCTTGTTTAAATATGCAACTTCCCTGAAGTGCTGGGCCAGTATTTTAAAGTCATAGTCAAGTTCCTGGAAGATATCCTTATCTGCCATAAATTTTGTAGTTGTGCCGGTGGTTTCGCTTTCGCCTACAATGGTAAGCTTGCCCTTGGGTATCCCGCAGTTGTATTCCTGTCTGTATGTCTTGTTGTTGCGTCTCACTTCAACCTGGGCCCATGAAGATAGTGCATTAACCACGGATGCGCCCACGCCGTGCAGTCCGCCGGATACCTTATAGGTGTTGTGACCGAACTTACCTCCGGCGTGCAGGATTGTCATAACAGTTTCCAGAGCGGAAACGCCGGTTGTAGCGTGCTTTTCTATGGGGATACCACGCCCGTCATCGGAAACGGTGACGATGCCGTCTTCGCCTATCTCAATGGTTACCGTATCGCAGAAACCGGCCATTGCCTCATCGATGCAGTTGTCAACAATTTCGTAGACGAGGTGATGCAGTCCTCGCTGATCGGTGCTGCCGATATACATCGCCGGTCTTAGACGTACTGCCTCCAGGCCTTCCAGTACCTGGATATCGTCAGCTGTATACTGCTGTTCCTTCATATATGCACCTCTGCGTTATTTTACCACATTTATTAGAGATTTTTAACTGTTTTTTTCACTTGACAACAAGACTCCGTATAAGGTAAAAAGATTTAATGGCTTTTCTACTTGGCGACACAATAGTTTTCAACGAGCAGGCCCCACCCGTTGGCGATACAACCGTTCTGACCATACTCTTTTTTTTGTATGTGTTTGGTGCGTCCTGCGGCGTACTGCAGCTAGTAGGCGCTTATAGCCGTATGGCGGGGATATCGTTTTTCAAAAGACCAGCTTACGGATATGTGTTTGGTGGCGCCGCTATTTTGGGCATGAACCTCATGTTTTTCCTTTCCGGCAATCGCAATGTTATCGAACCGCGTCTGGAAGGGGCACAGCTTTTTGGCGGGACGCTTGCCGGACTTGCCGTCGCGGTTGCGGTCACTCTGGCTGTTGCCCATTTCATTAGGCGGAAAGAAATATCAGTGGATGCAGATACTGATCCCGTCGAGGGCTTTCAGGCGCTCCAGAAGCAGACCTATCTGCCCATAATCAAGCGGGTTTGGCATAGACTCAAGAACAAGGACAGTCAAGTATGAGAGTTTCTCCCGACTGGCAACTTTTTGAATGGATCAATGGACTAACCGGCAATAATGATACTGTCGATAACATTATTAAGTTCATTGCCAACGATTATTTTATCACTGTAACTATCGTGCTGATTCTATTGGGCGTGTGGTTTGGGGCGCGCAGTATTGAGCAGCGCAAACGCAATCAGTGGGGTGTGGTTTGGGCTGCGGTGGGCGTTGGTTTTACCAGCCTTTTTATACACATACTCAATCGTGTGTTAGACATCGATCTTTGGTTCCGGCCTTATGATGACGGGGCAGGTCATGCAGTCAACCGCATTTTCGGTTATGCACCTAGCGATCCCTCATTCCCGGCCAATTCTGCTGCCGTAGCTTTTGCTTTTGCTACCGGCGTTTTTATGGCCAACCGCAAAGCGGGCGTGGTGATGTACTGCATAGGGGCGCTGTGGGGTTTTTCCCGCGTTTTCAGCGGCATTCACTATCCGCTGGATATAATTGGTGGTGCAGCGATAGCCATAATCATTACCTATGTCATGAAAAAAGCATTACCTCTGCTTGAACCTCTGCCTACGCTGTTTCTGGCCATCCCCAAAAAGCTGCATCTGAGTGATATACCAGTGGATACAACAATAAACTGGAGACCAGTGCTGTTTACTAAGTGGTGGCAGAAGTCATAAAGTATGCCGTTTGGGATAGCAGGAAGATAATTTTTAGCCAGAGGCGTCAGTCAAAACTTCAAGGCGTGCCGAAGGCACAGAGCCAGGTTACTCTTTAGCCGGAATCTTTTCGGTAAAGGCCTTTTCCAGAGCTTTGCCCTCAAGGGTCTCCTCTGCTATGAGGCGCTTGGCCAGGTGAACAAGTCTGTCCTTGTTTTCTGTCAGCGTATTGAGTGCCAGTTGATTGGCATCATCAATTAAGATGTTTATCTCTCTATCAATCTCGTTTGCTATCTCGTCGCCGTAGTCCTTCTGCTCATCTACCATTCTGCCCAGATACATGTGTTGCTCTTTGTTTCCGTAGGTGCGAGGCCCAAGCTTCTGGCTCATGCCCCAGTCCTTGACCATTCTTCTGGCGAAATTCGTCACCTGCGACAGGTCGCTTGAGGCACCGGTGCTTATCTCGTCAAAGATGATAACCTCGGCGGCTCTGCCACCAAGTGCAAATCCCAGCTGGTCTTTAAGCCAGCTTAAAGTGAGGAATTTCCTGTCTTCAGGCAGAGCTTTGGTATAACCCCCAGCCATGCCTCTAGCGATTATAGACACCTTGTGTATGGGATCGACGTTGGGCAGTAACTGTCCAACCAATGCATGTCCAGCTTCGTGATAGGCGGTAAGCTCTTTTTCTTTCTGGCTTATAACCCTGCTTTTTCTTTCCGGTCCCATGGATACGCGGTCTATAGCTTCTTCCAATTCATCTTGCTCTACCATCGTTTTGCCGCGTCTGGCGGCCAGAATGGAAGCCTCGTTTATTAGATTGGCCAGATCTGCACCGGTAAAACCGGGTGTCTGCTTGGCTATGATTTCCATATCAACATTTTTAGCCAGCGGTCTGGTTTTAGCGTGTACTGCCAATATTGCCGTACGGCCTTTAACATCGGGCGAATCCATTACCACCTGACGGTCGAATCTACCTGGCCTCAGCAGTGCCGGGTCAAGAATATCCGGTCGATTGGTTGCAGCTATGATAATAACGTTTGTGTGTGTATCGAATCCATCCATCTCAACCAGTATCTGGTTCAGCGTTTGCTCGCGTTCGTCGTGGCCTCCGCCCATGCCGGAACCACGGTGTCTTCCTACGGCATCAATCTCGTCTATAAAGACAATACTAGGTGCGGCCCGTTTGGCCTGCTCGAACAGGTCGCGCACGCGTGATGCGCCCACACCCACGAACATCTCTACAAACTCAGAACCGCTTATGGAGAAGAAGGGGACACCGGCCTCACCAGCTACGGCACGACTGATAAGCGTTTTTCCTGTGCCGGGAGGGCCTACCAGCAGTACCCCTTTGGGTATGCGTGCGCCGATTGAAAGAAATTTCTCCGGATATTTAAGAAATTCGACGATTTCTTGAAGCTCTTCTTTGGATTCTTCCGCACCTGCCACGTCGTCAAATGTTACCTCGGGCTGGTTGCCGATGAGCATACGGGCGCGGCTCTTTGAGAAGTTCATTGCCTGGCCTGCACCCCCGCCGGCTCTACGCATGATGAAGATGAAGATGGCGACAATGATGATTAACGGAAGCATAAATGTCAAGATTGAGCTCCA
This sequence comes from Chloroflexota bacterium, assembly GCA_018648325.1. Taxonomy (GTDB): domain Bacteria; phylum Chloroflexota; class Dehalococcoidia; order JABGRK01; family JABGRK01; genus JABGRK01. Next base: position 161,585 of record JABGRK010000010.1, read on the forward strand.
CCAGCTTGTACCTCCAACCTTGGCATCCACAGTGGTTTGAATGGCAGGAAGCGGAGGGTCTTGATTGGCTCGCTCTATGTTTATCTCACTTATAATAGTATCGATAACCAGAAAGCCTTCTTTGGATGAAGTATAAGTTTTGTCGGCATTCCCATCGCTGTTTAGAGTATAGGTCAGCGTTTGCTGGTCTCCGGCAACCGTGAGGGTTTCAATCTCGTCTTTTTCCAGATGCGCCCGGGTTTGGCTCCATACTTCTATCTCGGGCTTAACAGCAAGCGGGTTCCATAACGCATAAATGATGGCAATAAAGGCAAAGAATATGATGACTAGTATGAACCCTCTTCTAAAACCCGGCGTCATTTTTCCCCTTATGCTATAAAATCTGGCTTTGTTGATAATATACTATTTATGCCAAGCTCCATTATATCAGAAACGAACATAATAAAAAACCGGCGCTGGCTGTGCTAGCTTAAGAACGTATGTTAAAGTCGGTGAAGTTGTTTTTGTATTGTAACCACTGCGCGTTGACTTTGCTTACCCTGGAAGAAGGTGGTCCGGCATGAAGGCATTTGAGTAACTCTTTGAGTTTGTCGCTTGACCCTTCAGCCACAATCTCCACCGCTTCGCCGTCTGGCGTGTTGCGAACATGCCCGGTTACATCGAGGTCACGGGCAATACGGCGAACGAAGTAACGGAATCCAACGCCCTGGACCAGTCCATATACCGTTGCCGATAGTGCAGCCATATCTGCCATGCCAATCCTTTTGCAAGCCCGATCCTTACGTTTGGAACACGCAGTTTTTGCTTACTCCCCGTCTTTTCTGTGTGTTTTGTCAATTACCTCGGTGGGTGAGGATGTGGGCAGTGCTACCGGTTGTACTCCCTTTTTTTTCTTTTGCTTGGGTTTTTTAGTTTCTTTTTTAATATCACGTGAGCCCATTTCTTTAGCCTCCTTATATAGGCCAAAAGTTTAGCAGAAGCCGTCTGCTGTGTAAAGGAATATGGTCCTCTTACTTGTGATATAATCGGTCGTGCCTATGAATTACAAAGAGTCAGTTGACTGGATTTTAAACTTTACCGATTATGAGAAGATACACGGCGCTCTATACTCCGAGGCCGACTTTGATCTAAGGCGTATGGAGGAGCTTCTGGCGCGGCTGGGTGATCCTCATAAAAGCTCAAAGTCGGTTCATATCGCCGGTTCCAAGGGCAAGGGCAGTACCGCCACTATGGTTGCTTCTGCACTACGCGTTGCTGGTCATAAGGTCGGGCTTTTCACTTCGCCACACCTGCATACTATCAGAGAGCGAGTTTCTGTCGATGGTGTTCCGATTGCAGAAAACGAGCTGGTTGTACTTGTAGCAAAACTTGTTCCTGTTGTCAACGCTGTTAATGCAGACGCCCGATACGGTAAGCTAACCACTTTTGAGATACTTGCGGCGCTGGCGTTTACACACTTCTCGGATAAGAGGGTTGGCTATAAGGTCATTGAGGTTGGGTTGGGCGGCAGGCTGGATGCCACCAACGTCGTAATCCCAGAAGTATCGGTTATCACGTCAATAAGTATGGATCATGTGAATATTTTGGGTGACAGCCTGGCAAAAATAGCCAAAGAAAAGGCCGGGATCATCAAAAACGGCGTTCCGGTGATCGCTGCCCCGCAAAAAGCCGAGGCAATGGCCGTTATCGAAGGTGTATGTAAGGATCAAAACACAGAGCTTATCAGAATCGGGCAGGACATTACCTGGCGTAGCACAGGGCATAACATCAAAGGGCAGTCATTTATCGTTTCTGGCAGGTACAATACATATGATCTGACGATCCCACTACTGGGTGAGCATCAGCTGGAAAACGCCGCTGTCGCCGTCGCCGTACTGGAACTGATTGGCGTTGATGTGCGATCAATCGCCGATGGGTTGAAAAACGTTTACTGGCCGGGCCGTATGCAGATACTTAAAACAAACCCCCTTCTTGTTGTCGACGGTGCGCACAATCCCGATTCCATGCAAAAGCTTATGCGAGCCCTAAAACAGCATTTCACATTCAGTCGCCTGATATTAATCCTGGGCATGTCATCTGATAAGGATGCCGCTGGTATTATCGATGTGCTGGCTGCGGCCTGCGATGATGTGGTCGTCACCGGCTCACGGCACCCGCGCTCGGCTGATATATCGATACTAGCCGACCAGTTTGCCACACATAGTCTGATTGTAAAACAGTGTCCTTATGTGGCAGATGCTGTGAACCATGCGCAAAAAATCGCTGGTCCAGATGACCTGATATGCGCTACAGGCTCGCTTTTCATCGTAGCTGAGGTAATCGAGGAGGTGAAGGGCTTGTCTGGTGAGGTATATTCATTGTAAAATCACTAAAGCGTTTATTTCTTTGGGAGATTATTGTAGATGGTTAAAGATCCGAAGGGCAGAAAACGAGTAGTTGTTACCGGCATAGGGGCGATTGCCCCCGTAGGGCTGAATGCAGATGAGTACTGGCAGAATCTGGTAGCCGGTAAGTCTGGAATTGATAAGATAACGCTATTTGATGCCTCTGACCTATCTTGTAAGATAGCGGGTGAGGTCAAGGGTTTTGATCCCCTGCAGTATATCGACAGAAAAACCGCACGCCACATGGCTAGGTTTACCCAGTTCGCCGTAGCTGCTGGCAAAATGGCCATAGATGACGCCGAACTTGATTTGGACAAGGAAGACAGAGACAGAATCGGTATGATAATCGGCAATGGCATTGGCGGTCTGCCCAACATGCAGGAACAGTGCAATATTCTTGAAACCAGGGGTGGCATGAGGGTAACCCCTTTCTTTATGACCATTACGCTGGCCAACATGGCGGCGTCCCAGATAAGCATTCATTTCGGACTAAAGGGCTATACGTCTACCACAGTTACCGCATGTGCGGCGGGTACGCAGGCCATCGGTGAGGCGGCCGAGATCATTCGTCAGGGCAAGTGCGATATCATGGTCACCGGCGGCACCGAGGCGGGCATAACCGGAATCGGCGTTGCCGGATTCTGTACGATGAAGGCGCTTACCACCAACAACGAAGTTCCGGCAAAGGCCTCAAGGCCGTTTGACGCCAATCGCGATGGATTTATACCCGGCGAGGGCGCAGGTATACTGATATTGGAGAGCCTTGAGCACGCCTTAAATCGTGGCGCCAACATACTTTGCGAGGTGGTGGGATACGGATGTAGCGCAGATGCCCATCACGTTACAGCTCCCGAACCCAATGGTGCCGGTATGGCGCGTGGCATGAAGGCTGCGCTTGATGATGCTTTCCTGACAACCACGGATGTTGATTATATAAACGCACATGGCACATCCACTCCCTTGAACGATGTAACCGAAACACGGGCTATAAAAAGGCTGTTTGAGGGCTATGCCTACAAGATCCCCATAAGCTCCACAAAGTCTATGATAGGGCATTTGCTGGGTGGTTCCGGCGGTGCTGAGGCGGTGGCGGTGGTCAAGACAATAGTTGAAGGCGTTATTCATCCCACAATCAACTACGAAACTGCTGATGCGGAATGCGATCTGGACTATGTACCAAATACGGCACGCAAGAAGCAGGTGAAGGTGGCCATGTCCAATAGCTTTGGCTTTGGCGGACAAAACGCCTGCCTGATACTTAAAGCCTACGAACAGTAGCTTTTTCTAAGTATTACTCTCTATCTTTAGTTCAAGCTGCGAATGTGTGGGAGGGTGTAGACTGTATTGAGGCACCGCAGTCTGAGCTTCTACAGGCAGCATTTCACCCAGCAGCTTCTGCATGGCAATTGTATGGCTGCACATTCCCCAGTTTGAGAAGAAATCGCAGGAGCAGTACATTTTGCCTTCTGTGAAGCTTACGCTGTAAGCGCTGTGGTCTCCGTCGAAGCTGAGTTTGAAGTCCTGAAACATTACGCGGTCCGGTTCCTGAATGTAGCGGTTGGCTTTTTCTATCTTGCCGATGATGCTAGAGCGCATATATAACCCTCCTCATTTTCCCACCACCACCATGATAGAGTTCCTGCTGTATTGCTGTCAAGGCTGATTTATTTTTTTATCAGCAAGATGTGATGGGTCTTTGATTGGGGTAAACGCACCTATCTGATGTTCAAACCGCAGATAAAAGCATTTTGTGTCCTATTGGCAATGGCCTTTTAACTCCACGTGGAGAAGGTTATTTTAGTTCCATCTGTGGACCAAACAAAGTATCCTACGTCCAAATTCAAGGGATCATCTAACTGGATTAAATTTGTCCCGTCAACATCCATCACATAGAGTGAACCACGTGAAATAAAGGCTATCTTTGTTCCATCGGGTGCCCACGTGGGATATTCTTTATTGTTTGAAGGGTTATTTGTAATGTTCTGCATCTGGGAACCATCTGAGTTTATCGTATAAACATCCCAATTCTTTTCATCTTGAGGTCTACTTCTGACTATAAACGTAATCGTATCATCATTTGGAGACCAATCTGGATCACTGATGTGTACGGGATATGCAAAATCTGTTATCTGAGTCACATTGGAGTCGTTAATGTCTAAAATATATAGGTTGAACCCAACCCTAAATACTACCCTTGTGCTATCCGGTGACCAGTCATACTTTTGGATTTCATCAGGTAGAGTGTATTCTCTTAAATCGGAACCGTCAGGAGTAATAGTATAGAATGAGTCATCAGAGTAATAAGCTAATCTGCTTCCATCCGGCTGCCAGGATAGACTGCGGCTATTGATACCACTTCCTGCTTCGATGACCTTAAGGGTAGTGAAGTTAGTCCCATCTGCATCAATAATATAGAAGCCAGTACTAATATGATTACTCTGTGTCACGTTACGCGAAATACGAATAGTTTCTCTTGCTGCAAAGGAGAAAGCTATTTTCCCCCGTCAGGTGACCAGAGATGACCGGATCCAGCACTCCCGCCTAGATCGGGGATATCTTCTATTAGCCTTATGTTCTGCAGTATCGGGAGATCGATTTTATCCGAACCATCCGGGTTCATAATAGATACGCCATTGGCATACTGAAGAGCTATCTTATCTCCATTGGGTGACCACATCGGAATATTTTTCCAACCTTTGGTTCTAGTAAGGTTAACTAAATTGGAGCCATCAATGTTTACCATGTAGATATCGTTGGTGTGTGTATGCCCAAAACAGCCGATAGGCAAAATAGCCAAAGTCAATGTAGCCACGATCATCACAAGCATCATCCGCTTTATGTGTGGCAATATACTCATTTTGTGCTCAATATGATTGTAGTTCATGCTGGGGCCATGATAGTATCCGTAGGGAGGTTTGTCAACTATTATACCGTACGAGTGGGCGTGCCCTGATGGAATGTGATTTGCCACCTGCCATCGATCAGCTTCCATATTGAACTTCGTAGAGATTGACTTGTTTGCCCGTCCGGGTTGTGCCGCGTAGCGCGGTAGGTTGCCAGAACCACACCCGGAGCCAGCGTCTTTGCCTCAAAATCTGACATGGCTAGTTGTGCCGGGTCCTCGCCTTGAAGCCCTTCCACAACCTGTTTTTTATCGAAAACGCGTCCCGAACTGCCGTACTCGATGAAGTCATCAGCAAGTAGCTCTGAAACATCTTTCGCCGAGCGTCTTACGTCCGGTTGCAGTAGGCGCTGCTCAAGCTGGCGAATTGTATCTTCATCTGTGTTTCGATTATTCATTCGTCTACCCCCGGCAACTACCAAACACTGAGGCAGGTATTATCCCATAGCTTAGCTTAATGAAATTGCTCTCAACCTGCGCTTCAACGTCATCTGCCGGCACGTTTTTGCACTCGGCAATGCCCTCTACAACCTGCCTAACAAACAGCGGTGTTGGTTTTTTGCTGGTGTAGGTTGCGCTACCGCCGGGATTATCGGTTTCAGTCAGTAGTTGGTCTAAGGGGATAGTTCTGACTATCTCCTGTATTTTCTCGGAGAGATTGACCTTGGGGCCTATAGAAAAGTAATATCCCTGCTCAATCAACTTTTTCAGTATATCCAGAGGCCCGGCGTAAGAGTGCATCACCACCCTCTTGCTGCCGTACTTTTTCAGCAGATCAAGCACTAGTTGATCCGTGCCTCTTGAGTGTACCGATAGCATGCGGTCGGCAGACTCAGACAGGAACAGTTCAAATATCTCCTGCTGCGCCGGGTACCTGCTGGCATCCTTTACAAGTAAATGATCGAGGCCTATTTCACCGATGATCCGCGTTTTTCTTATCATCTCCCGTATCATATCCAGTTTGCCCGTATATTTGTAAGCGTTCCAGGGGTGAATACCAAATGATGGGATTACATACCCGCACATGCGCCCGATTCTTTTGTTTATCTTGTAGGACGTAAAATCCATTGAATTTGCCATCGTCAGGATTTTATTGCGCTCGATTTCCTGGATAACCGGCGCCAGCGTCCCGCCGAAACTCTTGCGGGCGTATGCGTTCAGATGGCAGTGTGCTTCAATCAGCATATGCATGTCTCCCATTTGTTGTATGCAATATATCTGCTCATTGCTCAAAGCGCAAGTAGAAGCTCGTTTCTTGGTTGGAGGATTGAGCCTGTTTGGTGCGCAAGATGCGTAGAGGATGGGCTAAGCTTGAGTTGAAATGCTATGTTCTGTTTTGAGTGCTTTGCGGAAGCGAACAATATCTACCTCGCCGTAAGAACCGCTACCTTTCTGTTTATAACCATGCTTGCGATAGAACTCTAGCGTTAATGGTCGAGATTTGGCGGTTTCAAATGAGAAGGTCGTGATTCCAGACTTAAGCGCCAGTTCTTCAAGCACATCAAGTAGCTGTGTTCCGTATCCCTGATCCTGCAGGTCGTTTCGGATGCGCATGCGGCGTAGTTCGGCTGAATCGTAAGAAAGTCTTTCGAATCCACCCATAGCAATAACCTGCTCATCGATCAGTCCTATAAGAAACACGCCACCGCTCAGGAAGTAAACATCCTCAATAGATTTGAGGTCGGACTCTTCATCGCGCTTGTTTATGCCTATAGGCAGGCCTTCTTTGGCGCTGCGGTGAAGGGCCAGCACCTCTTTGTAGTATTGCGGTTTGTAATATATTAGCTGCATGCTTTTCATAATCGGCAACACTTTCTACTTATAAAAACGTAAATTAAGATTCATCGTCACAACTTCATCGTGGCTTTGGCACTCTTTTTAGTAAGGTTTGGGTGTTGAGTGATGGCTGTTGTATAATTGACATGCAAGGAGTCACACATGTTAGTAACAGTAAAGTTTTTTGCCAGTTACCGCGAAATTGTGGGCAAGCCTGCAATTGAAGTAGAGCTTGAGGACGGGGCAACCGTCGCAGCTCTTATTGCCAATCTTGTCGAGCAATATCCCGATTTTCCTGACGATCCGTCGTCGGCTGCGGTCAACGCCGAGTATATAGATACCGATTTAACTTTGAGCCCGGGGGATGAAGTGGCCTTTTTCCCCCCGTTCAGCGGAGGATAGACGTGTTTAAGATTACCAAAGAAGTTCTTTCGGCAGATGAAGTTACAACCGAAGTAAGTAAAGGTGGCAATGGCGGCATCTGCACGTTCGTGGGTATCGTGCGCAACAACGCCGATGGTAAAAAAGTGCTGCACCTTGAGTACGACGCCTATCCTGCCATGGCCGAAAAAAAGCTGGCCGAAATCGCGAGCGAAATCAACGCTAAATGGGGCCTATCTGACGTAGCCATAGTTCACCGCATCGGCAAGCTGGAAATAGGCGAGGCGGCGGTGGTTATAGCGGTGGGCGCTCCGCACCGCAAGGAGGCATTTGCCGCCTGCTCGTACGTCATCGATCGCATAAAAGAGTTCGTTCCCATATGGAAAAAAGAGTTTTTTGAGGACGGCGAGGTCTGGGTGGAGGAATCGCTCGGCCACTAATAGCTTCCCGAAAGGTATTTTATTTGAATCAACACAAGGTTGAACTGCAAGTAGACGGTCTGAACATAGTTGGTGAAATCTTTTCCCCTGACATAGTTGGCCCCCACCCGGCGCTGGTGCTGTGCCACGGCATACCCAGCGGCAACCCCAAAGATCCCGACGACGGTGGCTATCACGCGCTTGCCAGACGTTACGTGGGTGAAGGTTTCATCGTTATGATCTTCAACTTCAGGGGTGCGGGCCTTTCCGAGGGTCATTTTGATATTCTGGGCTGGACGCGGGATCTCTCCGCAGTTCTGGACTATATTTACGATTACGATGGTGTGGATAAGACGCGTCTTTCGGTGATGGGATTTTCTGCCGGAGCCAAGGTGTCAGTATATGTTGCAGCACGTGATAAACGTGTGTCGACGCTGGTGAGCTGCTGCTGCCCGGTGCGCATATCCTTCGCCAGGGATGAGCAGAAGATTGCGGAACTTATCGAACACCAACGTCAGTTGAGCGTTAGCAGAGGCACACTATCACCGCTGACACCGCAGGACCTGATGAAAAAGTTCGAGCATATCGCTGTACTGGATTGTGTGGATGATATATCACCCAGACCGCTACTTATTATCCATGGCGATAAGGATGAAGTGGTCGATTCGGCGCAGGCGCATGAGTTGTACGATAGTGCAGTAGAACCCAAGCAGCTGGTAATGATCGAGGGTGCGGGACACCGGCTGCGATTGGAGCATGAGGCTATGCAAATCGCTACCGACTGGCTTAAAAAAGCAAACGGTTTAGGTTAGGGGACGATAAGTGCGTATTCTGGCGGTAACGCAGGGAGTGTACGGCGACAGGATAGTCGATAACATCCGCAAACGTGGACCTGCCAACTGGCAGATAGAGGTTTACAATCCGCCACGCGCCCTGCCGTCGATCGTGGATGATCCCGAAGAATTTCTTCCTCAAGCGATGCCGCAAGTCAATTTAGTCTTACTCCTCAGCGAGTCATCCAAGGTAGCCCAGCTCATAGGCGGAATCGCTTCTCTAACCGGAGCAAAAGCAATCATTGCGCCCATAGATGATTCATCGTGGTTGCCACCGGGACTGGCCAAGCAGCTTGAAAAGGAACTGGCCGACATGGGCGTTACCAGTGCTTTCCCTAAAACATTCTGCACGCTCACCGAAGACGGCTGTGGCTACAGAGGCAGCTATGTTACCTATGATAATGAGACAATTGCCGAGTTCGCAAAACACTTCGGCCGCCCGAAAGTAAAGCTTACCACCAGCACTGATGGCGCCACCGTCGAAAACTTCGAGATCCTGCGCGGTGCTCCGTGCGGCTCCTCGCATCACGCTGCCCGTCAGATGACCGGCCATCCTGCTGATGAAGTTAAGTACAAAGCCGGTCTGGCGTCGCACCACTATCCATGCCTGGCCTCGATGCAGCAGGAAGCGCTGGACGACGGCCTGTTCGACACACTGATGCACCTTTCCGGCTACGTGATGAACGACGAGGTTCAAAAGTCACTGGACGCACCGGAATAGTAGCCTAATCGTCTGGATGATCGTAACATTACTTCACGCTTTTAGTTAACTCAGAAACCATGTCTTTCAGTCCGCAGGCCAGTTCGGCCAACTTCCCGCAGTTCACAAGATCAATAGTGTCTTTTGGCGTGTGCGTGATATTTGCCAGCGCCTCCCCCATTTGCTCGGAGGTAACCGCCAGCGCTGGTATCTGCTGCTGCACAAAGATCATGTGGTCCCCCTGATACCACGGCTGGCCCTCTATCAGTTCTTCACGATTGCCAAGTGTATTACAGATGAGTTGTGCCATGGTTTCCGGGCACTGATAGAGTGAGTAGGCGGTTTTACCATCATGATAACCTGCGTCATCGATATTGATCACCAGTTTGATATCCTTAAGCGTTGCTTGATTTGCGGCCAGGTACTGTATCTGGCCGGAGGCGGCATAGTAGTCCTCACCGTTAAAGGCGATGATCTCAAGGCCAAGTGGCCCTTTGTAGTCGGCAAGCAGTTCTGCTAGCGCAAGCAGGGTGGCCACACCCGCAGCATTGTCCAGCGCACCCGGCGTATATTTTCTGGAGTCGATGTGCGCGCAGAAGATGAGTTTTCGTGCGTCCTGCGGGCCTTTTGTGGCGATGACGTTGCAGCCCTTAGACTCAATACGCTTGGACATAAAATCGAGCGTGATCTCAGTTCCAGCGTGAGCTAATAAGCACTCACCGTGAACGTCTTTCATGTACACCGACGGGATATCGAAATCACCGTCCTCAATGAGCGGAAACGGGTACATTGCGCCAACCAGTTCCGGGTCCTTTCCCGTCGCGCAGATGATGGCTGCAGGTGCTTTTTCCTCTAACAGCGATATGATCTTTTTATGCTCGTCTGGATTATAGAAGGGGAAGTTTTTGGGCATAAGCTGTTGGCTGGCAATCTGGCCGTGAATGAGCAGTATTTTGCCCCCGATCTCGCTTTGCGTCAGTTCTTCAACCGTCGATGCAGCGGCAAGTGTCGCGGTTCCGCTATAGCCCAGAGTGTACGGGCTCACGTACGCCTCAAACATATCTTTACCCGCCTTGAGATTAACGCTGCCATGCTCCCAGTCTATACAATCGAAATCTGGGCAAGCCGTTTTAAATCCGAACGAGGAGATCGTTTTATCAAAAAAGTCCGTTGCCTGCCGGTTGCCCGGCGCTCCCGGTGAGCGGTCGGTGATGTTCACGCATAGCTCTTTCACATAGCGATGGATGGTTTCTGTAAGTTTATCTGTGGTCAAGTCGTCCTCCAAAAATTTACTCCAATAACAATCATATAACTATGGTGGGCTAATAGAGGGTTAGGTGCTATTATCCGGTCGTCATCGCTTTTACCAGCTTTACCATGTTTCTGGCGCTTTTTTCTATCTCGCCCAGCTTCATGAGCCACTGGTCGGTATTATAAAACTGGTAGGCGTGTGTATCATCCGGTGGATAGTCATCAGGGACAGGCAGGCCTAGAGCTTGCCGTATGTTATCTGTATTGCCTTCATCCAGCAGATGCAGCATACGCAGGATGGACATGGTGCTAAAGCGTGCCTGACGCAGGGTGCGGATAACGCGCAGTCGGTTGAGTTCCGATGTGCCATAGAGACGGTAGCCGCTTTTGGGATCACGCGGGACGCCAATCATGCCATTGCGTTCCCAGTTGTACAGGGCATCCTTGGTAGTGTGCAGCAACTGCGCCGCTTTACTGATCGAAATTGGCTTTAAATGATCCTCTGCGGCGGTGCTTTGAGCCCAGTGCTCCAGCACGTCGGCTGCAGCTTCTGCACGACCTCGCTCGTCGCGTATCAGCCTGTGGTGGGCGCGGGCGTTTGTCAGTGCAGTCGTTAGATTGTTTTTCGCCGAGGCGTATATCACCGCCAGCGCTGAGCGTCTGATATCACTACCCAGCCATGTACTGCACAGCGCCAGCCTGATAAGCCGCGCCTGATCGAGGTGCAGTTTGGTAAACAGGCGATATCCGTTATCACCACGCGGTACGGGAGGCAGGAAGCCAAGCTGCTCGTACAGACGTATGGTGTTATGATGCACGCCAACGGCCTTGGCGATATCGGATGTGCGCAGGTGATGGGTAGTCATGGGGCTATTCTACCATTACTTGGGTTCAACCTCATTAACCTCTGTTGCAGATCTTTTAGATGGATAAAAGAATCGGAAACGTATACCCATTCTGCGAGACTCAAATAGAACCCAGCTTAATCCCAAAACTGCTCCCAATATATCGGATACTGGGAAAGTTATCCATAATCCCATTTGTTCCATTAGCCTGGGTAATATATAGATTAACGGTAGAATAAAAAGGTATTCACGGGCAAGCCCAATTATAAGCGCCGGTAATCCCTTTCCAATACCCTGGAAGAATGCGCTGGGAATCTGACGAGCTCCCATTGTCAGGTATACGATTGCAAAAAGCCTCATTGCCGGAATACCTTGCTCTACAAACTGGGGCTCTGAGTTAAATACCGATAGAATCTGCTTTGGAAAGATTAAGGCAAGCAGGGCACACAGTAATCCCCAAATAAAAGAAGCCTTCATCGCTTTGACAAATACCTCTCCCACACGATTCAGGTTTTTTGCCCCGTAATTATATCCAATTAACGGCAACGCGCCCTCTGTTATACCCAACGAAGGCATCCTGGCGAAACTGTTGGTGCGAAAAATAACACCCATCACTGCAACAATAGTCACTCCAAACCCTACCGCAACTCTATTGATGAAAATCATGAGGACTGAAAATCCGCCGAAGCGCAATATCGACGGAAGGCCGACTCGATATATTTCCCATAATACCTTCAAACGGGGAATGAAATTGCTCAAACGGAATTTGGCAGATGATCTGCCAGAGACGAAAAAGTAAATATATAAGATTGCTCCTATACTACGAGCGATAACAGTGGCAGTTGCTGCTCCGGCTATGCCCATCTCCGGAAAAGGACCCCAACCGAAGATCAATATCGGATCCAGAACTAAGTTGGTTAACATGCCAATAATGTGTACAACGCTGGCATACATGGGAGAACCTTCTGCTCGCACAACGTGTCCCATACCCATGTAAAACGTTTCTACTACTGCAAACATCAATATAATGTACAAATAATCTTGCCCGAAGGAGAGCACGGAGCCAGAAGCACCAAGTATATTTAGCAGTCCGGTTAAATAGGGCAAAGTGATCGCGGTAGCAAGGCCACCAATTATTAGAAGAAGAGTCATTGTAGTGCTGGCGACTTTGCTGGCCTCTTGATATTGACCGGACCCCAGCCTCCTTGCAATAAGTGAAGCCGATCCTACCCCGGTACCCATTACGATGGATAACAAAATCATCACTAAAGGATGAGTTAGTGTTATAGCGGCCAGAGCATCTGTTCCAAGGCGACCTACCCAGATTGTATCGACTATTGTATAGCTTGATCCAACGATCATGGCTATAGTGGCTGGGCCTGAGAATCGCAGGAGAAGGCGCCAGATTGAATCGGTGCCCATGATTGCACTTTTATGGATGTGACGTGGCATAGATACCTGTTGTTTTCATAAAATGTCTGTAAATTGCATTATACCACTGTAGATATGGTTAGCAAGGGGAGGGTATTCATGAGGTTAGTCTATACTACCTGGGTTTGGCTTTCATCAGGGCGATGGCCAAATACATGCCTAAGTAAGAAAGGTCTTCGGTTGGTAGGTAGCTGGGGGCTGCTGCGTCAAACAGAATGTTCACGGTCGATGGTATGTCATCCTCGCCCAAATACAGGATCACCGACACCGGTATCTTTGGTAGCGCCAAAAACCTGAATGCGGCGTCTCCGTTGCGATCCATAGTTAGTCCGCCAAGTGCGTTACCTGCCTTTATCAGTCCCTCGGCGTCGTTTCCGTATGTGTCCAGCAATGGCTTGATTGCCATCTGCCGAAAGCGCTGTTCAAACAGTGTTGCACCGGGCAGTTCGCGGTATGTTATCCAGTGTCCGTCGGCTGGTATGCCCGAGGCGTGTATCAGGTAGTGCAGCAGCAAGAGTGATATCCACATGGGTACTGCTGCATCACTCCCAACCTCTTGGACTCTAACGTCGGGGTGGTTGATCGTGAACGTGCGATTGTAAAGGTTGAGAGTGAACTTCCCGTTTTCGTAAACAGCACCACTTTCGGCGGCGGCTACGGGACCGTTTAAGGCGACTACGTCTTTAATCGCCTGCTCGTAGGCGGTTTCCATAAACTTGCGTCTTTGCTCTTCTGCCACGTCTTATCCTTTTACTACTATGTTAACCAGTTTACCCGGTACGTATACCTTTTTCACGATGGTTTTGCCATTCGTATGAACCTTTACGTTATCATCGCTCAGTGCCATTTCCAGTGCTTCGTCCTCCGGTATAGAGGCAGGCGCGGTTAGTTTGGCCCTCACCTTGCCGTTGATTTGGACTATTAGCGTAATCTCGTCCTCGGCGGCCAGCTTTTCGTCGTACGTCGGGAATGGTTGATTGTGCACGCTATACGGTTTTCCGATACGCTGCCACAGTTCTTCTGCGAAGTGTGGCGTGGTTGGTGCCAGCATCAGTATCAGATCTTCGATGGCTTCCCGCCAAGCGTCTGTATCGAAGGCAGCGTTTTTTGCTTTGCCCAGATAGTTGGTGAACTCCATGAGCGCAGCCAGCATAACGTTGAAGCGCATGCGCTCGATGTCATTGGTTACTATCTTGATGGTTTTATGCGTCCAGTGCCGCACCTCTTTTGTGGTTTTTTCGTCTGCCGATGCTTTTTTGGCCGGTGCCTCCAGCGCCAGATTCCAGATACGTTTAAGCCAGCGCAGCATACCGTTTATGCCACTGTCGTCCCAGTTGCCGCCAAGCTCCCATGGCCCGATGAACATCAGATAGGTGCGCACTGTATCGGCACCAATGGTATTTACATAGTCGTCCGGGTTGACCACGTTCCCTCGCGATTTGCTCATCTTCTGGTGCTCGTGCAGAATTATGCCCTGATTGAAAAGCCTGGTAAAAGGCTCGTCAAAATCAACCAGGCCTATATCACGTATGGCCTTGGCAAAAAAGCGTGAGTATAGAAGATGCATGTTGGCATGCTCAATGCCGCCCGTATACATGTCCACCGGCAGCCATTTTTTAAGCAATGCAGGATCAAACGGTCCCTTGTCATATTGAGGGCTGGCATAGCGGTACATGTACCACGACGAGCACATAAACGTGTCCATGGTATCGGTTTCACGCTTGGCCACGCCCCCGCATTTGGGACATGTTTCATTCACAAAATCGTCGTTATACGTGAGTGGCGACTCGCCAGTCGGCCTGAACTCGGCATCCTCGGGAAGCAGTACCGGAAGGTCGGTTTCAGGTACGGGCACTGTGCCGCATTTGGGGCAGTAGAGCATGGGTATGGGTGCTCCCCAATAGCGCTGGCGCGATATCAGCCAGTCGCGCAACCGGTAGCTTATGGCGCGTTTACCCCAGCCCTTGCTTTCTACGAAGTCTGAAATGGATTCTTTGCCTTGAGTGCTGGGCTGGCCGTCAAACTGCCCGGAATTGACCATGGTGCCCGGCTCGGTATATGCCTGCTCAAGCGCGCCGCCATCGTATCCGTCGGGTGCAATTACAGTTTTGATCTTAAAACCATACTTTTTTGCCATGGCGTAGTCGCGTGTGTCATGTGCCGGAACGGCCATTACGGCGCCGGAACCGTAGCTCATTAGCACGTAATCGGCTATCCATATCGGTACCTTCTGCCCGCTCAGTTTGTTTATGGCATAAGCGCCGGTAAACACGCCGGACTTTTCCTGTTCAGACGATAGTCTTTCTATCTCAGTCTGTTTTTTTGTTGCTTCGATATATGCTTCAACCTCGACCTTTTGGCCGTTGGTCGTCAGTTCTTGAACCAGCGGATGCTCCGGCGCAAAAACAACGAATGTTACGCCAAAAACAGTGTCCGGCCTGGTGGTAAACACGGTAAAATCCCTGCCGTCCTCCAGCCCGAACGTGAGCTCGGTGCCTACTGATTTGCCTATCCAGTTCTTCTGCATCAGCTTGACGCGCTCCGGCCAGTCGATGTTATCGAAAGTAAGCAGTTCCTCGGCATACTTGGTGATTCTGAAGAACCATTGCTCAAGGTCTTTCTTTATTACTGTCGTATTGCAGCGCTCGCATGTGCCGTTATCCAGCACCTGTTCGTTGGCCAGCACCGTCTGGCACTCCGGGCACCAGTTTACTGATGCCTTGGCTTTGTAGGCAAGGCCTGCTTCGTACAGTTTTAAGAAGAACCACTGCGTCCATCTGTAGTAATCGGGCAAACAGGTGATGATTTCACGATCCCAATCGTAGCAACACCCCATCGTTTTGAGTTGGGCGCGCATGTTGTCCACGTTGTCCAGGGTCCACTTTTTCGGATGGATGCTGCGCTTGATGGCCGCGTTTTCGGCGGGCAGCCCGAAGGCGTCAAAGCCAACCGGGTGCAGCACGTTATAGCCCTGC
Organism: Chloroflexota bacterium; assembly: GCA_018648325.1. Taxonomy (GTDB): domain Bacteria; phylum Chloroflexota; class Dehalococcoidia; order JABGRK01; family JABGRK01; genus JABGRK01. Next base: position 177,482 of record JABGRK010000010.1, read on the forward strand.
ATGCGCTTGAAGCGCGCGTGAACATCGGAAGGACCCATAGCGTACCAGTGACCCACATGAAGGTCGCCGGAGGTGTAGGGGAACATGGTAAGGCCGTACCACTTGGGGCGCGGGTCGTCATCTGCTACCTTGTATAGCCCGTCAGCTTCCCATTTGGCCTGCCATTTTGGTTCGATTTGGAGCGGATCGTACGTCATCTTACCCTCAAATTCATATTCTACCGTATATAGAGGGCGATAGCAAAGCCCACGTGCTGTAGTATGCGCAAAAAACTATTTGCAACTTATTAAAAAGGTAAGAGTTTTTTGTGGAATTTATAACGGAGATTTTTCTGAGAGAGTAACCTGTGTATACATAAATAGGGGGCAATCTCGTGATTGCCATCCCATGATTGCCCCCATTCATACATATATAATGTAATCTATTACGCTATACAATACATGGGTAAAACCCCTATTATTTATGGGTATAACTACTACTGTGTGGCATAAGATGTCATGGGTAATCTGTCTTTGGGTAATACACCCGTTTAAGGTTGAAAAGAACTTGTAGATTTAGCAGCTCTGTATCCGTATAAAACCGGGAGCGACAGGAAATCCCGCATTTTAGCAGCAAAATCACTGTGTTGCCTGATTCCCCTCACTAATGGGTATAACCCCCCACTGTTTTCAGGTATTTCCCCTCTGACCACTCTTTAATCATTCTTATATATTAATATTAGAATATACGCATATAGCAATACGGAGGAACAGGTTATGGATGAAATGGAAGTAGAGATACTGAAAATGCAGGCTGATATTTGCAAGACCTTTTCAGATTACAAGCGTCTGATGATAGTTCACCTGCTGCGCGAAGGCGAAAAGTCTGTAAGCGAGATAATAGCAGGCACAGGCCTGCCGCAGGCCAATGTTTCGCAGCACCTGTCTATTCTACGAAAACATGGTGTTGTGTTGAACCGCCGCGAGGGTGCAAACGTTTATTACTCGCTAACCAGTCCGCTTATCGGGCAGGCTTGCGATCTGGTAAAGAAGGTGCTGGAAGACCAATTGTCCAAAAAACATGCATTGGCTGATTCTCTCGGCGTTTAACGTCATTGCGATACAAAATAGAGTCGTTTTTCAATAATCGGTTGAGCAAAAATTGTTCAACGGAGCCTAAAGGAGGCAAAATGAGTAAAATCAACAAGAATGAGCAAGAATTACTGGAAGAGAAATATGGCAAACGTATAACCTTTAATAAGCTGGAGCGTAAACTGTATGGGCATGATATAGCTTAAATTCCGGGCCTGATGAAGCCGCTAATAAGAAACACGACGCCGGATGCGGTTATTCAGCCGGAGACAGAAGCTGAACTGGCTGAGCTTGTCAGGTGGGCAGCAGATAAAAAAATCCGCCTGACTCCCAGAGGCAAGGCTACCTCCGGTTATGGGGGAGTGATCCCAACTAAAAACGGAGTGGTGGTTGATTTTTACCGCATGAAAAACGTGGTAAGCATAGATAGCAAAGCTCTTACCGCCACGGTACAACCGGGTATCGTATGGGAGCAACTCGATAGGGCACTGGGTAAGCAGGGATTAACGCTGCGACTGTACCCCACAAGCTACCCCTCTTCGAGTGTGGGTGGATGGCTGGCGCAGGGCGGCGTGGGTATCGGCTCCTACGAATCGGGCTGGTTCAAAGATAACGTGGTTAGCGCGCGAGTCGTTGCCCCAGATGGCAATGTTAAGGTATTTGCCAATGACGAGCTCGATCTGATCTCCGATGCCGAGGGTATTACCGGCCTAATCAGTGAAGTTACAATAAAAATTAAACCGGCAGAGGACATGGAGATATTGGCAATAGGCTGCTCAACGCCTGATGCCTTGCAGAATCTGGCAGAATCTGTAGTTCAGGAAAAACTGCCCATATGGTCAATGATCTTTACCAATCCACGCATGGCCGAGCTAAAAAACAAGGCCCCTCTCAAGGAGCACCTGGGTCATCCGGCAGAAGAAAGGACACTACTTCCTGAATCATACATCGTTATACTGGCGTTCAGCAAAAGTCAGGCGCAAGCTGTTACACCAAAGCTCACCCAGCTTGCCGGTAAGTACGATGCTCAGATCCTTGATGAGCATATCGCCCAACACGAATGGGACAATCGCTTCAAGCTAATGGTGGTAAAACGGCTGGGGCCAAGTCTGGTTCCCTCCGAAGTGGTCATTCCCCTTTCTTCCCTCAGCAGTTTCATATCTGAAATCGAAAATAAGGTAGAGCAACCGATAGTAAAAGAGGGCGTTGTAATACTTGATGGCGCCGGTGGTCAGCCTGAAGTAGCTGTACTGGGATTTATTCCCTGTGACCAGCGCCGTTTCAGCTACAATTTCATCTTCGGTCTGGTACTTTCTATCATGAAGATAGCCAAAAACCTTGGGGGAAGGCCATATTCAACCGGGCTGTATTTTACCAAAAAGGCTAAAGAGGTTATAGGAAAAGAAAGACTTGATCGTATAAAAAAATATAAGAAGCAAGTCGATCCCGGCTCCATTCTTAATCCGGGCAAGGTTATCGGAAGCAAACTCATCGGTATGGCGCTTGGTATAGGCGGATTCTTCGAACCGCTGATTCGACGATTCGGTAACAGGGTTACTACCGAGATCGGTGAGCGCCCCGACAAAGACATTCGTGGTATTCCGGCCGATATAGCATGGTACGCATATAGCTGCTCGCAATGCGGGTACTGCGTAGATGGATGTACCCAGTTCTACGGCAGGGGCTGGGAGAGCCAGTCGCCGCGGGGTAAATGGTACTGGTTAAGAGAGTATATGGAAGGCCGCGAGAAGTGGAACCAGTTTATGATTGATTCCATCATATCTTGCACCACGTGTGAACGGTGCAACAGCCGCTGTTCGGCCTCATTACCTGTTGAGACCTCATGGTTGAAACTGCGTGGCGAACTGATCAATGAGGGCGAGCATATGACCTTCCCTCCGTTTGAAATGATGGCCGCAGCACTGGAAAAAGAAGGAGACATCTGGGCGGGATATCGCAGAAACCGCGATGAATGGTTCCCCGAGGATATCAAAGAAAAACATGGTCCAAATCACAAAGCGCCGTATGTCTACTTTGCCGGTTGCACCGCCAGCTACGTTGAGCACGATATCGGTATGGCCACTGCAAGACTGCTGGATGAGGCAGGAGTCGACTACTCATATCTGGGTAAGAAAGAAAACTGCTGCGGAACACCAATGCTGGTTGCCGGTAAATGGGATCTATTCGCAGAAACAATGAAAAAGAATATAGCGGCGGTAAAGAACTCCGGCGCAGATACGGTTATTAACTCGTGTCCGGCATGCGATATGATGTGGCGGCACGTTTATCCTGACTGGGCCAAAAAACTGGGTATTGATTACGATATAAAAAGCAAACACTACAGTGAAGTAGTAGCAGATAAGCTCACAAGTGGCGAGTTTGCCTTCAAGGAGAACGGTCAGAAGCCGGTTACTGTAACCTGGCACGACTCATGTCATTTGGGGCGGGTATCCGGTGTATATGAGCCGCCACGAGACGTGATCAAAGCCATACCCAATGTTAATTTTGTTGAGATGGATCACAACAAAGAAGACGCGTATTGCTGCGGAAGCGTGTTAAGCCTTCTCCATGATCAAGAAGCTGCTGCAGACATAGGCGAAGTAAAGCTTAATGAAGCCGTTGACGCCGGAGCAGAAAAAATACTGGCGCTTTGCCCCTGCTGCGAATTCCAGATGAGGGTAACTGCCGATACAAAAAATACGCCCATCGAAGTTGTTGACCTAGCCCGATTCGCCTCCTCTGCACTGGGTTATGAATTCCCCGACCCCAATCCTGAGGTCAAAAGGCAGTGGGCGGTATTCGAAAAAATGATCGCGCTTATGACGCCGGAGGGCTTTGCCGAACTGATGCAGAGCATGTGGCCGGAACTGGTTGGCGCAATGCCGCTCAAGATGGGCCCGATGATGAAGGTCATGGCCAAGATTCCGGGCGTTATGTGGATGATGAGACCTGTGTTCCCCATCCTGTTCCCCAAACTGTTGCCGGGAATGATGCCCAAAGTTATGCCCACAATGCTGAATCGGGTGGCAGACCGCATACCCATGCCGGACTATATGGCCGAGCAGATGCCGGAGCTTATGCCCAAGGTGATGGATAACCTGATGCCGCATATGATCAAGGATGTGGTCAAGATAGTTAAAACACCTCTAATCAACTATCTCAAGGGCAAAAAACCGGTTGAAGCTGAAGTAGAGTAGTAGCTTCTAAAGAAAATATATAATGATCAGGGTGTCGGTTTGATTAAGTTGACTGGCACCCTGATTGTTTATTTGTTAGGCCTGCTGATTTACTGGTTAGGTTTTCACATTCCGTATACGCATGATAAAGAAAGCGATAGAAAAGCCCACGTGGTATAATTTACGATGTATGAGTAAAGATGTAAAAAAGCAACCAATCTGCCTTACCGATCTGACAGATCAAGCCCTGAGCGATTTTGTGGCCGAACTGGGGCAACCCGCCTACCGCGCCAAACAGCTCAGGCATTGGCTATATAAGGAACTGGCCTCCTCCTTTGAGCAGATGGGCAATCTCCCACAGGCGCTACGTGCAAAGCTTATCAAAAAGGCTGTTGTCAGTTGCATTGATCCGGTGCACGAATTGGTATCCAAAGATAGTACTATCAAAGTCCTTTTCGCGCTACTGGATGGCAAAACCGTTGAAGCATCGGTAATGCAGCATCCGGCAGGCAAAGGTAATAATCGTTACACCGTTTGCGTTTCCACTCAGGCCGGATGCGCCATCGGCTGTCCTTTTTGCGCCACCGGCCAGCAGGGCTTTGAGCGCAACCTTACCCCCGGCGAGATAATAGATCAGGTGCTGTACTTCACCCGGCGTGTGCGGCTTAACGGTGGCACCGAGCCTGATTATGCTCCCAACGTGGTGTTTATGGGCATGGGCGAGCCGCTGGCCAACTATAACGCACTGATGCAGGCAATAGAAACACTCAACGCAGGCGACGGATTTAATCTGGGTGCCCGCAGCATGACTGTTTCCACAGCCGGGCTTGTACCTAAAATCGAACGTTTTGCCAAGGAGCCGCGGCAGGTGGGGCTTGCCGTATCGCTGCACGCTGCCAGCGATGCTTTACGGAACATGCTGGTACCGATCAATAAAACATATCCGCTTAAACGTCTGATGGCGGTCTGCAATAAATACGTTGAAACCACCGGCCGACGTATTACCTTTGAATACATCCTTTTTGGGGGGCTCAACGATTCGATACCGCAGGCAGTGGAACTTGCCACGTTGCTAAAGGGGATGAACTGCCACGTAAACCTGATAGCGGCCAACCCCGTAGAGGGCAGCAGATTCAAGCCGCCGACTCATAGTACCTCTTTGTCTTTTTTAAGCGAGCTGGAGCGACGTCATATCTCTTGTACGCTGCGTGTGAGCAAGGGAGCGGACATCGGCGCCGGTTGTGGTCAACTGCGCAGCCGTGTTGCCGGGGCAAACAAGAGCTAAAACTAGCAAGTCTATCCTTGCGAATCTCTTCGTACCAGCATCGATTTTGCCACTGATCCATGCCAGCAGCCTATTCTTTTTGCCACATGCATTGTTGCGGTAAATACTAAAAAGCCGATTACAGGCGTGATAAATGTGACCCAGTCCGGTAATTGATATAAAATGCCGTGAACTCTAATGCCTGTAACTTCGTTCAGGTTCAACAATACCTGCAGGATAGGCAATGCAACGCCCCACAGTGATACCCCGATCAAGGTGATAATCAGTGTGAAGTAGAAAATACCCATCGGCAGATGCATAATCATATACAGCATAGACGACCAGGTGTGACCGTCAGTAAAAATGCTTTTAAACCTATCCCACCAGCCCTGCCTTTTGTCCGTAAACGCGGGACGGTTGGGCATACGCACTCCCAGCAGCCCCTCCACAATGCGCCCCTCTATCAAGGCAAGCCCCCTGATTGATAGCAAAAACAGCGCAAAAAGAGGCAATCCGATGATCAGAACAAGCAGTCCCGCAGACACCGATAAACCTGTTACCGCCCAGGTAAAATAGGCTATACCGGTAGCCAGCGACAGGATCATGTAGATCACTGAGCCCCACGCTCCTGAATCGGCCCAGACACCAAAAAATCTTGGCCAGGACGATCGTTTTTTCTCTTCATATCTTTTTACACGCTGTGCAAGGGCAGGCGAGGTACGAACCTCGATATCTCTATAACCAGCCGCAACCTCTTCGGGTGTGCCGTATTCTTCGATAACCTGCATTATGGCATCAGCATCCGAGATGCTGGGATAGATAGTAATTGCATTGTTGTAGGCGTCTCTTAAGTGCTCCTCGGCATCTGAGAGGGCGTCTTGAACAATGGCCGAATCGCTGCCTCTAAGCTCTTTCCTCAGCTGGTGCAGATATTCCTTAATAGTTTTTATCATCGATAGTACCCCTTGAATACAAAATCCGTCATAACGTTGGCGCTGTCTCATATCTTCATTAATCGTTTTAGAGCTAAACGGCCAAGAGCCGTTGTTTTGTAATAGCGACCCGATGGGCCTGACAGGGATGGCACTGCTTGCAGTTTGAGCAGTCCGATACTTTCAAGCGATTCCAGCTCAGATAGCGCCATCTGAACGATGTCATGGTCGCTGCCCGCCAGCTGTCTGGAAAGCTGCCTGAAGTATTGCTTAATACTTGTCATCACTGCCAACTTCCCCCAGTGTCGAATTGACAAAGGTTATGGTCTGGCCCCATATCTGCATCCAGCGCTTAAGTGTTTGCCTGCCCAGATCTGTTATCGAGTAGTAGCGCCGTGGCGGCCCGGATACGGATGGCTCCACCTTGCTTTGCAGAAGACCGTTGTTTTCCAGTGATCGCAGGACAGGATAGAGCGCGCCCTGCTTTATCATAGAAATGTCTTGCTTGTTGGCCTCCACTATTTTTGCAATGCGATAGCCGTATATAGGTTCCCTCGCCCTGTCCAGTACACCCAGAAGCACGAGCGAGGCTATACCAGCGTTAAGCTCTTTTAAGAATTTTTTGTCCGCTGCGTTAATATCGTCCAAATCCGTCTCCACTAACAGTATTGCTAACTAAATACTACTATTAAGTTGATAATAGCTTATGAATAATAACTTGTCAAGGGGTAACTTATTTCTCATTTATTCGTTATTAATTCTGTAGGGATAAATCCTTTACTTTGTCTTTACTTTGGAGATAGTATAGTAGCGTTATGCGCATATTAGTTACTGAAGATGAAAAAGACCTTGCCGATGCCATAGCCAAAGGGCTGCGCAATCAGGGCTATGCGGTCGATATTGCCTATGACGGGCAGCAGGCGCTTGATATGATCGAAATAAGCGATTACGACCTGATAGTGCTTGATCTCAATCTGCCGCTGGTTGACGGCATGGAGGTTTGCAGACAGGTTCGTGAGTCCTCCTCACGTACGGGCATACTAATGCTAACCGCCCGATCCAGTCCCTCCGACAGGGTAAGCGGGCTGGACCGTGGTGCAGACGATTATCTGACAAAACCATTCCACTTTCCCGAACTGCTGGCGCGTGTGCGCGCCATACTGCGCCGCGAGGGCGAGTCGCGTGATACCATCCTGCGAACAAGAGACCTTGTGTTGGACCCCAACTCGCAGCGGTGCTATTTCAATGACGATGAAATAAAGCTAACCACCAAGGAATTCGCCATACTGGAATATTTAATGCGCAACGCCGGGCGCATCGTTTCTCAGGAAGAGCTACTGGAACATGTGTGGGATGACGATGCCAACCTGTTTACGCACTCCGTCAGGGTGCATGTTATGAACCTGCGTAGGAAACTGGACGGGTCAGGCGCTGTTGATGCAATATCAACCGTTAAAGGCAGGGGGTACATACTATGAGAGTGCCTATTTTTATGAAAACCATAAGGTTCAGGCTTACGGTATGGTATGCGGCAGTGCTGCTGCTGCTGGGAATATTCATAATTTTGTGGATTAACCTCGGTTTTCGCTTCTGGGGTGATGCGAAACCACCGATAGATGATGGAACACAGACGGTTGAACAAAGACTTGCATCTGCCAGGGCCAGAAGCCGGCAAAATATACTTACTGTTTCTTTGATTAGTGCTGCGGGAACCCTTGTGATTGGAGCCGCGGGAGGTTACCTGCTTTCAGGTAGAATCCTTAAGCCCGTTGATAATGTTGCCTCGATTGCCGCGCGTATCTCAAGCACCAACCTTAAAGAGCGGATAAACCATCAGGGGCCGCAAGATGAAATGAAGCACCTTGCCGATACCTTCGATGATATGCTGGCACGACTGGATGGAGCCTTTGAGGGCCAGAAGCAGTTTATTCAGGACGCCTCGCATGAGCTAAAAACCCCCATTGCTATAGCACTTACCAATATAGAAGTGATGGAGATGGACAGTAAGGCTACCGAAAAGGATTACAGGCACGTAATGGAAGTTATTAAACTGAGCTTGGACAGACTGGATCGCTTAAGTAAAAAACTGCTGCTGCTTTCTGTGGTGGAGCAAAACCAGCCACATGAGTCGGTTGTCCAAATAAATGACTTGCTGCAGGATATATCAACGGAATTCGGCGATATTGCCAAAGCGGCCAAGCTGTCCATCGATCTCAAACCGTCGTCGGAGCAGCTCCCCGTTGCCGGCGATGTTTTTTTCCTCAGGGAAGCGATAGGCAACCTTGTGGATAACGCAATCAAATACAGCAAACCGGACACTGCAATCACGATTTCAGCAAAGAAAGATAGCTCACAGGTAATAATTGAGGTGCGCGATAATGGCATTGGTATACCCAAACATGATCAGCAGCGTATATTCGATCGCTTTTACCGCGTTGAAAAATCCCGGTCACGTGATTTGGGCGGAACGGGTCTGGGGCTGGCCGTAGTAAAAAAGATAGTTGAAAATCATAAAGGAACTATCTTGCTGCAAAGCGCATCCGGAAAGGGCAGCACCTTTACTATCACGCTGCCACTCCAGCAAGACATCTCCTCTTAGTTAACTCTGCTTGTACAAAAGTGCTCTTTTACTAGCCCATTTTTTTCTTTACCTTGGCTTTACGTATTGCATGCTAACTTTATATCAAGAAACAAAGTTAGGAAGTGAGATATGAGCATTATCAAAAGATCATTGCGCAATGTGATGCGTAGCCCTTTCCGCTCTATGGCAATACTGGTGATACTGGCCATGAGCATTGGGCTGTCGCTTACCATGTTGACGGTTAACGGGGCCAGCGAAAGTGAGCTTGGCTCCATTAGCGGCCTGGTGGGAACCGATATTCAGGTAAGCCCGGCTGGCTCTTTCGGCCCATTTGGTGGAGGCGAGCTGGATGAAGCAGATGTGGATGAGCTGCTTGCCTTAGAAAACGTAAACTCGATTCGCAAAAGCATCTCAACCTCGTATATGGGAGGTGCACTTGAATCGCCGCTCACGGGTAGAGGCGGAGGCCCTGGAGGAGGGACAAGACCTATTATGGCCATGGGTGTTTCTCCGGAGATGGATACCATCATCCTGTTTAACGGTGGAACCATAGATACCACCGAGGCCGTGCAATCGGGGCGTTATTTTGAACCTGGCGATAGCAATGCAGATGTGATGGTAATGGGTGATGGATTGGCCGAGATCAATAGTCTCAGTGTGGGCGATACGGTGGATATTGAGGGCGTAGATGTTCAGATTATCGGTATATATGACACCGGCTCGCAGCTTGGTGATAACATGCTTGTGATGCCTATTGAAACGGCACAACGCGTGTTTAGTGTGGATGGAGTAACCTCGGTAATTATCGTGGCCGATGATGTGAGTAACGTGGACGGGATTGTGGCGGGTATCAGGGAGGTATTTGATGAGGATACCGCTGATGTGGTAACCGCAGAAGATAGATATGAAAACATCGACGAGTCATTGACAAATGCCATAAACAGCAGCCAGATCGGTATGATCGTCAGCTTTGTTGTTGCCGGCCTGATAATCCTCTTCTCAGTGTTTCTAATGATGAGGCAACGTATAAAAGAGATCGGCATTCTCAAGGCCATCGGTGCCTCCAACTGGCATATCGGCCTGCAATTCAGTGTAGAGACGCTGCTGATAAGCGTCGTAGGTGCGATATTAGGCGCGCTGATGACGTTCCCTCTGGCACAGAGCGTTGCCAATATGATGACCGGCACAGCTTCGGCTGCCAACGAGCGTGGAGGGGGCAAGTTCGGAGGCGGCACTATTGCAGGGATCGATGTGGCGGTATCACCCGAAGTGTTCCTGTATGCACTGGGAATAGCTATAGCGTTAGCGCTGGTGGCCAGCATAATCCCGGCGCTTTATATATCAAGAGTAAGACCGGCGGAGGTACTTAGAAATGAGTAACAGTAATGGATCAATCGTAATAGCAAAAAATCTATACAAGCAATATAAACAGGGAGACTCTGTAGTTTCAGCGGTGGACAACCTGAGCGTTGAGATACCCAAGGGGAAGCTGATAGTGCTGATGGGTCACTCAGGCAGTGGAAAGACAACATTCTTGAACCTGATGGGCGCACTGGATAAGCCGACGTCTGGCAATATAATTGTCGATGGTGTCAATCTGTCGCAGGTTAGTGGCCGGCAGGAGTCCAAATACAGGTTGAGCAAGGTGGGATTTGTTTTTCAATCGTATTATCTGGTTCCGGGGCTCAAAGCAATTGAAAACGTGACACTGCCCATGGAGCTTTCGGGGCTTAATCACGGTGACAGGCAGGTCAAAGCGCGGGAGATCCTCAACCGCGTTGGTATCAAAGACCTCAAGCAGTCGCGTCGCCCGCTCCAGCTCTCTGGCGGCGAGCAGCAGCGTGTAGCTATTGCACGGGCGCTGGCTAATGCCCCACCCATAATCCTGGCCGATGAGCCCACCGGCAACCTCGATTTCAAGACGGGCAAACTAATCGTGAAAATACTGCAAAGTCTGGCTGCGCGGGATAACAAGACGGTGATAATTGCCACGCATGATACCAGCATTGCTAAAATTGCAGACTTAGTGTTGCAAATGGAGGACGGTAAGTTAGTTATAAACTAGTTTCGGATTATTGCTGTGCCATCTACAGCGTTTTAATGCGCACGAGATGGACAGTAACACCCGCCGCGATCACAACTAAAACAATCTGTACCCATAGAATCTGAACAAAGAAGACGATTGAACATATGATGCTTGCCCACAGCACTACAAGGGCAAGCATCTTCGTCTTGAGCGGAATCCCCTTTTGTTCCATGTAGTTTTTAATGTATTTGCCGAATAGTCGATTGCCCAGCAGCCAGTTGTAGAACCGTTCGGAACTTCTACCGTAACAGGCGGCCGCAAGCAGCAAAAACGGGGTAGTCGGCAGCAGCGGCAGGATTATACCTACTATGCCGATTGCCATAAAAATCGTGCCCAGGACAATAAGTATTATTTTCATTTAAAACGCTTCTTTATATACTCAACCACATTATAACGTATCCGGGTTATATTACGTTTTACATTATGGATGTCGACGCCTGCTTGACTGGTGGTGTATGATGTGGGGACATCGAATTTTTTGGAGTATATTTTGGCTATCTCAGTCATTTTAGGGCATCCGGACAAGAGCAGTTTTAATCATGCAATTGCTTCAACTGTTGTCAGTACATTGCGTGAATTGAGCTATCAAGTAAATTTCCATGATTTGTATCAAGAGGGGTTTGACCCGATTCTGCCTGCTCAAGACTTGGATAGAGACGTTGCTTTACCGTATGATATAAAAAAACACTGTGACCAGATAGCTAGCGCCGAGGGTATTGTTATTATCCATCCCAACTGGTGGGGGCAGCCGCCCGCCATTTTAAAGGGCTGGATAGACCGCGTCATTCGTCCCGGAGTGGCCTATGAGTTTTTGGGTGGGATTAACGGTGAGGGTGTGCCCCACGGGTTGCTCAAGGCGAAAACGGGGCTGGTTTTTACCACATCCAACACATACCTTAAGAGAGAGCTTGAGGTGTTTGGAGATCCCCTTGAGACCATCTGGAAGTATTGCATACTGGGCTTGTGCGGAGTAAAAGAATTTTACCGCCGCCAGTTCGGTGTGGTTGTCACCAGTACGCTCGATCAGCGGGAGCGCTGGCTTGAGGAAACAGTGGATATTGTTACAAGGAATTTTTCCCGGCAGGTGGAGATCGAGGATAATGATACGGATTCGCTCGGAGAACCCATCTGATATAACAGCAATACGCTATGTCAATGAGCAGGCGTTTGAAACGAATGCCGAGGCAGTTCTGGTCGATCGCTTGCGTGATAAAGGCGTGGTTACATTGTCGCTGGTTGCTCTTGAAGGTGATAGTATCGTAGGGCATATATTGTTTACGCCTGTCACAATAGAAGCTGATCATGCGAAGTATGAAGCGATTACGTTGGCTCCTATCGCTGTAATGCCTGCCCGTCAGCGCAAAGGTATCGGCGCCGGATTGATCAAATATGCGTTTGAGCAGTGCAGGCGTCTGGGTCACAATGTCGTTGTACTCATCGGTCATCCTGAGTATTACCCGCGCTTTGGCTTTGTTCCGGCCAAACCCAAAGGTCTGACCAGTGAGTTTGAGGTTCCTGATGAAGCGTGGATGGTTGTCGAGCTTATCGATAACGCACTTGATGGTATCAGCGGTGAGGTCCGCTTCCAGCCCGAATTTGCCGACGCCATGTAAAATCGGCAACCCCCGATTTTTTAATCATCCTATCCATAACTACCACATAGTCGTATGTATTTCACCGGCCTTTGGCTACAAATATCCACTTATCCCTTAAAGCATCGGTTGTTATTCTTTTGTTAGAAATGCTTTTTGCGTGGAGAGATTTCCGTTACTTTTGTGTACTAGACTGCTAAAGAAGTGATAAAACAGGAGCAAAAAATGTTACGGAATATTTTGGCAAGAATACATAACGATAATAAAGGCATCACCGGCCTTGAAACAGCTATCATACTAATTGCGTTTGTGGTTGTGGCATCGGTGTTTGCCTATACGGTACTTTCCGCGGGCATCTTCTCGTCGGAGAAAGGCAAGGAGGCGGTATACGAGGGGTTGGATGAGGCAAGCAGTGGACTCGTGCTTCTGGGAATGCCCAGCTTATATACTCCCGATGACCTGTACCTTTACGGCGAAGTGCCTGCCGCCGGAACCAAAGCTACCAACACCGGCGCTGCCGTAGCTCGTGTCGATTTTGTGGTGGGACTTGCTGCCAGTAACGGCACACCCATGGATCTGTCTCCTTACTACGATTTCGATGCCAACGGTGCATTGCAGGTGGCAACCCATGATGTTCATAAGCTTACTATTGATTATCAGGATGCATATAACTATTTTACCGAGTGCGTGTGGACTGCCAACTGGATAGGCCAGTCAAGTGGAGACTACGTACTGGAGAACGACGAACGTGTGGTCATTAGCGTATGGCTTACCGACTATAACTACGAGGCGGGTCAGGGACTATTCTACGCATTAGGCAACGCCGACCCTATGTTTACCGATACCGATGATACAAACACAGCACTTCTTGATGTATATCATGATTTTACAATTCAGCTTAAACCTGTCAACGGTGCACACTGGTCATAAGCAGAACAGCACCGGGCTTCCTGGATACCCTTACACAATTGCCGTAACGTGCTCATGTACACTTCTTTTTTGCCTTAGGGCGGGACTATACCATCCCGCCCTTTTGCGTTGTCCAAGGATTTGATGCACTTTGTCATACGTTATTGCAATGCTATAATCAGGCATGCCTTCTATAAAATGCCCATATTGTGGAAACGATGCCCCTGTTGAAGAGTACGGCGATCCGGCATATTGCCCCGCTTGCGGCAGAGCTCCTCAGGAGCATAAGCCTTTGCTTCACAAACGCTCTATAAACAACCTTTCCCCTCAAGCCATCGCAAAAATGGTATGGATATCGCGCGTCGGCGCTATCGTGCTTATTACAGCCATCGTCATCTGGTATATATTTGCCCGTTTGTTCTATGTTTACCCTTACGATTCATGGCAAGCGTATCTGTTTTCTTCCGTCCTCTCTTCCGGGGCATTGAATATTGTTATTGCCCTTGCTGTCCTTATGGCGATCTCCTGGCGCTGGCGCTTTTTGGGTGGATTGCTGGCTGTATCTCTCGGCGGACCAAGACTACTGGGATACATAATCAGTTTTATTCGTAATGCTGGAGAAACGTCAACATCTAATTGGGACAGATATCTGATAGCTTCTTTGGTTGGAACTACTCTTTGGATTTTGATTCTGGCTTTTGGAGTGTTTACCATCATTGTGGGTATATGGCAACGCAGACAGCCGGACTTTAAGCCCGATTCCGGATTAGAGCGCAGGATATCAGGCTACCCTCCTAAAAAAATAAGGATAATGAAGTGGTCTGGCCGGGTGATACTGACTCTGTTTTGGTTATTGGCTATTGCCGGAGAGATACGGTGGTATACGTATTATGAGACTTCTTTCGCCCCGTTACCTTTATTCGACGCTATTTTGAGTATTCTTTTTTATTCGGCTTACATAGGCATTACATGGAAATGGCCATTAGTGGGTGGGGCTATTGCGCTGGGCTGGGTACTGCGTGATTTACTCTCAAGTCTGATTATTACTACGATGTATAATGCTTCCTACGCGGATTTTGAAGCAATAGACTTCCTGCTACTCTTCCTGGAACCTGCCGTTGTATTTACCGGCGGTGTGCTCATCATCATTGTAGGTTGGCGAAAACTTCGTCCTGGCCAATCCTCTACCAGTGTATAGATCCGGTTTCATGCTATTTGCAACCGGCGTTGACCCGGCGCGCATTATTCCCGTGTAAATTTCTTTCTGCGTTTATGCTTCATTTTTTCCCAGGGCCACTTGTCTTCCAGCCTCATAAGTATAATATATCCCAAAGGCCCAAATATCATAATAAGTGACCAAAAATCATCGCGGCCTTTATATTTGGCCCAGTAAGAGCCCCCCCATACCCAGGCACCCAGTACGACAAAGGTTAAAAACTGATAAAATGGCGAGTATGCTACCGCCAGCATTATTATTTCCACCAGCATTAATGCAAATCCAAATCCAATGCCAATATTCCTCATCTTACGATATCGCAGTTTTACGTAATTGAGTTCGGTGTCTGGTATAGTCATTTGTTATATGCTCCTTGCCCTACTGTAAAAAATACGCTAACTGCGACAGGCCTGTCAAACCAATTGATGTACCCACTGATTTGCCGATTCCCGCGTGGTATAATTGCAGCTACCTGCCTCCCGTGAAAAAAATCGAGGTTTTTTGTGAAAAAGGTTCTTTTTGTATGTATACATAACTCCGGTCGCAGCCAGATGGCCGAGGCGCTGTTCAATTATTTAGCAAAAGGTCAGGTTCTCGCTCTTTCAGCCGGAACTATGCCTGCCGATAGCATCAATTTACAAGCGATAGAGGCGATGGCCGAGATGGGAATAGATATCACTGGCAGCAAACCCAAGCTGATGACTATGCAAATGATCAAAAACGCCAACAGGGCTATTACTATGGGATGTAACGTCGCCGAGACATGTCCCGCAACTTTTGTCCCCACCGAGGATTGGGGGCTTGACGATCCGGCGGGCCAGCCGCTGGAGCAGGTACGGCGCATCCGCGATCAAATCGAAGCCAAAGTAAAAGTGCTGATACAGGATCTCTAGTTTTGCCTTAATAATCCTCTTGTCGTCTCTTTGACGCAGGTTATACCGATGCCATATAGTTAAATCTGATTTCATCCAAAGGTTATTAATTGAATATTGTTAGGGACATCCCTCAAAAAAAGAGCAGTTCAAAATACGGCTGGTACATAATAGCGCTGGGCTCACTTACACATGTATTCGTAGCCGCCATGCCCATAACATGTATGTCGGTTCTTTTTCCTGAGATAGGGTTTGAACTTGGTTTTACTCAGGCGCAACAGGGTTACGTATGGAGTTTGTTGCCATTGGGTGGCATACTGGTGGCGCTGCCCGGAGGCATGCTGGGCGACAGGTTCGGGGTAAAACGAGTTCTTATTATCGGATGTGTTCTGGCCGGGCTGACCGGCGCACTCAGGGGCATATCGGGCGATTTTACTACGCTGGCCGTTACATCGTTCATCTTTGGGATCTTTGTGGCTGTTGTTCCTCTAAACGTACACAAACTGGCCAGCATATGGGCGCCTTCAAAGCGTGTGGGGCTGGCAAACGGCATTTTGTCTATGGGAATGGCCGTTGGATTTACCATTAGCGCATACATCAGTGCTGCATGGTTGTCACCAGCGCTGGGTGGTTGGGAAAACGTATTATATCTGTTTGGCGCTATATCCGTGTCGCTGGCAGTCCTGTGGTGCTTTACCAGAAGTGCCCCTCATCAATCCGAAACGCCGGAGCATTCTGTAAAGATGGTACCGTTTAAAGAGGCGTTTCTAAAAGTAGTACGCATGAAAAGGATATGGCTGCTCACTTTGGTGCTGCTGGGTCAGGCCGGTTGTGTGAGCTCTATGCTTGGTTATCTGCCGGCGTATCTGGAAGGGCCTCGCGCATGGGCGGCAACAACCGGGCGTGGTCCGGTAACTGTTTTTCATTTGATGAGTGCTTTTTTTACAGTGCCTCTGGCTTTTCTTTCCGACAGGATCGGTTCAAGGCGAAAGGTACTCTTGCCGGCACTGGCGCTGACATCTATAGGAGTGGGTTTTCTTGCCATACCGAACGATACGTCAATATGGCCTTTGATGCTTATTGCCGGAATTACCCGTGATGGATTCATGGCCGTCTTCATAACCATGGCGATTGAGACTAAGGGCATCGGTTCTGCCTATGCAGGCACCGCGCTTGGCGTGATTTTCACCATGGAGAGGGTAGGGCGCTTTTTCTTCCCGCCTCTGGGAGGGTATCTTGCTGACAACGTAAATCCGGAGTTACCGTTTGTTTTCTGGGGAGCGCTGGCGGCTATAGGATTTGTCGTGCTCTACTTTCTTAAGGATCAAAAGGTGAAAAACCGGCCGGTTGAACGCAGGGCGCCTGGGTTTCAATAAAAACAATTTATTATGACTAATCAAAAACAAACAATATACGCATATCTGGCACTTGCCTTTGGAGTGACGTGTCTGGGCTGGTCTGCCATTTTCGTCAAACTCGCTGATGCGCCCGGATCGGTTTCGGCGTTTTACCGTTTTGCCGTGGCCGGCTCAGTGATGTTACCGTGGTGGCTGATCAAGCGCTACAAGCTGCCGGTGCGGCGTGATGTGCTTCTAATATGTTTGGGTGGTGTCTTCTTTGCAGGTGATCTGGCGCTGTGGAACACCAGCCTGCTGGTCACCGAACTGGCGACATCCACACTGCTGGTTGCCAGTGCTCCGTTGTGGGTAGGGCTTGCCGTTTTTTTTATATTCAAAGAGAAGCTGTCACTTTATTATTGGATCGGGCTGGCAGTTGCCCTTACGGGTATGGTGGTTCTTTTGGGCAGTGAGGCTCTTCGGGGGCTGACCGTTGGTGGTGTAAGTGTGATGAGGGGCAATATGCTGGCGCTGGGCGGTAGCTTTTGCTACGCTGGTTACATAGTCACACTACAACGGGTCAGGAAGCGCGTTGGTATTTCTACGGTCATGACTTTTTCCATCGCATCCGGATTGCTGGTTCTGCTGGTTTACAACCTGAGTATAGGAACCTCCCTTGTTAATTATTCCGCTGCTACCTTTGGCTGGCTGGTGGCCCTTGGCCTAGTAACGCATCTGTCGGGCTGGCTGGCCATCAACTACGCTATAGGACATCTGCCCGCCGCTCCGGCATCGGTAGGGCTGCTGGGACAGGCAGTGGTTACCGCGCTGTTGGCAATGCCCATTTTCGGTCAGTATTTAGACGTATATGAGATTATCGGGGGACTGGTGATTCTTGTCGGCATTTTCCTTGTCAACCTGAAGCGCAAACAGAAAATTGAAGTTAAAGACACGGCTGGCTAAAAAAGCCATTTTTGGGTAATATACGCTTGTGTGAGGTGAAGTATGATCTATAATACCGGGATTGAGTGGCCATACCCCGTACTCTATGAAAAAGAGACAGAAGTGGATACAGACGTCCTCGTGCTGGGCGGAGGCATCGCCGGGTGCTGGGCGGCCATAACCGCCGCTAAAAAGGGACTTAAGGTCGCTATCGTAGAAAAAGGTGCGACTATTAGCAGCGGCTCGGGCGGGTCGGGCGTAGATCACTGGGGCCCATGCGTCAATAATCCCTGTTCAACCGTTACCGCCGAGGAGGCTGTACAAAGTCCGCCCAAGGGCAGCGGAATGTATAACTTTGCCATGTCGCACTATATAGATGCCAAAGAAAACTACGACACATTGCTTGAGATGGAGCAGATGGGCGGCAAGATAAGAGACACCGAGGATGAATTTGCCGGCGCTGATTTCAGGGACGATGATACTAAATTCATGTTCGCCTATGACTATGACAAGCGCTACCGCATGCGCGTCTGGGGCGCCAATTTCAAACCGCTGCTGTATGAAGAGTGCAAGCGTCTGGGTGTCAAGATATACGATCGCACCATGGCAACGGGCCTGCTCACCGAAGGCGGCAAGCAGGGCGGCAGATGCATTGGTGCCGTTGCACTGAACGTCAGAACAGGTGAGTTCTTTATATTCAGATCAAAAGCCACTATAACCAGCATGGCCAAGCACCAGCGCAACTGGAACTTCTCTACGGAGATGAGCGGATTAAATACGTTCCGCCCCAACCTGTCCGGTGCCGGATATGCCATGGCGTGGCGCGCTGGCGCAACGTTTACACATATGGAGATGTCCAAGAGAAGCATGCTCTCAAGCGGGCAAACCTTCCCGTTCTACGGTACCGGCAACTCGTTTAACACGTGGGTGCCCTGTACGTTGATCGACGCCGATGGCAAGGAGATCCCGTGGATAGGCCGCGATGGTAATGTCATGGATAGTGTATCCGATCGCGTGCACCCCGGCGAAGCAGGACGAGGACGCAAGAAAGCGGAGAAAACAGTTGCCGAGCTACTGGCTGATCTGGCTACGGCATACAGGCGCAGGCCGCTTCCCGATATCATTCCCGATCTTGAGCAGCGCATAATTGCCGGCGAGTTCAAACTACCGCTTTACGCCGACCTGCCGGGCATGACCGAGCAGGAGCGCAACGTTATTTGGGGAGTCATGGTCGGTAACGAGGGCAGAACCCGTACTCCCGTTCTCAATACCTATAATGAGTCGGGCTTTGATTCCAGCAGGGACCTGTTGCAAAGCTACATTATGCTGGGCGGAGGTGGACTGTACGAACCGTCGATGCCGCAAACGCGCATCGGTGGCGATCTGGGCCCTGCCGGTGGATTCGTGGTCGACTGGAACCTGATGACTACGCTCGAAGGTCTGTATGCGGCTGGCGATACCCTTCCCATGTCGCATACCCACAGCCATGCCGCTGTAACCGGTAAATACGCCGCACGCAAGGCTTCGCAGTACGCGTCAAACATATCTCAAGCGCAACTATCTCGGCAGCAGATTGATCGTGAAAAAGCTCGCCTTTATGGGCCCATCAAGAACAAGGATGGCATGGAGTGGAAGGAGCTGAATCAGGCGCTGTGCCGCGTGATGCAGAACTATTGCGGCGAGGTCAAGAACGAAGAACTGCTAAACATCGGCCTTACGTGGCTTGATGATATAGAGCGCAACGTGATACCGACTG
Source organism: Chloroflexota bacterium (assembly GCA_018648325.1). Lineage (GTDB taxonomy): Bacteria > Chloroflexota > Dehalococcoidia > JABGRK01 > JABGRK01 > JABGRK01. Next base: position 197,215 of record JABGRK010000010.1, read on the forward strand.
CCTATGCACCCAACCCGCACATACTGGGTCGCACAGTCGAAGTGCTGGATATACTCGATTGCAACAGGCTTATCCTGCAGTCAAGTCTGGCGCGCAAAGCGTGCAGCACGATGATGTCATTTGTCAGGCTGGATCATCCTCAGGTCGATCCGCCGGACTGGCATAAGTGGGTCACCATCAAGCAGCAGGATGACCGCATTGTCACAGACAGCCTGCCTCACGATTACTGGGGCGATCTTGAGTCAAATTACGCAAAGCACAGCGGGTTATAAGGAGAAGATGATATGAGTGAAGATAAGACTTACGCCGTTCCCAATCAACCCACACCGTCAAGGCCGGTCATAATCGATGCTGAGCTTTGTATAGCCTGCAACAAGTGCGTTGAGGTGTGCCAGATGGATGTGTTCATTCCCAACCCTGAAAAGGGCAAACCTCCCATCATAATGTATGCCGATGAGTGCTGGTATGGCGGCAGTTGCGTAGACTTCTGTCCGGTAAATGGCGCCATAAAGCTCAACCAGCCGCTTATGCAGCGGGTACGCTACAAGCGCAAGGCCACCGGCGAGCACTTCAGGATTTAAGGGGGCGCATTATCAAAGCGGCACGTTTACACGTTTGCGGGAAACCGTTTCAGATAGATGATGTACCGGTACCAGAGGTTAAGGAAGGCCAGACGCTGGTAAAGGTAGTTGCCTCGTACGTCTGTAGCTCAGATATCGGCCTGGTCAAGCGAGAACGCCCGTGGGCCAAGATGCCGATGATACCGGGACACAACGTTACCGGTTCCATCGAAAAAGTCGGTCCCAACGTCGCAGGTTTTAAAAAGGGTGACATGGTTGCTGTTTACGGTGCCTGGGGATGTGGAGAGTGTGAATTTTGCCGTCAGGGCGATGAACAGTTTTGCGATCCTCGCAAATGGGTTGGGTTTGGGCCTGATGGTGGTTATGCCCAGTACCTGCTTGTCCCGGAACAACGCCACCTCATAAAAATAGGTGAATTAAGTCCTTACGATGTGGCTCCACTGCTGGATGCCGGTCTAACCGCTTACCGCGCTATCAAACAGGCGTTGCCTCTGCCGCATCCCGGCGCTTTTATCGAGATACTGGGCATAGGCAATATTGGATACTACGCGGTGCAAATAGCAAAAGTACTCAGTCCCACTTCAGAAGTTATTGCCGTTGACGTTTTGCAGGATAGGCTGCAACTGGCCGCCGGTCTTGGCTCCGACCATCAGATTCTGGCAGACAGCAGTGCGGTAAAGGACATCAGGGAAATCAGTGGTGCAGACGGTGTCAGCGTAATTGTTGATACCGTTGGCAGCGATGCGACCCTGGCGATAGCGGCGCAGACTGCGGGCAAGAGGGCTGTTATTGCTCTGGTAGGGCTGGCCGGGGGCAGGATCCCCAAACTACCGGGCGAATGCAGGGTAGCCAACAGCGTTTGGGGAACAATAAGCGAGATGAATGAGCTGCTGGCGCTGTATGCCGAAGGCAAGATCAAATGTCAGATAAAGCGTTTTGCGCTGGATAGTATAAATGAGGTATTTCAGCTGATTCAAACCAAGCAGTTGCAGGAGCAGGCCGTCATCACTCCGCAAGTGACTTGATACTTACACACGCTTGAATAACTATTGATGCGGGTGTATATTGTCAGCACTCTCTATTTTGGATGGAGGTAAGTTATGGCCGATCAAAACAAAAGCAAGAAGGTTGAACTGTACAGTCTGCCTACCTGACCTACGTGTCACGAGGTGAAAGAGTATCTTTCACAAAACAAGGTTGACTTTACCGACTACGATGTTTCAAAGGATGAGGTCAGGCTGGAGGAGATGTTCAATATCTCAGGCAGCTTGGGCGTGCCCGTGCTCACGATCGATGGCGAAGTGCTGAAGGGTTTTAACAGAAAGAAAATCGAAAAGCTATTGGCAGGATAGATAACCTAAGGAGTATTCAATGGTCTCAAATGGTGGAAGTTTGAAAACGGAGTTCGCACCAGCAGAAAGAAGCACGGCAGGCGAGATTAAGCGGCAGAACATGTTTATTTCCGGGCCGGTTTCCTTTCAGTATGTTGCTGATTATATACCCAACATTTTTTTGATACTCAATGAGAACAGGCAGATCATATTTGCCAATCAAACGGCCATCAAGTTATTCGATGCAAAAGACATTGATTCTATACTGGGGATGCGGCCCGGAGAGGCGATAGGCTGTAAAAACTCAGATATATGCGAGGGCGGATGTGGCACCGCCGAGGTTTGCAGCACTTGTGGAATGGTCAAATCCATTCTTACCACTATAGATGGGAAAGACAGTTCGGATGAATGTCATTTAACCCTCAAAAATGGCGATGCTTTTGATATGAGCGTTTATACCTTCAATACAAAGTATAACGGCAAGGATTTTGTTGCCACAGTTATGACCGACATCTCCGATCAGAAGCGCAGGAATGCCATGGAGAGCATCTTTTTTCACGATGTTATGAACACGTTGGGTGCCCTGCGCGGTTTTACCGAGCTGTTGCCGGTGGCTCCCACCATGGAAAAGAAAGAAGAGATAATAAAAAGGGTGTTCAGATTAACCAACAGGGCTATCGATGAAGTGTATGCGCAGCGTGATCTGGTTAAGGCGGAGAACCGCGATCTGTCGCTTGTTGTGGGCACGGTAAATTCGCTGGAGCTTTTGCATGAAGTCTGCGAGCAGTATGAAAGTCAGGATCTGGCCCAGGGCAAGAATCTGGTAATTGATCCTGCTACTTCGGAAGTTGAATTCAAGAGTGATAAAACGCTGCTGGCGCGCGTCGTTGGCAATATGATCAAAAACGGGCTGGAAGCATCGGACAGGGGCGATAGCATCACGCTTGGTGCCAGCAAAACAGAGGAAGAAGTGCTCTTTACTGTACACAATCCCAGATTCATGCCGCGCGAGGTGCAATTGCAGATCTTCAAGCGCTATTTCTCCACCAAGGGCGCTTCCAGGGGACTGGGTACGTACAGCATGAGGCTGCTTAGCGAGCGTTACCTGAAAGGCACCGTATCGTTCACCTCTACAGAGAAAGAGGGCACAACGTTTACGGCACGCTATCCCCTCAAGCTGGATTAGCTTTAGCGTCCTCTGTTCATTCTCACCCACAGCCCTCCAAACGTTATTCACGCAAGCAGAAAGGCAAACATGTTAAATAACTTCCAAGCGATCGTCTTCGATATGGATGGCCTGTTGCTGGACAGCGAAACCATTGCCCTTGCCACCTTCGTTGAGGCTTGCAAAGAGTGTGGTTACGATCTGCATGATATGGAACCGTATTACAAATGCATCGGCACTAACTGGCCCAAAGCTACGCAAACACTTATAAGTGGCTACGGAAAAGATTTCCCTTTCGATGCTATAAGCGAAGTATGGGGCAAGAAATATCACGATGAAACACTTACCAAGCCGGTGCCCGTAAAAGAAGGCGCACTACAGCTGCTTGATTATCTTGAGCGTGAAGGTATGAGGAAAGTGGTAGTTACATCGTCTCGCAAGGAGAACTCTGTGATCAAGCTGACCAACGCCGGGCTACTGAACTACTTCGAGTTCATACTGGGCGGAAACCAGATAGAAAACGGTAAACCGCACCCCGAAATGTATCTCACCGCAGCCGAAATGCTCAACGTGAAGCCGGATAAATGCCTGGCCATAGAAGACTCCGACAACGGCGTGCTTTCTGCCTACAACGCCGGTATGACGGTGATACAGGTGCCTGATATAAATCAACCAAGCGATAAAGTCAAGGCGCTGGGGCACACAATCATGAGCTCTCTTACCGACATAGAGCGTTTGCTAAAACAGGACTCTTAGGCCTTTTTGGCCGTATACGCCGCCGCAATTCCCCACAGCAGGGTCTTGCACTGCACACTGTTAAAACCCCCGTCCAGCAGCAATCGGCACACCTCAGATGCATTATAGTAGTTCGCTGCGGACTGTCCCAAGTACTTATATGCACCTTTTTGTCCCGATATCAGCGCTCCCATGGTAGCAGACAGTTTTTTCAGGTAGAAGTGATACAGCTTGCGGATGGGGGTGATATCCGGCTGGCATGTCTCCAGTATCATGAAACGCCCGCCGGGACGCATTACCCGCAATATCTCAGCCAGAAACTTGTCCCGCATTGGGTTTTTGTAGGTAAGGTTACGGAAGCCGTATGAGATGGTGATAGCATCAAAATAATCGTTTTCGTAAGGTAGGTCGGCTGCATCGCCGGTCTTAAACGTTACCCTGCTTGCTAGTCCGCACGCTTCTGCTTTATACCACGCCACATCGAGCATCGGTTCAGAGAAGTCCACACCCGTTATTTCTACGCTTGCCGGTGCCAGCCTTGCCAGATGCAGAGCCATGTCGCCGGTGCCGCAGCAAAGATCCATCACCCGGTCCGGTTTTGTATCGATACAGGCCTTTGCCACCTGTTTGCGCCAGCGCTCGTCAAAGCCAAGCGTTAGCACGCGGTTGACCAGATCGTAGCGTTTGGGCACCGTATTAAACATGGCAAGTAGCGGTTTTCGCATTGGCATTAAGTATATAACAAAACCGGATCACACGCCGCTGTTTATAGAACCCCGCGTAACACTGCTAATCGCACCGCCATATGACCTATCTCATTGACAGGTGTTATTTGCCATACGTTATAGTTATATCAGGTGTCATTATATGAAATCCTATGGTCCAGGAGGAAAACGATGAAAAAATACTTACTACTGCTACCTCTTATAGCACTGGTGCTCACAGCAATTAGTTGTGGCACCCCGGATGGTGGCGGAGAAACAATCACAGCCAATAATTTTCGTTTTTTAATCAGTGATGAAGTCAATGCAATAGCTGAATTTAGCAGCCTCGAGGTAACCATATCCAAAATTGGCGTACAAAAAAGTGGCGATGATGGCGGTTGGATCGAATTGGAGCCAGCGGTTACCACAGTTGATCTGGTCCAATTACAGGGACTTAACGCCACCGAGATATGGAGCGGAGACCTGGATCCAGGGCAGTACACAAAGGTATTTATATACGTCGACAGCGTAAGCGGAATACTTAAGACGGGCCAGGCTGCTGATGTGTTTTTACCCAGCGGAAAGATACAGATATCCAGTCCGTTTGTAGTTACCGAGGATGTTGTCATTCTGGATGGGGCTCCGGTCAGCTTCGTCTATGACATCACCGTGATTCAGGCCGGGCAGAGTGGTAAGCATGTCCTGCAACCTCAAGTAGGTCAGAGCGGAGCCACCCAGAGTTTCTTTGAGGTAAGCGAGGGAGCTCTCTCTATTGATGTTGAAGGCCTGATTGAGGCCGGGAAAACTGCCAGTATCTACGTTTCCTATGAGGGTGATCCGGTCCAGGGCGCAACAGTTAAGGTAGAGGATTATGAACTCGATGGGTTAACCGATGCTGCCGGTATGATCACCTTTGTTGTTCCTGATGACGATGAGATCAAGATCAAGGCAAAATCGGATGAGCTGGAAGGCGAACTGAGGATAGACCTGGAGAGAGAAGAGAAACTAAAAGAAAAGAAAAAAGATGAGAATGAAGATCTCATAGTCACAGCCGTTGGCAATATCGTACCTGGGCAGAGCGCAACCATACTGGTTACCAACGATGCCGGCCCGGTGGAAGGCGCCTATGTTGATGTAAATGATGAAGAGCTGGCAAATCAAACCGGTGCAGATGGAAAAATTTCGTTTACCGTTCCTGCGGACGAAGAGGTGGAAATAAAAGTCTTCGCCGGTAACAGTGAGGGTGAACTGGAACTCAAGCTGGGTGAAGACCTCAACCTTGAGATTACAGGCGACCTGACGGCAGGGCAAGAGACAACGCTTACAGTTACCTTTCAGGGAGCTACTGTAGAAGGCGCAATCGTTACGGTAAATGACGATGAACTTGAAGATACAACCGATGAAAACGGTCAGGTGTCCTTCGTAGTCCCTACTGATGCCGACGAACTCGAGGTAAAAGTGGAGCAGGGTAATCTGGAAGGCGAACTCAAAATTAAGCTTGCCAGTGAACTAACAGGTGATCTGATTATTCGGGTTCAAGGTGCCCTCAAGCCGGGGCAAAAAACTGCTATTCGTGTGAGCTTGGATGGAAGCCCGGTGCAGGGCGCCAAAGTCAAAGTAAATGATGAAGAGCTGGATGATGCAACCGATGAGCAGGGTCGAATATCATTTGTTATACCTGATGAGGACGAAATAGAGATAGAAGCGAAGTTGGGCGATCTGGAGGGGAGCATTTCCATTGATCTGGAGCCCGCAGGGTCATTAGAGTTTGAGATAGAAATCGATGATTTTGAGTTTAGTCCGGCAACTTTAACTGTATCTGTAGGGGCAACCGTTACCTGGACCAACATGGATGGAGTTGCTCATACTGTAACTGCCGATGATCAAACGTTTGACAGCGGCAACATGTCGGATGGTGCTACGTTTTCCTATACCTTTACTATTGCCGGGCAGTTTGATTACATCTGCAAAATTCATCCGTCCATGCAGGGTGAAATAACCGTAGAATAAAAACGTATTGCTACAAAACTTCAGGGAGGCCGATTTTCGGCCTCCTTTTTTGTGTCACATCGCTGATGGTATAATCGAATCCAGCAGGAGGTCAGATATGCGAGAAGTTTTACTGGTTGGCGTTGGCGGTGCTCTGGGGGCTATGAGCAGGTACGGAGTGAGCCGTGCCATGATTCGTCTTATCGGGGAGTCTTTCCCTTACGGCACACTGGTAGTTAACTGCCTTGGCTCCCTGCTCATAGGTTTGCTTATGCAGACGCTGCTGGGCAGCGACCTTGTGCCGTCCTCCCTGCGTCTGGCCTTAATAGTAGGCTTTTTGGGGGCGTTTACCACGTTTTCCGCCTTCAGCTATGAAACGGTAACCTATTTTAAAAACGGGAGCTGGCATCTGGGAGCGGCTAACATCGCTGCAAACGTAGTGCTGGGCATAGGTTTTGTACTGCTGGGCATGGCCATTGCGCGGTATGTATTTAAAGTGGCGTAACTGACGATTATCTCGCCGTCTTGATGTTTCGTGCAATGCCTGTGGAAGCTGAGGTAGACAAATAGAGGGAGTGAGTATTACTTTTCGGGCGTTTTGATAGTATCCTCAATCTTCCCCAGTTCTTCTAGTACTCTTTTGGTATCCTCTTTATTGAATTTAACGTCTGCGCCACATTTTGGGCATTTGATACTAGCGCCCGGATGTAGCTCCGATAGCTTTACGTTTATCTGCGTGTAGCATTTAGGACAATATACTTTTACTAAAAACTCTGCCATGTCGCACCTCCACCAATACGTGTGCTAACAGGTTGATAGTAATCCATACGCTAAATAAGTGATATAACTAAAATCACATTTGACGATGCGATGTGATCGTAGCAAGTGAATAGTAGAAACGGGGCTATAACTTAAGGTTGGTCATTATTTTGATTTAAGCAATTCTTCCAGAATCTGAACCGAATCGCGAACCAGGTCGGGGCATACGTTGGAGAAAAGCTGCTCATCACGTGCCTTGGCAAGTCCGTCCGGCGTGCTTAAATCGCATCCCAGCAGGTCTCGGCAGGCCAGTGCACCGTGCTTGGCCGTAAACTTTTCATTGAACTGCCTTACCAGATCGTATGTAATATCAACGCTCTCGCGCGGGTTTTCCGGCGAGATAGTTTGAGCCAATCCCAGCACTATATAGGCGCCGGTTACCGTTCCGCAGGTGTTCCCGCCACGAGCCATGCCCCCGCCAAAGGCCATCGCCGCCCTAAGCCCGACATCCAGATCGATGCCAAGCTGCTCGCAGAACACTGATACTACCGACTGTGCGCAGTTTATGCGGTGCTCCTTCATTAGGTCGTGTGCATCTGATGATTTGCTCATAGCCATAGATTATAAGCGCTTTTGGGACCTCCCCAAACATGATTTGCCGGCTCGGCCGTTCTTCGCGCAACTCCTTATTTATGAATATTATTGTTTGATTTAGCTTGTGTCGCAGAATACCGCTACTTAAGCCTAACCTGTTTCATCGGTATGGCGCAGCAGATCAGTTGATCGTAACCTTCCTTGGTTATCAGCACCTCGTGACCACAGCGTGTGCAGTAATACTTTTCGCCTTTTTTGGTAGTTGCCATATTTATCTTTCTCCCTTACGTATTTCATCTGTATTTCACACAGAAATTTTTACTAAGATTAAGGTGTCCCCAATTCAATGTCAAGTGTATTAAACAGTTTGGGAAGATCGCTACGTATTGATAAGTATAAATACCGATTGACACTGATCACTGTTTGGCATAAAATGTCATTGGCTAAATTTCTAGTTACATTATGGATTATTGAAAAGGAGTATATTGGAATGAAGAAAATAGTATTTATATCAGCAGCATTCATTTTATGCATAGCTCCAATCACGTTAGCTGGTTGTGGAACCACTACACCGGCCGAGTCAGTCACATACGATCTGAATAATATAGTATTTGACTATACGGATGATTACACTTTAAGCAATGTCGGAACTGTTACCGAAGCTGCCGGTGGAGTCCAGGTAACAAAAGATGGAGCAGACGGAGGATTGTTCCAGGTAGCATGGGCGGAACAGGATGACAAGGCAACACTGGATGCGTTCGCGATAAGTCTGGAATATGATGATCTCTATGATTACTACATAAATGCCAGCTATGATGTTATGAAAGTTTTGGGAACCGAGGAACACGTTGGAACTGTACAAACAGGCACACATTTGGGGCACACGTTTCAATACAAAACTTACACGCTGACAGCTGCGGAGGGTGATATGTATGGGGTCATTGGTGCTTTGTACTGTGATGATACCGAGAGAGGTATATCGCTGATCTATATGGATGCAATAGCCAGCGAGGCAGCAGCGCTAGCCGAGTTTAATACCTACAAAGACTCCTTTGAGTGTCACACTGTTTAACCAGCAACAACTAAAATATTAAATTAACGTCTTTGGCAGTGGTGTTGTACAGTACTGCGGGCTATGTAAAGCATCACTGCCTCTGTTTATTGTGCAGGTGACCATCTGGTAACCTGTCATGTGATAGTATGATGAATTCATGTTTGGCTTAGAAAGGAAACCCAATGAATCACATTAGTATTTTGAACCTCACATTATGTACAATAATACTGGCACTAGGTGTCATGGGATACTCTAGAAAAAAGAACATACTCCCTTTGTTTATAGGAATAGCCTTTGGATTATTTGGTATTTCGCACCTACTCACAATAATTGGCCTAAAAGAAACACTGGAAACCTTTTTGATTGTAATCAGAACAATAGCCTATCTTACGGTTGTATACACCGTGTTTCAAATAGTATTCAAGACCCGAAATATGAGCAATTTATAAGCGAAGATTAGCGAACCTTTAGATAGTTGTAATATGTATCGTGATGGTATAATGCAGGTGATTTGCATGAGGAGTGGAATAAAAATGAAAATTTGGACTCGGTACGTTTCAGTATTAATTATTGTTATATCCTTTCTATCATTTACTAGTAACGCTTGTGGAGTTCTTACTGCGAAACAAACAGTAACCAACTGGCTTAGTGAGTTACAAGCGCAAAATGTGGATAGAATGTTAAATTACGAGACAGATGATAGTATGGGCATGAGTTCTGAGCAACGTAGAGACGGTTACAATGAGAGTGTTGCGATAGTAGAATCCATAACACTATCCGATATTGAATTGACCATTCAGTCGGCAACTGGGACCACAACCCAGATTGAAGCTGTATATTACATTGAAGTAAAAATCGATGATGATCCGCCATCTGGTTATACAGAAACTGCCACTTATGACCTGCTGAAGATTGATGGAATTTGGTGGATTGATGATATTGCCTTTTCAGATGGTTTTTCTGCACAGGCACAGGCAAGGGCACTGGCAGCCGCCACACCGGCAGAGCTAACCTCGTATGACCTGAATAACATAGTATTCAGCTATATGGATGACTTTACCATCGGCAGTGTCGGAGATACACCAACATCGACCTCTGGCAGGGTCCAGGTAACAAAAGAAGGAGCAGATGGAGGGTTGTTTCAGGTGGCATGGGACGACCATACACCTATAGTAACCACAGAAGCATGGGCCATAAGTCAGGGATACGATGACCTATATGATTATTACATAAGTGTGAACTATGATATGGTACAAACCCTGGGAACCGAAAAACACGCCGGGAGTATACAAACCCGCACACATTTGGGCCACGAGTTTCAATACAGATCATTCACCCTAACATCGCCCGCGGGTGATATGTACGGGGTCATTGGCGTTTTATACTGTGATGATACTGGAAGAGGCATATCGCTGCTCTATATGAATGCCATATCAACCGAGGCAGCAGCGCTGGCTGAGTTTAATACCTACAAAGCTTCATTTGAGTGCCACACTGTTTAACCAATAACAACTAAATAATAAATATATGTCTTAGGGCAGCCGAGATCCACAGTGATTAAAGCTGCCTTAAAACGTTATCGGCCTGGTGCAATGCCGTCTTTTGTCCCAAACAACCCCATTCATAAAATGAACTTTTTCTGGATAAACAGCGTATATAGTATTAAGGGAGCATACGTATGAGAGACAAATCCATAGCACTTATTGCCGCAAGTGTGATCATGTTTATTCTGCTGTTCTTGCTGGCCTTCTACAGGGACGGCGCAGGTTACGTCTGGCTGCTGTTCCTGGCAGCAGGTGTGGGGTTCGCCGCAGTAGCAACCTATAGCATTGTGCAGGATACGGCTAAGGATAAAGAGTAGTAATTATTTAACCTTGCCGCCAATTGCCTCAGGAATTCGCCTCTGAGCCTGCTTTGGGCAGCAGAATGATGTGCGGAGTATTGGAAGTTGGGTGTTTGGCAACATGCACCTTTGTTGAATATACCGCCTCGATGGTTTCTTCTGTAAGCACCTCGGTTGGGGAGCCATCGGCGTAGATGTCCCCGTCCTTAAGCATGATAAGCCTGTCAAAGTACAGTGCCGCCAGGTTAAGATCGTGCATCACCGCAGATATAGTGATGCCCTGCTCCCTGTTTAGCCTGCGCACCAGTTGCAGCAGCTCTATCTGATGGTTGATGTCCAGATGTGCAGTTGGCTCATCCAGCAGCAGCAGTTTTGGTTCCTGCGCCATTGCCAGCGCTATTATTGCTCTTTGCCGCTCGCCGCCGCTGAGCTCATTGAATATCCGATCTTTAAAATCGCCGATACCAGCCATTTCTATAGAATCATCAACCGCGTTGTGATCGTGCTCTTTCTCTCCCGCCAGCATTTTTATAAACGGGGTTCTGCCCAGCATTACTACTTCTTGTACGGTAAACGAGAAGGGCATATAGAAGTACTGGGGCACCATTGCCACCTTGCGGGCGATTTTGTTTTTACTCAAGTCTGCCAGTTTCGCATTATCCAAAAGGATTTGCCCGGAAGTAGGTTTCAGTTCTCCGCTGGCCAGTTTCAGCAGCGTGGTTTTGCCCGAGCCGTTGGGACCGAGCAGTCCCACCATCTCCCCGTTTTGAATTTTAAGGTCGATGTTATTTACGGCAAAGCTACTTCCCCCGTATGAAAAGGAGCCCTGATCTATGTAGATGCTGCTCAAAACGTGTACTCCTTTTTGCTACGACGCAGCAGGTAGATGAAAAACGGTGCGCCGATAATAGCGGTCAGGGCACCCACTGGTAGTTCCGATGGCGAAAGTATTGTGCGGGCGGCCAGATCGGCAATTATCAGAAAAATTGCGCCGCCAAGTGCAGAGGCCGGTAGCAGTAGTCGGTTGTCCGGACCGATTACCAAACGCATTGCGTGTGGCGTGATCAGCCCTACAAACCCGACCAGTCCGCTTATAGATACGGCGGTGGCCGTAAGCAGTGAGCCCAGTCCCAAAAATATCAGTTTTTCTTTTTCCGTGTTAATACCCAGATGTCCGGCCCCTTCCTCTCCTAAAGAGAGGGCGTTAAGGTGGCGTGCAAATAACTGCGCGATCAGAACACCGACAATTACCAATGGAAACACAATTGCCAGCTTTTCCCAGGTTACGTTTGATATGCTGCCCATGAGGAATTTGAATACCTGTTGCAGCTGTAGCTGCAGTCGTTCGTTAATGGACATAAGCAGCGTCATAGTGGCCGCCAGTAGCGAACTTATGGCAAATCCGGCCAGCAGCATGCTGATTACCGGCGTTCTGCTGCCTACACGTGCCACGTTATAAACGATAAGCACCGTAACCAGTGCCCCAAAGAAAGCAAATATGGGCACTAACCCAAAGCTGAAGAAAGTGATTGTTATTGGGAGTATCATGGCTATGGTAGCTCCCAGCGCCGCTCCCGCCGATGTTCCTATGATGTATGGATCGGCCATGGGATTGCGCAGCAGGCCCTGAAAAAGGACGCCGGTGGTGGACAATGCCGCTCCCACCAGCGCCCCTGCCAGTACTCTGGGTAGCCTTATGGTGAAAATTATAGTTTCATGTGTTTCCGTCCATGTAGGCTCAAAGTGAAAAAGAGCGGTCTTGTTCAGAGACATTTTTAGTATATCCAGCGCCGGTACATGTATGGTCCCGAACGTTGAAGCTATAACTACGCAGCACAGTAGTGCTATTGTAAGCACAACCAGTGTTAACGTAAAGCGTTTTTTGTTTCTCAAATCAGCCCTCTTTTATTTCATAATGAGTGTTTTAAATCGCTACTGCCTGTTTTAATTCTGTAACTCGGCATATATATCTGGGTGGATGATTTCCAGCATTGCCATTATTCCTTCCACCACACGTGGTCCGTTGCGGCTGATTATATCGGCATCAATATCGTATATTTTGTCGTTTTGCACTGCCGCAAGGTTGTCCCATGCACCGCCGCGGGCTTTAACATCGCTTGCCGTTACCCGTGGTGCGTCTGCCAGAATGATCATCTCCGAGTCTGCGGCAACCAGATATTCCAGACTGACGTTGGGGTTGTTCTTGGATACCCCCACACCGACATCTGTGCCTCCAGCCAGCATGATTAGATTGCTGACGAATGATCCCGATCCAGTGGTCCATATCCCACCGCCATAGCCTGTTTCGCAAAACACCGTAGGCCTGGATACAAGCGCTGTTTTAGCGGTGATCGTTGCCAGATCAGCTCTAAGCTGCGCAGTAAGTTCTTCGGCGGTTTTGGTCACATCCATGATTGTACCGACCAGCTCAATATCGGCCATTATGTCATCGATGCTCTCCGGTCCAAGCACCATAACTGTCAGACCGAGGCCCTCCAGCTGTTCCACGTAGGCAGGCAAATTGTAGCCAAAGGCTATTACCAGGTCTGGCTCAAGTGCCGTAATAGCTTCAATGTTGACGGCAAAGGCATTACCAACCCTGGCTATTTTGCCATCGGCGCCGTCTTCCAGTGCGCTTCTGGTATTAACCTCTTCCGGGTAGTTGCAAAAGTCGCTGACTCCAACAACGTTATCGCCCAGCCCCAGCGCGAACAGTATCTCGGTATTGCTTGGTGCCAGAGACACTATCTTTTCCGGGACGGTATCGAAGGTAAGTGTTCTGCCGAGATCATCGTTTATATCGCCCGCAACCGCAACTGGCGTTGCACAGGCAGTAATGGATACAACCAGTAAGATTATGGGCAGCATTAGCCCAAGTAGCTTTTTGAAGTTCATTGTTTCTCCTAAAATTTGATATATTTATAGGCATCAAAAAACCCCTTGCTCCATGTAAAACAAGGGGATATATTTATGGTGATCCGCTCATGCCCAACCCCTTTCCGCGGAGGTCCTTCAGGACAAAGTCAAAGGCGGGCGTTCTGGCTTCCATGACTATTGCATGGTTACAGCAGCGGGACTGCGCCGGACTTTCACCGGACTTGCTATCCGCATTAAGCCCCTCTAGCGGGGCGCCTTTGCTTTCGCTATATGGTTTGAAAATATCTTAGCACTGCACCGCCAAAAAGGCAAATGAAGTTATGTTTTTTTATCACTGGCACCGGTAGTACCGCATGGTGTTTTAACCGTCTAATATTCCTCAGATATCAGCCATTCACCATCAACTTTTATCAAATCTACAGTCAGGCTTTCATCAACCTCAGTACTATCGCCATGTTGTACTACTATTAAACGGAAATCAATAGCAATTGTAGCAGAACTTTCAGTCTCGGACTCTATGGTAAGGACGCGATTGGTAATAGAGAATGAAGGCGCTGTCTCAAAGGCCATTTCATATGTTTCAATACGCTCGGCAGTGGTCATCTCCATAAAGTTTTCCGTTTCGTAGCTAACTGTTGCCTGTGCATTTTCAGCAACCGTTGCATCAAGCCATGCGTTTACAGTTCCCTTTGGGGTGGCTGTAGCGGGAGAGCAGGACAATACTGAGATAGGGATGATCATTATCATAGCAATTAGAACCAGCTTCAGTAGTTTCATAATTTGTCTCCATCTAAACGAAAAATCAGTGTTCGTATATGATACTCTCAATCAGGGAGTATATCAATGCTGCAAGATACTTGCCAGCTGTCCTTGTGACGATGTAATTCTGGCACAGATAGCTGCCCATATCATAGTTTTAGGACTGACATAATCGCCTTGGCTAAATTCTGCGACACCAAACGTAAATCTACATGTGACAGGGCTTTTAGCGTATCTGGTTCCGGTAAAGAGTGCCCGCTTACCCACACTTCGTATCTTTCATGGTAGCAGTGGTCGTGTATAGCATTGGCTATTGCAACTTCACTGGATGATTTGGCTGTTTGTTTCCTTGTTCTTGCCTCCACGTCTTCATCTGTCTCTGCCAAATCTGGAAATGCATGATCAAGTGAACTGTGTATGCCATAGTACTCTATTTCTTCCTTCTCCTCGCGCAGGGTGTAACATTTGGGGTGTTCATAATGTCTGTAGTGGCAATCGCTGTTAAACTCACATGGCTGGCATTCCTTCTTGTTCTCTCGCGTCATCACCACCTCCTTCTTAATCAATTTGCAGCTTATTCCATATGGATCAGAGGCGGACAGTCTATGACTTCAGGCCCATTGCTGTCAACCCCTGGCAAGCACATTTGATGGTTGTTACCAAAAACTTCATCTGGATACTGCTTGTAATTATTGACTGTGGTGATATAATGTGGCATCCACCGTATCTCGGAGGTGTCAACTGTGCCATCACAGAACTCCAAACGTGAAGAAAACTTCAGGATCATCCTTGAACAGACAAGCGAGGGAGTGATTACTACTGATGTTGATGGGAAGATAACGTTTGCCAACAAAGCAGCTGCCACGATATTGGGCTATGCTGATCCCGGTGCACTGATTGGTATGCCTATGGTAGATAGATATCCACATCTAGAAAATAGGGAGTTGTTAATTCAGGAATTAAAGAGCAAAGGGCAAATCCCGGATCATGAAACAACTCTTAAGAAAAAGGATGGAGCCCTGGTTGAAGTGCTGGGGCATGTCGCTGTTAAAAATGATGATAATGGTAATTTTACCGGATCGATCGGCCTTTTCTCCGACATTACCGAACGCAAGCGAATTGAAGAGGAACTCAGACTTCAGAGTGAGGTAACCTCTCACCTCTCCGAGGGCATATACCTTATAAGGGCCAGCGACGTTGCAATCGTTTACACCAACCCCAGATTCGAGCAGATGTTTGGCTACGGCCTCGGTGAAATGATCGGCAAGCATGCCTCCATAGTCAATGCCCCAACCGACATGGACCCACAAAAAACTGCCGTTGAAATCACAAAAGTCATACGCAAAACCGGCGCATGGCGGGGGGAAATCGAAAACATCAAAAAGGACGGCACTCCGTTTTGGTGCTATGCCAGCGTCTCCCTGTTCGATCATCCCCAGTATGGACAGGTCATGGTTGCAGCACATACCGATATCACCGAGCGCAAACGTGTCGAGCAGGAGCTCAAGGAAAGGACCGATTTCCTCGACACAATTACAGAAAGCTCAGCCCTGAGCATGTGGATATCTGATAATAAAGGAACAGCAATCAGGGCAAACGCCGCTTGCCTTAAGTTCTTTGGGGCCACCAGGGAAGAGGTAATTGGTAAATACAACCTTCTCAAAGATGCCGTTATCCAGAAACAAGGATTCATGCCAATCATAAAAGACGTGTTTGAAAAGGGAGAAGCAGCCAGCATTATGATCGACTACGATTTTAGTGCCGTTGATCATGTTGATGTAAAAGCTGCCACCCACAAGATCATAAAATCGGTATTCACGCCGGTTCTGGATAGCAGTGGAAAAGTTTCCAACGTCATTGTTCAATCTATTGACCTCACAGACATAAAGCTGGCCGAGGAAGCATTACGTGATAGTGAGGGGAAATATCGCACTTTGTTTGAAACCATGGTTCAAGGGGTTGTTTATCAGGATGTGTCGGGAAATATCATCTCGGCTAACTTAGCTGCTGAGAGAATACTGGGACTGAGCATTGACCAGATGCAGGGACGTACCTCTATGGACCCGCGCTGGCGGGCTATTCATGAAGATGGCATTGATTTCCTGGGTGAAACGCATCCTGCAATCGTGGCACTCAACACTGGTAAGAAGATCAAAAATACTATCATGGGTGTCTTCAATCCGCATGACAGTCAGATGCACTGGATAAACGTTAATGCCGTTCCACAGTTCAAACCGGGAGATAAGAAACCCTACCAGGTATATACCACGTTTGAAGATATCACTGAGCGTAAGCGTGCTGAAGAGGAACTTAAGAAAAGCAATGCCATGCTTTCAACGGCCCAGCGTGTTGGTAATGTGGGCAGTTGGGAATATGACATTGTTGCTAATACGCCATACTGGTCGGATGAAATATACCGGATATTTGGCCTTGTGCCGCAGGAAATTAAAGCAACCTTCGAAGCATTTGGAGATCACATACATCCCGATGACCGGGAAATGGTGATTAAAGCATACAATAACTCTGTTAAGACAAAAATCCCATATAATATTGAGCATCGGCTTATGCACAAAGATGGCACCATCAAACATGTCAATGAAAGGTGTGAAACCTACTATGACAGCCAAGGGAAACCTGTTCGTTCGATTGGATTTATCCAGGACATCACCGAACGCAAGCGTGCCGAACAAGAGATATCTGATCTGGCCAGGTTCCCCAGCCAGAACCCTAATCCTGTACTGCGTGTCAAAAAGGATGGCACTATCGTTTATGCCAATGATGCCAGCACACTGCTACTTGAGCATTGGGGCACCCAACTAAACAAGTCTCTTCCACAAAACTGGCAAAAGATGGCATTGAAATCCCTTAAGTCAGGCACTCCGGTAATTGCTGATGTTGAATATAATAATAAGGTGTTTTCTCTAACACTTTCTCCCGTCAGTGATCGTGCGCAGGTTAATATTTACGCACTGGATATAACTGATCGTAGACGCGCCAAAGAAAAACTTCAGCAGTACTCGGAAAACCTCAAAGATATGGTTGAGCAAGGAACCCGTGATCTTACCGAAGCACGTGAGAAGCTGGTTCGTTCAGAGAAGCTATCCCTTCTTGGCCAGTTTGCCACTGGTATTGCGCACGACCTAAAAAATCCTCTAAATATAATTAACAATGCTGCCTATGTACTTAAGCTCGGATCGAGCGGCAAGAGTGAGAGAGATTTGCGCTCTATCCGGATTTTGGGAGAAGAAGTAAAGAGAGCAAATAGTATAATTGAAGGGCTGCTTGATTTTTACAGGACTGCTGAAATTGATCTAAAGGAAATGGATATTGGCAAAATTATTGAAGAGCTTGTTAATAGAATATCTTTTGCTGAAGATGTAGAGGTGGTTATTGAATTAGATAAGCCCATAAACGTACTGGTCGACCTAAAGCAGGTTACAAGGGTATTTCAAAATATCATGGACAATGCCGTTCAATCTATGCCCAAAGGCGGAACTTTAAAGGTTTGCAGTGCTAATATGAAAGAATTTGTACAAATAGAATTTTCCGATACAGGTACGGGTATCTCTGAAGAAAATCTGGATAAAGTATTTGAACCACTATTTACCACCAGAAAGCTTGCCGGTGGTACGGGTCTGGGGCTGGTTATATGCAAGTCAATTGTTGAAGCTCACAACGGGACCCTTACGGTCAGTAGCAAATTTGGAAAAGGAACCGTATTTACGGTTAAACTTCCATTCGCATAAAACATGCAATTCACTACAGTTTTGGTTATCGGGATGTTCATCCACTGATGCTTATGATTGTTCAATACCATTTGTGTTTTCAATTCAACGGTTTACCAACATAAATACGTCTATTAGTCTATGAAAAATTAGAGTTGTTAGTTAGTATTTAGGTTTTTGCGTAATCAATCGTTGATTATTGTACCTGAATGATTTAGAATTCATTAACAATTCTTGATATTGGATATACGTAGAAATACATGAAATCTATTTTCGTTGCAATGAGCTTGGTTGCTTTTATAGGCAGCTTTATTTTGGTGGGACTGACCGCCTTTTCTGTATCTTCTTCCGCTAGTGCTTCAGGTGACATTAAACCTCCATTTGATGATACCCAATTGGGAATAAGTGGGCATATCTCTAATATACTCACGGAAAAACTGATAGATACAGAGGATGAAACCGTTTTCATTGCCTCATCTAGAGGTCTATATATCCTCAAACAGGAAACACTGCAGGCTTGTATCCCACTATCAAGTCAGATTACTGATATGGCTACAATAGAAGATATATCGGGTGATGGTAAGCGAGAAATCGTGATAACACTGTACGAAAGCCATTATTCCAACGTTAGATGTTACGATCCGGCCACTGGGGACCTCTTATGGCAGTATTCCAGTACAGAGCGCGTTTATGTTGAAGACATAGGATGGAATACCGTAAATTCTATCCCATCCACACTCAAAATTATAAATAATAACCGCATTGCTTTTACGCTCAGGGACAAACTTCTGGTATTGGACAGCAATGGCTGTTTGGCTGGCTATGCTAATACAGGGTTAGATTATCTGGAAGTGGTTCAAGATATGAACGGCGACGGGGTGAGTGACCTTCTGGGAGCCATGCAGCATCCCCCACCGGAGACGGCCTATAAAAATCTCCAGGGGCAACAGATTTTCCCTGCACTGTATTTGTTTAGTGGGACAAATGGCATGCAAATTGATTGCATACAAAAGACACCAAATGTTGAAACCCCTACCAATGCATCATTCTTATCAATGGAGGTTTTTGAAATGGATGGCCGGAGTACAGCGGCCATGCGAATCCTCTACGGAGAAGAACTCAGGCTATATTTGATTGATTTGGTAACCAAAGCTATTGATTGGGAGATCGCACCTTTTGCACACAGATTTGGTGAATTCTCCCGTAGAGATATCAGAAATGCGGGAGATATTAACAGTGATGGCTATGATGACATCATGGAGCTTGCCGAGAAGAGGTTTGTAACGCCTTGGGCGATTGAATATGAGACTACAATCATGATTTATGATGGACGAACGCAGGAGACATTATGGGATGCAGACTTGATGATTCCCAGCCAGTTAAACTACATCAACTTTTTATCGCTAGATAACCAGACGGTTTTGGTAGCAACACAAGAAATTGATGCCGGTGAAACGATCTTTAATGTTTTTGATATCGTGCAGGGTGAACTATCTCTGAGCTTTAATATTAGTGGCGTGGATTTTAACCCAAACGTTTTTCAGTACAATGGCAATAGTTGGCTGTATTATTATGATCATGGTCTTCTTCATATTTCAGGCCAGGGTGATATTCTGTGGCATCTTCCTGTCACGCCTGATTCGATTATAGCTGCCAGGGGCGATTTTGTGGGAGATGACACAGATGATTTTCTTCTGTATTCAAATGACGATGTCGGATATTTGTCTTCTGTAACCAGATCATTGTGTGTAGTAGATGGTGCCACATATCAGAAGATATGGTCTTACAATGTTCCCGACATTGATAGCGCTCTTGAACATATACAGATCGTTCCCGACATCGATGGGGATGGCAGGCAAGATATAGTTGGTATAGAAAATACCGGCGCTGTACGTGATCTGGCTGCAGATCAAAGCAAGATATTCGAGTTTAGCGGTAGTGGTGATGCCGGTCAAGCGAAAGTTATATCTGAGATACCACTTGCAAGACTCACCGCGTCGTTCGCTTTCATTCCTTACCAGGCAGGTTCATATGCGGTCGGTAGTCACAGTAATCTGTCAGTGGTAGATCGAGCCGGTAATGTCCTTTGGCAAAAAAATTATACAGATTGGGGAGCATCCTATACCAGCGTCGAAGATGTCAGTGTTATCGTTGTTGGTGATGTCAATGATGATAATATCCCTGATATAGCTACACTTTTTAAGCAAGAGGTTGTAATAAGTAAAAGCGATGTCTGGCCTAACTATATAGATCATGTCAACTACAGGGGTTTTGTAAGACCTGGGGTACAGGCTTCTCAAACAGAAACATTTCACTATGAGAAGGAAGCTTCTGATCTCAATGATGATGGTGTAAAGGATATAGTATTTACTATAAAAACCGATGAGAGATGGGTCGCCTATACTGCCTTGTCACCTGTAAGCGGGCAGGAGGTATTTCAGGCATTTATGGGAGAGTATACAGGAGCTAACAGGATGATCGTGAAACCGTCATATGTCGATTTCAACAATGATGGTTTTACAGATAATCTGGTATTTCAAGGAGAGGCTTGGGGTAGGGACAGTTGGCGATGGAATAATTTGAAGCTTTGGATATCAAGTGGTAAAGATGGTACAAGTATATATGATATCGATCTTTCCGCTATCCCAAATAGCATCAGTATGATTGGTACGGTTGAGATCACTGACACTTCAGTGATGCCTGCATCTGCGATAACAGATATGAATGGAGATGGTATCGCAGAACTTGCCGTATTTACCATGGAGTTGAGTGTAGATGGTGACGATAACACGGAGGGATTTTTTCATCTAACCCCGCTAAGCGATGTTAAATCAAGGCCAGCTCTCACTATTTATGACATTGCTCAAGGTAAAGAGTTGAAAACTTTCCCAGTCATTGATGATGATGTATTTAAAGATCGTAAATTGCACATTTCCATGCGTGAGATAGGCGATGTAAATAGCAACGGCAGCAGTGATATTGCTCTTATCTCAGACATAGGGATAACCGTAGTTGATGTGCAGCAGGAGCGTACCATATCAAAGTTTTCTTTGGACTCCCCGGTTGAAATCGTGCATGTAGCAGATAGCCAGACTGTGGGCCTGGTTATTGGGGGTGGGCTCTATATGTATGATGCATCAAGCGATTTTACTATAACTTCACCTGCCACAGGGAGTAACATCAGTACTCCGGCAAGAGTCTCCTGGGAGGGTGGCACAGATGGCTCTTCTACACGCGTTCTGGTAAATCAGGTATTTGCAGGTCAAACCGCAGACAACTATTTTGATTTACCGCTAAAAAAGGGAAGCTACAAACTAACTATTGCATCGGAAGACCAATATGGAAAAACCTATTATGACACTGTGGTTTTCACTACAGCAAAAGGGGTAGCAACAGCGGTATTTATCATTCTGCTTTTAATCATTTTGGTTGCTTCCCTATTGGCATTCAGGTTTTCTAAAAAGATACGTAGGGCCAAATTCAAGTGGGGAGGTTGGCTACGGAAGACACCTTAATGATTGAAACCAGGGGAATGACAAAGGTCTTCGGTGGTCTGGTTGCCGTCAATGATCTGGATATGAAGGTCAGGCGCGGTACAATCCACGGCTTTGTTGGTCCCAACGGAGCGGGGAAGACAACTACAATTAAAATGCTGGTTGGGCTGCTTAGATGCAGCAGCGGTAAAGGATTGATCAAGGGTCTTGCTGCCGGTTCAAAAGACGCCAGAAGGATTGTTGGCTACTCGCCGGAACGCCCGCCTCTGTACAGTGATATGACCACAGAGGACTATCTTAAATTCATGGCAAGGCTTAGCGGTCTTAAATCGGCTGAAGCAGTAAACAGAACAGCCGAGTTACTTGATCTGGTGGAACTCACTGGTTTCAAAGACAGCAAAGTGGGAGGCTTTTCCGCTGGAATGAAACAGCGTTTGGGGCTTGCTCAAGCGTTGGTAAATCATCCTGAACTGATCATACTGGATGAGCCCACCGCTAATTTGGACCCCACTGGCAGAAGAACGGTTATAAACAAGCTGAAAAAGCTTAACTACGAGCACAATATAACCATATTGATCAGCAGTCATATTTTACCGGAGCTTGAGCAGTTGATCGACTCGGTCACTTTGATAAATAAGGGCAAATCGGTGATTGAGAACGACCTGGATCAGGTAAAAGAAGACTTCAAACGAGACAGATACAGAATAAATACATCGGATAACAAGAGGGTTATTGATACACTGAAAGTCAAATCATATGTTGATGATATACAGGTCGACCAAGCGGGTGATATCCACATTACCTGTTTAGATGCGCAGATATTGCAGGATGATCTAATCGACATTATAACCGAACATAAGCTGCGGCTGACAACCTTTGATGAGGAAACAATAAAGCTTGATGACATTTATTCCCAGTCGCTAAATATAGGTGAGGAACAGTAATCAATGGGGTTTTTGCTTAGTTTTAATAAGACCTTTTGTGACATACTTGGGCTCAAGCGCAATGTAACTATTGTCATGCTCATGGTATTGGCAATAGTGCTGTATTGCTTTTTTAAATGGTCCAACGAAATAAACGTAGAGGAAATTTCTCCAGTTGCATTGCAAACGCAGTTCATTGCAGATCAGATTGTTTTCATTTGGTATATCTGGTGTGCCGGTGTGCTTCTGGCCATTTTGGTATCTGCGCATGCTGCTGGCTTTATATCCAAAGAGGTTACAGACGGAACACTGATGCTCATTGTCAACAAACCTATTAATAGATATGAGATCATCATTGGGAAACTTGCCGCACTGATTGTGAACTCTATAATGCTTCTGGCTATCGGTTATCTATTTTCCATATTGCTGCTCTGGGGCATACTGCCCCTTGATATGGACAGTCTGCAAACTCTGTTTGGCATGATGCCCTCTATGATTTTGTACGCTTTTCTTGTAGCCTTGTTTTTCGGATCCTTATCTATTGCCTTTTCTGCGCTCATGAACAGCCGAATAAAGATAGTAATGATAGCCATGACACTAATCATGTATACTTTCTTTTTTGGTGTGCTTGTTCGCTTTGTTGTGGATAAAGAGGGATCAAATCAGTATGCAAATCTCGGTCTTTACTCTGTTGACACGGGATACCATATCAGTAATACATTTTATCTTCTTAGCAATGATATCGAGTTTTGGGATATATCGCCAACTCATCAGGTCTTCTTTGGGGGATATACAGGCACATACTATATGTCGGGCATCTCCGGTCAGGATAATCAGTTTGGCAAGGTTCTTTACTCGAACCCTACTGATTATATTCATCCTGCATATTCATTATTTATAGTGCTGGGTATTTCTGCAGGCGCTATTGGATTGGCTATGTGGGGGCTGCATAGAAAAGAATTATAATCAGGTGATTAATTTATCGAATATACAAAAACATCGGGATGTTTGTCCACTGATGCGTACGATTGGGCTATGCCATTTCGAGAGTATGTAAAGCTGTAAAATTGTGGGCAGTATAGTAGAGTTGGTTTTTCGATGGTAAGCTTTAATATTCACGCAATGGCTTGTATATTTGTAGACTTACAACTAGATCCATGAGGCTCCATCTGTAATTGATATAGTATTCCGGGGGTGCAGAACAAGTTATTGTCCACACAGTATTACCCACAAGTGCATATGATTGCACAGACCGTAATATGCCATCTCCCGTGTAATCTGCTTCAGACTCCATGATGATTCCCTCTTGTCCGGCAATGCCTCTAGCAGTATGGTAATACCTGTAATAATCTTCCGCCAAGCTTATTGCAGTACGTTCGCATGCTGCAACATAATCATTAAGCAGCACATATGGCGGATCATCAAGTGTCCAAGAGTCTGCAGTTAGTGCTTCTACACTGATATTGATACTTGGCATAAGCCCGTTTGCATTGGTCAGTCCAGCAACGAAAATTGTTCTGTATTGCTCAAAAGCAGCCTCCAGTTCAGCATGAGTTATAAAATCGTTAGTGAAGTATTCCTGAAGGCTTGGAGTCATTTCTGATGATATTACCCAATCTGTTGGGTACGCGATGCTGAAAAGGCCAGATTGATCTGCATAAATAGCCTCATCATAGTCGAATGAATTGGGGAATGTACGTCCTAGCGACCTCGTAACACTCTCTATAAAGTCAGGATCGTCTGATAAATCAATAGCTTTCCCAAAATCTAACATTGCTTTTACTTTTTCTCCTTGGGCCAGATAAGCTTTCCCTCGATTGTAGTAAGCGTCGGCATGGTTTGGATCAAGCTCAATTGCCTTTTCAAAATCAGCCATTGCGTTTGTTAAGTCGTCCATCTGATAATAAGATATTCCTCGATTGTAGTAAGCGTCGGTATAGCTAGGATCAAGCTCAATTGCTCTTTCAAAATCAGCTATTGCGTTGGTTAAGTCGTTCATTTCGTAATAAGTGTAACCCCGCCCATTGTAAGCACCAGCATGGTTTGGATCAAGTTCAATTGCCTTTTCAAAATCAGCCATTGCGTTTGTTTCTTCTTCTGTCTCGCTATAAGACATTGCTCGATTATAATAAGCGTCAGCCAACTGATAGTCAGGACGAATGGCATTCCTTGGTATTGTTATGTTTACTGGAACATTATAATCGTAGATCGACATAGTCATATCTACATCAATAGCAATCCCTTCTATAGTCATTCTAAACTGCATCTGTTGCTTTACTGGGAGATTGGTATTCTTATCAACCCATATTTTGATTGTTGCATCACTCATTAAATTTTGGATCTCGTTGGTCGTAATACCTTCAAACGAGTCTTTCATTCCGGGTTGTCGCATGGTAAAGTCAATCAACTCATCAGTATCCAATACAATGTCAAACATATGGCAATCAGTGCCTTCTATTGTGTCACTACCATTGTGTCTTACTTCACCAAAAGAAAACACTTCTAGCTGTTGCGCAAGTTGGTCTTGTTCCTCCCATTCGGCATGGGGAACTTCCATGTTAATCCAGCCACTTGGTTGCCCTGTGACTTCGGTCAACATATACATAATGTGGGATGGTGTCCCTTGGTTAGAAATATTAGTCATAAGGCATGCTATCGCATATATTTCTATTGATTGATTCGCAGTTCCGCCTGACATAGCCATTTTCATGTTCATATTTTCAACATCGATTGCACCACTGTAGTCCATTGTCATATTTAATCCAGACTGATCGCTGTAATTCATGCTCATGGTACCTTCAAACTTAAAACTGCTAACATCATCACCTGAAGATAATATAGATTGCTTCAGCTCATTGGAGATAAGTGCGTTTGCACTTGAACACCCAACAAAGGCAGAAAGTAAAGCTAGTATAAGCAGTAATCCGATAAATCTAATGCTGGCACCCATATACGCTATATTCATATAATCCAACTCACTACGTTTTGAGGTTAATCATAGTATAGAGACGGGTAGCAGTCAACTAAGTGGCATATAATGACAGTTAGTTTTGTATGTATGGGAGCACAAACATCGGGATGTCTGTCCAGCTATGCGTACTCTTGGTTAATACCATTTACATTTACCGGTTAAGAACCGCTTGGATATTGCTTGAAAGAAAAAAGAAGAGTGGATTCATTTGGTATTACTAGTAATTAATTATAAGTCGTGATGATAAAGGAAAATATCACGAAAGCGATAGTAAACGAATTAAATACTGTTCCAAGTACAGCAAATAGGAGTTTTCTGCTTTTTTGCCTCAATCCGATAATGCCCAGTACAAGCCCAACGATAGTAGTAACAAAAACCAAAATTGCGATAATACCAATTCCCAAGTAATGCGAGGATTCACCGTGGTCTATTAGCCACATAGTTTCTAATACTACAGCGATCAATGCCGCTGCGATAAGAAGTGATCCCATCACAAGGCTGATAATAAGGGAGGCTTTGCCGAAAGATGATTGCTAAGTTCATCTTTTTTGGCAATACCACATTTCATACAATGGATAGCTCCCTCATCCATAGGGTTGCCGCATTTTACACAATACATACCTTTTCCCGTTTGCATAATCAGCATTATAGCACCATCATAAGAACATCGGGATAGCTATATGGATGTGTTTATCATCGCCAGGGCCCATGTTTGCCCAAACACGCTAAGAAAAATAATGGAAAAAAGTAGGCATAAAAAAATGGAGCTGAGGGGATTCGAACCCCTGACCTCCTCCGTGCAAGGGAGGCGCTCTCCCAATTGAGCTACAGCCCCATGTCTAAGTTCAATTCTATCAATAATCCGCTGTGTGCGCAATATCATGCGATTCACGGTAGTGGGTCATTTTCAATTAATGAGATTTACGATGTCACTTATCTCCCATTTTTGTTCACTCACACCAGCCGCAATAGCAGGCGTTGTCTTTAAGCCTATATGCACTTTGCAAAAGTTGTAATACATGAAGTGTAGTGCTACCGCGTGTTCTAAGTTTGCTATTTTCTTTGAAAAGGCATTTGTTAATCTTGTAAATCGCCTCATATGCATACGCATTGTAAGATTTTGGCGCTCGACATAACTTGTAGATATTTGCGTAGTATCTGGTTTTCCTTGCTTTACTCGTGTGTCTGTGCCAATACATGGGGGAGGGCTATACCTTGTGTCTTGGTGATAGGTTTTACCGTACAACTTAACTAACATCGCATAATCTATGTCAGCCCCAAACGCATCCTCAACTGCCTCTAAATACGTTTTATATCCGTCTGTGGTGAGCTGTATGCGATTAGTTAATCTGCTCTTTAGGTCATACATAAAAGCGTGTGCGAACTCAGCACTACGATCCCCAACTACCCAACATGGAACTAATCTCGTATCTGCATCAATCGCTACCCATGTCCACACATCGCCTACGCCATATTCATCACGCTTTGATTCTGGGACATTCTTCTGCTTGGAGTAACAGAAAGACCATATTTCATCACACTGAACTTTTTTGCAATTGAGATTATTCATTACATTATTTTGATATGCGCTACATGCAGCACCAACATTATTGAGTAGTCGAATTACCGTTCCTTTTGCTGCGCCAGTCATGCGGCAAGTTGACCTAATTGAGTTGCCCTCTACGAGTGCTGAGACTATCTGACTTCGGCGTTCCACACTCAACTTATTCATACTAGTATTATACTAGACCGCTCAAGCATTGTCAAGCATTTAGGGGTCAATTTGAAAATCTGGGGATAACTATTGACTGCTAGTGATATAGTTTAATCGGCGCACGGTAGGCACCCAACATAGGTTGCAGCTACAATCGTCAACTTTTAGGTGAACACCTTTGGACACGGGCAACTAGCCCAGAAAGGTGGTGATTGGTAATGGCTAAGACCGAAGATGGGAAAAAGATAGTTCCAGTGAAACCTTATACCCGTAAAACGGATAATGGTGTGGTTAAGGTGAAGCGTCACAAGCGCTCCACCCCAAACTAAATTTGGACTAACAGCCTACCGTGTTGCCTTAAACTTCCGATTTCTTTGCCCACCTAGCCACAGCCGCCTTCTTAGCGATCTCCGACCTTTGTTCTGGCGTTAGTTTCGCAGCCCTAGCCTTACCACCCTTTAAACCGCCGAGTTTACCAAGCGCCACGGCAGCAGGGTTCTTCTCTTTTTTGAGTTTAAAGGGGCTAGTAGCATCACTAACAATAGTTGAAGCTATTTCATTTATGTCTTTGCTTGAGCGTTTAGGCATATCTTATTATGACCTTTTTAGAGACTGATTGTCAAGGGTTTTATGTGCAGAATTCTTTTATAAAATCTTGAATGTGCTGCAATCTGGAACATAATGGCTCATATAACTGCAATGTGTCCTCATTTTGGATTAAATCAGTTTGATGGATGCTGATATTATTTTTAAATATTGATTGATATGACTTCCCAATATTATCCAATATATATCCCTCTGCTTCACCAGTCCACAAGTGATATTGCTCCCAAGGTGTTGGGTAAACCTGACGTTTGCACATTGTGGCTATCTCGTTGCCATCTCTTAATAGTTTGCCCAACTTATCGCATATCTCATCATTTACCATCTTGCTTTTTAGTAGTTTTTCTAACTCACTTGTCTTTGCCCGATCCTCACGATGTATCGAATATGGCGCAATTATTATACCAATTACGATAGTAGTGAGTAGCGCAGTTAAGGGGATCGCCCACATTAATATTGACACTACACCATCCAACCCAGAGACGAAATAGGTAATTGCCAAAAGGGTAACGGTTGCAATTGAAGCGACAAACTCTGCCGTTCGCAGTTTGCCTCCAAATACTTTTTGGAAATATCTTTTGGCGTAGTTGCCCATGCGCCCATTCTACCATAGCTAAGTAATATATTCATTTCTATCTCACGATCATCGTAATCAAATTGACCCACTACCCGATTCACATCCCCCTTGACAAACTGTTATAACTGTTATAGTATACATATAACAGTAGTAGGTGATTAATGTTGATTTCTATAGACGAGCAGGCAGGAACTCCCATTTACCTGCAAATCATGCGGCAGGTAAAACAGCAGGTGCAAAGCGGACAGCTCAAGTCTGGAGATGAGCTTCCGTCGGTAAGAGATCTTGCCGGGAGCCTGAGCATAAACCTGCATACCGTGCGTGCTGCCTATCAGAAACTGCGTGAGCTTGGCATTATCAACATGCGCCTGGGCAGACGGGCCAGGGTGGCAAAGCAGTCAGCGGGCGACGCGGACAGCGGCGCTGCTTCTGATAAGAGGCTTGCCGGGGTAGTAGATGAACTTAAATCACTCATAATAGACGCTTACCTTTCCGGCGTATCGGCCGACCGGTTTCGAACTCTGGTAAATAAAGAACTTGAGCAGATAGAAAAACAGGGAATGTAAACTTTCCTTATGCAGGAGCAAAAGCTATGAAATTTAAAATTACGCATCCATTCACACACTTGCCGGCGGTAGTTGCACTGGTGACGCTTATTGTATACGTCGCAACCTCGGGCCCGTTCCCTGACAGCGTGCCGATTCACTTCGGCGTTACCGGCGCGCCCGACAACTGGGGTTCGCCATGGCTGGCATTCGGCCTTGCTATCGGCTTGTCTGTGTTTTTCATCGGGCTATCAATCTTTTTCGATGAGCTCTGGATAAGGCAGGAGAAGAAAAAATCCTTTAACTGGTTGTCGCTTTTTGATGAATTGGCCGTTGGCATTCTGGCCGGGACGAACATTGGTTATATAAGGTATCTCAACGCTGGTGCAGGTAACTTCTCTTTCCCGTGGGCCACGGTGTTACTGGTTGCTGGCATCTCGATTATTGCTGCGGTGGCGCTGGATTATCTGCGCCCGTTTACCCCGCATCCCGATCAGGCCGATGTCATCGAAGACACGGCAGGTATTGAAGCTGAACTGGTAACTAGGCTTAAGGGCAGTGGCTCGTTTGTATACTGGGATGTGCAGAATCCGCTTTGGAACACTTTTATGACAATACTTGTGCCGATAGCAATGATTATTGGTGGCATATTCGCCTGGTTTGATACCATTTGGGTATCGGCGCTGCTGTTCGTAGTTGCGCTTGGCATTTTCAGCATATACGGTGGACAACGCGCGCTGGTTACCCGTGATTATGTAAAAGTACGCTATGGCATCCTTGGCATTCGGATACTCAATCTGAAAACATCGGATATCGCACAGATCGATGTGCATTCGTTTTCGCCGCTTAAGGATTTTGGCGGTTACGGCATACGCTATAGAAGCGGTATAAAAGCATATTTTCTGAGCGGCAGCCGCGGTGTAAAGCTGACCATGGCAAATGGCAAGAAGTATCTTATCGGCTCAAACCACCCTGACCAGCTTGCGGCCGTTATCCGCGCTGTGGCTGGTGTTATCGGCCAGTAGTGGGGTCACACGTCGGGATGGTTGTTCACTCATGAGTATGCGAACTTATACGGTACCGAATTCTGGTCGCAACAAGACCGTCTGCGTCCATCGTCCCCGTAATCCTAATCTCCCTATTTTCCTCAAAACCATCCCCCACAGACCCGTCGTATACTACAGCCAGTTCGCCGTTTCCATCTACATCATAAATATCAAATTCATAATGCTGGTTTGGGGCATCCTCCTCAATAGAGTCAGCCTTCACCCTACCGTCTACCTCAATTGTTCGCCCGTAAACAGCGCTGCCCTTCGCTAGAAGCGTACTTACGCTCGAATAGTGAGGTGGTATATTACGTAAATAATGTAAATGGCCAAAAAGCAAAAAGCTCATTGCCAGTACTAAAACAACACCGACAATAACAACGGTCTTTCTTCTAAACTCCATTACCCCTAATAGAAACCTTGCGATCATCTTTTACCTGCCTCCGGCGTCTACTCTATTTATCAATCTGACCGCTAGCATCATACTTAGCAATTACATAGTTTGCAACCCTGTCATAACATGACTAAAATTGACAGATATCTACCCGTAATGCGATACTGTGTAGAGCAACAGTGACCATTTTTCATAAAAACAAGAGGTATGCCATGCGATATGTGTTGATATTAGTGCTTCTGTGCGGTTTATTACTAATGGGTTGTTCACTTATGCAATATTCTTTGACTGTCTCAGCTGATTCGCCAGAAACTGGCTCTGTAACGCTCAATCCAACAACCGACATATATGAACATGGCGATAGGGTGCTTATAACCGCCACTCCAGCAGAAGGATATATATTTGATCACTGGAGCGGCGATTTGTCTGGAAGCACCAACCCACAAAATATTCAAGGCTGGAGGCTTGTGGATATAAGGGAAGGTTTTCCGACGTTCATATTCCCGTCATACACACTCGAACCGGATGCCTCCATTCGAGTCTATACAAATGAAATCCATACTGAGTCTGGCGGTTTCAGTTTCGGGCGAGGAAGCGATATCTGGAATAACACAAGCCCTGATATGGCTGGACTTTATGACGCACAAAACAATCTGGTTTCATACAAGAGCTATGAATTGTAATCAGGGGTACACAAGCTATCACCATGATGCCACATTCGTGCGTTACACCACCGTAAACATAGGGATGGCTGTCCTCTGATGCATATGAATAATAAAGGACTATTTGTAGCTTAAGTAAATAGCTCTATAAATGTAAAATAGTGCCATCATAACCCACTGCAAAAACATCAGAGGAGGAATTGCCCCACACACACTTAAGAAACGCCGCCGTGGTACCGCTGCTCATTGCGCTCCAGTCTGTTCCATTATAGTGCAGAATAGTTCCACTCACACCCACAGTATAGACATCTGAGGAGGAACTGCCCCACACATTATATAGATGTTCTGTGGTGCCGCTGCTCATCTCGCTCCAGGCTGTTCCATCATAGTGCAGAATGGTTCCACTCCCACCTACGGCAAAGACATCGGAGGACGAGCTTCCCCATATACTGCGTAGACGTTCAGTTGTTCCGCTGGTCATTGAGCTCCAGGATGTGCTCCTGAATGATGCTTGTATTGTATGGTTGGCAGTCACATCAGAAAATGCGTAGCTGTTTACGATACCAACCGAAACACCGTCCACCAGTACATCGGCAATCCTGTATCCGGTATCCGGGGTGACGGTAAAGGATTTGTTGTCACCGTCGTCGACAATCACAGCACCGGACGGAGATATCGAGCCGTCGGTATCTGTAGAAGCGGTAATGGTGTGGGTTGCCGCAGTATTATCATTATTGGGATTGCTACAACTGCTTGCAAGTAAGGTGAATGAAAAGGATAGCATCAGTATTAAAACAAAGCATAAAATGCGAATTCTAAGCATTATATAATTTCCTCATATTAAATAACATTTGAACGTCATTTTAGCAAACATAGCTTTGTATAGTCAATTGACAATTATCTAAAAGGAGGAATAGACACTGTACATTTAAACAGATATCTTTGAGAACATTCTACTCCACTAAGTAGTAGAACACTGTAGAGATATATGGCACGTTTGTTGCGAGTATGTATTAATTTCTCAAAAGACTGGACAAGACCGTATCGTCATGTGGTACAATACCAAATCGAACCTTTTTAATATTAATTGCGTATATAGTACCTAGGAAGATAATTTTTTGGTCAAGGGTAAGAAAAAAATAGACAAGAGCGCTCATCTTTATCGGTTGCCGAACAGGCACCGGACTGAGAGAGACCTTATATATTGGGGCAAGGTTGCCGGTCTTGCCACCCTACGATTCATCAGGGACAAAGGCAATGTTGTGGCATTGTCTCGTTCCAACTGGAATCTACGGGGTTTTATTCTCCTCAGCTTTTTCTTTGGTGGAATGGCCAGTCTGATGGATCAGGTGTTGTGGATGCGCCAGTTGGGGCTCATTTTCGGCACAACCATGCAGGCGGTTAGTACTGTATTGGCCATTTTCATGGCTGGGCTTGCGCTGGGCAGCTTCCTTTTTGGCAGAATGGCTGATAAAAGTAAAAATCCGTTACGCCTGTTTGCTTTGCTGCAGATTGGCATTGGCTCATATGTAATGCTGACCCCGCTGATTTTCAAAGCACTTAACGCGACTCAGGTATCGATTTATGGCTCTTTGCCAGTGGGCAGTGCTGGTATTACCATACTGCGCATACTGTTCGCATTTCTGGTACTTATAGTCCCAACCACGCTTATGGGCGGCACTCTGCCTGTTATTGCCAAGTACTTTGTACGCAAGCGGGATGAACTGGGCGGTGGATTGGGTAATTTGTACTTCATTAACACACTGGGCGCGGTGCTGGGCGCTTTTCTGGCTGGTTTCTTCCTTATACCATATATCGGCGTTTTGGCTGCGACCTTGTTGGCGGCGTCTATCGACTTGACTATAGGAGTGGTCTTTTATTTGCTTTGCCGATCGAGGTTGAAGCCTAAGGACGAGCCAATGCCGGTTGTCCAAGAGGAAGTTGTTCAAGAGCCTGCATTGCTTGCAAAAAAACAGCTCAAACGGCAGGAGCGCATACATCGCAAGCAGGAAAGACTGAAGCCAGAAGTATACTCCAGGGCGATAAAGATAGTTGTATTTGTCGGTTTTGCCTTTGGAGGGCTGGCTGCCATAAGCCTTGAGGTTTCCTGGACGCGTGTTCTTTCCATGATTCTGGGCAGTTCGATATATGCTTTTAGCCTTATGCTGACTGCTTTTCTGCTGGGCATTGCCCTGGGCAGCGCCATTGTTTCCAAGTTCGTTGATCGATTGAGACACCTGTGGGTGTACTTCTTGGCGGTGCAGGTGCTTATTGGGCTGGCCGTTTTAGTTCTTAATCCAATATTTGGCGAACTGCCGCTTCTTTTTGTGCGTATTTTCCCGAATCTTCAGGCGAACTTCTGGCTATTGCAGTTTGTGCAGTTCTTGTTGCTACTGCTTATAATGCTTGTTCCCACACTGCTAATGGGTGCTGCATTCCCAATCGCTGCCAGGATTTATAGTGATGATATGGAGCACATGGGTGGTTCGGTTGGCAGGCTCTATGCCGGAAACACATTCGGGTCAATGGTAGGCCCGCTTATAGCCGGATTTATCATTATTCCTCTCATCGGCATTCAGTGGAGCATATCGCTTGTTTCTATAATCTATCTGGTTATTGCCGGCGCAGTTTTCATTGTCGGCTTCAAGGAGCGTCTGGCCTCTTCCGGTGCCGATTTTATTAACGGATGCAAGCAACGTTTGTGGTGGCCTTATGTGACAAGGGCAGGGCGTTTTATATCCCGGAAAGCCCGCGTGATTCCTATCATCAGGGGGATTGTACTATTACCGGTGGTGCTTATCTGGCCACTGATTAACCCGGCACGTACGGCAAGGGCAATTGCCTCTGCCTCCTTTGGACTCACCGTGGTTATCTTGCCGGCCTTGCTTGTGGCTACTATCCTTGTTCCTACTTTGGGTTCGTGGAATAAAAAGATACTCAACAGCGGTGTTTTTCTATATGCCGATAATTATCAGGGCGCGGGAGATTTAGCAGCGTCGATCAGTGGTAGTGGCCAATTTGTATTCTACGACGAGGGTTTGATGGCGACCGTGGCCGTTTACGATGAGGAAAATGGTGATAGATCGCTTACAGTAGACGGCAAGGTTGATGCCACCAGCTTCGGAGATTTACCCACCGAACTGATCTCCGGACACCTGCCCATGATTTTACATGAGAATCCTGAAGAAGTACTGCTTATTGGATTGGGCAGTGGTATTACACTTGGTGCGGTAGAGCAATATCCATCTCTGATTAATGTAGAAGCGGTGGAGATTTCAAACGCCGTCATAGAAAGCGCTAAGTATTTTAAAGAGGCCAACCATGATGCTCTAAACAACGAAAAACTGACCATGATACAGGCCGATGCCAGGAACTACGTGTTTGCTCAAGGTAAAACGGGTAAAGAATATGACGTTATTACCGCAGAACCCTCCAATCCCTGGATGGCGGGCAATTCAATTCTGTTTACCAGGGAGCAGTTTGAGCTTTATAAGAAGGTACTTGCCGATGACGGTATAATCTGCCAGTGGGTACATTACTACAGCATGAGTCCCGCAGACCTGAACACAGTTATTGCCACTTTTACAGATGTTTTCCCCAATTCCACGCTGTGGAGAACAGGGGGGGACCTTCTGCTTATAGGAACTAAGGATAAGCAAAGCATAGATTTTGTCGCACTTAACACCAGAGTGCAGCAGCCGGATATTTCGGCCGACCTTAAAAGGATGGACGTTGATGACGTCTATGGTATACTGGGCAGGTTTGTTATGGGGCCAGAGGCTCTGGAAGCGTTCAGTGATGGGGCCCCAATGCATACGGATAATAATCCCATACTTCAGTTTTCCGCGCCCAAAAGCCTGTATAACGATACTAATTTGGTGAATAACGCTCAGAGTTTGCAGCGAGCCGCTCAAAGGATAGAAGATATAGACTCTTTGCTTATTAATACAGATGATGATGCTAATTTCCCGGAGGAGATACAGAAACAGAGAGGATTTTATATCCATTACACCTCTGCACTTGTTAATGGCCAAAAGACGAACACTAGCCTGGCACAAGGGAATATTGCTGATGCTAATAAATACGCGAATGCGACGTTAGCTGCTAATGAGGCCATACTGGGTACCGGGGCCAGAGGCGCTTATATCAATAGGCACCTGGGTTCGCAAATTCTTGATAGAGGCAAGGAACAAGGCAATCTTTCATTTGTGGAACAAGCTATTCCCTACTTGGAACAATCGATTGCGCTTAATCCCACCGTTGTAACAACATGGGTTGATCTGGGCGAGGCCTATTATATTTCGGGGCAATATCAGAATGCTGTTGAATCATTTAGTGGTGCACTTGATCTTGTAAAGGGTAACACGTTTTTATATAACTTGCGTGGTCAGACATACCAGAAGCTGGAAGAATGGGATGCGGCTATCGAGGATTTTGATCAGGCTATAAGGCTTGCCCCCGCCTTCACCGATGTTTGGGCCTCCAGAGCATTGGCCTATATGAACTTCGCGTTTGAGACGGAAAACGATGAGGAAAAAGATGCCCGTTTGGATAGAGCCCTCGTCGATGCCAATCAAGCGCTTCAGCTCGATTCTAGGCAGGCAGCAGCTTATTATATCCGGGGCCGGGTTTATTGTGAGCTGGGTGAGCAAACAGGTAATAAGCGCTATTATAACCTTGCCATATCAGAGCAGCGTAAGTCTATATCCATTAATTCTGATTCGCCATATCCATATGTGTATTTGGGTAAAGCACAGGCAGCTCTGGGCGGCGAAGCGAATTTAGATGTGGCGAGGAAATCGTTTGATCTGGCAGTACTTAAAGGGAAGAACCAGGACGGGGACGTAATATACTGGGAAGTATCATATGAGTATGGCCGATTTCTGTTTGAGAATGTAGAGGAATTGGACCTGTATTTCCCTATTGCGCTAGATAGAACCGAGGCCGCAGTGGCAAATATGCTTAGGGCATATGAGCTTGCCCCTAAACGTGCGCAGTATGTACTTGATGCTTTCGATGAGTTTATTGATCTGGAAAATATAACAAAGGATGATCTGGAACACCTCGGAACTATTCATGCGACTCTGCCCGATACCGATATTGCAGAGAGAATCCCGGTTGCGGTTGATGAAATGCTTAACTGGGATCATATTACCGAAGCCGATCGTGAGACTCTTGATGAGATCCTTTTATATCTGCCCATCACAGAAGTGGGACAAAGGGCTTTGGAAGCCCTTGATGTGCTGGATACCGCTGCCGCGTCTTAGACTGGTCTCAATCTGGCATGTTTGAGCCCCTTCGCTTTTCTCTTTAGCAAGTTCGCAGTGCTTTTTCCGCTCGCCCTTACCCACAAGTAGTTTCAAGAGGTATTGACAACCTTTTGCTTTGGTGTTACATTGATTGAGCGCTCACTCAGTGAAGCGGAGGTACGTGTAATTGGTAAGCACCAACAATCATAAGGGCAAAGAGGCAATAACAAAGCAGAGAAAGCGGCAGATACTTAATGCCGCCCGCGATGTTTTCTCCCGTAAGGGTTTTGCCGAGGCCACCACCGCTGAGATTGCACAGACGGCGGGTGTTTCCGAAGGCACCATCTATAATTATTTTGCCAGCAAGCGTGATCTTCTGGTGTCCCTTATCGGCGGATACGCGCTGGATGAATCACTGCTTAACCTGTTTAAAAGCCCCACTATAAATGCCATTGATTCACTGCCCGCCCTTCTGGAGGATCGCATAGACATTGGTTTTGAAAACTCCGATTTGCTTACCCTGCTACTGGCTGAGATACAGCGCACTCCCGAATTTGGTGAGCAGTACTCCGGCCAGGTACTCAATCCGGGACTGGCGCTACTTAAGACCTACCTGGATATGAGGGTAAAAAACGGCACTCTGCGTCCTGTTGATACGGAAGTGGCGTCGCGAGCAGTAGTTGCCATGGTTGTAGGGCTTATCGCTGTGCATCAAATCGAGGGCAAGGATGGGTTCCTTGCCAATTATCCTGTTAAAGATCTGGCCGATGAAGTGGCCAATATTTTATCTGTGGGACTGGGAACAAAGAAATGATTGGGGTTGTTGGGGGATAGATGAGCTACTTTCTGGGTATTGATATAGGGTCGATCAGCGCCAAGCTGGCTCTTATAGATAAAGACGGCGTGGTTATCGATCTTGATAGCATAAAAGTAACCACCGGCCCGCGTGATGCGGTGGTTGAGCTTATATCCCGCCTTAAGCAGAAATACGCTCTTGATGATATCACCGCTGTTGGTGTATCCGGTTCAAGCAAGATGTCCATCCCGGCCCAGCTTAACTGGCTGGAGTGCAGCAGTTCACTGTCTATCGCCTCGGGCGTTCTTAATTACCATCCCGATGCCAAGTCGATTATCATGATCGGCGGGCAAAGCTCGATGGTGATTGAACTGGAGGACGGGCTCAACAAGCCATGGAAGGTGGATTCCAATCCGCTGTGTGCTGCCGGAACAGGTCGTTTCCTCGAGCAGCAGGCTTATCGTCTCGGTATTAACCTAGATGATTTCTCACGTCTGGCGCTGGAAGTTGACGAAGCCCCTCCCAGAATTGCCGCCAGATGCAGCGTTTTTGCCAAGACCGACCTGATTCACCTGCAGCAAAAAGGCGTGTCGCTGGGCGCCATGCTCTACTCACTGTGCGACAGCATAGCCCGCATGGTTGCTTCCTTCAAACGAGGGCCTTTTAAGGAACCGGTCTATTTCGTGGGTGGAGTCGCTGCCAATGATGCGATAGTCCGTTCTGTAAATGAGGTTATCTCTGATCGCAACAAGAGTGAAGTTGCGGTCACCGTTCCTGAAAATTACGTATACATGGAGGCCATTGGTTCGGCGCTGCTGGCTCGTGATTCGGGCAAGAATTCAATAGTAAGAATGCTGTCGTCTGAAGAGGTCAAACAGAGCTACTATGAGATGCCGCAACTAGACGAAGTTTCTCAAAGCAATGGCTGGACAGCCGAGCAGATCGAGAAGCCATTTGTCGGTTATCTGGGTATAGACGTTGGGTCCACCAGTACCAAGGCCGTTATAGTTGACCAGACGGGCAAGCAGGTCATTTCCAAGAGTTATCTTATGACCGCCGGCCAACCCGTCGATGCTATTAAAGACGTATTTACCAGCCTTCATAGCAGTGTTGGCGATAATGCCGAAATTGCCGGTGTAGGTGTTACCGGATCAGGCAGATATCTGGTGGGCAGTTTTGTCGGTGCCGATATTATCAGAAACGAGATTACGGCCCAAACCAAGGCTGCCGAGAATGTTGACCCCGATGCCGATATCATTGAAATCGGCGGGCAGGATTCCAAGCTGGTCATTAAACGTAACGGTGTTGTGGTCGATTATCAAATGAACAAGGCCTGTGCCGCAGGAACCGGCAGCTTCATTGATGAGCTGGCCGAGATGCTGGGTGTATCGGTCACCAGTGGCGAGTTTGCTTCGCTGGCCTTTAAAGCTGAGCACACTATCGAGCTGGGCACTAAATGCGCAGCATTCATTGGTCAGGCGGTATCACTGGCGCAGCACGAAGCTATTCCTATCGAGGTCGTTGTTGCCAGCCTGTCCAGATCGGTAGCGCGTAACTATCTTTCCAAGGTAGTGGGTAATAGAAATCTGGGTCAGAAGATAATTCTGACCGGCGCAGTTTTTTATAACGATGCGGTTGTATCCGCCTTTAAAAAAGAGCTTCCCGATAAAACAATGATTGTTCCCGAGCATAAAGAAGTGACCGGTGCCATTGGCGCGGCGCTGCTGGCAAAGGAAGAGGTAGAGCAATCGGGCGTCAAGTCCGCCTTCAAAGGATTTGAGCAGGTGATTGGTAGTCAGTATGAGATCAGCACCTTTACCTGTAAGACCTGTGATAACAACTGCACCATCAGCCGTATGAATATCCCGGACGAGAAGCCTACATTCTATGGCAGCCGCTGCGACCTGTTCGACAGTAACATCGGGCAGGGTAAAGTAGAAACCCTGTTTGATAAACGTGAGCAGATGCTATTTGCCGATTATGACGAAACTGCCGGTACTGGAATTACCGTTGGTGTGCCGCGGGCACTTGGCATGTATGATTTTGCTCCGTTGTTCATCAACTTCCTCAACTCGCTTGGCGTAAAGGTCAAAATGTCCAATAAGACCAACCGCGGCATTGTGGAGCGGGCCATTCAACTCTCATATACCGATAGTTGTCTGCCTATGAAGCTGCTGCACGGGCATGCCGCCAGTATTAAAGATGACGTTGATTATATACTTTTCCCCTCTGCTATAAGAATGGGTGAAAAGGACGGGGATGAAAACCAGAAGTACACCTGCCCGCTGGTGCAGGCATCGCCGTATATCATCAGGCAGGTTCTGGATATCGGAGACAGGGCGCTGGTGCCCACCATCGATTTCAGCATGGGTGATAAGGATGTAATTAACAACCTTACCGATATCGCCAAAAAACTGGGCTTTTCCAAAAAAGATGGTAAGAAAGCCGCACTTAAAGGCTTAAAAGCGCATCGCAAATTCCAGGCCGATCAGATCGAGATAGGCCAGAACATGCTGGCTCAGCTCAGGGAAAGCGGGCAGCTTGGCGTTGTGGTCTATGCCCGGTCGTATCTGTCGCAGGATTCGGGAGCCAATCTGGGTATTGCAGAGAAGCTGGCACAACTCGGTGTGATGCCCATACCGCTGGATTTCCTGCCGCTGGATTCTATCGATGTCAAGCAGTTCTCCGACAGGCCCTACTGGCATTACGAGAGCATGCATATCGCCGGTGCTGCCATAACGCTCAAGGAACCGAAGTTATACGGCATGATGCTCAGCTGTTTTGGTTGCGGACCCAATTCGTTTGTAACCAACATTGTTGAAGATATAACCGATGGCAAACCTCTGGGCCATCTGGAACTGGATGAACATGCCGCCGAGGCCGGACTGGTGACCAGGCTTGAGGCATTTGTCGATACCATAAGCGGGTATCATCGCCATCATAGTGGTGATGAGGTACCCAAGTGGGATGTCGATATACGCCGCGCGCTGCCCAACTCCATATCGGTTAACGACAAAACTATCCTGATACCGTGGATGAATCCGCATGCAGAGATGTTGGGTGCAGCCATGCGCGCCTTTGGCGTCAAGGCAAAGGTGCTTCCGGAGCAGGATGACCGCAACCTGATGTACGGCAACATGGTTTCATCGGGCAAGGAGTGTCTGCCGTATCGCATAACCATCGGTGATTTCATGAAGTTCTACTACGATAACAACGGCAATGGTACTGATCTTACCAAGGTTGCCGGTTTCATGCCCAGCGCTTACGGCCCATGCCGCTTTGGCAAGTACGCCGTGGAGCAGATGCGCCAGCTCAGGGACATCGGGTTTGACCTGCAACTGGAGACCACGGTTTCCAACGCCGGATACCGCGATTTCGGTTTGGGGATCGCCTTTGAACGCCTTTCGTGGAAGGGCATCGTGTCAATAGACTATTTACAGAGATTGTTGTGGCGCTCGCGCCCTTATGAATATGACGAGGGCGCAGCAGACGTGCTTTTTGACAAATACAGGGCGCTTTTGGTTGAATGCATAGAGGCAAGAGGATCGCTGGACGAGGTACTTAGCCAGGCGGTGCAGGAGTTCCGGGAAATAGCAGACCATGATGCGCCCAGAAAGCCGCTTATCGGTATAAACGGTGAGATATTCCTGCGTACCAACCGCTTTTCAAATTGCGATCTGGAGCGTGAGTGCGAAAAGGCCGGGCTAGAGGTTATCGTATCACCCATGGGCGAGTGGCTCAATTACGTCACACATCGCTACATCGAAGATGCCGTCAAGTTCCGCAGTGTCAAGAAACTGATACGCGGATATATCAAAAGACGCATTCAGCGCAAGGATGAAAAATCGGTGGCAGACAATTTCAAGGGTGTTTTTGATCTACACGATCCGTCTATAAAAGAGGTCCTGAGTTATTCGCGTGCCTTCCTTTCATCCAAGTGCGGTTCTGAGGCTGTATTGTCTATAGGTACCGGCATAGAGTGGATGGAAAATCCGCAGTTCGCCGGTGTTATATCGGTGATGCCGCATGGCTGTATGCCCGGCGGAATCGTCGCGGCTATGAGCGAGAAGTTCAGTGCGGAGTACGGCAAGCCTTGGGTGAACCTTACGTATGACGGGTTTATGGAAAACACCAACCAGACAAAGATTCACAATCTGGCCGAGGTACTCAAGTATACCAGCAAGGAACCTGCCAAGATTGCTTAAGTCGCTTGCCTTTTAGTCGAGGTAGGCTTGCAGTGTTTCCCCCACGATTCGCGGCGGTGTCCATTTGTCGGGTGGATGCAGCCGGGGCAGCTTTTCAGGCACCCACTCAGTAGTTTTTACGCAACGCATTTTAATGGCATTTGGCTCGCACCACAGGGCACATCCGGCGCAACCCCAGCACTTGTCAGCATTTAAAACCGCTACAGTAGTGCCACCCACATCCTTCATTTCCATGGCCTGCCACGGGCATTTACCGGCACATATCCCGCAGCCGTTGCAAATGTCCACATCTATTTCCGGCTGCCAGCGTGATTTCGCCCAGCCCCGGTGCTTCTGAGAAATGTCGTGCTGGTTCATGGCAACCCACAGATGGCAGCAGCAGTCGCAGCAGTAACATAGCGTTGATGCCGGCATGTCGCGGTTGTTTGTGTACGAGCCTGCTAATCCCTCAACAGACGCTTGCTCCATAATAGCAAGCAGTTCGTCTTTATCTATCCTGCGCCCGATACCCTTTGACAGCGAATACTCGGCTTCCCTGTCAAACAGCAGGCAGGCGTCCATTTGAGTCCTGTCGCATTTGTTATCGCTGCCTGCAATTTGTACGCGGCAGGGGCATGGTATTTCCACACACAGCTCGGTAGAAGCGGCGATGGCGCGCTGATCCTCCCAAGGTTCTATTTGATCTCGATCAGGGCTGGCGGTAAGCGCCTTCCAGGACGGCAGGATACGGCGCTGTGGCGGTTGCTCTTGCTTTGTGGCCCGCAGGCGAGATACACATTGCCACTCGCTCTC
This sequence comes from Chloroflexota bacterium, assembly GCA_018648325.1. GTDB lineage: Bacteria > Chloroflexota > Dehalococcoidia > JABGRK01 > JABGRK01 > JABGRK01. The sequence goes on from JABGRK010000010.1 coordinate 239,302, forward strand.
CTCGTGTTGTATGAAGTCGCTCCACAGTTTGGCAAGCTCGGGATAGTCACCCAGATTTGGATTAAGCAGCGTTGATTTGTGCAACTTTCCGGAGGATAACCTATATCTGTACCCTTCGCCCGTTTTAAAATCGCGCGGGTATATCAATCCCTTTATATGCAGGCTGTCCAGCGTTTTTTTTACCGTATCCACGTTGGCATTAATTGTCGCTGCTATCTGGTCAGACGGTACTGGCGCCCATATGATTTGCGTGCATACTTTGGCCTCAAGCGGTGTCAGTAGATATTCCAATATGCGACGAAAGCGTATGCTACCGGGGTAGCCGCTGGCAGCAATGAGGCGGCCGCATTCGTCTTTCTGGGCCAACACCTTCTGCTTCCACCCGGCCTCGGACAGATCCCGCCACTGTGCACTGTTTTTGTCGTTTGAAATTGCCATCACTTATATAGGATTGTAACAGCAGCGCTTGCCGGGCGGCAACTGTGTGAACCACCGTGTAGTATTGAAATAACCGGCCTAAAAATGTTATCATCCGTCTTACTTATCCCTGTGCATGAAAGAGAGTTATAATGGAGCGCATGAAGGTTTTCTTTGAGCCCAAAAGCGTGGCTCTTCTCGGTGCTACCGATCGAAAAGGATCGGTGGGCAGGGTTACGCTAAAGAACCTGCTTGCCTCAGGAGATGCCCGGCATGTATATGCGGTAAATCCGGGACACGAGACGTTGCTTTCTGACATCAAGTGTTACCATTCAGTTGATTTACTTCCCGAAGTTCCTGATCTGGCAGTAATCGTCGTTCCTGCCGAGCGTGTTGCCGCAGCACTTGAGGAATGCGGTCAGTTCGGCGTCAAATCAGTTATCATCATCACAGCCGGTTTCAAGGAGGCGGGCGCAGAGGGCCGCAAGCGCGAGCAGAAGGTTCTCAAAATTGCCGCTAGGTACGATATCAGGGTAATGGGCCCCAACTGTATGGGTATAATCAGGCCCAAGTCCAACCTCAACACCACCTTTATCAAGCACATGCCAAAGGCAGGCAATGTCGCTTTTATATCGCAAAGCGGCGCACTGGGTGCAGGCATACTTGACTGGGCCATGAGCAAGAATATCGGCCTTAGCGCATTTGTTTCGCTGGGTTCTATGTCCGATGTCGATTTCGGAGATATGATAGATTTCTTCGGCGAAGACCAATATGCCCGCAGTATAATCATTTACCCGGAATCAATAGGCAGCGCCAAGAAATTTATGAGTGCAGCCCGGGGATTTTCCAGAACCAAGCCCATCATCGTACTCAAACCCGGTAAGTTTAAGGAGAGCATCAAGGCGGCCATGTCTCATACGGGTGCCATGGTTGGCCGCGATATGTATTATGATGCGGTATTCGGACGTGCAGGTGTTGTCAGGGTTGATGAGATAAAAGACCTGTTTAACTGCGCTTCCATTCTTAACACTGCCAAGCTGCCCAAGGGCCCAAACCTGGCCATAGTGTCCAACGGCGGTGGTCCGGCGGTGCTGGCAACCGACAGCCTGCTGGGCAGGGGTGGTAAGCTGGCCAAGCTTAGCAAGGAAACCATCACGTCGCTGGCTGAAGTACTGCCTCCTATGTGGAGCAAGTCAAACCCTGTTGACCTTTTTGAGGATGCAGACCTGTCCCGCTTTGAAAAATCGATCGAAACCGTGCTACAGGATAAGGGTGTTAACGGCGTGCTTGTCATTTTCTCGCCCCAGGGCAACTTGGTTTCTGCCGATCTGGCCAGTGCAGTTATTAAACTATCAAAAAAGGCAAAGAAGCCTATTCTGGTGACGCTGATGGGAGAACACGGGGTGGCTGAAGCCAGAAACGTGCTTCATGAGAACAACGTTCCTGCTTACGGATTTCCGGAAGAAGCGATAAAAACATATATATACATGTACCAGTACGCCAACAGCCTTCAGACCCTGTATGAGATGCCGGATGAATCGCTGCTGGATGTGGATGCGCCCAAAAACCACCTTAAAACGCTGATAAGCAAAGCGCAGCGTGAGGGCCGGGCGATTCTGGATGAGGAAGATTCGCGCAAGTTTTTGCGGTCATATGGAATTCCGGTAATGGGTGATGCCAACACACAATGCATAGCCAGCAGCCCTGAAATCGCCGCCAATTTAGCCTCACGCATGGGGTATCCGGTGGTGATGAAGGTATCGTCGCCGGACATACTTCACCGGTCTGATGTGGGCGGTGTGATCCCCAACGTCCACTCCGACGGAGAGGCCAAAGAAGCGTTTGATCAGATACTTGCCAGCGTTAAGCAGAAGATGCCCGATGCTCGAGTCGATGGAGTCAGCGTGCATCAGATGGTCAAGGACTATGACTACGAGCTTATCGTTGGTAGCAAAAAGTCACCCTTGTTCGGACCGGTCATAATGTTCGGACGAGGCGGTATTGAGGCGGAATTCTTCATGGATTTTGCCGTCGAGTTACCCCCGATCAATCAGGTGCTGGCCAGAAAACTGCTGAAACAGACCAAGATTTATGATCTGCTGCTCAATGGATTCAGATTCAAGCCCCCGGTTGATCTGCGAGTACTGGAGGAGATTTTAGTACGCCTCTCCAATCTGATAATCGATTTTCCGGAAATAAAGGAGATCGATATAAATCCGCTGGTTGTTAAGGGCAACAGCGCTATTGCTCTGGATGAAAAGATAATTCTGGATGAAAGTGTAACCAACGGGCATGCGCATGACTATTCACATATGATAATCTCGCCTTACCCCAACAGGCTTGTACAGCCGTGGAAATGCAGGGATGGCAGGAGTGTAGTAATCAGGCCCATCAGACCTGAGGATGAGCAGTTGCAACGTGATTTTCTGGAGGGTCTGTCCGAAGAGTCGATGCGCTATAGGTTCTTCTATGTAATCAAGGACATATCCCACGATATGCTCACCAGGTTCTGCAACATAGACTATGATCGCGAAATGGCCTTTATTGCAGAATACTCAGGCAATGGCAGCAGAAGAAGCGTAGGCACGGGCAGGTTGCTTATCGATTCCGACGGACAGAAGGCGGAATTCGCCATTATGGTGGCCGATGATTTTCATGGCGTGGGGCTGGGTCTTAAGCTATGCGATCTGCTCATAGGCGTGGGCAGAGAAAAGGGTGTCACGCAGATATACGCCATTGTGCTCAACGAAAATGTCAAGATGATCAACCTGGGTAAGCGTCTTAACTTCAGCGTCCAGCGACTTTCTGCTGAAGAGACCAAACTCACACTTGAACTATAGGGATAATTACCCTCAATCAACTAAACATCAATGGTTCACGATGTTCAGGATCTGTTTGTGATAATGATCACTGCCACAAGGGCCGCATTCCTGATGGTTTTATTAAGGGTGAGAACGTGTACTCACTAGTGGATCACGATGAAAACTGCGGGTTTGTATACTGCTCCGATAATGAAACTGAGGTGATCAAACTCACGCTGAAATAGCAGTTGTCCATCGTGATTATAAAAAAAGCCCTGCCATCAAGCAGGGTCTTTTTAGTTTGATAGAATGTTTTTGGTGGAGCTGGGGGGACTCGAACCCCCGACCTCCTGTCTGCCAGACAGGCGCTCTCCCAATTGAGCTACAGCCCCATGGATCACACATAAAAATGTATCATAAAACGGCGTATGAATACAAGCGGGGACACCTGTGATCAACACAAATGACTATTTGACGGTGACCGACTTGGCCAGATTACGCGGTTTGTCCGGGTCTTTGCCCCGCCTTATTGCCAGATAGTAGGCCATTAGTTGCAACGGCAGTACCACTGACAGAGGATAGAATATATCTTCCACCTCAGGAACCTTGATCCACTCATCATATATCTCGTTATACCTGTCCGAAATACCTATGATAAAGGCACCGCGTGCCTTGGTCTCAATAGCGTTGGATATTGTCTCATGGTAGGTCTCATCGTTGGGGCATATAGCCACCACCGGCGTGCCCTCTTCTATCAGTGCTATAGTGCCGTGCTTGAGTTCTCCGGCAGGCATTCCCTCTGCGTGGATGTATGACAGCTCCTTGAGCTTTAGTGCCCCTTCGGAAGCCATGGCGAAGTTGATACCGCGTGCTATGTAGTAGAAGTTACCCTGATCGTATAGTTTATCCGCAAGCGTCATCAGGCTCTGGCTGTTCTCGGCAAAGCTGCCATTGATTCCCACCGACAGGCCTTTTAGTTTTTTAACGCCCTGGTCCAGCTTGTTCATCATGGCAAAGGCCAGCAGGTAGAAGATAACCAGCTGTGAGATAAACGACTTGGTTGCGGCAACGCATATCTCCGGGCCACAGTTCAGGTACAGCGCCTTGTGACTCATTCTGGCCAGTGACGAACCGGGCACGTTTACTATTGATACAATCTTGGCACCCTTAGCCTTGGCCAGTTTGACCCCTTCCATCACATCGAGAGTCTCGCCGCTTTGGGATACCGCTATGACCACCGTATGCTTGTCAATGGAACTGGCGAAGTACTGGAACTCCGAGGCCATCACCACATCGCAGAATTTGCTGGCAAGCTGAGAAAACAGGTATCTGCCTATCAATGCGGCGTAACGCGAGGAGCCGCAGGCCGCTATTATTACCTGCTTGGCCCGCAGGATATTCATGGCAACATCCATTACGTGTTTCTTGTCCTGTGTGGCTGCACTCTGAATAGCCTCCGGCCCTTCGATGATCTCCTTGAGCATAAAATAATCATGGCCGTTCTTGCTTGCCTGATCCCACTCCCACTCAACCTTGACCGCTTTTCTCTTGACCTGTTTGCCCTTCTTGTTATATAACATGACGCCATCATCGGTGATGACCGCCATCTCGTCGTCCTCCATAAAGATAACCTGATTCGTTTTCTCCAGAAACGAAAGCGCATCGCTGGCAACGAAGTACTCGCCATCGCCAACACCTATTACCAGAGGGCTGGACCTCCTGACGGCCACTATCTTGCCGGGATCGTCAACCGAGATGACCGCCATCGCGTATGATCCCTCCAGTTGGCCGAGGGTGGCAGTAACCGCCTTTTCCAGAGGATCGCCATTTTTCATGTATGATTCAATGAGATGACCTATCACCTCTGTATCTGTCTCAGAAACAAAGTGATGCTCACCTTCCAGCTGATGGCGCAATTCCTGATAGTTCTCAATAATGCCGTTATGAACTATGGCCAGCTTGCCTTCGCAATCAGTATGAGGATGCGCGTTGGGGACATTTACTACGCCGTGTGTAGCCCAGCGTACGTGTCCGATAGCGATGTTGCCGGGCAGTCCGTCCAGTGCGTACTTGCCCTGAACCTCGGCTATCTTGCCCACGTCTTTTTTGAGCAGTATCTCGTTGTCGTATATAGAAGCAACGCCAGCCGAATCATACCCGCGATATTCAAGACGCGTCAGCGCCCTTAACACAACGGGTGAGGCTTGCTCCTTACCTATGAATCCTACTATTCCACACATGCTATATGCCTATTAATAATCGTTTATTGCTTCGTGTTGGGAGTATACCAGAAAGATATAGTTTTGGCAATAGTTGTTGTTATGTCGAGTTATTGAAAGGCGTGTAATATTGGGCCTTGTTTTTGGATGCAGTGCAGGGCTTGACAATATACTGCTTGACAGGCAATAGTGTTTGAAAAAGAATTGGCAATTGATCTGAATCATATCGAAATTGAGGTTCTAGCATGTATGATCCCAGCCAAAACGAGGTTATACAGGTCCTGGTGGAAGAGCTGGAGAGAATCGGTGGTGCGGCTGCTCCTCATGACGTGATCGTAAAAATGGGTCAGCGTTTTGGGCTTCCAATAGATGAAAGCAACATAACTACCGATCCTGCAAACAAGTTATTTCGGCACAAGGTTTACTGTGCCGCATCTATAGCACGTACCAAACGTGGGTTGCTTGAGCCTGCCTCCAGGAGCGGCAGGGGGCACTGGATGCTTAATCCCGCATACAAGCAGCAGATGGGTAAAGCGAGTGTTGATCAGGATCATATCCCTCCGCCCGTTATGGAGATTCAAAAGCCGGTAGTCCAGGCCTCTGAGCCAAAGACAGACCAGCTACCTGTCGTATCGTCGCTGCCGGAGACTAGACCTTCTTTGGAATTAACATCTGATCATAATATATTAGCAGCGCAGACCTCTGATCCAGAGATAGAACGGCTACCTGCCGTATCGTCGCTGCCGGAGACTAGACCTTCTTTGGAATTAACATCTGATCTGAGTGCACTGGTAACAGAAGCACAAGAGCCGAAGACAGCACCACTGCGTGATATCCCATTTCAGCACGTGCCCAAGCCCCCCAGAAGATTCACATCTGATTTGAGTATGGACGTATGGGTTGTTTTAACAGTCGGAGCAATTGCTACTCTTTTTGTCATTGCGGGTGCTTTTAGCAGTGCCGTTTCATCAGGTGATCTGCTGTTGGGCTATCCGGCCTGGGATTGGGTAAGGCTTGGCGCTATGGCTTATCTGGCATGTCTGGTTATTCTGTTGCACGCTGTGGCCAGAAGACGTGCCGGAAGCAGTCCCAAAGCGCTTCTAATTATCTGGGGTGCGAGATTGGCTGGAATTGTGGCCACTATATTCATCGTGCTGGGGCTGATAAGTGATAGACTTCTTGATTACTCGGGCCAGAGCTGGATACAAATGGGGTCTGTAGCATTCCTGATTTGTGCCGTTGCCCTGGTTTACATTATCGTACCCAAGGACAAGTTGGATTATGGCCGGTCGCTGTGGCGCAATGAGATGTGGGCTGCTATTGGGCTTGCAGTTGTTTCCAGCATCCTTATTTTTGTAGGGGTTTTGGAGGGGATTTTGGGATCGGCAGAGGTGGTGCTGGGATATACGGCACTTACCTGGATAAAAATAGGAGCGCTGGGTTATCTGGTTTGTACCATTGTGTTGCTTCATTCCATTGTAAGACAGGATGAGGAGAGTTCTGTTGGTAGCATTGTAATACTTTTGGCCCGAATCGTTTTTATGCTTTCCACCGTTGTGGCGTCCGTGGGGATCATAGGTGGGCTGGTGGCTGATCCGGTGGCGTACCGGGTGTTTGGTTATCCGGTGCTGGATTGGATTGAACTGGGTGCGGTGGGCTACTTCATGTCTATAGCGTTGTTGCTTTACAGCGTGGCGCAGCGGTATACCAATATGTCGCTTGGGATTTTAAGCATATGGGTTGCCAGAGGTTTTGGTGTTTTGGCAACCGGTCTGGTTTTGGTGGGACTTACGGGATGGCTCACAACCGATGCCGATTCTTTTTTGGGATACGACAGTTGGGGCTGGATACACCTTGGTGTGGTGCTGTACCTGGTTTTTGCCATTACCTCGATATACGGGATGACTGAGAAAAAGAGCTGACCTCACTATTCTTTCTATAACTTCGCAATCGTTTGTGAAGTTACTCTGTGGCCGTAGCCTTTCTTTTTCTCCTACTTCGTAGTTTGGTAGTTCCCAGGTATGCAAACAATACCGCGCCGCTCAGCAGTATAATCGTTGCCCCCGACGGGACGTCCAGTATATAGGACAGCCACAGTCCGGCGTATGTAAACAGTATGCCGAAAAGCGTGGCAAGCCCCATCATCTTTTTAAGATCATAAGTAAACTGTCGTGCCAGCGTGGCTGGTATGGTCAGCAAGGCTATTACCAGAATTATACCCACCACCTTGATCAGTACTACTATGGTCAGGGCAATAAGGCACAGCAGCAGCAGATGCAGCACTTTTACCGGAACGCCTGCTATGGCACTGAACTCCCTGTCGAATGACATGGACAGAAATTCTTTGAACAGCGCCAGTACGGCAATAATTATCACGGCATCCAGAATTATCATCAGTATCAGGTCGGCAGATTTCACCGTAAGTATGTTGCCGAAAAGATAGCTGAAAAGGTCCGGCGTATATCCCGGTGCCAGCCCGATAAAGATAGTGCCTACCGCCATTCCCATGGCCCACAATATACCGATGGTGGTGTCCTCGGTCAGTTTTGTTCTTTGAGTGATAACGCCGATGCCCAGCGCTGAGGCTACGGCAAATATCATGGCTCCAATTACAGGGTTTATGCCGATCAGGTACCCCAGTCCTACTCCGCCGAATGATGTGTGGGCGATACCACCGCTGATGAAAACCACCCTTTTTGATACAACGTAAGTTCCCACAATACCGCAGGCTATAGCCGCCAGCAGCCCGGCGGCAAGCGCGTTTTGCATAAATTCAAATCTTAGTACTTCAAACATGGCTTTAGTGTCCTTTTAACACGCGGTGAGGGTGATCACCGTGGGCGATTATCTGTACCGGGCATTTGTAGGTTTCCTCCAGCATTTCCGGGCTTATCTCGGTATTGCCGTGGTAAAATAGCTGCCGGTTCAGGCAGGCTATCTTATCTACATATATAGATATGGCCGAAAGGTCGTGCGATACTATGACTATAGCCATTTGCTGCTTTAGTTGCTCCAGCAGTTCGTAAAACTCTGTCTGTGCCGCGCTATCCACGCTGGCAGTCGGTTCGTCCAGCAGCAGCAGTTCCGGCTCGGTTGCCAGCGCGCGGGCAATAAACACCCTTTGTTGCTGCCCGCCGGAGAGACTGCCTATCTGTGTATCCTTGTGCTCCAGCATGCCCACTGTATCAAGGGCGTGTGCGGTTACCTCTTTATCATACTTGCTGTACCTCTTAAACAGGTTAGAGCCTTTTGCACGTCCCATCATTGCTACATCCCAGACGCTTACCGGGAAGCTGTGGTCAAACAGGTTGTGCTGGGTCACATATCCCATCAGGTTTTCGCCTTTCTGGCTACTGTATTTGCAATATAATAACTCCCCGCGAGTCGGCTTGATCAGCCCCAGTATTATTTTTAACAGGGTTGTTTTGCCGCCGCCGTTGGGTCCGATTATGCCCAGAAAATCGCCATGACCAATTGTTAAATTGATGTCCTCCAGCACGGGAACGTCATTGTAATACATCCAGACGTTTTCAAGCCTGATAATATCTTCGGGTGGGTGTGCCTGATTCTTGTTCATTACTTAAGCTCCTGCGCTATGGCATTCGCTATCGCGCGCATATTTAATATGTAGTTAACTGGTAAGGGATCGATTTTAACTATCTGCCCCCCGGTCTCAGCAGCGATTAGCTGAGCGTTATCCCTATCCTTTTCAGACTGCGGAGATACGAAAACATAGTTCAGATCATAAAGTCTAGCCAGCCTGATAGAACTTTCCAGCGTTTTAGCTGTTGCCTCGCTTCCACCAATCTCGATGGCATGCTGATTCAGGTCATACTCATTGCTAAAATAACCGAAAGACGGATGATAAATCATTATATTTCTGTTGGTTTTCTCGCTCAGTGTCTCCTCGATGTACTCGTCCAGTTCGTCGAGTTGATCAAGGTAGTCGTTTGTGTTTTGTGTATAAAATGCTGTGTTTTCCGGGTCGATTGCTATCAGTCTGTCGCTAATGTTTTCAATAATTGTTTTAGCATTTATTGGTGAGAGCCATATGTGTGGGTCTCCGCCGTGCTCGTCATCGTGCTGATCACCTTCGCCGTCCAGAAGCATGATTCCGTCTGAACAGTCGATCACCGGCATATCGGGGTTGAGCGCCTCAAAATCGCCCATCAGTGCCAGCTCGAAGTCTACGCTGGTTCCAACCTTTACATACACATCCGCTTGCGAGAGCATCTCCAGCTTGCTGGGCGCGAAATCAACGGTATGTGGGCTGTCTCCCGGCGCAATCATGGTTATCACCTCTACCTTGTTACCCCCGACTTGCTCTACAAAGTCGGCCAGGGGCAGAATTGTTGTAACCACCCTTATTTTGTCATCGGCCCATGTCTTTCTCTTAAAATAAGTAGCAGAAACCGTCAGCGCCGCAACCAGCAGCACAATTGCCAAAATAGCAATGAGTTTTGCCTTTTTACTTTGCTCCACTTACGCTTCCTTCAGGTCTATCGTCCTTTTGGCATGATCGGCACAGGCCCATAAACTCCAGCAGGTGGCTGTTTATATCAAATCCGGTCTGTCTGGATACCTTTTGCTCCATGTCGCTCAAATCACAACTGGTGAAGTCGGCCACTGTGCCGCAACCTGAGCAGATGAGATGGTGATGGTGCTGGTCGGGCCTGCGCAACAGATAGCTGTGACAGTTGCCCCCGGAATGTACCTCGCAGATAAGCCCCAGCTCGGCAAGCAGTTCTATGGTCCGGTATACAGTAACCAGCCCTATGTTTTTGTGTTCGCGCCGTACTTTTTCATGGATAGCTGTCGGCGTCAGGTGGTCATGGCTTGCGGTCACCGCGCTTAAGATGGCATTTCGTTGCGGGGTAAGCCTATAGCCTCGTGACTTGAGGACGGCCCCTATCTTTCGGGCGGTCAGTTTCATCATAACTCCATACTGTAAATGAAAACGTTTTTCAACTGCGAGATAGCAGAGACACATAATACTGCGTGTTTTTCCTTTTGTCAAGGACGAGAACACCTGACCACAGAATCATGATTGACAATTTATCCATTATTTGGTAAAATTTTTCAGGTTAAAAAGCGTAAAGGATTCCCGCATTATATCTCCCGGCCCAACGGGAGATTATGCCTAGAACGGGACACAGCTGACTTTCAATGGAGAGTACAAGGTAGTTTTAAAAAGTCCGGTACTTGCTGCGTATCAAGCAGTAGGGCCGTTTTTTTTTGAAAAATAAGCATAATCCTTTTTTGAGGTGACACATGGCCGAAGAGATAATTAGCACAATAAAAAAAATAGAAGCCGAGGCTGAAAAAGTCCTGGAAGATGCTAAGGCCAAGGCAACAGAAGTAATCATCAAGGCTAAAGATGAAGCCAACAAGATTCAATCCTCGGCGCTATCAGTTGGCACTGTCAATAAAGAGTGTGAAAAGCTGGTAAGCGATGCCAAGGCGCAGGCCGAGAAAATCGTTGAAGATGCCAAAGCCAAGGCAGAGGCAATTAAAGGTGAAGTGGCCAAACGCGTAGACCAGATTGTAAAACGTGTAGCAAATACGATAGTAGGTGTTGACTAAATGGCGTCAGTTTTATCAAAACTGAAATCGGCTCCTATAATATTTAACAAATCCGAACCTATGATGAAGGTGCGGGTGGTTACCCCCAAAGACGATACTGAGAAGGCGCTAAAAGCGTTGCATGAGATCGGCGCGCTGGATATTCAGGAAGAAAGCGCATCCGAAGCAGATGTAACTGCTATCGAGCTTGAAAGAGACCAGATTCGTGAGTCCCTGCGGCGTGTGGAAAGCATGCTGGCATATGTGAAAGAAAAAGAAACAGTTGCTCTGACCAAAGACGTCGGTGAAATGTATCAGAGGCCGCTTGCTTCTACTCACAGCGATATTGATCTGGTTCATAGCAAGATTGCCCGTATAGTTGAGAAGGCCGGGATCCTGCGTGAAGAGCTGTCCAACCTACAGGAATTTAAAAAATATCTTGCTCCGCTGGCAGCAGAACTGAGTGTCGGATTAGATGACCTTGCCTACTCGGGCGGGTATCTTTATACAAACCTTTACGTTTTCGTGCTGGGAGTATCTGATACATTTATCGATCAGACGGGCGACCTGCTTTTTGACAACGTGGCTGTCTCTGTTGATGAAGAAGTGGTTGTTTACGTCGTTGCCAGAGCAACGGACGGTAAGGCAGTTAATTCCATAGCTGAGGGTTTGGGTGCCAAATCGCTGTCTTTGCCTTGTGACGCGCAGTCTATGGACAGTTATTTAACCGGACTTGATACAAAGATACCCCAGCTTGAAAAAGAGATAGAAGATCTTACCGAGGAAATCCTTAGCAACGCTAAGGAGAACCTTGAGGCAATCGTCCTGCTTCAGTCAGTACTGACCGCAGAGGACGAACGTTTGGCATTTCTGTCAAATGCCTATAGTGCAAAGTATGTAACTGTAGTTGAGGGCTGGACTGCCGAAAACGATGTCGAAGCTGTGACATCCCAGATGCAGGGAGCGGTGGATACTGCATACGTTGAGGCAAGAAAACCGTCTAAAACCGATGAACCTCCCTCAAAACTTAAAAACGTTAAGGGTGTAAAACCCTTTGAAGTTATCGTAAACCTGTTTTCAGTACCCAAGTATGGCGGTTGGGATCCCACGCCCATAGTGGCCTATTTCTTTGCCGCATTCTTCGGCCTTATGTTTGCTGATGTAGTATATGGCGTAATGCTGTTGCTTTCCGCTAAGTTCCTGTTGCATAAACTTGTTGATGATCCCACAACAGACGGTTTTAAACTGTTCCGCAAGGTGCTTTATACCGGCGGTACTGTGGGCCTGATTTTAGGTTTGCTTGCCGGTAATTACTTGGGTGATTTTTATCACAGACCGCTTGGACTGCTTACAGATGCTCAAATTGATGCAGGCCAATCATTTGCACTTATTGATAGTGTTAGACACTGGTTAGGCAAGCCCATTAACTTCCTGGAGCTTTCGCTGTGGATGGGTTTGTTTCATGTAAATATCGCTCATGCCATAGGCCTTAAGATGGCAATCACACAGCGCAACAAGGCTGTAATTATCAGTAAAATAGCATTATTTACTATGCAAATAGCACTTATACCTATCATTACTTCCAGTATTCTGGGAAGCGGCAGATTGCCTGCACCGCCCGATTGGTTTATCTATATGGGGCTTATATCCATCATCGCTATCATCTCCGCGGCGATTATGGAGCGGGGTGGTTTCGGGGCCATCTTCTGGTTGTTTGATGTTACCGGGATAATAGGCGACACCATGTCATATGCCAGGCTTGCCGGCGTGGGGCTGGCAGGTTTCTATCTGGCCTCGGCTTTCAATCAGGTAGCAGTACTTATGCCGGAATTGCTGGGCGTTGTTTTGGGCACTATCGTAATGGTTCCAATCCTTATTGGAGCCCATTTAATTAACCTGTTTTTGGGTGTACTATCAGGCTTCGTTCACTCGTTGCGCTTGTGCTTCGTTGAGTTCCTTATGAAGTTCTATGATGGCGGAGGCAGGGAGTATGAAGCGTTTAAACTTAAAAAACCAAAAAGTGTAATTATTGGTGAAAAAACTTAAAAAAGGGGGAGTTGCATAAATGGAAGAATTACTAACTAATTTAATTTCGCCACAATCCTTAGCAGTTCTCGGTGGAGCTATTGCTCTTGCCGGTGGACTGGCTGGATCGTCAATTGGTATTGCCACAGCTGCAAGCGCTGGGGCGGCCACTTTGTCGGAAGATCCCAAACAATTCCGTAATGTGCTGCTGCTGTCCGCTCTGCCGATGACGCAGACGTTCTATGGGCTGATTATCCTGATTCTGTTCATAACGCTGGCCATACCCAATATGGGTAATTTCCTGCCGGATACAGCCAATGGCCTGGGTGCAGGATTTGCAATGCTGGCATGCGGCATCATCGGTGGTGTTGCACAGTTCGTATCCGCTATATACCAGGGGCAGGTATGTGCTTCTGCCATATCGCTGCTGCCTAAAACCAAGGGCAAAATTCTTACAAACGGCATGATGCTTGCTGTATTTGTTGAGCTGTTTGGTATTCTGGGTCTGGTAGGAACGATCATCGCACTAGTCCTAAGTGGACTGATGTAGGAGAGTCTTATGACTGGAATGGATAAAATCAGCGGGGCTATCCTGGATAAGGTCAAGGCTGAGGCAACAGGCATTATTAGTGATGCCCAGGCCAAAGCCAGGGAAGTCATAGCTGAAGCCGAAAAAACAAAGATTGCCAAGGCTGAGGTCGCAAAGAATAAACTGCTGGACGTGGCCAAAGCCGAAGCCGGCAGAATTCTGGCTCAATCCTCTATCAAGTCACGGCAGCAGTTGCTGACTGCCAAAGCCGATATCATTGAGGAAACCACCGAGAAGGTAAGAAAAGCGGTGGCGGCAGGTAAAAGCAGCGACAAAGGTATGACAAAACTGATTGTGGAAGCCTTATCAGGGCTTAATACCAAGGATGCCATACTGTATGTCAAAGCCGGTGATGTGGAATTGGCCAAAAAAGTGGTTGCGGCAGACAAAAAGCTGGCCGACAGGGTGACCAAGGTCGAAAAGATCGAGTGCACCGGCGGCGTGATTGCCGAGGACACCATAGGTAAAACCAGGATAGATAATACTTATGACACAAGGCAGGATATACTTCTGCCCAAGCTTATGCCAGAGGTAAGCAAAGAACTGTTTGAAAACATCTAGGAGCTGACTGTTGTTAAGTGCTGGATATGCATTTTTAGCGGCGTACCTGAAGGGCGAAGAGTCCAAGATGGTGAGCGCCGAACATATGGACGCTATTTTCCGGAACTCTAAGGTTCAGGACGCACTGGTATCCATCAAGGATACGGATATGGGCGGGTATTTCGAAGAAGTATCTCCCAGCGCTCTTGCTACCTTCGATGACGTAGACCTGCATCTGTGGCTTTATCTTGGTAAATGCCTGGACCAGTTCAAGTGGTTCAGCATCGTACCTAAAGAGGTAAGGCAGGTGGTCGCCGCGCATGTTGTGAAATATGATGTATCCAACGTCAAAGTCGCACTGCGTGGACTGGATACCGAGGAGAAGGTTCGCATGATACCGGTCGGTGTTATTCATAATGCCGAGATGCTAGAGTCATTGTCCGGTGCCGAGACTGTGGACGATATAATACAGGTTCTTGTGCAGTCCAACCTGAGTCCTTATGCCGCTATCCTTAAGGAAAGCGAAGAGGCGCTCACGCAGAGTTCAAAACAACGTCTGGCAGTTGAGGCAGAGCTTGATAAGCAGTACTACGCAGATGTCCTTGCGTCTGCCAAAAAGATGAAGGACGGCAAGCAGTTCCTTACTATACAGGGAGTGGTTACCGACTACATAAACCTGCAGGTAATATTCAGGGCTGTAATCAACGGCATAGGTCCTGAGGCGTCCGGCTATCTCATTGCCGGTGGCAGTGACCTGAGTGCCGAAATAATGGCTGATCTGCTAAATACCAAGTTTGGTGACCTGCTGGGTAAACTTGAGTCAACCAGATACAAAGAGGTTGCTGAGGAGCTGACCGTCAACTACGACAGGACTCATAGTATAACTGTGGTTGACGAGGTTATCGAAATGCACAAGTTCACCTACATCAGGGAGATGGTATCTACCAAAATCCTGTCTCCGTTGCTCATGTCCTGGTATCTGGTGCTAAAAGAGCTTGAAGTCAGAAATGTAAGATTGATTCTTAAAGCCATAAGCGACGATGTTCCCTATGAGAAGATAAAAGATTATTTGGTGCTGAGCTCATGACAGATTTAAAGAACTTAGACGTAACAGTAATAGGAAACCGGGAGCTGGTTACCGGCCTTAGGCTGGCCGGGATGAGCAAATTCTATCTGATCGATGGCGAACACGACATCGCCGGGCAGGTAAAAAAGGCTCTTGATGAACTGCTGGAAGATAAGTTAACCGGGATAATAATCCTGCAGGAAGACTATGTCCAGTATGTAGAAGATACGGTAAACAGGATTCGGGGATCAAGAGAACCGATACCTGTAATTATAGAGGTCCCTTCTAAATACGGTACAAAGTACCCCGATGTAAAAGCTTATTATAAGGCTTACATCAGGAAATTTATTGGATTTGACGTAGAGTTATAAGGTTACATCCATCATATTCGGAGGATGAAGTATGGGCAAAATATGGAGGGTTTCAGGTCCTTTAGTAGTAGCTGAAGGCATGAGAGGTTCCAAGGTTTATGAGGTCGTTCAGGTAGGCGACGAAGGGCTTATCGGCGAGGTTATCGGCCTTGACGGTGATCAGGCTGTGATACAAACCCATGAGGAAACTCAGGGGTTAAAGATCGGTGAGAACGTGACCCCAACAGGTCGAATTCTCACGGTTGATCTGGGTCCCGGCCTTATCGGGTCTATCTATGACGGACTTCAAAAATCTCTGCTTACCCTGATCGAGAACTCGGGCCATTTCATTAAGCGTGGTGCCACATCAGAGGCACTTTCGCCCAGTGCGAAATGGGATTTCCAGCCGGTGCTTAAAGTTGGAGATAGAGTTCAGGGTGGAGATATTATCGGTGTGGTTCCGGAAACAGAACTGGTGGCACACAAGATAATGGTCCCGCCGGATATGGGCGGCGTGATAACAGAGCTCAATAAAGGCGCATATACTATTGAGGATATGATCTGCCGCCTGGAAAACAATGGCGACAAAACGGATCTCACCTTAATGCAGAAGTGGCCGGTAAGAAAACCAAGGCCTTACAGGTCCAGACGTGACCCAACCGACCTGCTGGTTACCGGTATGCGCATTATCGACTATATGTTCCCGCTGTCGCTGGGTGGTAAAGCCGGAATCCCGGGTGGATTCGGCACAGGCAAAACCGTTACACTGCAGCAGTTGGCCAGATATGCACAAACGCATCTTAATATCTATGTTGGTTGCGGCGAGCGCGGCAACGAGATGGCCGATGTACTGTACAGTTTCCAGGATCTTACCGATCCTCTTACCGGCAGACCCCTTAAAGAGAAAGAGATTTTCATAGCCAATACTTCCAACATGCCTGTGGTGGCCCGTGAAGTAAGTATCTTCGTTGGTATTACCATCGGTGAGTACTTCAGGGATATGGGCTACGACGTTCTGCTTGTTGCCGATTCAACGTCCAGATGGGCCGAGGCAATGAGAGAGCTTGGCGGAAGACTTGAAGAAATGCCCGGTGAGGAAGGATTCCCGGCGTATATGGGTTCCAGACTCTCGGCTTTCTATGAAAGAGCCGGTAGAGTGGAAACAGTGGGCAGCCCGGACAGAGTGGGCTCGCTTACGGCCATGGGTGCTGTGAGCCCTCCAGGTGCTGACTTCTCAGAGCCGGTTACACAGACCACGCTTAGAATCATTGAGGCGCTTTATTCGCTGGATGTCTCGCTTGCCAACAAGCGTCACTTTCCGGCAATCAGCTGGCTTAGCAGCTACAGCCTGTACGTCGGTTCCACCAAGGAGTGGTGGGACAAGATAGACACGGCGTGGGAAGACACCCGTAACTCCGCTATGAGAATCCTGCAGAAGGAAGCAGAGCTGGAAGAGATCGTAAGGCTGGTTGGTCCCGAGGCTATGCCTGAGGCCGATAAATTGCTGCTGCTCTCTGCCAAGATGCTGCGTGAGGATTTCCTTATGCAGAATGCATATCATCACATCGACACATACTGTGCTCCCAAGAGAGCGCACCTTATGATGAAAACGATGATGCGCTTCTATGAACTGTCTCAGGGGATGATGGAATCAGGAATGACGGTTGCCGAAATCAGGCAGTCGCCCATGATAACCAAGATATCCCGTATGAAAGATATTGAAAACGACGTTTTCGAAGATAAAGTCAAGGAACTTTGGGCTGAAATGGAATCCGGGTTGGTTGCCCGATAGGAGGAGTCTAAATGACAACGGAACCCCTATATGTAAAAGAAGCAAAATCTATAAGCAAGGCCAAGGGTTCCCTGCTGTTTGTAGAGAGCGTACCCGACATCAGGTTTGGTGAGATCGTCGATGTGCGTCTGGCAAATGGTGAGGTGAAGCTGGGACAGGCCATTGACATATCCAAGGAAACATCTGTTATTCAGGTGTTTGGTGGTGTCAGCGAGGTTGATCTTATCGGCTGTAAGGTTAGGTTTAAGGGTGAGACCCTGCGTCTGCCCGTATCCAAAGACCTGCTGGGCCGAATTTTTAACGGCAGAGCCGAGCCAATGGATGGCGCTCCACCGATAGTCCCTGAGGATTATCTGGATGTTAACGGCGAGCCCATCAACCCGGCATCGCGTATCCCACCAGCCGAGTTTATCGAGAGCGGTCTGTCATGTATTGATGGCCTCAACGCGCTGGTCAGAGGGCAGAAACTGCCTATATTCAGCGGTTCCGGACTGCCACACAACCGTATTGTGGCGCAGATTATGCGTCAGGCTACGGTGAAGGGCACAGACGAGCAATTCGCCATCGTGTTTGCGGCTATTGGTGTCAGTTATGATGATGCCTCCTTCTTTATGAAAAACCTTGAGCAGACCGGTTCTCTTGACAGAACGGTCGCATTTATTAACACCGCATCCGATCCGGTGATCGAGCGCATATCAACGCCGCGTTTGGCGCTGACCGCTGCTGAGTATCTGGCATGGGAGCACGATATGCACGTGCTGGTTATCATCACCGACATGACAAATTATTGTGAAGCGCTGCGTGAGCTCTCTGCTATGAAAGAGGAGATTCCCTCAAGGCGCGGTTATCCCGGATATATGTACACTGATCTAGCCATGATTTATGAGCGTGCCGGCAGGATCAAAGGCAAAGAGGGATCGGTTACTATTATGCCTATCCTGACCATGCCTGATGACGATATCACCCATCCTATCCCTGATTTGACCGGATATATCACCGAGGGACAGGTTGTTCTTTCGCGTGCTCTGGATAGAAAGGGTATTTATCCGCCCATCGACGTGTTCCTGTCACTCTCTCGTATGATGAAAGAGGGTATCGGTCCGGGCAAAACCCGTGAGGATCACAACAACGTATTTATGCAGTCCTACGCGGTTTATGCTGAGGGCGTTTATCTTAGAGAGATATCGACCATCGTTGGTGCCGATGCACTTACCGACAGGGACAGGCAGTATCTGGCCGCCGCCGACAGGTTTGAAAACGAGTTCATTTCTCAGGGTGAGAATGAGAAGAGAACCGTTGAAGAGACACTGGGCATATCATGGGATATCTTCGCTTCATTACCAGAGGAAGAACTCAAGCTTATCAGTCAGGAGTTCATCAAGAAGTATCTGCCCAAGAAAGATTAGTTTTAGCGCAGGATTCATCCTGCCGGGCTTTGGGGGGCGATCCCCTTTAAGGAAGATATATGGCTCGAGTACTTAAAGTAAGACCAACTAAAATAGAGCTGGTGAGATTAAAGCGGCGTCTGTCGCTGGCATCGCGCGTCCAGAAAATCGTCAAGGACAGGCTCTCTATTCTAACCCTTGAGTTTTTACAGATAGCCCGCGAGTGCGTAAAAGCCAAGGAGAAGCTGCTTTCCGACTTTACCGATAACTATCAGGCCCTTTCGGTTGCAGTGGGCTACCACGGGCCGATAGCCCTTGAAAAAGAGATAGTGGCAGCAGAGGGTGATGTCTCGATAATGGCCGGATCAAGGAATATCGCCGGTGTACGCACGCCTCATATTGAGATGACCGAGGCCTCCAAATCGGTATCCATCGGATACAGCCTGGTAGATACGTCATCATGGCTGGACAAGAGCGCCGAGTATTCACAAAAAAGCCTTGAGACCATCATCGAACTGGCGGAGTTGCAGCGCAGTCTTGAGCTGCTGGGTATGGAAATTGCCAGAGCCAAGAGAATTACCAATGCACTGGAGCATGTGCTCATTCCCGGTCTCATTGTTACTATTAAGTATCTGAATATGAAGTTCGAAGAAAGAGAAAGAGAAGAAAAGTCACGACTCAAGCGGGTTAAAGTACTGCTGGAAAGACAGTAGGTGATATGACGGGAGAAAACTCTTCCGACCGACTTCTTGAGAAGTACTTCAGTACTGAATTTCGAGTACTCAATGCCCACCTGCCAAGAGAAAAAAAGTCGCTGGCCAATCTAATAGAAGAAGAACATCCATGCGTGCTACTGAGTGACGGTAGCGCGCATTTTTTTAAGCGAAAAGAACTGGACTTGCTGGCCGGTATGCTCACACCCCAGGAGCAGGAAAAGCTGTCACTGCCCATTCTCATCGAAATCAATCCGGGTCAAAACGAGATCGGCCTTCTGGCAAGCGGTCAGAGTATCGAGGCAAAGGTCCTTGCGCAGGTTATTGGCATGCCTGTGGTTGACGATAAGGGAAAGGTCAACCTGTACAAGTCGCAGCTTGGGGAGATAAGAGCAAACCTTCGGACAACCACGCAGTATATTTTTTCAGCAAGGATGTAATGTTTGTGTCCGGTCCAAAGTATGGTGATAATTGGACTTTGCACTCAAAATAGCATAGAATACTCTGCAGCTACACTTCTCTGGAAGATTTGGTTAGGATTAACTTTGTATGGTTAAATTACCAGAAAAAGTTATTAAGTCATTTGGTAATTCATATGCCAGTGATTATCCTTATTCAACAAACCCTTTTCTCCTCTGGCTTGCCATGCTGGCCGATTTTCTGCTGGCGATTGAACCGGTTTGGTTGATACCTATACTGGTATATAGCTATGCGCATACGTTGTCTATTGTACCCGGGCCTTCTTACACGGCGTGGATAGGTATATCAATAGCGTGTATCCCATTCATTTTGCAGAAGATAAGATGGGGTTATTTCAGTATTCGTTCTGCATTTGAATTACCGGCAGCTCTACTGATAATTGGAGCAATAGTTGGGCTGTTGGTATCAATTGACTTTCCTCTTAGCATAAGAACTTTCCAGAGCCTGCTTTTGGGGGCATTGACCTATTATTTGGCCATAAACTACAAACATCCCAGAGCGCTTATGGTGTCCTTCAGCTTTATATTCTTTCTCCTCTGGCTTGCCATACCTTCTCTTGCGTTGTTACAAAGACTAACGCTTACTTCCGGACAGCTAACAAGTCCATGGTTGCTCAGGTTGGCGGAATGGCTACCGCAGGTGTCACAGCCGTTAATAGGTGAAGAAGCGATATTGACCCAGGGATCTACGTACGGTGTGGCATATCCTTTGATGGTATGTGCATCTATATTATTAGGTATAGCTTTTTTTCATAAAAATACGTTTTTGAGAATCGCTAGTATACTTATATTCGTCATAGTGGTTGCCATAATGGTCTCTGTGGCAGGGTATTCTATTTCGCGTTTATTCAGTGGTGCTACCGTCGATTCAAGGATGGTCTTGTGGAAGGATACGGTTCATATGTTAAGACAAAACCCTATAACGGGTTTAGGTTTAGGTATGCCATTACTTTTTACATATGGCTCGTTTGAATCGGAAATACATCATCCACACAACTCTTATCTGGAACTCTATGCAAATGCGGGTCTATTGGGTGTTATTGCGGCTGTTATAGCCTTTATTATTGCCATTGGAATAGCAAAAAGTATTCTGCGTGCTAATAGAAAAAGTTCATGGTACGGCATAGGTATTGGCCTATTTATGGCGCTACTTTTCTCAGCCTTTTTTAGTTTGGTTGATACATTTTTATCCGGCCATATCATCAAATACTCTGGGGGTTACTACTACGTAATGTCACTTGCGCCCTGGATATTGGGCGCAGGTCTGGTAATGAGTCGCCGGATATTAAATGAGTCGGATTAGCGATTGAAATGAGCGCGATTGCGTTTTCATTGATTAATTCTACAAAAAGCTCCATCGGCTACTAACAATCTTTTGTTATGCCCCGTTGTGATATACTGAACTGGATCAGCATGAGAGGAGAAAATCATACATATATGAGAAGGGTTGTTGTTACTGGCGGAGCCGGATTTATAGGGTCACATTTGGCTGGGGAGTTGGCTGATAAAGGTTATAACGTTGTTATTCTGGATGATTTATCGACGGGCCATCTTGATAACATAAAGGACTTGTTAAAACGCAATAACGTTAGTTTTGTTAATGGAAGTATCACAGATCTGCCTTTGCTGAAGGAACAATTCAAAGATACTCAGTATGTATTTCATCATGCAGCTTCAATAAGTGTGCCCGAGAGTACAGAAAATCCTCAGCTTTATAATGAGAATAATATTGCAGGGACTCTGAACGTACTGATAGCTGCTAAAGATAATAGTGTAAGCAAAGTAATATTTGCATCATCCTGTGCAGTATATGGTGATACCTCTGAGCTACCTATTACAGAAGCTAATTTACCTGATCCTCTCTCTCCCTATGCTATCACTAAGTTGACGGGGGAATATTACTGCAAAATTTTCGCAAATGTTTATAATTTGCCTACCGTATGCTTCCGGTATTTCAACGTATACGGACCAAGACAGAGTCCTGAATCTCAATATGCTGCTGCAATACCCAAATTCATAAAAAAAGCTATAAATAATGAGTCCCCCATTATTTATGGTGATGGCGAGCAAACAAGAGATTTTGTGTTCATTCGCGACATTGTATCGGCCAATATTCTGGCTGCACAGAGCAATGTCTGTGGAATATACAATGTTGCCAGCGGGGAAAGCGTCTCAATAAATGAGGTGTCTGATAGTATTATTAGTCTTACTGGTAACAAACTGGAGCCGGTTTTCGAAAACCGGCGTAGTGGAGATATCAGGGATAGTGCCGCTGATATTACTAAGGCTGCTGGTTTTGGGTACAAGCCGGAATGGACAATAGAAAAAGGGCTGAAAATAATCATTGCTCAATATCAGTTGTCTGGCAAATAAACGCCGGATTGCACGATTGATCCCGTATTTTGCACCTATAAAAAAAAGCCTCATTGGTTTCTATTACGTTTGTGTTGGTATCATCGTGTAGTCTGACAAAACGCTTTTGTGCAACTGTTGTAAATACGTTTACCTCTTATGGTCGAACAACTGTTTTATAGCGTCGCTTTTCTTCCCAAATACGTTGCAATCCAATAAAATGTAACATATAATAGGCACACTTACGATTTAAATATAATTTATTATTGATAAAGGGATATGGTTAAGGCTCAAAGGCCTTTTTGTTATAAGTCATGTACAGGAAGGATGTTTTGCAGAAGACTTTCACCCAACCTTTAGTAGTTCAAAAACATGAAAAGCACAATGTAATCACAGCTATTCCCTGCTATAATACTGCACAATTCATCTATAACATCGTAATCAAAGCCAAAGAGTACTCGGATGAGGTTGTTGTTATTGATGATGGCTCCAGCGACGGCACTTTTGAAAGTGCACAGTCAGCTGGTGCCCGAATTATACGTCACAAGGTAAACCTTGGCTATGGCGAAGCGATTAAATCCTCCTTCAGATATGCCCAAAAAAGAAAAGCGGATATTCTGGTTATCATAGACGGTGATGGCCAGCACGATCCGGATGAAATCCCTCTGCTTCTAAATCCGGTACTTAAAGAGCACGTTGACCTGACAATCGGTTCCAGATTTCTGGCTCATTCAAAAACCATGCCCTCTTATCGCAGATTCGGAATTCTGCTTATAACCACTCTCTGGAATCTGGGGGCAAGGATACGGGTTTCAGACTCTCAGAGCGGGTTCAGGGCTTATAACATGAAAAAGTTTATGACCATGAGCTTCAATGAAAACGATATGGGTATAAGCATCGAAATTATAGAGAAAGCAAGGCATCTGAATGCTTCCATAAGGGAGGTTCCAGTGTCCTGCACTTATGACCATACAAGAATAGATTCTAATGCATTGTCTCATGGTATTAAGGTTGCTTTTACGGTACTGAAGATTCGAGTTATGAGGTTTTTAACTTCTATTGCGAAGTGAGGATGTTTAAAGTAAATTGGAACAACTCTGTTAAAAACTGTGACCACAGTTCGGCCTATCATCTTCGCCAGTGGGGTGAGCTGCTGGAGAAGGTACACGGGCATAAACTGATCTACTTGAACCACGGCGATAGTGTTTTCCCCGTTGCTTATGTACAAAGCCGCATCTTTGGCAATCGTCTGATTTCATTACCCTTTGCTGACTATGGTGGTTTGTGTACCGCTGATAATGATTCCGCGATACAACTGATATTCCGATGCAGGCAAATCGCCCAGCATCTCAATGTGGATTTCATTGAGATACGAGGCCCTGACCATAAATATTATGACGAACTGCTCGCCCAAGGTTTCATCAGGAGAGACGAATATCTGACCTTTATATTGAGCCTTGATACTACTCTTGACGCATTGTGGAAGGGTATTGGAGACAAAAACAGGAACATGGTAAGAAGAGCGGAAAAGAGTAATGTCAGGATTATTGAGGCAAGCAATAAAAATGAACTGAGAGCATTTTATCTGATTTATAGTAAAACCATGAAAAAACTGGGTAGTCCCCCCCAACCGTTCTCCTTTTTTGAGTCTATGTGGGATTTATTTTACCCTGATAACCTGAAAATACCACTGGCTATCTGCGATGGAGAATACATAGCTGCAGGAATTTATCTTCTGCACAACGATACAGTTCATCACGCTTATAGCTGTTCACACATGCAGTATCAGAAACTGGCGCCCAACAATCTGATACAGTGGTATATGATAAAATGGGCGAACCAGCATGGTTGCAGTAAGTTTGGCTTCGGGCGTAGCAGGCCGGATGAGGGTGGGGTCTTGTTCAAACGGCGCTGGGGAGGCCAAGTCTCAACTATGCCATATTTCTATAAGTTTTACAAAAAAGAGATGGGTAGCCGTCAGGAAATCAAGTACAGGGGGCTATCGCGATTATGGGCCAGGTATATGCCTGAGCAACTCGCAGGTCTGATAGGTCCGTGGATTATTAAGCAGATCGGATGATATTTTGAAAAACGATATCCAAAGCTATCGCAATATATCGCAACATTACAATCATCTTTCTGAAGCCGTGAAATGGCAGAAATCTTCTTTGGGGTATTTTCGCGACAGGACTCTTGCTGCTGCTTATTCATTAATTGACTCATATCTGCAAACCAACAAAGCTGCCATGTTGACGGATATCGGTTGTGGCAGCGGTAGATATATGCTCGATGCCTGTGAACGAAATTTGAGCTATCAGGGGATGGACCCCAGTAAGATAATGCTGCAACATGCTGCAAAACTGTCACCTGCGGCATGTTTATGTCAGGCCGAGATAACCAGGTTGCCACTCCAGTCTGAAACAAGTGATATAGTAATCTGCATGGGATTACTTGAACACTTGTTGCAGCAAACTTATATGCGGGCTATCAAGGAAATAAGCAGAATAGTTAAACCCGGGGGATTGTTTGTCTTTGATTTGAGAAATAAATTCAATCCGTTTCTCTGGTGGCAATATAGAAGGGAAAGCAAAGATAATTATACCCTGAGAACTATGACGATACAGGAAATGAAGAAATCAATTGAAAGCTACGGGTTCAAAGTTCGCAAAATGGAGTATATCCCCTCTTTTGCTTGCATACTTGCACCTATTATTGTAGTTTCGGCTGAAAAGAAACAGGAACGATATATTATATGATCAACGCTCTCAGTTTTGATCTGGAATACTGGTACTCTGCGGAGTACGTATCAAGGCACATATCCGATCAGGATAAACATGCTGATCAGATTGTTCAACCCGTCGCACAAATATTGCGTTTACTGGATAAGTACAATGCAAAGGCTACATTCTTTGTGCTGGGTGAGCTGGCGCAGAAACATCCCCAGGTCGTAAAGGAAATTTTTTGCAAAGGCCATGAGATAGCTTCACACGGATACTCCCATAAATTTCTTGGCGCCCTTGGCCCAGAGCAGTTTGCGGACCAGACAGCTAAAACGTGCCAGATTCTACGATCGATTACCGGCCAGAATCCCATCGGTTTCCGCGCGCCGAACTTTTCCGTAGATCAATCAACCGATTGGGCTTTTAGAATACTAAAGGAACATGGTTTCAGGTACGATTCCAGCGTTTTCCCGCTTAAAACTATATTGTATGGAGTAAACAACGCTCCTGTGTCTCCCTATAGCTTATCGCTTGCTGATTTTACCAAACCTGTACCCGATGGTGATATTATTGAATTTCCCATATCCGTGCTTAAAACCAGGTTTAAAAACATCCCTTTTGCGGGAGGATTCTACTTCAGGGCTTTACCGGCATGGTTTCTTAAAATAGCTATAAAAAAGATAAACCAAACCCGGCCTGCGGTCATATATCTTCATCCGTGGGAGCTGTACCGTCATACTCCTCAAATCAATAGCATTCCCAGATTTCATCGATTCATTACTTATTTCAGAATCAATTCCGCTCTTGGGAAGCTGGAGAGTTTGCTGAGAGCATTTAAGTTTGGCCCGTTACGTGAAGTGCTTCACCTGAACTGAATATATATGCTAAAGTAGTGCTTATGAATTCAACCGGCAATCCCATAATATCAGTAATTATACCGGTGCTTAATATGGCCGATAAGCTAGAGAACTGTCTTCAGGCGGTTTTTTCTCAAACCATCGTGCCGCATGAGGTCATAATTATTGATGGGCAATCAACCGATGGTACAGTTGATATCGCCAAAAAGTTTGATGTCAAAGTAATCAACCAGGATTACGGCTGGGCGGCAGCGGCTCGTCAGTTGGGGCTGGAAGCTGCCGGTGGCCAGTACGTGGCTTTCACCGATGGTGATTGCATACCGCCTGAAAACTGGCTGGAAGGTTTACTTGCTGAATTTGAGGATGGAGTAGTCGGAGTCGGCGGAGGTGTGAAAAATGTGGGAGAAGGACTCTGGATACAATCGATCAACCATGTTCTGGGAACTTTACTGGGCGGTGGCAATTCGGCTCAGGGCAGGGATATAAAAAATAAGCGCTATGAAAAAGATATCAATGCATTTAACTGTATTTATCTCAAAGACGCATTAATTGAAGCAGGCGGGTTCAATATTCACCTGTCGGGGGCTGATGAAGCGGAACTGGGCAGAAGGGTAATCAAAGTAGGACGTCTCCTTTATACCCCAAACGTAGTTGTCGTTCATGATCATAAGAGAGGGCTGGCCAAGTTTGCCCGGCAGATGTTCAACTACGGACGCTGGCGCAGGGAGTGCAGGGTATGGTCTCTGCCTGTGATACCTCCGCTGGTGGCGCCACTGATCCTGATAATGCTGGCCCTTATACCATGGGTCTCTAGCATGTTTATTGTGCCGTCTGCACTAGCGGCTCTTTACCTTGCAATCGTGTTTATAACTGGTGTGGCTGTTTCCATATCTGAGAGAAACTGGCGGTATCTCTTTTCTATCCCGATAGTATATATGATACAGCATAGCCTGTTTACACTGGGATTCTGGAGGGAACTCATTCTGCCTAGAAAGAAAGGCAAAACATAATAGATCCCCTGCAACTGATACCTCTTTCAACTAATTCGAAAATGTATTTATCAAAGCCGCGCCAAATCAACTTTTACATTTCATCAGGATAGTCTATACTGTAGCTTATAAACTTCGTGCCAAACGTAAAAAGTCGTTATGAGTATCATAGTTTGATTGTGGAAAGACAAAATAGTTATATGAACGTTGTTTTAATCAACCCTCCGCCCCATCATGTTTTAGAAATTCATGACAGACCGGAATACCCTCATCTTGGACTGGCTTATATTGCGGCTTATCTTAGAGAGAGTGGTATAAAAAACATATCTGTTATTGATGCCAAGTTTGAAGGAGTGGGACTGGCAGTCCTGGAAAAAAGGCTGAGCAAACAAAAGATTGATGTCATAGGGATAACAGCTATGACTCATGAGGTATCACAGGCTCAAAAAATTGCTCAGATGATCAAGAGAATCTCGCCGTCAACCACTGTTGTTTTCGGAGGCGCTCATACCACCGCTCTTCCCCGTCAGACCCTGGAGGAATTTGCCGATGTTGATATAGCTGCCTTTGGTGAGGGCGAGCAAACCCTGTACGAACTGATAGTAGCCATAGAAAAAGGCGAACCTTTTAGCGGGATAAATGGCATAGGGTTTCGTGCCGATGGCCAAATAATAATTAGCCAATCCCGGCCGCAAATGACTGATTTAAATGCATTACCTTTGCCCGCCTGGGATCTTTTCCCTAAAAGCCCCACTTATCCGATTATGACAGCAAGAGGTTGCCCCTTTCAGTGTAACTTTTGTATGAGAGTGATGGGCAGCAAAATAAGAAAGCGGTCCACTCAAAATGTCATGCAGGAAATTCAGGCCAATATTGAAGAACATGATGCTCGTAATATCCACTTTGTTGATGAAACCTTTACTATCAACAAGAAATTCACCCATGAGTTGCTGGACATGATGATTGATGCTGGAATCCACAAAAAAATTAAGTGGGTAGCGCAAAGTCGGGTAGATCTGGCAGATTATGATTTGTTCGTAAAGTTCAAAGATGCCGGTTGCGAATGGCTTGGGTTGGGGGTAGAATCGGGTAACTCGGAAATACTAAAGGCTTCCCGAAAAGGAATAACGCTTGAGCAAGCCTTGCAGGCTGTTAAATTTGCCAAAAAGGCGGGATTGAAAACTGGCAGTTATTTCATAATCGGGCATCCAAACGAAACACGTAAAAGCATAATGGACACCCTTAATTTTGCAGCTAAACTCAATACAACCACAGTTGCCTTCGGCATTATGGTCCCCTATCCGGGTACAGATATATACGATATGGCCAATAGTGGCGGCGGAAAATATAAAATCATTTCACCTGAGTGGGATGATTTCAATAAAACGATAGGTAATAGCCTAGAGTTGGAAGGGTTGAGCAGAAAAGAGCTTGAGAAGCTGGAGTTATTGGGCTATTTTAAGTTCTACCTGTTAAACTTCAGAGTCCTTGATTTTTTGAAATTGTTTATCGAACAAAGAAACCTTTTATTTGCTGTATTTAAGAAACTAATTCGCAAAACATAATTGAAGTCATATGAATATACTTGTACTTAATCCGCCGTTTGTAAGCAGGTTTTCCAGAACTTCCAGAAGTCCTGGAGTATCTCTTGGCGGTACATTATACTATCCATTCTGGCTGGCCTATGCGGTCGGAGTTCTTGAGAAAAGCGGCTTTGACGTTCGTTTTATTGATGCATGTGCAGATGATTACTCACTGTCGCAGGTTACAGATTTGGTCAGCGATTTTAATCCCGGCCTGATTGTAATTGACACCAGTACGCCCAGTATATACAACGATGTCCGGGTAGCCGAACATTTGAAGCAAATATTCCCGTCGTCTTTTATCGTGTTCGTAGGCACACACCCCTCGGCAATACCGGAAGAAACACTGCAACTGAGCGATAAAATCGATGCAGTGGCTGTTGGAGAATATGATTACACCGTTCGGGATCTCGCCAATTGCCTAGCCAAAGGGCAGGACTTGGCGGGTGTAGATGGGCTGGTACATAGAAAAAACGGTGAAATCCTACGTAATAAAAACAGAGAGCTAATTCAGAATATAGATGAATTACCATTTGTAACCCAGGTATATAAAAAACATCTCAATATAAAGAACTACTTTTTTGGGGCATCGGATTATCCGATGGCCATGATTATTACCGGCAGGGGCTGTCCCCATAAGTGTTTTTTCTGTGTTTATCCACAAACCTTTCATAGTAGAAAATACCGCCCGCGAAGCGCATCAAGCATTGTTGACGAATTTGAGTACGTCACAGAGAATCTCCCGCAGGTTAAGGAAATCGGCATAGAGGATGATACCTTTACAGCCAATCAGAATAGAACCATAGAGTTCTGTAGGATGATAATTGAGCGGGGAATAAAAATAAAGTGGTATTGCAATGTTCGCGTTAATCTTAAGCTGGAGACCATGCAGTGGATGAAAAAGGCTGGTTGCCATTTGATTACCGTAGGATTTGAGAGTGCAGACCAGGATTGTCTAAACCAGATGCGCAAAGGAATAACGGTGGAGCAGATAAGAGCCTTTGTTAAAAACACCAAAAAGGCGCGGTTGCTTGTACATGGCTGTTTTATTGTTGGCAATCCGGGTGAGACTAAAGAAACGCTGGAAAAAAGCCTTAAAGTAGCCAAGGAACTTAATTGCGATACTATGCAGTTTTTTCCTCTCATCCCTTATCCGGGAACCGAAGCTTATAAGTGGGCAAAGGAAAACGGATACCTTATTTCCGAGGATTACAATAACTGGGCAAACGAAGATGGCATGTATTGCAGTGTCCTGAATTTACCCGGGCTTTCTCCCACTGAAATCTCCGTATTCTGCAAGCGGGCAGTCAGAGAATATCACTTGCGTCCCCGGTATATAATTATGAAATTGAAGCAGATTGTATTCCATCCAAAAGAAATTGCAAGGACAATAAAGGGAACCATGTTCTTTTTCAAAAATTTCTTTAGCATGAGTGGAAAGTAATAAAAACGACAGGGGCTATAATTTATCTGATATGAAATATTTTATCACCGGCGGAGCCGGTTTTATAGGCAGTCACCTGGCCGAAAAGTTGTTGGATTCAGGGGCAGTAACCGTCTATGATAACTTGAGTTCCGGAAAAGATAGTTTCATAAAACACCTCGCAGGGCAAAAGGGCTTTAATTTTATTAAGGCTGATCTTCTTGATCTGGACATGCTCAAAAAATCGATGCGTGGACATGATGTCCTGTTTCATCTGGCGGCCAATCCGGATGTGAGAGAGGCCATACGGAAAACGGATACTGATCTTGAGCAGGGAACTATTGTTACCTATAACGTGCTGGAATCAATGCGTGAAAATGGGATTGACAAGGTGGTTTTTGCATCAAGCAGCACGGTGTATGGCGAAACCCCTGTCAAACCACTGGCAGAGGACTATGGCCCACTGCTGCCCATATCTCTTTACGGGGCAAGTAAACTGGCCTGTGAGGGGCTTATTTCATCCTTCTGTCATATTTTCAAGATGAAGGCATGGATATTCAGGTTTGCAAACATCGTCGGACCTAGGGCAACACATGGTGTTATATTCGATTTCATAAATAAACTAAAAGAAAACTCCGATGAACTCGAAATCCTTGGTGACGGAACGCAACAAAAACCTTATCTGTACGTTAACGATTGTGCTGACGGAATGTTGTATGGACTTAAAAATGCCGATGAGCAGGTTAATGTCTACAATCTGGGTGCAAACTCATCAACCAGGGTCAGCGATATCGCCAAAATGCTGATTGAACAGATGGGTTTACCAAATGTGAAATTCAATTACACGGGAGGCAATCGGGGTTGGCCGGGCGATGTGCCACAGGTACGCTTTGACACATCAAAAATGGAGAAGCTTGGCTGGAAGCCGGGTTTTACCTCTGATGAAGCGGTGAGTAAAGCGATAACAGAAATAATCAAGGAAATTTAATCAGTAGTGTTACAAACAGTTATTTTGGCCGGTGGTTTGGGTACAAGATTGCGCCCGCTAACCGAAAATATCCCCAAAGTGATGTCGCCTTTCAATGACAAACCTTTTCTGCTCTACATCATTGATCTGCTAAAGAGACAGAAAATCAGTGACATCGTGCTTTGTGTGGGCTATCTGTCTGAGATGATAAAAAACCACTTTGGGGATGGCAAGAGCCTTGATCTAAGTATCAGATACAGTGAAGAAAAGGACAGATTGCTGGGAACTGGCGGTGCCATAAAAAACGCGCAAAACTTGCTTGACGACCATTTTCTGATACTCAACGGAGATACCTACCTGCCTATAGACTACACTGAGGTGAACAATATCTTTCTCAAATACGGTAAAAAAGCTGTTATAGTGGTTTATAATAATACCGATACAACTGGCGTCAGTAATAATGTTATGGTTGATCAGCAGCTCAAAGTTGTGGCATATGACAAGGAGAATCCGCAAAATTTGAAGTATGTAGATGCCGGCGCCATTATTCTAAAGAAAGAAGTGCTGGATTACGTCCCGGCCAACCAGCCGACCTCTCTTGAGAATATATATCAGATGCTCATTAAAGAAGGCGAACTTATGGCCTATGTAACTGAGCAAAGGTTTTATGATGTCGGAACGCCTAGGCAGCAGGAAGACTTTAGCAAATATATGGAACAGCAGACAAAATGATCATTTCTCGCACACCGTTTAGAATAAGTTTTGTTGGTGGAGGAACAGACCTTCGCGGTTTTTATGAGACCGAGGGCGGAGCCGTAGTCAGTACCGCCATTAACAAGTACATGTACATAATCGTAAACAAGCGCTTCGAAAATTCCATTCGGGTCAGTTATTCAAAAACCGAAATTGTTGATAGCGTTGAGCAGATCAGCCACCCGATAGTCAGAGAGGCCTTGAAACTTACCGGGATCGACAGCAGAATCGAAATAGCGTCCATGGCCGATATCCCTGCAGGAACAGGCCTGGGCTCATCAAGCAGCTTCACTGTTGGATTGCTCAGTGCCCTGTATGCTTATAAAGGAATAGAAAAGAGCATCGAGCAAATCGTTAAGGAAGCGTGTCATA
The DNA here is from genome assembly GCA_018648325.1 of Chloroflexota bacterium. Classification (GTDB taxonomy): domain Bacteria; phylum Chloroflexota; class Dehalococcoidia; order JABGRK01; family JABGRK01; genus JABGRK01. The sequence goes on from JABGRK010000010.1 coordinate 271,256, forward strand.
TCGAGATCGATATACTGGAGGAACCGATCGGGGTTCAGGATCAGTATATTACCGGCTATGGCGGATTTCGGTTTTTTCAGTTCAATACCGACGGCAGTGTTCATACAGAGCAGGTTTTAAATCAGAACAAGCAGCAAATAGCCAACAATCTTATGCTGTTTTATACAGGTGATACCAGGGGGGCAAAAAGTATTCTGGGTGAGCAAAAGGCAAATATGAAGCAGGCCGACAAGTTTGCTTTCCTTAAGCAAATGCGTGATATGGCACTGGCTTTAAGATTGCAACTCAACAACGGCACATCGCCGGATATTCTGGGGGACTATTTGCACAAAGGCTGGCTGCTTAAGAAAAAGCTGGCAAGTGGTATAAGCAACTCAAAAATAGATAAATACTATGAAAAAGCACTTAAAGCCGGGGCTTTGGGTGGCAAACTACTGGGTGCCGGTGGTGGTGGATTTCTGCTGTTTTATTGTCCGCAAGAAAAACAGTTGCAGGTCAGGGACGCATTAAGTGAGATCACATGGAAGCAGTTTTCTTTTGAGGACGAAGGAAGTAAAATAATTAATATAGAATAATAGGAAAGCAAAGTTTTGGGGGCATCGGATGTCAAAAATAATAGAAGACTATCTTAGCGGGCTGCAAAACTGCATAGAAGAAATATCCAGGCAGAATATCGGGGAGATCGCCGATACTGTATTTGCTGCATATCAAAAAGGGCATCGCATATTTATTATGGGCAACGGTGGCAGCGCAGCCACGGCTTCTCACTTCGCGTGCGATCTTTTAAAAAACACTGCAGCCAAGGGTCAGCCACGCATGCGGGCCACTGCCCTGACCGATAACCTGTCTGTTATTACGGCAATAGCAAATGATGTAGACTACAACGCTGTTTTTGAGCAGCAGCTTATCGATCAGATTGATAAGGGTGATGTTGTCATTGGCATAACGGCTTCGGGAAATTCACAAAACGTTCTTCAAGCCATCAAGTACGCTAAGAACAATGGTGCCATTGCAGTAGGCCTTATCGGGTTTGGCGGCGGAAAATTAAAAGATCTGGCTGATAAATCGATAACGCTTTCGTGTTGTGATTACGGTCAGGTTGAGGATATGCATCTGGTTTTGGAACATATCATCACCTCTTTGGTAAAAAGCAAAATCCACGCATTATAAGTTGAAAAGTCCCTGCAAAACAGTTTATAGTATTCAAGATGAATAAAGCTGTCTTTCTAGACCGTGATGGGACAATGGCCGAGGACGTTAATTACTGTAGTCGTCCTGAGGATTTTGAACTCTTTCCTTCTACTGCCCAGGCTATTAAACTGTTTTCTGACATGGGATTTAAAGTTATAGTCGTTACCAACCAGTCGGGAATTGCCAGGGGCTATTTCACACAGGACACTCTAACAGAGATACACTCTAAAATGACACGCGAGTTAGCCAAAGAAGGCGTTCGGCTGGACGCCATTTATTATTGTCCTCATCACCCTGATGACAACTGTGAATGCAGAAAACCCAAGCCCAAACTTATTTTGCAGGCCGCTAAGGATTTTGATCTCGATCTTGCCCGATCTTATATGGTGGGCGATTTTCAATCGGACATTGCTTTGGGCAAAGCTGCCGGCTGTAAAACGATGTTGATCGCAAAAGAGAAATCCGAGGTTCATAAGGACTGGGCGGATCAACCGGACGCAATAGTTTGCGACCTTCTGGAAGTGGTAAAAATAGTACAACGATGGGAAGGTTAAATGAAGATAGCTCTCTTAGTTCCTAATTTCGCCAAGATGGATGGGGGCGCACGTACGGCCGAACTGCAGGCGGAAGAGTGGACAAAGCAAGGTCATTACGTAGCAGTGTTCACCTTCAATACAGACATTGAACCAAAGGGATACGATGTATTTGTGATGGGAATGCCTAAAAGCCTGTTCTGGCAGCGAGTATATCGTTTACTATTCCCCCTCGACATATTCAAGGCAATCAAGTGGTTGCCAAAACTGAAAAAATTTGATAAAACCGTTGTGCATCTTTATCCCCTGACGTGGTTTGCTTCACTGGCCAAGAGGTTTTATAAAGTGAAATATACCTTCTGGTATCATGGTATTCCGGGTCCACAATTTTTCCCGCACTTTTACGAAAAGCTTTATGATACGATGGACATATTGTTTACCAAGTATACGGTCCAAAACGTGGACAGAGCCGTATCTGTGGGTAAATATGGGCGTAAGGAGTTAAAACGCTATACAGGGGTAGACAGTGAGGTAGTTTACAACGAAATAGATACAGACAGATTCAAACCGGGTCTGGATGGCTCTGTTTTGCGCAAAAAATACAACCTTGGGGATGACCCAATCATACTTTCTGTTGGAGCTATTCGCCCTCTTAAGGGGGCTCATTTATTAATGGAAGCCTTTAATATTGTCAGGCAGTCTATTCCCAATGCAAAACTGATTATTGTTGGCAGGCATGATTATGGTTATTATTCAAAAGAGTTAGATTCTCACCTCAATGATAGTATAATAATAACCGGCTTTGTTCCTGATGAAGAACTGCCATACTATTACGCAGCAGCAGATATTTACGCCAGCTGCTCAAGCTGGGAGATACACAACCGGCCTGTACTTGAGGCACAGGCCTGCGGCAATCCGCTGGTTGCCTTTGATATAGAGCCTTTTCAGGAGGAAGTAGACGAGAACGGCATTCTGGTTCCCATGGGAAACATAAAGGAATTTGCCAGGGCGTGTGTATCCAAGATCAATCAGGTCCGCCAAAAAATGTAGGGATTATTTATGATTAACTCAATTATACCTGCAATAAAGCAAGTACTCAGTAAATTATCTCTGTATGTCTCATTTTTCACCAAGAATGTTAATGACAAGGCGCAAAATGATTCTATGGTTTTTAGATCATTTACCAGTGCTCTTGATCCGTATATTGGAAAGGTTAAAGAAAAAACCATTCTGGATATAGGTTGTGGTAGATTATTTCCGTTGTCACGTTTATTTACTGGCCTTGGAAACAAAGTCACGGGAATAGACACCACTTACATAGGAATAAGAGATAACATCCTGAAAAGATTAATTAAATACTTCACCCAAAATGGTCTTGCCAGTTTGGGGCAGGAGATATTATTCAATGCTCTTAGAAGAAACAAACGGTTTTGTAACAGCTTAAGCGATTCTAGCGGATTATCAATAAACTACAGTATTATGCCGGATATCAGGCAAATGAATACAGAGAAGATGGACTTTTCCGACAAATATTTTGATGTCGTTATTTCAAACGCTGCATTTGAACATATAGCAGACATATCAGCCGTATTGGCACAAATTAAGAGAGTACTGCGAAGCTCAGGACTCATATGCGTTCGCATTGATCTTTGGCCCAGTCTTACGGGCGGTCACAATCCGGATTGGGACAAACAAGTGCCATGGTATCATCTTAGAAGTCCTTTTCAGTTCCATGATTTTTTAAACCGCCTCAAAAAAAGTGATTATCTTTCATGTTTCAGCAAATACTTCGACATACTTAATGTGCTGGAGGAAAAACACGGTAGGAGACAATTATTGACGGACGAGATACGGAAAGAACTTTCCATGTATTCGGAAGATGATTTATTTACGCAATGTATTACAATAATAGCAAAAAATAACTAGAAGACTCAGTATTGACTGAACGTGCAATACCTTATAATCCTGATGAACAAAAGGAGAATGTATGCAGAACTTAAACGTGGGAATAGTAGGTTGTGGTTATGCGGGAGATATACACATAAGGAGTTGGCGACGTGCCAAGGGGGCAAAACTTGTAGCTGTATGTGACATAGACGAGGCAAAAGCAGCTGAAACCGCCAAGCATTGGGGGTTGGAATACTATACAAATCTGGAGGAGATGTGTAAAAAAAGCCAGGTTTCGGTGGTATCTATCGTAACCCCTCCAACCACTCATGCCCAATTGGCCATTCAAGCTATGGAACTGGGCTGTGATGTTCTGGTGGAAAAGCCTTTTACCGATACCTATGAGAATGCAGATGCAGTTATTGAGTGCATTAAACGCACCGGTCGTAAATTGACCGTGTCTCACAATCGAATATTCTGTGCGCCATGGCAAAGAGCCAGATCGCTGATGGCTGCTGGTGATATGGGCGATATTACAGGAATGACGCTCACAATGCTTACCTCTCATCTTGATGATCAGGCGCGGGACGAAAATCATTGGGCACACCGTTTAAAGGGTGGCTTTTTCGGGGAATCAATGCCTCATCTCATTTATCCATTCACATCGGTACTTGGCAACTGCCACGTAAAACACGTTTCTGCTACAAAGGTGGGCAGGCTGCCCTGGATGCCACTGGATGAGTTGGCCGTAACACTTGTTTCCGACAACGGTGTTCTGGGGTCCATCTACTGGCATGCAGATGCTACTACACAGGAACATATAACGGATATTTATGGGAGTAAAATGAGCTTGAAAGTCAATGAGTTTACATATACATTGATTAAAAATAAAGCGCTATTCCCTGAAGGCAGCGGTGCTCTGGGAAATCTTCTGGCAAGATTCCGGCTCAACGCCAGAGTAATAACCCAAACCATATCATCCACAATAAGATCAATTCTTTCAGTCATCCGCAAACGAAGCGCGCATCAGGTTTTATCAGTCGTGATCGAGCAGTTCATGGACAGCATACGTTATGATAAACCGCTTCCGGTGGAACCTGCCGAGGCGCGCGAGGTAGTCAGGTTAACCGGAGAGATCTGTGATGAAGTCGAGCGTATAAAGGCACAGGGCCAGCTTAAATAAAAGGGCTGCTGTCACATGAAGATATGTTATATAGCAGAGGCAACCAGTGTACCCTCCCAGAGGTGGATAAATCACTTTGCACAAAAGGGGCATGAAGCCCACCTTATTTCCTGGGTACGTGGTGGCCAATATGATGCAAGTGTCAGGAGATATTGGCTGGCAAGGTTTCTGCCGCAGCTATGGAGTGTAACAAAGCATCTCGGCATATTCACCTGGCCAATACAGAGCCGCCAGCTTGTGAACAAAATCAAGCCTGATATTATCGAAGGGCATTGGCTGACCACAGCAGCTGTACTCACTGCCACATCCGGTTTTACCCCCATAATCCTTAATGCCTGGGGTTCGGGTGTTCTGGTATATGCCAAGCGATTTCGCATATGGCGAAATATCATAAAATATGCGCTTAAGAAGGCTGCAATTGTAACCTGCAACTCCCGATTTATGAGAGACGAACTGATTAAACTCAATACTCATCCGGATAAAATAAGAATCATCTATCCCGGTGTAAAAACGGAACAATTCAGCCCGAAACACCGCAGCCGCGAACTCAGGGACAAACTGCAGATTGGGGATGATCCTACCGTTATATCAACCAGAAACCTGAGGCCAATATATAACGTGGAACTATTGATAAAAGCGATTCCATCAGTGCTCGCGCAGATACCGGAGGCAAAGTTTGTGCTGTGCGGGGATGGGCAACAGGGTAACTACCTGCAATCACTGGCAAAATCTCTAGGCGTCTCAAATAGTATCAGGTTTACCGGATCAATTGCCCACAGCGAACTTCCCGGCTACCTGTCCTCATCGGATGTTTACGTATCAACCTCGTTGTCCGATAGCAGCTCGATGAGTTTGCATGAGGCAATGTCAACCGAATTGCCGGTTGTTCTCACCGACCATCCCAGTAACAGAGAGTTGATAGATGACAACGAAACCGGTTTTCTGGTTTCGCCGGACGATGAAAAAGGACTGGCAAAAAAGATATTACTGCTGCTAAAGGACAAAGAACTGGCAGCGCGCTTCGGTAAATCCGGCAGACAACTTATATCAAAAAAGGCCAACTATGATATAGAAATGCAAAAGGTGGAAAAAATCTATCAGGAACTATCTTGCTGATTGAAGATGGTGTCTAATCTATATCCAGTATTGATAAATAGCTGCCGGTTCCCTATAATTACTAACTCGTAAGATACCGTTAGTGCACCGTGATGTGAAACTGACATTTTAATTATGAGGTCGATAATGACAAAGACCAGCGAGCCAAATATTGTTGTAATCATTCCTGCCAGAGGCGGATCTAAAGGCATACCCAGGAAAAATATACAGCTGCTGGCAGGTATACCCCTGATAGCTCACACCATTGGGCAGGCGCTTGCGTCCAAATCCGTATCTAGGGTGATCGTTTCCACCGATGATGCCGAGATAGCCGCTATTTCCGGGCAATATGGAGCCGAAATTGTATTGCGCCCGGTACATCTGGCTGCCGATGACTCTACTTCAGAGGAAGCGCTGCTTCATGCCATAGATACGCTGGAAAAATCAGGGCCGACAATAGATATGGTGGTATTTTTACAGTGTACGGCACCTATTCGCAGCGCCGACGACATCGATAATGCCATTGATTTGTTTAAAGAAAATGAAGCAGATTCTCTGCTCTCCGGTGTCCCGTCTCATCTATTTCTGTGGCAGGTGAAAAACGGTGAGGCAATTGCGGAAAATCATAACTATCTGAAAAGAAAACGACGGCAGGATATGCAAAATCAGTATGTTGAGAACGGCTCAATTTACATATTCAGGCCACAAATGCTTCGTGAGACCGGCAATCGGCTGGGCGGTAAAATAGTACTTTACCAAATGGATGAACAAAGTGCTCTGGATATCGATTCCCTGCACGATCTAGCACGCTGTGAGCTGGTGTTTGCTGAAAAACAGAACAAAGACAACTCAGACAAATTACCAGCTGATATTGAACTGGTTGTATTCGATTTTGACGGGGTTTTTACTGATAACATGGTAATTGTCGATCAGGACGGTAAAGAATCGATAGTGGCCAGTCGCGGTGATGGCATGGGGATATCCATTCTCAAGGAGTCGGGACTACCGGTTTATGTAATATCCAAGGAACAAAACAAGGTCGTAAGCGCTCGTTGTA
>JABGRK010000009.1:0-110311 GCA_018648325.1 Chloroflexota bacterium
GTTTTAGCTTCAAAAAAGACGGCTATTTAGATGTTGGTAGCGCATACGGGATTCGAACCCGTGATCTCCGCCTTGAGAGGGCGGTGTCCTAGGCCGCTAGACGAATGCGCCTGATGTTAAATGGCTGGGGATACAGGATTCGAACCTGTGTCCCACGATCCAGAGTCGCGTGTCCTACCACTAGACTAATCCCCAGAGTCTAATAATTATATCAGATAACAAAGCTACGCGTAAACCTTTAATCCATCCCTTTTAGCTTCTCAAGTGCCAACCCAATACGTTTTAAACATTTGTCCTGTCCTAAAACCTCCATTGTCTGAAACAGCGGAGGGGCAACTGTTTTACCGGTAGTGGCAACCCTGAGCGTACCAAAAAGCTGCCCCGTTTTAAGGCCCAGTTCCTCTGCCAGAGGACGTAGCACCTGCTCCAATGACTCAGTATCAAATTTTGCAAGAGATTCAAGCTTGGGCAGAGATGCCTCCAGCACGGCGATGGACGAATCCTGAGTCATTTTCTTACCTATAAGCTCATCAGCTTTATGTTCAATATCATCGACAAAGAAGAACGATACAAACTCAGTGATCTCCGTTAGCAGTTTAAGCCGCTCGTGGATCAAAGGTATTATCTCTTTTAAGTACTCCGTGTCGATTGGGCGCTTAACATCAGCAGGTAACTGAGCATCCAGAAGCGGCATAACTCGCTCTATGAGCTCATCGGTTGTCAATTGACGGATATAGTAGCCATTAAACCAGTTAAGTTTTTCCGCGTTGAAAACAGCGCCGGTTTTACTGATTCTATCAAGAGAGAAGTGCTGAATTAAATCGTCTCTGCTGAAAATCTCGGTTTTATCATCCAGAGACCAACCAAGAAGAACAAGGAAATTTATCATTGCCTCTGGCAAATAGCCCATATCCTTATAATCCAGCAGCGCTGTAGCACCATGACGCTTACTTAGCTTGGCTTTGTCTTTGCCAAAAGTCATCGGCATATGGGCATATTTCGGTGAATTATATTCTAAGGCTTTATAAAGCAAAACGTGTTTGGGCGTGCTGGACAGCCACTCATCTGCTCTAATTACGTGGCTGATCTGCATCATATGATCATCGACCACGTTGGCCAGATGATAGGTGGGAAAGCCATCGGACTTCAGGATCACATAATCGTCCAAAAGCGCATTCTGAAACTCTACATAGCCATAAACCTCATCATCAAACGAGGTTATGCCCTCAAAGGGAATCTTGTAGCGCACAACAGAAGCCAAACCCTCAGCCTCTTTCTGTGCTCTCTGCCCTGCAGTAAGTTCACGACATGTACGATCATAACGTGGCGGTTCCTTACGCTTGGATTGTTCAGCACGCATCTCGGCAAGTCTCTCAGAAGAACAATAGCAGTGGTAGGCATCCCCCTGTTCCACTAATCGTTTGGCAGCAGACTGATAATAATCCAATCGCTCAGATTGCATATATGGGCCGGAATCACCACCAACGTCCGGTCCCTCATCCCACTCAAGACCAAGCCAGCCCAAGCTTTCATATATCTTTTCAATTGCCCCTTCAACTTTGCGGGTTTGATCGGTATCCTCTATTCTCAGAATAAACTTGCCATCAGAGTGTCTGGCAAATAGCCAGTTAAACAGCGCTGTTCTCATATTTCCGATATGAGGTATTCCAGTAGGACTGGGCGCGAAACGCACGCGGACAGGTCGACTCATATAATATCTCCTAAACTCGTTAAATCAATTATGCAGAAGCAAGTGCCGAGAGCCACTTCAGATATCTTCCATGATCGACAACTTCCCAATCGATCTGCTCCTCCCACTTATAATGAGGTAGGGCTGGCATCATGCAATCCTCCAGTTTATCACCAAGGATATCAATACCGAAGATATCGGCCTCACCCAGTCCGGCCTGCTCACAATAGCTCAGGTATCCGATCTTGCTGACATCTATACCCATAAGCCATGAGGCAACCGTATCACACGCCAGAAAATCAATACCAGCTACGGCAACTCTAAGGTCAAGTTTGTCTCCCTGTACCGGCCCATTACCCTGCATTGCCTCAAATCCATCGATAATGGATAGACTTGGAGGAATAATAGTTGCCAGTTGATACAGGTTGAGATTCATAGCCTGATATCCCTGATGAAGCTTAAGCTTGTCATCGCCAACCAGTTTACTCATCCATCCTACCCACCTGAACAGACGAGATAGCAGCCAGCGCTGTTTGCGTACAACAGCTCCACTCGCTATATTCTTGAGTGCTCCGGTATAAAGTACGTTGTTATGTGTTTTGGGTGGGCAAATCGATATCAGGCATTCGGCGTCAACCACAGTTTTTGCCAGCCTTATGGACATAGTATCAAACCTGGAGTTGAGCATTTTGACCTCTACGGTTTCATCCTTGTTCAAGTCAATAAAGCTGACATTATAGTGCTGAGCCAGGTCGAAAAAACCATAGTTTTGAAATCCAATCATGGAATCGGCGGTTTCATTGCCAGTTCCTTCTGCAACCACAATCTCCTGGTTTTCCTGACCATTAGTTTGCTTTTTAATGTAATCAAGCACTGCCCTTACGGCATCAACATGAGTGGCCGCAAGCTGATTTGTAACCGAGGTAAAGTTTGGCTTAATAACAATCTTCCGGCTAAACTCAATCTCGTCGGATACCAAATCCAGAGCCTGTGTAATGTTATCGTAGCGATTATCGCCTTTGACCAAAGCTACTTTTGACACCTGTCTTATGCAACTCCCTCTGCTGATAATTGATCTAAAACTATTTTAAGCTCTTCAGGCAAATCAGACTTAAATTCCACATCCTCATTGTTGCTTGGTAGCTTAAAACCAAGCTGATGCGCATGCAAAAAATGCCTGCCAAGCAAATCTGACTTGTTCCCATAAACCGCATCTGCATAAACAGGAAAGCCTATTGCTGCAAAGTGAACTCTTATCTGATGAGTGCGTCCCGTCTCAGGCATAGCCTCAACGTAAGTATAACCGTCAAGGTAGCTTATTACCTGATACCGAGTAAGGGCTTCCCTACCGACACTAACAACAGCCATCTTCTTTCTATTCCTGGGGTCCCTGCCAAGCTGAGCATCAACAGCACCCTGTCTTGGAGCAAGTTGCCCTACCAGAAGCGTAAGATATCTTTTTTTAACCAAACGTTCCTTTAGTTGCTGTGACAGGCTATGGTGAGCCCCATCATTTTTGGCTACCATTATAAGGCCTGATGTATTTTTGTCCAGTCGGTGCACGATACCTGGACGCACTTTGCCACCTATACCAGCAAGATCAGGACAATATGCCAGAAGAGCATTAACCAGCGTGTGCTCCCAATTACCAGGCGCCGGATGAACAATCAGGCCCGCTGGTTTGTCCACAACAAGAATATCACTGTCTTCATATACGATCTGTAGTGGGATATTCTCAGGCAGTATTTCCAGGGGCTCAGGGTCCGGTATCTCTCCACTGACCTTGTCTTCTAAGTCCAGTTTGTAACTTGATTTGACTACGTCACCATTTACCACAAACCGCCCATCGGCTATCAGCTTCTGCGCATAACTCCTTGAAATACCACACTGATTTGCAAGGAATATATCCAGGCGAACCCTAGAACCATCGACATTGAGATCAATGATTTTACTCATGATTCTTTAGAATCAATATCTTTATTTTCCTTGTAGAACAAAAACAGGAACACTACTATAACCGCTACCCCGATAACACCGGCTGCATCGGCGATATTGAAAACGGGCCACCAGCCCCAACTAATAAAATCAGTTACTTCACGCATCCATATTCTGTCTATTTGATTACCTATAGTGCCACCCAGTATCAACCCAAGCCCAATAGTGGCAGTTCGCCATCTGTACGCAAAAAAGTACTGGCATATTAGCACAGCGACTGCGCCAACAAAGGACATTACAATCAGCAGCGTGAGATGCCCCTGAAACCACCCTGCAACGCCACCGGAATTAGTAATATATGTGAAACGGAAAAACCCCTCTTTAGGTATGGATGAATAAATAGGTATGTACTCTCGCACCAGAAGTTTACTTATCTGGTCAACAAGTACTACCATCACCGCAACTATATAAAAGGATACTCTTGTACCAAGTCTAGCCATAATCATGCTCATCACCATACTAAAAAGTCCTGAAAGACGATCAATATCACTACCAATTTTAACATACTATACATAGCCGAACAACGTCACAATATGAAAGAAGCGCCAGTAACTACACAAGCACATCATTTAAAAAAGACAGCACTGCCTCAGCCATAACATCTTCATGGTGCGACCAAAAATGATCAACCCCGGCTACAAGCCTGTGGCTTTTGGATTCGGCAATGTTATCTATAAGATACTGAAACTTATGAGCTGGAACAACCCCATCTCTGTCGCCGCTAATGAAAAACTTGGGCTTATCATATTGCATAATAGGATCATTGATCAACACCGCTATAGCGGGGGAAACCATAGCAATTGCCTTTACCCTTTCATCACCGGGAACATACCTTAGAGCAGTGGCTGCGCCATAGGAATAACCAACAACCCCGATTCTGGCGCCGTCAACTCCACCAATCGTGAGTAGAAAATCAATTGCCGCACCAACATCTTTGCCATGCCCAATGGAATCATCAGCTGTGCCACCACTATTACCTACACCTCGAAAATTAAATCTGAGAGCAACGATCGAGCGCTTGGTAAGCTCCCAATACACCGCCTCCACCACGTTATTGTACATATCACCGCCATGCATTGGGTGTGGATGACAGATAACGACTGCAGCATGCAAGCCACCGTCTTCAGGACAAGACAGCTGCCCCTCCAACATAACATCACCACTCTTTATGTTCACGATGCGCTCACTCATGATCTTTCTTCTCTCTGCCAACACGCCACCTGTTCAAGCGCTGTTTTATTTCCTTCTCAAATCCCTGATCACCGGGATCATAATATATATTGCCGGCAACGGAATCGGGCAGGTGCTGTTGCCCCGAAAAGTGCTCTTCATATTCGTGATCATACTTATAGCCCTTACCATAACCCTGCTCTTTCATCAGGCCGGTAACCGCATTACGCAGGTGTAGAGGTACAGAGTCGTTCTTGCCCTTTTTAACATCACGTTCGGCTTTTGAATAACCCTTGTAGAGCGAGTTGCTCTTGGGAGCTGTAGCCAGATAAACGACAACGTGAGCTAGGGCCAGTTTACCCTCAGGTAAACCGATAAAGTGATACGCCTGTTGTGCAGCCATCGCCACTACCAGCGCCTGCGGATCAGCCATACCCACGTCCTCAGAGGCAAAACGTACAAGTCGGCGAAGAACATACATAGGGTCCTCGCCAGATTCAAGCATACGCGCCAGCCAATACAGCCCCGCATCCGGGTCTGAGCCACGCAGTGACTTATGCATAGCCGATATTAGGTTGTAGTGTTCCTCACCAGCCTTGTCATAGATCATAGAGCGGTGTTGCAGCGCATCCTCAACTGCTTCCAGTGTAACGGCCCTCATACCATCTTTATCAGGGGCAGCGGTATACACAGACAGTTCCACAACGTTGAGCGCCATACGTGCATCTCCATTGGTCATCATAATCAGATGATCAAGCGCTTTTTGCTGCAAATCGATTTTGAGTTCACCAAGCCCGTTTTCCTTATCGGACAAAGCGCTCTTGATGATAGAACCAACATCATCAGGAGTAAGCGCCTTAAGGGTATAAACGCGGCTTCTTGATAGCAGAGCCGATATGACCTCAAACGATGGGTTCTCTGTAGTAGCGCCGATTAGAGTTACGGTTCCATCTTCCACATACGGCAGAATGGAGTCCTGTTGTGCTTTATTGAAACGATGAATTTCATCGATAAAAAGAATAGTGCGCTTCTGATACATACCATAGCGCTCTTTAGCCTCGGCAATAATCTTGCGTAAATCGGCCACGGATGCGCTTACGGCGCTAACCTGAGAAAAGTGGCATTTGGTAGTATTGGCAATTATACGGGCCAGGGTTGTTTTGCCACTGCCCGGTGGGCCCCAGAAGATGATGGAGATAAGCTGATCAGACTCAATGGATTTTCGCAGCACACGATCCGGCCCCACCAAGTGCTGCTGCCCCACGAAATCGGCCAGTGTTTGCGGCCTCATTCTAGCAGCAAGTGGAGCTTCTTTACTAAAATGCTGCTCACGATAGTGCTCAAATAGTGTCATCCTCTTCCTTTTGGCTATGGATGATATCTATGTTTTCTCTGACCTGCTGTGCCTCATCGACACAACCTTCTCCATTGAATATATCAAGAGCGCTATTCAGATATTCAAGCGCCTTTTCAGTATCTAACTTGTCCTGATAGGTAAAGCCCATGTTAAACAGCACACCAGCGGCTTCCTGCCAGCACTCACCCGCTTCGTACATATCAAGCGCCTCATCAAAACACTCCAGCGCCTTTTTCAGATTACCTTTAAGCCGATACACTAGACCAATATCGCCCAAATCACTGGCAACATCACGGTCTTTTTTCAAATGCTTATGAATAGCAATCGCATGCAGATAGGAATCGAGTGCCTCATCCAGTTGACCATTGCATTGATACTCCAGCCCATTGGCACAGAACTGGCTAGCCTGATCTAATGGATCAGCTACTTCTTCGATATCTTCCACACCTATCTCCCTTAGTCTAGGACTCCCTCATCTTGGCCTTGACTGTTTCAATCTGCTTTTCTATTAATTTGATCTTACTTTTGGCCCCCAGGTGTTTATACACATCAAATGCATCAAGATAACAATCGTGAGCCTTATCCAACTCACCCCTGCTCAGATAAGCCCCACCCATATTACCAAGCTGCGTGGCCTGCCCCAACCTGTCGTCTATCTTCTCATCAATATCAAACGCCTGGGTATAAAGCTCAAGCGCTTTATCCAAATCACCTTTAGCCTGATAAACCAGCCCCATATTGCCCAGATCACTGGCCTCGCCCAGTTTTTCCATAATAGACCTGTTAATATCCAGTGCCTGCTGGTGATATTCCAGTGCTTTATCTAAATCACCCTTTGAATGATAAGCAAGCCCAATATTCCCCAAATCGCCGGCTTCACCCAGTTTACTCGGTATTTCTTTATCAATTTCTAATGCCTGCTCATGATATCCAAGTGCCATATCAGCCTTGTTCATATCCTGATAAACCATACCAATATTACCCAGTCCTGTAGCTACGCCATCTTTATCGGCCGTCTCTTTATTTATGTAAAGCGATTGTTCGAAATACTTAAGTGCGTTTTTATGGTCTCCCCTTATACGGGACAGCAAGCCCATGTTGCCCAGAACTATGGCCATGCCCTGCTGATCCTCCGTATCCTCATATATAGTAAGTGCCTGCTTGTAATAACGCATCGCCTTTTGCCAATCCTCACCGAAGTGATATACCATACCGATATCACTTATAGTATCAGCTTCAGACTGTCTATCCCCAGTCTTCTTGGAAAGTTTTAACGCCTGCCGATAAAACTTAAGCGACTGAGTAGCATCACCGTTATTCCAATAATGCTCAGCTATACCGCACAGCGCCTTTGCCTCGCCCTTACCATCACCCTGCTTCCTGCGATATGTTAGCTCAGCATTAAGATGGTCCAGTGGGGTTGTCTGCTTCGGCTCCATATTTACGTCGTCACTCATGATAACCTCCATATATAACGCTAGTAGTTTAAATCATCTCTGGGGCTATTAACAACCTCTAGTTATAAAAAAAGGGGGAACGCACAATTTTGTAAAGCGTCCCCCCTTTAGTATCTCTTAATTCTATTCGGCAGGTTCTTCTGGCTCGGTCACTGTTGTCGTTTCAGTGGGCTCATCCGATACAACCGCTGCTTCCGATTCAACTGAAGCTGTCGGTTCAACTTGTTCTTCTTGCTCCACCGCATCAGAATTCTCATCAACAACCTCGTCCTGTACAATCTCAGTAATTTCTGCTGAATCGCTAATATCAGGGGTAACCTCTCCGGTCATCAGTTTTTCAGCCTCTGAAACAATTTCGGCCTCAAGCTCTGAGGTAATCTCCCCATCCAACTCAAGCTCTTCTTCTGCTGCTAATAACTCTGGCTCAAGCTCCTCAGGAGTCAGACAACGGGCAGGTATTAGCTTACCGATAATAACGTTTTCTTTTAGACCTAACAGGTGATCGGTACGGCCGACAACAGCGGCCTCGGTAAGTACTCGAGTGGTCTCCTGGAATGATGCTGCAGCCAGAAAACTGTCAGTAGATAGCGATGCCTTGGTTACACCCAGCAGAACTGTCTGAGCAGTTGCCGGTTCGCCATCCTCCATTAGAACTGCTGCGTTAGCATCCTCATATACGAACCTATCTGCCAAATCTGAAGGCAGAAACGTGGTGTCGCCGGGTTCGTCAATACGTACCTTACGCAGCATCTGACGCACAATAACCTCAATATGCTTATCGTTAATACTCACACCCTGAGAACGGTATACTTTCTGCACCTCATTAACCATATAGCGCTG
This sequence comes from Chloroflexota bacterium, assembly GCA_018648325.1. GTDB lineage: Bacteria > Chloroflexota > Dehalococcoidia > JABGRK01 > JABGRK01 > JABGRK01. The sequence goes on from JABGRK010000009.1 coordinate 8,510, forward strand.
TACAGCCTCACGGCCCTGAATTCTCAAAATATCCTGAGGATTAAGAGGCCCCTTGGTCAGTTCCTGCCCCGCTTCAACCTTGGCACCGTTTTCGACACTAAGCTGAGCTGTAGCAGAAATCGGATAATCCCTCTCCTCGGTTTCCTCATAAACAATTGCAATACTATCGCCATCAACAATAGCACGGCCACCGGCAGTGGCCAAAACAGGAAGATTGGCAATTTTCTCGTCCTTCTTATTAGCTGCTTTTACCTCAGCAAGCGAATCACCTGCCTCAACTTGCTGTCCATTTTTTACTGTCTTTTTGTATCCGGTTGGCAAAGTGTATTCGTCTCTAAAAAGCTGTGATGTTTCTATCCTGATCTTACGACCTTCGTCCGCATGTAAAATCTCGACAGTGCCATCAATCTCAGAAATAACCGCTTGCCCCTTAGGTGATCGAGCCTCAAACAACTCCTCAACCCTGGGCAAACCGCTGGTTATATCAAGCCCAGCCACACCACCAGTATGGAACGTTCTCATAGTAAGCTGGGTACCCGGTTCCCCGATACTCTGGGCAGCGATAACTCCAACTGCCTCACCATGCCTGACTATACGTCCACTACCAGGGGACCTTCCATAGCACTTCTGGCATAATCCTCTCTTTGCCTGACAATTGAGTGGCGATCTAACTTCAACCTGGGTAATACCTGCAGCCATAATCTTGGCCGCCATTTCCTCATCTATCTCCCCATTAGCCTCAATAATTACCTTTTTAGTTTTGGGATGCACAACGTCAACAGCAGAAACACGCCCTTGTATTCTATCGGCAAGCGGGACAATAAGCTCGTTTTCAGACTGATCATATAACATCATGCCAGTGGTCGTTCCGCAATCATCCTCAAGAATTATCACGTCCTGCGAAACATCTATAAGCCGCCTGGTAAGATATCCACTATCGGCAGTTCTAAGTGCTGTATCGGCTAGTCCTTTACGGGCACCATGAGTAGAAATAAAGTAATCCAAAACACTGAGTCCGTCTCTAAAGCTAGCCTTAATGGGTAACTCCATGATTCTTCCGGAAGGATCTGTCATCAGACCACGCATTCCAGCCATCTGCCTTATCTGTGCAATATTACCTTTAGCTCCTGAAGTTGCCATCATATAAATTGAACCGGACCTGTCGAGCATTCCCTGAATGGCCTTGGTCATTTCATCTGTAGCATTGGTCCACACTGAAACAGCGCTGTTGTATCGCTCCTGATTGGTTACCATACCACGCTGATACTGCTTATCAATATCATCAATCTGCTTATCAGCCTCCACAAGTATAGCCTCTTTTTCAGAAGGAACCTCTACATCACTCATACCCACAGTGAGACCGGATTTCGTAGCATAATGAAACCCGAGTTCTTTTATGCGATCAAGCATGTCGGCGGTCTCAAGCTCACCCAATTCCTGATGACATTGAATAACTATTTTCTTTAACTGAGACTTATCAATAGGTTTGTTATAGTAACCCAGCTCGTCAGATATAATCTCATTAAATATAATTCGGCCGACGGTGGTTTTTATCCTCTCGCCATCAGGTTTTCTGACATGTATTTCAGCCCCCAGCTCAATAATACCAAGGTCATACGCCAACCTGGCTTGATCATAGTCGGCAAATATTTTTCCCTCACCCATAGCTCTTGGCTTGATCAAAGTCAGGTAATAACAGCCAAAAACCATATCCAATGTGGGCGCTACTAAAGGCTCTCCCGAACTTGGTGATAACATGTTGTAAACACTGAGCATAGCAGTACGGGCCTCTTTGATAGCTGCACGAGAAAGCGGTACATGAACAGCCATCTGATCACCATCAAAATCAGCATTGAACGCCGTACAAACCAGCGGATGCAATTGAATGGCACTTCCCTCAACGAGAACCGGCTCGAATGCCTGAAGACCTAATCGATGCAATGTAGGAGCACGGTTCAACATGACGGGACGTTCTTGAATAACTTCCTCAAGGATATCCCAAACCTCTGGGCGACCCTGCTCCTCTATACGCTTGGCGCTTTTTATATTCTGAGCCAGCCCCATAGCCACTAAACGATGCATAACGAAAGGTTTAAATAGTTCGAGTGCCATACGTTTTGGCAAACCACACTGGTGCAGTTTAAGCTGAGGCCCAACAATAATCACTGAACGCCCACTATAATCCACACGCTTACCAAGCAGGTTTTGGCGGAAACGCCCCTGCTTTCCACGAAGCATATCGGATAAAGACTTAAGCTTATGGTTGCTGCTAGTAGTAATGGCTCTACCACGTCTGCCATTATCGATAAGGGAATCAACAGCTTCCTGCAGCATTCTTTTTTCATTGCGTATGATTATTTCGGGAGCACCCAGAGTAAGTAATCGGCGTAGCCTGTTGTTTCGGTTAATCACGCGGCGATAGAGATCATTTAGATCACTGGTAGCAAAACGACCGCCATCAAGCTGAACCATCGGCCGCAGTTCTGGCGGCAGTACCGGCAGGACTGAAGTGATCATCCACTCAGGCTTATTCCCGCTCTTGCGGAATGCCTCGACCACTTTAAGCCTTTTGGTGGCTTTCTTGCGACGTTGACCTGAACTGGAATGAATTTCTTTGTACAGAAATTCGCGAAGCTCATCAAGATTAACATAAGCCATGCAATCCAAAATGGCCTCAGCGCCAGTACCGGCAGTAAATGCGCTCCCAAATTTCATTTTTAAATCGCGATACTGACCATCAGTGATTATCATCATTGGATGCAAACTCTGCAGCTCGTCTATCCTGGCTCGAATATCGTTTTTTATTGTTTCCTCTGTTTTAGCAGGATCTTTTTCCATTTCGTCGATTTCCTGAGCGACGGCATGCTGAATGTCCTCTAGTTTAGCATTATATTTCTCAGTGACTTTTTGATTGGCAACACCCAGATTAGACTCCAGATCATCTATCATAGTTTTTGCTTTTTGCTGCAGGTTATCAAGATGCGACTGAGCAACCTCTTCCCCTTCAGAAACAAAAACATCACCTGCAAAAATAATCTCCTCGGCAGAATTGCTACCCAAAGCACTGGTGAGTATTTCTTCAACCGATGCTACCTCAGCCATAATTTCACCTGTCTTACGCGCCAGGTTATTCTCAAGGCGTTTTCTATCCTCTTCCCGCTCCATTTCCAGATGCCTCATCTGCTCTTCAAGACGAAGACGAAGATCGGCAACCTTCCCCTCCATAGTGCCCTCTCTACCGGCAGCCCCATCTTCCAGTTCCTGCACCATGTCATTGCGAATCTCATCGTCCACACTGGTAATAACAAACCTGGCAAAATAAACCACTTGCTCTAAATTACGAGGAGAAAGATCCAGAAGAAGTGCCAGCCTGCTGGGAGTACCTTTTACAAACCATATATGACTAACGGGACATGCCAATTCAATGTGCCCCATGCGCTCGCGTCTAACCTTAGATCGCGCCACCTCGACACCACATTTGTCACATATGATCCCTTTATACCTTATACGTTTATACTTGCCGCAATAGCACTCAAAATCCTTGGTAGGACCAAAAATCTTTTCGCAAAACAAACCGTCTTTTTCCGGTTTCAAAGTACGGTAATTAATAGTTTCGGGCTTTGTTACCTCACCATAGGACCAGCTTCTAACCTGCTCCGGTGAAGCCAATGAAATACGTATAGCCTTAAAATCATTAAATTCCAGCATTACTACTCTCCTCAACACCTTCTTCAATAAGACTAATCTTCTCTTCAGCCTCGTTTATCACTTCAACAGCTAACCCAAGGCTTCTGAGCTCGGAGACCAATACCTTGAACGACTCAGGAACGCCGGGCTCGATTATATCTTCACCCTTTAAAATAGCTTCGTATGCCTTGACACGTCCAACGACATCATCTGATTTAACTGTGAGCATCTCCTGCAAGTTGTGAGCCGCACCATATGCCTCAAGTGCCCACACTTCCATCTCTCCAAAACGCTGCCCACCAAACTGCGCTTTACCACCCAACGGCTGCTGGGTTATCAGCGAATAAGGTCCGGTAGCCCTTGCGTGAATCTTGTCTTCGACCAAATGAATGAGCTTGAGCAGATAGATGTAACCTACTGTAATTGGTTGATCAAACTGCTCGCCGGTGCGACCGTCATAAAGTATCGTCTTTCCGGTAGTGGGAGGAACCAGTCTACTTTTATCATAAAGCTTATCCAGTTCCTTTTTGACTGCTTTTTCATCTATAGTAGCGGCCTTTTTTACACCCAGTTGGTGCAGCCATAATCGTACGCAGGCATCATTAGCTGTCCCAATAACTTTGTCATTGAATACCGCATCGTAATCAAATCCCCGCTCTGTAAGCCAATCAGATACCTTTTGCGTATCGTAAGGCCCTCCATCATAGTCGACAGCACCTGCGTTTTCAACTATCCATGCCCTGCCCAGATCATCCTCAATCTCCACATCCTGTCCACTGTCAAATATTGGAGACATGGCACCGAAGCCAAGAACGTGAGCTGCCCAGCCCAGATGAGTCTCAAGAACCTGACCCAGATTCATACGAGACGGAATACCGATAGGATTAAGCACTACCTCAAGAGGTCTGCCATCCGGAAGGAAAGGCATATCCTCAACTGGCAAAATTCGCCCGATAACACCCTTGTTACCATGACGACCGGCCAGTTTATCACCCGCGCTAACTTTCCTCTTTTGTGCAACACAAACACGAACCATCTGATTCACACCGGGAGGTTGCTCCCCACTGCCATCCTGAGGAAAGGCCTTAACATCAATGACCTTGCCATATTCGCCATGCGGCACACGCAATGACGTATCTTTTACTTCCCTGGCCTTTTCACCGAAAATTGCTCGAAGAAGTTTTTCCTCGGCACTAAGTTCGGTTTCACCTTTCGGAGTTATCTTTCCAACAAGTATGTCACCAGGGCCAACTTCGGCACCCAACCTGATGATTCCTCTCTCATCAAGATCCCGCAGGCTCTCCTCACCAATATTGGGAATATCCCTGGTTATCTCCTCAGGACCCAATTTAGTGGAGCGGGCCTCAACTTCATGCTTTTCTATATGAATCGAGGTAAACTTATCATCTTTAACCAAGCTTTCACTCAGTACAATAGCATCCTCGTAGTTATAACCCTCCCAGCTCATAAAAGCGCATAGTACGTTATGCCCTAAAGCCAGCTCACCCTCATCAGTTGAAGAGCTATCGGCCAGCACCTGACCCAATTTCACCTTGTCGCCCTTGCTAACAACGGGACGTTGATTTATACAAGTTCCTTGATTTGAACGATCAAACTTTCTCAAAGGATAGTAGTCAAGTTCGCCATCTTTTCTCTTAATGGCGATCATTGTTGCTGTTACCGAGGCCACCACTCCTTCGTTCTTAGCAAACAGCACTTGACCGCTATCGAGTGCGGCTTGCCGCTCCATGCCTGTGGCCACCAGTGGCGCTTCGGGTAGAAGCAGGGGTACAGCCTGACGTTGCATATTCGAGCCCATCAGTGCACGGTTGGCATCATCATGCTCCAAAAACGGTATCAGAGACGCAGCGACACTAACAATCTGCTTGGGTGATACATCCATGTAGTCCATTTTTTCAGGAAGCTCCATGAAGTAATTATCAGCCGATCTTGCTTCAACTCTTTCCTCTGTGAAGTGCTGGTTGTCATCTAAGATAGCGTTTGCCTGCGCAATTATCAGATCTTCTTCCTGATCAGCAGAAAGATAATCTATATTACTGGATACGAACGGCACGATTTCTATGTTCTTAAGAGGTAGTTCAACCAGCTTGGCCGCTATCTGCTCGGTTATCTCAGTTCCGGCAACAACTACCATCTTATCTTTGTTATCTGAAATATTGTTTCTGACGATTCTACCAACAAGGTTCTGCTGCTTATTCTTTACCTTAGAAACAACCTTTCTGTAAGGAGTTTCAATAAGGCCGTATTCATTTATTCTTCCGTAAGTGGCCAGTGAACCGATAAGTCCAATGTTCGGACCCTCAGGTGTTTCGATGGGACATATTCGACCATAATGCGAATGATGAACGTCACGCACATCAAATCCGGCCCGCTCACGCGACAAACCACCCGGGCCAAGAGCTGAAAGCCTGCGCTTATGGGTAAGCTCTGCCAGCGGATTGGTCTGATCCATAAATTGTGAAAGCTGTGAGCTTCCGAAAAATTCTTTAAGCGTAACAGATACAGGGCGAATGTTAATAAGATCGCTGGGAGTTACAGTCTCCAGCTCAGTAATGCTCATACGCTCTTTTACCACACGCTCCATGCGCAAGAATCCCACTCTGAGTTGATTTTGAACCAACTCACCTACAGTACGAACACGGCGATTGCCCAGATGATCGATATCATCAGGCTTGACTGCCCCATTATTGACTTTAACTATATATTGCGCTACGGCAACCAGATCCTCTTTGGTCAGCGTTCTGGTTTCGGAAGGAATGTTTATGCCCAAACGCTTATTCATCTTATATCTGCCAACTTTGCCCAGATCATAACGGCGCGGATCAAAGAACAAGGAATCTATAAACGAATTAGCGTTATCCAGTGTCGATGGATCGCTCGGCCTAAGCCTGCGATGAAAATCAATAAGAGCTTCGTCCTGACTTCTAACCAGTGGCTCTTTCTCAATAGTAGTTTTTATGTACGGGTGATCGGGATTAGTGTCGGCTCCCTTAAATAATGCCTCAAGCTCTTGATCAGTTCCATAGCCTAAGGAACGAATCAGCGTTGTGATAGGTATCTTGCGTTTACGATCTACTTTAACCGATATGACGTTCTTACTGCTGGTCTCAAACTCCAGCCATGCGCCACGGTTTGGCACCAGCTTGGCAAAGCACAGGTCACGACCGGAAGCCATGTCCTCAGCAACGGTTAAATACACGCCAGGCGAACGAATCAACTGGCTGACCACAACCCTTTCGGCGCCATTAATGATAAATGTGCCGTTATCGGTCATCTTGGGGAAATCGCCCATAAACAGGTCTTGTTCTTTCCATTCTCCTGTCTCTTTGATAAGTAGCCATGCGGTTACGTGCAGTGGCGTTGAATAGGTTAAATCGCGATCACGGCACTCATCCTCTGTATGCTTTGGAGGAAGAAACGTAAATCTGGGTATATCCTTATCCGGCCCATCGTTGGGATTGAGAAAGGTAAGTTCCAATCTAGTACCTGTGAAATCTTTAATCGGCGAAATCTCAGACAGTAGTTCCTTTAGACCCTCGGCCTGAAACCACTTATAAGAATCCATCTGAGTTTGAATGAGATTTGGCACTGGTAGAATTTCGGGTAATTTTCCGTAGGATTTTCTGTCATCGTGCTCCAAGGCTCTGCTGAAAGTCATACAGATAGCTCCTTAAATAAGAATAACCCCCAATAAAGTACGCACTCGCATAGGCGCACCTAGGGGGCGTAAAACTTTTTCTGGGGTATCATTTGAAGGTAATTGGATATCATTAGTCAAAAATACATTCTACCACTGCTATTCCACTCTGTCAATAGTTTTGAGTAAAATCGCTCTTGAAATGCCCATAATCGGTTTTATTGTTGATTTTTTGACAATGTTACCTACCCCGAAACTCCGGGCGGCGTTTTTGCGCAAACGCTTTGGGTCCCTCTTTGGCATCATTTGTTTTCAGAACCTCGCCAAACAGCTGACCTTCCAACTGCAATCCTTCCTCAAGCGAAAGCGCAAGTCCCTTATTAATAGCCATTTTTGCACTCCGCACTGCAATCGGCCCCAGTTCACAGATTTTCGCAGCCCACTGCCCAGCAATTTTCATTATCTCGGCGGGTGAAACCACTTTATTGATTAACCCTATCTGAAGTGCTTCTTTGGCTGTTATAACTTTAGCCAGCAGTATCATCTCAGCAGCTTTAGCTGGTGAGATGAGGCGTGCCAACCGCTGCGTTCCACCCCAGCCCGGCATTAATCCCCATCGCGTTTCAGGCAAACCCAGCGTAGCATTATCAGACGCTATCGTAAGATCACATGCCAGTGCTACTTCAAGTCCACCTCCCAAAGCTACACCATTGATTGCAGCAATAATGGGCTTACAAATATTAATACCTCGTGTGATCATGGGTGGGAATTTTGATGGCATCTGCTGATTCAAATCAAATCCGGCGGAAAAGGCCTTGTCCCCTGCACCGGTTATGATCAGCACCCAGGCATCCGGATCATCCCTGAAATCTATGAGCGCACGAGAAAAGCTTTTCATCATCTTTTCATCAAAAGCGTTTAAGGACTTGGGGCGATTAAGAGTAATCTGTGCAATTTTATCCTTTTTCTCATAAACAAGTGCCATTTTACATCTCCCTCTAATAACCGTGTGCCAGACGTTCAATTAGCATGTCAGGCAAATTATGCCTCGTCATTTTTACCTGTGTTTTCGTGTAATCGTAGGTCACCCGAAAATGAGTTATGGTATGTTCATCACTATCGTATATCATGTAGCTTGCCTTGGGATTGCCATCACGTGGTTGTCCCACACTACCAGGATTTATCATGAAACGCTGCTTGATCAAATTAAAAGTGCCTCCGTCTGACAGGGCATGAGATCGACATTCATCGGCATTTTTATCATAGGCATAAACTTGAGGAACATGACTGTGACCAATCAGGCAATACATGGTATCAAAATGATTGAGATTCAGTCTGACCATGGTTGTAGACATGACATATTCCCATAGTGGATCTCGCGGACTGCCATGAACAAGAGTGAAATCATTTTGGGTAAGCACTTTTGGCAGGTTACTCAGGTAATCAATCTCATCACTGCCAAGACGACCAAACGTTGAACGGCAGGCAATAGCAGCTTCAGGATTAAAATCGTAGGTGTCCACTTTCCCGATGGAAGCCCAGTCATTGTTTCCGGCAACGCAGACATGATCATGCTGTCTGAGCAATTCGATACATTCACATGGATCAGGGCCGTATCCTACGATATCGCCCAGACACCATATTTGATCAAAGCCCCCTCTGATCTCTGCATCAACAAGAACAGCCTTAAAAGCCTCCAGATTGCTATGAATATCAGCCAGAATTGCATGTCGCATAACAGCTCTGACTATATCAGATTTACTCTCGGTTGACCAGTAAAGTTGTTATCAGTCCGACCATCGTTATCTTTCACACAAATCAATGATCCGAGAAACAAAGAGCACAAGCATATACGCTATCACCAGCCTGATTTCGCGGGGGTGGCCTTAGTAAACCTGAGTGGAGTATAATCGCAAATATGAGGGTATCTGAACTTGGCGAATTCGAACTTATAGATATGATCTCCAAACTCATTGGCAAACCTGCCAAAGATAAGACGATATTGGGCATTGGGGATGACAGCACCGCATGGCGTACTGATACAGGTATTGAGCTTGCCACAATTGATACGCTCGTAGAAAACGTACATTTTACGCTGGATACGATAACTTACCATGAACTTGGATGGAAATCACTGGCGGCCAATGTAAGCGATATCGCCGCCATGGGAGGAATTCCGCTTTACGCTTTAATATCGCTGGGACTGCCCGGCACAACCGATGTAGATGATATCAAAAAGTTATACGAAGGAATGATTGAACTGACCAACCGACACAACGTAACCATTGCCGGCGGCGACGTGGTAAAAGCGCCACAACTGACAATCAGCGTCTCAGTTACAGGCAAAGCGACAGATGACAAAATGCTGACGCGCTCCGCGGCTCGTCCCGGCGACATAATCGCCGTAACAGGGAACCTGGGGACATCGGCGGCTGGACTAAAAATGCTTATTGGAAAACTAAAGTTTAGTGAAGAAACAACGTCACTGCTGCGTAAAGCGCATCAACAGCCACAACCACGCGTTGCAGAAGGGCAAATGCTGGTACAAAACGGCGTTAAAGCAGCTATAGATCTGAGTGACGGGCTGATAGGTGATCTTGGGCACATATGCCGGATGAGCAGAGTTGGTGCAAACATTGATATCGACAAGGTACCTATCAATCCAATAGTAAAAGACCATTTTGCCAACAAAGCACTGGAGTTGGCACTTGTCGGTGGAGAGGACTACGAACTGCTGTTCACCGCAAAACCCGATATAATAGATAAGGTCAGGGAACTGATAGCAACGCCGATAACAGTTATAGGCGAGATCACTAGAGAGCATGCAGGTAAAGTGCTCCTATTGGATGCAAATGGAAATACGATAGATTTTCAAAAAGAGGGCTTTAATCACTTTTCAAGATAACACTCACATAATCAGCCATAACCCTGAGCAAACTCAAGAAATCGGCAAGAAGCTGAGTCAGCTTGCCGCGCCCGGCGATATAATACTGCTTACGGGCAATCTGGGTGCGGGCAAGACATGCCTGACGCAGGGCATTATCTGGGGACTGGACATAGACGAGTACGCCGCCAGTCCGACGTTTACCATCATGAGGGAGTATCAGGGCAGGTTGCCGCTGTATCACTTCGACTTTTACAGGCTTGACAGTATAAACGACATTTACGATCTGGGCATGGACGATTACCTGTTTGGTAAGGGGCTCTGCGTGATAGAGTGGGCCGAAAAGGGATTGGACATTATGCCGGAGGATCATCTGCTCATTGAGATAGAATATGTGTCAGAAAACGAGCGCAGGCTGGAACTGAAGGCACATGGCCAACGGTACGATAAAATGCTAAACGATTTGAAGGTTTAAGGCAATGGAATTATCTATAGACACATCAAACGAAACTGCAAGTATTGCGCTGTCTGATAACGGACACATTGAAGCCGAACTAACATGGCGCGCCAGGCAGAACCATGCCGTAGAACTGCTGCCCAACATAGACCATCTGCTGGCTAAAACAGACCGCAGCAAAATCAAAGGCATCATTGTGGCAATAGGGCCGGGAAGCTTCAACGGGCTGCGTGTGGGGCTGTCCACCGCCAAGGGACTGGCGCTGTCTTTTAATGCGCCGCTGGTTGGTATAAGCACACTGCAAGTAGAGGCCTACCGGCATGCGCTGCACTCCAAACCCATCTGCCCAATATTTAACGCCGGACGCAGTGAAATAGCCACCGCGCTGTTTCAATCCAAAGACGGTAAATGGCAAAAGCTGACAGGTGAGCACATCACAACGATCGACGAACTATGCTCGAAGCTCAAAAATAAGACCATTTTCTGCGGTCAGATAACCGAAGAGATAGCATCACAACTAAAAAGCAATTTAGGGGATAAGGCGATTGTTGCTCAGGGGGCGCTGCTTATGCGCCGCGCCGGATATTTGGCCGAGCTTGGCTGGAAACGACTGACAAACGGGGAGGCGGACGACGCTGCTACGCTACAACCTCTGTACTTGAAAAAACCAGCGATTACCAAACCAAAGCAAAAGTAATTGAATAATAAGGATATGTGTAATTATTAGCTCGACTCATCAAGTTTTCTTGCCTCCGCTTCCATTTCAGCAAGCTCAGCTTGAAACATATCTGCTGTCAGGCCAATGCGTTCCCACAATGGATGTGTAATTAACTCCAACTCATTATCAACCGTTTGAAGACGACCAACAATCTGCCGCAGTTCATCAATCATTTTAACACGTCTTCGCTTTGATATAATATCAATATCATGAATAATAAAAAAGTGATGAGTAACAAAATTTCGATCTTTGAGGGCGTTTGCTAGGGCTGCCTCCAATCCAGTCGGCACGTCTATATGGACTCGAACATCAGAAATTAAACGCCCAAGAGTTTTTCCCCTAGCCCTATCAAATAATGCATCAATTTCTTCATGGGTTAAGTGCGTCAAATTACGAATCTTAAGGCTAACATAAAGATTAACAAGACCTTGTTCTAGTATTTGAATCCAATAGGAACATAGGCCAAAGAATGCGAATACTTCCTTATCATCCGATTCATCTGGTTCCGGGATTTGTGAAGGCTCACGATTGGGGAAAAATGTCATACTACTAACCTCGCAGTGTATCATTCCTCTACTTATAACTTGTCAACCGTTCCTCGAACGAGTCTTTCATTACCATGGCGAATCAAAACGTTGCCAACTGCCTTTGCTGGCGGACGGGTGCCCGCCAAAGGTATACCACATTTCGCCGCTGCGGGGACAGGCCACGTTAGAATAAACCGTTTCCCAGTCCCCTTCCCTCTGCTCAACCTTATCATCAGCTAAGATAGCAATAAGGTCACGGGGAATATCAACGTTATCAGTCGGCAATGAGGTTAGCATTTCATCAACGCTATTGTATCTGGTTAGTGAGTCAGCATTGATCTCAGCGTTCTGGCGGGTAAAGTAGTGGTTGGTGCCAACAAGATATCCATCGATCAGCTCGCGTTTTGCATATGTCTGGCAGGTGCATTCAAATATAGCACCTTCGTTTGTTTTTCCATCCACAGCAAACAACATAGTGCTGTCATCACGGTCAATGCGGGAAAGCATATCCTCAAGATCGGCGATGGAGGCGCATGTCTCAAGTGCTTCGGTCAGGTATATGTAACAGATCAGGTGCTGCCGTGAAAGACGAGGTTTATCTACCGTTGGTACGTAGTGAAGATGCAACCAGAGTTTTTCTTTATTATAACCTGTGCCGGTAAAAACATCCCCCTCCATACCATAGCTAGAGGTAGGAATACGCCCCTCGACTTCTCGGACGGTAACATGGCCCCACACCTCAGGCACTCGCCAGTCGTTGTTGCGCCCCACCCATGTTTTGCCATCTATCTTGCAAATAAATCCGCTGCACTGGCGCGCTTTCCTCATATATATTTCCCTGAGGTACTGCTCAAAATACGCCCACTCGGCCACGCGCTCAATAGGCAATCCGGCACCTTCGGCCATCCCCTCGAACTCCTGCCGGAAACGTATTGGTAAAGCATGCAAATAATCCATAGCCCCTGCACGCAACTCACTCGTATCAAGACCACCGGGACGCATGGGACGCTTTAACATGTAAAGTCCAACGCTTTGCTCAAAGCGCCCTCGCAGAACACGACCCAAAGCATAGCCAACTTCTTCAGGAGAACCCTTTAGGTGTTGAATGCGGTTTGAATCCATTGATGTCACCAGCTACTTATAGCTTGCCAGACGCTGCTCGAACTCTTCAATAGTAAAGCTGTATTCCTGTGTACCATAGTTCTCCACGGCAAATGATGCGCAGGCACTACCCATGATGGCGCACTGCTCAATGTCTTTGCCTTCAATCAAGCCTTTTATCAGGCCAGCGCGGTAGGCATCACCGGCGCCGGTGGGGTCATTTACCTGTTTTGCTTTAATAGAGTTAACCTCAACCTGATTGCCGTCCGAATAGATTCTGGAGCCTTCCTCGCCTCTGGTAGAAATTACAATCTTCACCTTTTTGAGTAGATCATCAACACTAAGCTCCGTCATCTTCATAACCAGATCAAGTTCATAATCATTGGTTATAAGTATTTCAGCGCCCTCTATAGCCTCGGCAAGCGCTTCTCCCTCCCACATGGGCAGGGACTGACCGGGATCGAAGATAAACCTGATACCTTTTTCGCGATAGATTTGAGGATAGGCAGCCATATCGTCTATATTGCCCGGTGCAACGATAGCAATAGTATTTTTGACATCAACCTGATCAACATCGTAAAACGTCCGACACTTCATAGCACCGGGATTGAATCCGGTTATCTGATTATCAGATTGATCGGTGGTTATATATGCTCCGGCGGTGAACTCATCATCAACAACTGTAATACCGCTTAGGTCAATGATGTTCTGTTTTAACCAATCAAAATATCTAGCATTGTCACAGCCGATGGTGGCCACAATGGTAGGACTCTGGCCAAGTAAAGCCAGTGCATAGGCGATATTGCCCGCTGTTCCTCCGAAATTCTCTCGCAGACCGTTTACGGTAAAGCTAACGTTAAGTGTATGTATCTTATCCGGTAAAATATGATCGGCAAAGCTGCCGGGAAAATCCATTATCCTGTCGTACGCCATAGAGCCCGAAACCAGTATATCCATGCTATCTCCAATCGCTTTTTCTACTTGAAAGGGTACACTCACAATTAAAGTGATGTCAAGCAACTTCTTCTTGACTGTCATGCGAGGCGACGATTATACTTTCTAACGTGAGACGGGTAAATGTATTTGTAACCACCAATATATCCAAAGATAACCTAGATCGCATCGCAAACGCCGATCCAGCAGTGAAACTAACTTCTGTAGCAGCATTATGTAGAAGTGAGCGAAACGGTGATACAGATGCGACGGCGAAACTCGACGGCCTGCTACCTCGAGCCGAGGTCGTATTTGGACTGAAGTTTCCCGACGATATGATAGCGAGGGCACCCGGTCTAAAATGGATTCAGGTGTTTTTGGCGGGAATAGACGGATTTAAAACTAAAGGATTGATACCGGACAACATAGTATTTACCAAGACGACGGGCATTCAGGGAGCGGCCATGGCCGAGACCGTCATCACACGCATGTTGATGTTCGCCAAAAACATGCCAGCCTATTTTGAAAATAAGCTGGAGAAAAGTTGGAAACGTTCCGATTCGATAACGCTGAGCGGTAAAACACTGGGTATATTGGGGCTGGGCAACGTAGGCAAAGAGCTGGCACGTCTGGCAAAGGCTTTTGGCATGAAGGTGATAGCCAACCGCAGGTCAGTCATAGAGGAAGGGCAAGCGGAAAACGTTGATCGGCTGCTGCCATCGGACAAGTTGCATCAGCTGCTTAAGGAAAGCGACTTTGTGGCCCTCACACTGCCTCTTACGCCAGATACGCAAAAGTTAATCGGCACAAAAGAGTTCGAGACAATGAAACCCGGCGCGTATATAATAAACATATCCAGAGGTCAGATAATAGACGAGCCAGCATTAATCGAAGCGCTTGAAAGCAGGCAAATCGCCGGAGCAGGGCTGGACGTGTTTAAGGTGGAACCGCTGCCGCCGCAAAGCAAGTTGTGGGATATGCCAAATGTGATTATCAGCCCACACGTTGCTGCCAGCATGGACGGATACGCCGAACTGGCAACCGGGCTATTCTGCAAGAACCTCAAGAGATATATACACGGTGAAGAACTGCTAAACGTGGTGGACAAACAAACAGGATACTAGATTAATAAAAACTTAGGAGAACGATACAATGGACCAGACATTAATACTGATAAAACCGGACGGAGTGCAAAGAAGCATTGCCGGCACAATTATTGATAGATTCGAGCGTCGGGGACTTAAAATCGCCGCAATGAAACTGATGCAGGTAAGCAAAGAACTGGCCAACAAACATTACGGCATACACGAAGGCAAGCCATTTTTTGCCGACCTGGTCAGCTATATAACATCCAGCCCAATCGTTGCAATGGTTCTTGAGGGGCCAAACGCAGTAGATGTAGCACGCAACAGCATGGGCGAAACTAATGCTGGAAAGGCAGCACCCGGGACGATACGCGGAGACTTTGCTCTTACCATCGGGCGCAACCTTGTGCATGGATCTGATTCACCGGAAAACGCAGTAAAAGAGATAAACCTGTTTTTCAAAAAAGAGGAGATTGTAAGCTACGAGCGAAATAATGACCCGTGGATTATTGAATCCTAACCACGGGTTTTGCCTGCTCCCATAGCTGCTCAAGATCATAATACTCTCTTGTTTCAACATCAAAAATGTGAACAATAGTACTGCCGTAGTCCATCAATATCCAACCGGATGAGGCAGTGCTTTCTTTATGATGGACTTTGATGCCATCTTTACGCATAACCTTGTCTATTTCCTGAGCAATAGCACCTATCTGACGCTGGCTCTGGCCACTGCATATAACAAAGTAATCGGCAAAAAAGCCAATTTCAGTTATATCCAGCATCAGGATATCAGAGGCCATTTTATCTGAGGCTATATCCACGATTTTTCTGGCTATTTCAATTGGTTCAAGCATCGCTTTCCTTTTCAATTTCACCAAATATCAAATTCAAAAAATGGTGCAGTATCCTGGCTGTAGCTCCCCATATAGTATTCCCATTGTATTCATAGATATACGAATCCATCAGCTCACCGTTGAAATCTATCTTGCCTTCTGTATCAGAATGATCCTTTAGCAAAGCTTTTACCGGAACCTCAATAACATTTTCTACCTCAAAAGAACTAAGCTTGAAGTTATACGGATAAGGAATTTCTCCAACCAGCGGGGTGACAATATAGTTTGAGGTTGTTATGAGATCGTCCAACTCGCCCAGTATCTCGATATCCTTTGCAGCAACACCAATCTCTTCACACACTTCCCTGAGCGTGGTGCGGCGAATATCGCCACCATCCTGATCCTCAAGACCACCTCCGGGGAAAGATATTTCACCCTTATGATACTGGACTTTATCTGTACGCTTGGTAAACAGTATGTGACATACGTCGTCCTTCTCAAACATGGGGATGAGCACCCCGGCAGATTTCAGCCTTGCATCTTTTATAAACTGCTTCTTGTAGTTTGCCAGAATATCAGTAATTTTTTGCTTCATTAGCGATTAATTCCTTGACTTGTGTCGTTTAGCTCTCGCCACGCTTTCTCAACGTCAGCCTTTGTTGCTTCTATGCTGCTATTGGTATCGATTACGCGATCTGCGTGCTTGATACGCTCTTTATTGGACATTTGCGACTTGATGCGCCTGTCGGCTTCCTGAGCACTTAGGCCAGACCTCTCAGAAAAACGTTTAGCTGCCACATCTTCAGGTACGGATGTCACCCACAGCTGATCGACCATATCAGACCAGCCAGCCTCAAGAAAAACAGGTGCCTCAACCACCACAACCTTGGCCCCCTGCTCTTCAAAACGCTTGATTTTTTCCTCAACAGAGCTACGGATAATAGGGTGCATTGTATCGTTTAATTTTTGCAGAGCATCGGCATTCTCAAAAACTATTTGGCTTAATTTTGCACGATCAATCTCATCGTCGATACCAAGGATATCTTTGCCAAATAAATCAATCATCTTGCCCCAGCCCTGCGCGTGCGGCTTGTAGCACTCATGGCCAATTTTGTCGGCATCAATAGCGCAAGCGCCCAGTTCCTTAAGCATTGCAGAAACCGTACTCTTGCCACTCAAAATTCCACCTGTAAGTCCAATTACAATCATATCCACGTACAACTTAACAACATTACCTTAATTCTACAACCCTTATCAAAGCAGCGTCAACGCATACATGCACCCATACGTTACCTTGACCGTACCTATACGGATTGGTAGAATTAAACGATCATGACAAAAATTGAACTTGCCAAAGCCTACGATCCCAAACAGACAGAATCAAAATGGTATAAATTCTGGATGGAAAATGGCTATTTCACCCCCAAGATCGATCATGATAAAAAACCATTCGTTATAATCATGCCTCCTCCCAACATTACCGGTGAGCTGCACCAGGGGCATGCGCTGGTGGCCACCATAGAAGATACCATGGCCCGCTGGCACCGTATGAAGGGTGAGCCTACACTTTGGCTACCGGGAGTGGATCACGCCGGTATCGCCACTCAGTTCGTGGTACAAAAAGCTCTTATAGAAGAAGGTACGTCTCGCGAGGAGCTAGGTAAAGAGAAGTTTCTTGAACGTACATGGGAGTGGGCCAACGAGCACCGGCACAAAATTACCGAGCAGCACAAGCGATTAGGTGTTTCCTGTGACTGGAGCCGCGAGTGCTTTACCATGGATGACGGCCCCATGCTGGCTGTGCGCACCACTTTCTATAACCTGTATAAAAAGGGATTGATATACAGAAGCGAGCGCATGATAAACTGGTGCCCCAGTTGCTCAACCGCTCTTTCCGACCTTGAGGTGGAGCATGAAACCCACACCAGCAAGCTGTATTACGTACGCTATCCGCTGGCAGATAACAAAAACGAGTTTATTACCGTGGCCACCACCCGGCCCGAAACAATATTGGGTGATACGGCGGTAGCAGTTAATCCGGATGATAAGCGCTTTGCCAATCTGGTTGGCAAAAACGTTATACTTCCCGCCGTAAACAGGGTTATACCGATAATAGCGGATGAAGCGGTTGATCCCTCTTTTGGCACAGGTGCGGTAAAAATGACACCAGCTCACGATCCGGTTGACTTCGAAGTGGCACAGCGCAATAACCTGCCGCTGGTAAACATTATGAACCCTGATGCCACCATGAACGAAAACGCCGGCCCATACGCCGGCATGGACAGGTTTAAGTGTCGCACGAAGTTACTAGCAGATCTGAAAAAGGACGGGTTGCTGGTAAAGATCGATCCGTACGATCACTCGGTAGGACATTGCCAGCGTTGCAAAACAATTGCCGAACCAACGGTTTCAGAGCAGTGGTTCATGAGCATGGAGTCACTTGCGAAACCAGCTATCGAGGCAGTAACAAGCGGGCGCATCAAGATTATCCCTGAACACTTTACCAAGGTATACCTTAACTGGATGGAGAACATCAGGGACTGGTGCATCAGCCGCCAGCTATGGTGGGGACATCGCATCCCTGTCTGGTATTGCGGCGACTGCAACGAGGTTATCGCATCCATAGACACACCGCAAAATTGTACAAAATGCAATTCATCTAATCTGCAGCAGGACCCGGATGTGCTCGATACTTGGTTCAGTTCCGGCTTGTGGCCTCACTCAACTCTGGGCTGGCCCAACCAGACCGAAGACCTAAAGTACTTCTATCCCACCACTGTCATGGAAACAGCATACGACATACTGTTTTTCTGGGTAGCCCGCATGATAATGATGGGGATCGAAAACACAGGGCAAATACCCTTCGATACCGTTTATTTCCATGGTCTGGTACGCGACGCCAAGGGCGAGAAAATGAGCAAAACCAAGGGCAATGTCATCAACCCGCTTGAGACCATAGACCAGTACGGGACAGATGCCTTGCGCTTTGCATTGTCCACGGGCAATACTCCTGGCAGTGATATGAAACTGACAACGCAAAGGCTGGAAGCAGGACGTAATTTTGCCAACAAGCTTTGGAATGCATCCAGATTCGTAATGAGCAATATCGATTCCATCGATCAAAATGCTTACGAATCAGCGATCAACAATATGGCTGAAGCACCCTCCGAAGACCGTTGGATAGTCAGCAAGCTTAATAGATTAATAGAGAGCGTCTCAAAACTGCTTGAAGGCTTCCAGTTTGGAGAGGCACAGCGCGAAATATACGACTTTTTGTGGAATGAGTACTGCGACTGGTACATAGAACTTGCCAAGATAAGACTGCGTGATGAAAACACCACATCGCCGCTGCCGATACTGGTTCATGTACTGGAAACATCACTACTGCTGCTACATCCCGTCATGCCGTTTATTACTGAGGAGCTGTGGCAGGCACTCACCGGAATCGTGAACTTCTTAAAGAAAGTCGATTCGATAATAATAGCTCCATACCCGGAAAAGCCCGGTGCAATCGATAATGAGGCCGAGCGTGAAATGGAAGCGGTTATTGAAATAATACGTGCCATCAGGAACATCAGAACCGAGCACAAGGTTGAGCCGGCAAAATTCATTGAGGCCGTCATTAACGCCGGAGCAATGAAAGACTCTTTTGATTCCCACGCGAGTACTATTGAACAACTGGCCAGAGTAAGTCCGCTTACGATTGTCAGTGATCGTAAACAAAGCCCAGTATCGGTGGACGACGCTGCCCTGCTGGTGCGCAAAGGCATAGAGGCCATTTTACCCAAACAAGCGCTATTTGACACCGAACTGGAAAAACAGCGCCTCACCAAGGAAATCGAAAATCTAAAAGGGCTTATCGTTCGCAATCAGGACAAGCTAAGCAACAAGGCTTTCGTAGATAAAGCACCGGCGCCAGTGGTAGATAAACAGCGCACGATGCTCAGCGAAAATCAGGACAAACTGGCCAAGCTTATGGAGCAGATGTCCAAACTCTAAACGCCGAGGTACTTTGATGAACATTGGCGTCCTTAAGGTTAAACTGCGCATTCATGAAAGCCACTCTTTAAAGAGTAAGAGGCAAGCTATCAAGCCGATCATTAAACGCGTTCAAAACAAGTTTAACGTCTCCGTGGCGGAAGTAGATGATCAGGAACTATGGCAGTTGGCCACCATCGGCATAAGTTATGTAAGCAATTCATCCCGCCATGCAAACGAGGTCCTATCCAACGTTATGGACTATATCCACCTCATCAGGGGTGATGCCGAGATACTGGACTACGAAATTGAACTTACCCAGGCGCTGTAGCGATGGACAATCAAGACTTCTTAAATCACCTTAAGGACATGTCTGAGTATCAGGACCAGATAGTACATATTGAGCATATTTCTCCAACCAGAACGATCACAGGGGAACTGGACACGCCGCTTCACCCCTCGCTAATGTCAGCCATTGATGGATTGGGACTGCTTCCGCTGTACAGGCATCAGGCGACGGCCATCAACGCCGTCAGAGACGGCAAGGATGTTATTGTGGCAACAGCATCGGCCAGCGGCAAAACGCTATGTTATAACCTGCCTGTTCTGGAGACAATACTCAATCAGAAACAGAGCCGCGCCCTGTACCTATTCCCCACCAAGGCGCTGGCACAAGACCAGATCAGAACACTGGGCAATCTTATATCCGGAATGGACGTTGACATCGACCACTCAACTTTCGATGGCGATACACCTTATGATCAGCGAGGCGAAATAAAACGGGCGGCTCACATTCTGCTGTCGAATCCGGATATGCTGCATCTGGGGATACTGCCCAACCACCAGCAATGGTCCGGCTTCCTAAGCCGACTCAAATACGTGGTTATCGACGAGGCACATGTCTATAGAGGGGTATTCGGCTCGCACCTGTCAAACGTTATGCGACGGCTAAGACGTATCTGCGCACATTACGGTGCAAACCCACAGTTCATACTGTGCTCGGCCACCATCGCCAACCCGCAGGATCATGCAGATAAACTAATCGGTCTTCCCTGTGAACTAATCGACAACGACGGATCGCCACACGGCAAAAAAGATTTTGTTTTCTGGAACCCGCCTACAATAGATGTGCATAAAACAAAGCGCCGCAGCTCAAACAGCGAGTCCATGTTCATTTCAACCGAGCTTATCAGCAGAGGCATACGCACCCTTACCTTCGCCAAAACGCGCCGTCTAACCGAACTGATCTACATCTACATACACAAGCAGCTGAGCCAGAGCGCACCTGACCTTGCCGACAGGATTAAGCCATACCGCGCTGGGTATCTGCCGGAAGATAGGCGCTTAATCGAACAGCAACTGTTCAACGGTGAGCTGCTGGGAACTGTTGCCACCAACGCACTGGAACTGGGCATCGACATCGGTAAGCTTGATGCCACCGTGCTCACAGGCTACCCCGGTTCCATCGCCAGTACGTGGCAACAGGCGGGACGAAGCGGGCGACGAAAGGGAAGTTCCATATCGTTTTTGATTGGTGTTGATAATCCGCTGGATCAGTACTTCATGCAACACCCCGATGTCTTCTTTGAAAAGAGTCATGAAAGTGCGCTGACCAATCAAGGCAATCCACACATACTTGATCCTCACCTGCTGTGCGCGGCATGGGAACTGCCACTGAAAGCCCGAGACAGCAGATATTTCGGCAAACGATTTGAGGAAGCCATCGAAGGACTGGTAAGCGATGACAGGCTGCGCAAACGCACGCGCGGCTGGTATCTTTCGCCTCAGATAGATTACCCGGCGCAGGACGTGAATATACGCTCATCATCATCGGACAATTTCGTACTGGTTGACGCATCCAAAGATTACGAATTGCTGGAGATAATCGATTCCGCTAAGGCCTTCTTTCAAATTCACACCGGGGCCGTATACCTACATCAAGGCGACACGTATTTAATAACAAAGCTCGATCTTTCAAATAAAACCGCTTATGCCGAGCCCACTAAGGTACCGTACTACACGCAGCCAAAAGACCACACCGATATTTCAATTACCAAACCACTTCATAAAAAGCATACTGGTGGCGTCTACGTTGTTCTTGGCGAAGTAGAGGTTACCACACGGGTACTTGGGTTCAAGAAAAAACGTGTAATGAGCGAGGATCTCATCGGAGAAGAAGCGCTGGACCTACCCCCACAGGTTTTCTCCACGATAGCGCTGTGGTTTGATTTACCAGCAAATATGTCAAAAGAACTCGCCAGGCAGGGATTGGACTGGGCCGGGGGACTTCATGCCACCGAGCACGCCGCCATCGCACTGCTGCCTCTTTTCGCTTTATGCGATAGAAATGACATCGGCGGTGTTTCCACAACATTGCATCTGGACACGGAAAAACCGCAAATATTCATCTACGATGCATATCCCGGCGGCATCGGAATCGCCGAAAAAGGGTACGAGTTAATAGACCAGCTCTGGGAGGTCACATTACAGATTATCAACGATTGTCCGTGCGAGGATGGGTGCCCCAGTTGCATACAGTCACCCAAATGTGGTAATAATAACCAACCACTTGATAAACAGGCCGCCCGGATAATACTGGGAACGTTGTTAAAAAGCTAAATAAATTGCGTATATTATGAATAATCGGAGGTGTGGTGATGTATAAAAAAATACTGGTTCCGCTTGACGGGTCAGAACTGGCAGAGGTTAGTCTACCCTATGCCGAGGAATTTTCAGCCGAATTTGGCTCTGAAATCATCCTTTTATATTTAAGCCGAACTGAAAATAATCCATACTATAATGTACGCAAGATATACATGGAAAAGACAGTTAAAGCCACTGAAGATGAAGTTAAAAAACTGTCAAAGAAAACTGACGCGGATGCAATAAAAGTATCATCAGCAATGCTCACCGGTAATGTGGCCGAAGAAATTGTTAAATATGCAGACCAAGAGGACGTAAGCCTTATTTTAATGGCAACCCATGGGCAATCCGGCATGAAACAGTGGGCTATGGGCAGCATTGCCACCAAGGTAATGTCCGCCACCAAACGCCCTGTGATTCTGATCAGGTCTAGGGATGCCAAGCCGGCCATCCGCAATATAGGAGGCATCCGTAAAATAGTTATTCCGCTGGACGGTTCCTCGGAAAGCGAACAGGTTATTCCGCATATAGCACAGCTTGCCGCCACACTCAAAGCTGAGGTGGTATTATTCCAGGCAATATCACTAGCCTACCCCACTTACACCGCCGACGCATTCGCTTACGTTACATACAGCGACAATCAGACAGACGCAATGAAGGCATCGGCATTGGATTATCTGGCTAAAACAGGCGCTACACTTAAGGAAAAGGGCGTTAAGACTTCATACGAGGTAAGATTTGGTTCTGCCGCTGATGAAATAATAAACTTCTCCGATGAAATCAATGCAGACCTGGTTGCTATGACCACACATGGCCGTTCAGGCCTGGGGCGCTGGTTGTTCGGCAGCACGGCGGCACGAATTCTAAAAGGCGGAAACTCCAACCTGCTGATAGTGAGAATCCAAAGCTAAAAAGCTACTGGTCTTAGCGGCTTTTTAAGTAATATCAGCTGCCTGACTGCGCCACAATAGACAACGCGTCACCTATATCCTGAGCAATCATTTTGCGCTTACTCTTTTCGATGAAGAAACTGGGGCCTGCATGTGTGTATGAAGGAAAAGCCCTCATTCCCCTAAAGAAATGCTTGCCGCATCGCGTCTTATACGTGGGGCCAGCCGGTATCGCCCTACCTTCACCCAACCTCTTTGATATATAATTTGCAGACCTTATTGCAGCATCACCCATCAACATAATAACTTTCACATTAGGAAAAAGAGCCAGTTCTTTTTCAAGAATATGCGAACATATTTCTATGCTTTTCGCTTTTATACCATATCCTGTTTTGCCACATTTAACGGCGGTGGTCAGATACACACCCATATCGAGGATATCATTCATCGATCTGACTTTAGCACCGGCATCGTTGAACGCCAACACTGAGGTTTGCGCAAACAGTGGATTGCCCGGTGCATAGAAGTAGTCGTTAGGGCTGACCGGGGCAGCCTCGGCAATCATAATAATGGCAATACTCTGCGGTTTTACCTCTACATAGGGTACAATATAATTCGAATGGTTTACATCAGTACATTTAAAGTCAACACACGAAACACACTCATTTGGCCGCATTTTTCAAGGCAACTCCTTTTTTTAGTTTATTGGCAATTCTATATCTTAAGCAGTTTTTTAGCGGGACCGTTCAGGATTCCATCTATTTGCTACATCATCGATGTGCTATTTGAAGTTAGCAACATGCCAAACAGTACCAGATGACTTCGTCCCCCCATCAAAGTGGATTTATTTTAATGGAATAGCACAAAATAGTAAATAACCATGACACAAACTGACAAGACACACTATCGACAAGAAATCAAGAAATAGTTTAATATCTGACTAAGCGTTATCCATTGCAACCACAGAGGAGGAAGCCATGGGCGAACAGATAAAAAAAATCAAACTGCCAGACGGCCTGCAGATAGGTATTAAAAACCTTGATAACATTCTCAGTGAAGTTGCTCAATTAAATTTGATTGATTCTCAGATTCTCAAGCAAATACTATTAGAAAAGGTTGGAGATAACAGCAACTATGTACCGCCCAGTGCAAAGGACGAATATGCTACATCGCTGCTGCGGGAATACCTGAAGAAATATGGGGAAACCGAGGAGATCAGAGACAGGAACAAGGACAGGGTCGAATCGCACAAACATACTCCCGGCTGAGTAATGGGTTGAGAGTAGTATTATGGCTGGTTCAGCCATATCGATGTAAAACCAGAGCATGACAAGGAGACTGGTGGAAGAAAAAGAACGTAAGCTGGGCATATGGGGGAAATACCTGACTATATGGGTAGCGCTCTGTATGGTTATCGGTACACTGGCCGGTAAATATGTAACGGGACTGTCAGACGGGCTGAAAGACTTTTCAGTAGCTGATATCTCTATCCCCATCGCCATATGCCTGTTCCTGATGATTTACCCCATTATGGTTCAGATAAGTTGGGAAGAAATCAGGGGTTCACTGAAATCACCCAAACCTCTGGGGCTTACCCTTTTTTCTAACTGGGCGATAAAACCGTTTACCATGGCACTACTCGCATGGCTGGTTCTGAGTGTCTGGTTCGTTAATTCCCTAACTCCGGAACAGATTAACGATTACAGGACAGGACTCATTCTACTAGGCATAGCTCCATGCACTGCCATGGTACTGATGTGGAGCTACCTTGCCAAGGGGAACATGGGCCACACACTGGTAATGACAGCGGTAAATTCCCTGACAATGGTTGCTTTATACGCCCCACTGGCAGTACTGCTGCTGGGTGTTTCTGGCATAGTGGTGCCGTGGGACACGATAGCAATATCGGTGGCAGTTTACATTCTAACTCCGCTGATACTGGGATATATCACCAGAAATCAGGTCATCAAGCGCAGGGGCCTTGATTGGCTGGAAACTCGGCTGGTACCCAAACTTGGCAGGGTATCAATTATTGCCTTGCTTGTTACACTGATACTGGTTTTCACTATACAGGGAGATGTATTGTTCGATTCACCAGGTGTTATCGGCATCATCACCATAGCTATACTGATAAACATCCTTGCGGTTTTCGGCATGACGTACGGTTTGGCCAAACTGTTCAAGTTCAGTTACCAGGATGCAGCACCCACCGCGCTTATTGCCGGAAGTAACCACTTTGAGGTGGCTATTGCAGTAGCACTCACACTATCGGCCGTTGCACCCGGAGCTGCACTGGCTACTGTAGTTGGTGTCCTTACTGAGGTTCCTCTTATGCTGGGGCTGGTATGGGTTTGCAAGAGAACAAAAGGCTGGTTTACAGCAACTTCAACCTAGGATAAATCTCTTCGAATCTGATCATACTCTTGCTTTGATATCTCTCCTCTTGCATAGCGTTCCTTTGCTATATCAAAAGGGCTAGTACTATGCGAATCACTTCTACTGCGATCATCAGCGCCCGATGGTCTTTTTACAATCCACACCACCAAAGCAATAACGCCACCCCAGAATGCCACCATCATAACCGAACCAAACAACATCCACCATCCCATGCCTCCAGTCCAATCCCACATCATAACTCACCTCCTTATACTATCGACGTTATCACATCGCAACAAACCATAAAGCAATTAAAGTCACAATTGACTGTTGCACTAATAGAGGAATATAGTACAATCAATCAAGCTTGGAGGAAAACACCATGTCATGCTACTTCCGACATATGAAAGATGTCTTAAGCGAAGCAGGTATCGAAGTCACACCACAGAACAAGAAACAAATAGATCAGGCTTTTCACCGCATGGCAAACGTAGACTATGAAAACTGCTCACCCACATGGAAAAAACTCAAAGCAGATTTCATAAGCGATCCATCCAAAAAACAGGCTATGATCATCAAACTCAAAGATGCTCTCTCATAAATACTACTAAAACTCACTGACTACCTCTTTACAACCGCCAGATGTAATGCTAATATGCATAGCAATACTAAGTATGTGTATGAAAAAACATGACATCAACGGATAAACCTACACCCTCAAATGAATTGATAAGCCTTAAAGGTAAAAGGGCTGTTATTACCGGCGGAGCCACCGGTCTGGGTTACGCTATAGTTTACCGTCTTGCCGAAGCAGGCGCCGCCATTTGCATCGCTGACATTGATAGCGACAAGGCTCGTGAAGCGGCTACACAACTCACCGAGCAAGGGTATGAGGCTCACTGCACTACCTGCGACGTGAGCAACGAAAGTTCCGTAAAGCAAATGGTTGAAGCCGCAGGTAAAGATATGGGCGGTGTGGACATACTGGTAAACAACGCCGGCGTATTCCCCAGAAAAGAGCTTGACCAGATGACCGGGCAGGAGTTCGAGAAGGTACTGTCCATTAACATGACCGGCACCTTTCTTTGCAGCAAATACTCCAGTGCAAAGATGATTGAGCAAAAAAAGGGCGGGTGCATTATCAATCTCGGTTCCATAGCAGCACTGCATCCGACCTACAAGGGGATGTCAGCATACGACTCGTCCAAGGGCGGAGTGCTGATGCTCACTAAAAGCCTGGCACTGGAATTAGGGCCGCACAACATACGGGTAAACGCAATTGCACCGGGTGGGATGCTAACACAGGCTATGATGAATGCCACTAAAGGTATTCCGACAAGGGAAGGATTAAATAAACTAAAGGAATTCATGCACCGTACCGCACTGGGCAGAATGGGCTACCCGGATGAAATCGGGAAAGTAGCGCTGTTTCTGGCATCCGATATGGCCAGCTATATAACCGGCGAGATGATAGTGGTAGACGGCGGCTATTTAATATCTTAAGTAATCAAAAAAAACAGGGGGGTGGTTAAAATGGCAAACGTGCTTGTTATGACTGATACTGTTGCCTGTATCCCCCCAAAGTTTGCCAAGGAACTCAATATCAAAATTGTGCCAGCAGCATTGATCAATATAGCGGATAGGACTTATATTGACGGTGTGGATCTGAGTGCTCAGGAAGCTTACGCACAACTACAAAAAGACCCTGACAGTTTTTCAACTTCACAGATAACACCGAAATATCTGCTTGATAAGTACCGTGAGTTAGGCAAAGAACCGCTGGATGTACTGTTTATAACCTTATCCTCCGCGCTAAGCGCTGTTATCCAATCGGCTAAACTGGCAGCTGAAGAATACAAGAAAGAAGCTCCTGATGTAAACATTATGGTACTGGACTCTAAGGCAGTTGCCGGAACACAAGGACTGGTGGTATTGGCAGCAGCAAGAGCTGCAGCCAATGGCAAACCTCTGGATGAGATAGCAATAATCGCAACAAAAGCCAGAGAAGTAACCGGCGGACTGGTAATGCTGGATACACTGAAATATGTATACCGCACCGGACGCATGTCCAAAACAAAGGCTAGAATAATATCGTTTTTTAACATCAGGCCAATAAACCGCATAAACGAAGCCGGCGAAATCGTGATGGTGGATAAAACCAGAAAACGGGAAAAAGGACTAAACAAACTGCTGGAACTTATAGGGCAGGAGTCAGAAACTGATTCACTACATTTTGCTATATCGCACTCAGCGGCACTGGCAACGGCTCAAGGCTTTGCCGAGCAGATCAAAGCAAAGTACAACGCTCTGAGCATAACAATCAGCGACTACAGTCCTGTAATGGGTTATGGAGCCGGACCCGGCTGCATCTTTGTTGGCTTTCAACCGGAACTGGATTTTGCACAGTAACTTAGTGTAAAATACTTTTCCATAAAATAGCTTGAATTTAAGACTAGAAAGTAAACTTTATATGCTTGAAAAATTCAGGGAGATAAATCTCTCTTTTCCACAAACCAGCTATATCAAGGAACACATAAGTTCCGGCAAAAAGGTAATCGGATGGCTCTGCACCTATGTGCCCGAAGAGATCATCCATGCTGCAGGTGCACTTCCCATCCGCATCACCGGCTATCAGCAGGAACAGGAGCTTGATGACGGCACCGCGTATCTTTATGTAAACAACTGCTCATTTTCCCGCAGTTGTCTGCAACTGGCCCTTAGGGGGGAGTACGATTTTCTTGACGGCATTGTGGGCGGTTCCACCTGTGACGGTGTAAGACGCCTTTTTGATCTGTGGCGCAAGTACAAAGGTACGGCCTTTAACCAGATATTATCCATACCACGCAAATTTACCACACAAGCGCATGAACTCTATCTGAGCCAGGTAACGCAATTTAAGCAAAACCTTGAAAAACACATGGGCGTCACAATAACAGACGAAGCTCTTACAAAATCCATCGAACTGTATAACGAAACCAGGGCTCTGCTAAAAAAACTGTACGACCTGCGCAAATCAGACAGCCCACCAATTTCCGGAGCAGAAGTACTGGAAGTGCTGGATGCTGGTTTCCGTATGCCCAAAGAGGCGTTTAACGATCTTTTGAGCAAGCTGATAAATGAATTGTCAGAATCGAGTGCAACACATACGGGACGCGCCAGACTGGCGGTAGTCGGTAGTGTACTCAACAATCCCGAATTCAT
This sequence comes from Chloroflexota bacterium, assembly GCA_018648325.1. Taxonomy (GTDB): domain Bacteria; phylum Chloroflexota; class Dehalococcoidia; order JABGRK01; family JABGRK01; genus JABGRK01. The sequence goes on from JABGRK010000009.1 coordinate 37,481, forward strand.
TAAATCAATCGAGGATCAAAACGCCCTAGTTGTTACCGATGAGCTGTGCACCAGCACACGCTACTGGTCCGATCCTGTGGTTTTAGACAACAATAAATCGCCCCTAGAGGCTATTTCTAAGCGCTATCTCAATAACTTTCCATGTGCACGCATGTACCCATCAGATGAGCGCTTTGACCGTATAATCCAGCTCGTGCGCGATTTTAAGGTCGACGGGGTGGTTAGCCAGATAATAAGGTACTGCGCGCCCTATGCGCACGACCTGCCACTGCTTATCAAGAAGCTGGAGGCAGAAAATGTGCCGATACTGGCGCTGGACGTAGAATACGGAACATCGGGTTCAGGACAGATAGCCACCAGGGTACAGGCATTTTTAGAAATGCTGGAGGCTCGCAAGCAGTGACAAGTAAAACAACAAACAGAATAGAATCCATTATTAAAGCCTGTAGTGTTATCTTAAGGATGATCAAAGCCCGTCCAAATGTTCGCAAAAGCGAGCAGGTGTACTATGAAATCCTGACTAAGTACTTTACTCGTATAAGGGATGTAAAGCAAAACGGCGATTTTCTGGCGGCGCACACCGTTTTCTTCCCCACTGAGATACTGTATGCCATGAACATAGTGCCCATGCACACTGAATCCACTACATGGATGACCGCGCTTTTCACCGGAGAGGCTACTGAACTGGTAACGGCTGGCGCCGAGGCGGGACTGGCATCCGAAATATGTACACCGCACCGGGGCATTGCCGGAGCATTTACCATAAAAGCCTTGCCCGACCCCGATGTGATGCTTTGGTCTAATCTTATCTGCGACAATACCGCCAAGAGCGGCGAGCTTATAATGGAACTTTGCGGTTGCCCAGGCTATTTTCTGGATCACCCGTTTCAGGAGAGTGAGCAGGAACGCAATTATCTTATCGGTGAGCTTCAAGGTATGATCGATTTTCTACAGGATCAGTCTGGCAGAAAAATGGACTGGGATAAACTTTCTCAGTTAGTTGCAGAAATGGACAAGCAGATCAAGCTTAATAGAGAGATATGCGAGTTGCGCAAAGCAGTACCGACGCCATTCAGCCCCCAAGGGTTTTTAGAGCTGCTGACACTTGATTATCTATTCCCAGGCCAACCGGAAGCAACCCTGTATCTTGAAACACTGCGTGATGAGTTAAAAGAAAAGGTGAATGCCAAAACAGGCGCTGTTGAAAACGAACGTTTTCGCCTAATGAGCCTGTTCGTCCCACCCATGTACCTGATGAGTTTTCTGGAGAAAATGTCGCATGAGTTCGGCGCGGTAAGTGTGATCGAACCCTTTTTCACCTACTGGGCCGATGGCAAACTGGATCCATCAAAACCACTTGAAAGCGTAGCCCAGAAGTCGTACATGATACCTGAGGTTCAGATGTACGGCCCCATGACAGATGCCAAAATACAGCGTGTGTCTGATCTGGCTAAGCAATACAAGATAGACGGTGCGGTATTCTACGCCGACACCGGATGCAGGCAAACATGCGCCTTAATCAAACTGCTCAAAGACACTCTGAGTGAAATAGACATCCCAATGCTCACACTGGATAGCGACGTGGTTGACCCTACTATGATGAGCCAGGAAGATATAAGAGAGAAGTTCGAGGGCTTTTTCGAGCTGCTGGAAGACTACTAATGAAAGCACTAGGTATAGACATAGGAAGCCTTACTACCAAGGTTGTCGTGCTTAATAATGGTGTGATTGAAACATCATGCGTTGTCGACTCTGACGACGAGGCTGATACAAGTGCTAAAGTGGCTGTCGCACGAGCGCTGGGGCAAGCTAATATCAATCTGAACGGCGACTATTACATTATTTCCACCGGCGCCGGAGGCAAAGCGACATCCATAAGTCAGAAAAGCAAGGCTATCAGCTCCTGCCTTGCGCGCGGCATATATCACCTTTACTCGTCGGCCAGAATGGGAATCGACATAGGAGCTGAAAGCGGCATAGTCTTTAAGATAAACGAGCGAGGCAAACTTAAGGACCAGGCCAGTCATGACAAATGCGCTGCCGGAACCGGGGTATTCGTTAAACAGATGGCAAAGCTGATGCAAATCTCACTGGAGGATATGTCTGAGCTATCGCTTGACGCTAAAACCAGACCGGAGATATCCGGAACATGCGCCGTTTTTGCCGAATCAGAGGTTATATCACACGTACACCGCGACCCACCGACTCCAATGGCCGATATCGCTGCCGGAATATACTACTCAATTGTCAGCAGGCTTATGGCGCTATGCAAACGTGTGGGAATAGAAAAAGACGTGGTTGTTACCGGCGGTGTTGCCCAAAATAAAGGACTTATCAATATACTTGAGCAGGAACTGGGCTTTAAAGTGCTGGTTCCCGACAACGCACAGAGCATCGTGGCACTGGGGGCCGCCATTATAGCGCAGGAACAAATAGAAAAAGGTGCTAAGTAGTGTTATTCGGTGGAATAGATATAGGATCGCGCGCCGCTAAAGTAGTGGTGATGAAGGATGATGCCATCTTTGCATCGACCATACAGGACACCGGGCCGGAGAGTGTTAAAACAGCCTACATGGCTATAAACACCGCACTTGAGGGCACAGGCATTGCGATAGAAGACATCGACTACATCCTTGCTACGGGCTACGGCAGGGTTCTTGTTCCATTTGCCAAAGCAAATGTGTCGGAGATAAGCTGCCATGCCAAGGGCATCAATTGGTACTTTCCATCAGTGCGCCTGATACTGGACATGGGTGGACAGGACTGTAAAGGGATTGCCTGCGATGGCCAGGGGCGTGTAACCAGCTTTGTTATGAACGACAAATGTGCAGGCGGAACCGGACGATTCTTAGAGATGATAGCAGATGTTTTAAACATTCCGCTGTCTGAGATCGGCGATGTGGCACTTGAGTCGACTACAGCCATACCGTTCAACACCATCTGCGCCGTATTTGCCAAAACAGATGCCATCAAATATCTCAAGCAGGGTGCGGCCAAAAAAGACATTCTGGCAGGGCTCAACGAGGCTATAAGTACACGCAGTTATAATCTGCTCAAAAGAGTAGGTATCCAGAAGGACTTCACCATTACTGGCGGTATCTCCAAAAACAAGGGCATGGTGGCCAAAGCGGCCGAAAAGGTAGGACTTGAGCCGCTGCTGTGTGAAGACCCACAACTGGTGGGAGCACTGGGTGCAGCACTTTTTGCCAGAGACAAATACAATCTTTTAAAAACTAAGGGTTAATCTTTTACTACCGGAGGCGGCATGAGCAAATTCAAAATAACCATAGATGCCATGGGGGGAGACTACGCCCCTTCAGAAATAATAAAAGGCGCTGTTGAAGGCGCAAAAGAACTCGATATTGAAGCAATCATAGTAGGTCTTAAAGAGCCGGTTGAGGTCGAGCTTGCCAAGCTGGATACAGCTGGACTACCGGTTAGCGTGGTGGAGGCAACCCAGCAGATAGCTGATGGCGAGGCACCGGCCATAGCCGTAATGCGCAAGCCCAACAGCTCGGTGGCACTGGCGACAAGGCTTGTCAAAGAGGGCAAGGCTGATGCAACACTAAGCGCCGGCTCGACAGGGGCCTGTATGGTAAGTGCCTTTCAATATCTGGGAACACTCCCAGGCATTGAGCGACCTGTAGCGGGCGGTGCCTTTTTCAGGCTGGCTCCCGATACCGTGATTCTGGACCTGGGAGCTAACGTAGGCTGTCAGCCATACCAGACAGTGGAGTTTGCCGCCATTGGCAGCGTTTATGCCAAAACATTCCACGGCGTTGATAACCCCACCATCGGACTGCTTAACGTGGGTGCAGAAGAAGGTAAGGGCAACGATTTTTCCAAGGAAGCATATAATCTGCTGAAAAACAGTGGGCTTAATTTCATAGGTAACGTAGAAGGGTTGGACATTCCTGCAGGCAAGGCCAACGTAGTTGTAACCGACGGCTTTGTAGGCAATATACTGACCAAATTCTGCGAAGGCATTGGACAATCGATGATGGGCTGGTTCCTTAAGGAGATGAAAGATAAGCTCTCGCCGGAGGACCTGCAATCAACCGCCAACAAGATATACGGCATACTGAGTCCGGGCATGTCCATGGGCGGAGGTCCGCTGCTGGGCGTAGACGGGCTTTTTGGCATAACGCATGGCCGCAGCAAAGCACAGCAAATAGTCGGCACCATCAAGCAGATGAAGCATGCTTGGGAAACGGGATTTATCAACAACCTGCGTGCGGAACTGGCAAAGATCAAGAAAACACTTCCGGATAGCTAACTGATTATTTATTGGGAGGAAACTCATGTCCACTCTGGATACTGTTACAAGCGTAATGGCTAAAATAACCCACTGCAACCAGGATGATATCAAGGCAGAAACCCTGCTCAAAGACATAAAAGCCGACTCACTGCATTGGGTACAGATAATAGTTGGCATTGAAAGCGCCACCGATGTTGAGATAGACTTTGACAAGATGAAAGAGATGGACAGTATCCAAAATCTGGTCAGTTATATAGACAGCCTTTAAGACCAGTGTCATAGCCCATAGCAATAAGCAGGCCTATTTCAATTGAATAGGCCTTTGTTTTGAACACCAATGTAATGTTTTCTTGACAATAAGTTAATTATATGTTACATATAGTCTACTACACTTTACACCAGATATATGAGAAGGAGGGTATGACCATGGCACCTTTACAAAAAAGAGCATGGTACAGTTTGGTAATAGGCATTGTCTTTGCAATTGCCCTTGTTGCAGTTTTTGTCGCCAGTGGTGATGTGACTACCTTTGATGAAAACCTGGGGTTAAGGTTAGCCGTATATGCCCTGTGGGTAGGCACACCTTTGACCTATCTTATAATTATGAATCCTGTTATCAGAAAATCGAAGCAGGTTGATGAGCGGGACAAGCTGATATTGGAAAGGGCTCCAAGGGTTCAATATTTGGCAATTCTATTTTCGCTGGTAGCATGGGTAATAGCACTAACAGAGGTTTTTGGCGATAAAGGAGTGCCGGTTATTTACCTGACGCTGATACTGATATCTACGCTGGTTATCAGTACAATAGCTCAATCAGCCGGTATCCTTATTGGTTACTGGCGCATGGGACACGTAAATGGTCAGGAATAACAGGATAACGAATAATATTAGAAGACTTCGCTTTGAAAATGGCGAAATGTCGCAGCAGGAACTGGCCAACCGGGCCGAATGCACCCGTCAAACAATCATAGCAATTGAGGCAGGCAAATACGTGCCATCGCTATCGCTGGCATTCAAACTTTCCCGGGTATTTGGCACAAACGTAGAGGATGTGTTTAAATATGACGAGTAATTTTAAAATAGACGATTAGGAATTAGAAAGAGACCGATAATGGATATTAGCAACCTCGAGGTTCAAAACATTAGCAAATCGTTTAATGCGCATAAAGTCGTAGATGATGTATCTTTCAGCTTGAACAGTGGTGAGATATTCGGCATGGTTGGCCCAAACGGGGCAGGTAAAACCACCACCATCAGGATGATAATGGATATCCTAAAACCGGATTCAGGTGATATCACTGTACTTGGCCAGCGATTTAATGATGAAGCTAAAGATAAAATCGGCTATCTTCCAGAAGAAAGAGGTATGTACAAAAAACTCACGGTGATAGAGTCACTAATCTATATGGCTGCACTCAAAGGCGTCCCGACAACTCCGGCAAAAGCAAAGGCGATTGAGCTGCTTGAAAAAGTGGGCATGGGACAGCACAAAGACAAAAAGGTGGAGGAGTTGAGCCGTGGCATGAGCCAGCTAATCCAGTTTCTGATTACCATTCAGCACGATCCAGAAATAATGGTGCTGGATGAGCCGTTTGCCAACCTCGATCCGGTAAACACCAAACTGCTAAAAGACATAGTGCTTGAAATGAGAAACAAAGGTAAATCCATCATCTTGAGCACGCACCTGATGAACGAGGTTGAAGAGATGTGCGACAGGATACTAATGATTAATCAGGGACGCTCAATGCTCTATGGCAATCTTGCGGACATCAAAACAAAGTACAGAAACAATTCCGTTTTTGTTGAGTGCGACCGCCTGCCAATAGAAATCACTGGCGTTGATAAAGTAAAACAACACGACGGACATTCCGAACTGTATCTCAAGCAAAACGCTACGCCTCAAACCGTGCTAAGTGCACTGGTCAGCGATGGTGTTAAGATCGACAGATTCGAGAATGCGATTCCGTCGCTAAACGATATTTTCATTCAGGTAGTGGAGGAAGCAAGATGATGAAAAAAGCGATGACCATACTCAGGCACGAATTCCTCCACACTATTAAGAGAAAATCCTATATTCTGATCACCATAAGTATTCCGCTCCTGCTAATACTTGCATTTGTTATTTACAACGGGATTCAGCGCTGGGCACAACCATCTACACCGGATCAGATATACATAGGGTACGTAGATGAGACCGATATATTCGATGATTACCATAGCCAGGACAATGTCATTTTCAATGAATACGATACCGTCGACAGCGCTAAAAGTGCATTATTGGCGGAGACTATTGACAGTTACATCTTCATCCATAGTGAATATTTAGAGGGCAGACAGATTGAAAGATATACCCTGAAAAGAGAAATTGAGCTACCATCAAGTACTGTCTCAAGCGTAAAAAATTTCCTGCTTGATAACCTTCTTACCGAATCGGTCAGCGAGCAAATACTGAACAGAGCTAAAATTCCATTCGCACCAATTTCCGTCAGACTGGATACGAACGGAGAAATAGCTACAGGGCAGGACCCGATAGCAATGTACTTTCTCCCCTACATCTTCGCATTCCTGTTCATGTTCTCCATATTCTTCACATCGGGTTACCTGCTGCAAAGCGTATCTGAGGAGAAAGAAAATAGGGTTATCGAGATACTGCTTTCATCGGTTTCGGCCGGTCAATTGCTGGTGGGTAAAGTGCTGGGACTGGGAGCTGCCGGACTACTACAAATAGCAATATGGTTAGGTTCGGTTATGGCCGCTGCCAAATTTGCAGCAGTAAACATACCTATATTCAGTGAGCTTTCTATACCAATTGGCACGCTGTTTTTGGGAATAATATATTTCATACTTGGCTATCTTTTACTGGGCACCATATTTGCTGCAATCGGCTCCATTGTACGTACATCGAGGGAGGGACAAAGCTGGTCAAGTATGGTCACCACACCATCCGCAGTGTTGCCAATGATGCTCATGTACCTGATTACAACCAACCCGACTCACATAGCCTCCAGGATACTAACGATGTTTCCATTTACAGCACCCATAACATCCATGATAAGGATTTCCGGAGGAACTCTGTCTGCATGGGAAACAACTGTAAGTTTGCTGATCCTGACTTGCTCTGTGGCCTTACTGATGTGGCTGTCATCCAAGGTATTCCGTACGTATCTGCTAATGTACGGCAAACGGCCAAGCATAAAGGAGATTATCAGGTCTATACGGTCAGCATAAAAAACGAGGCTAGATAACGATGGACATCCCCTCGTAGCCAAGTAGGATATCAGCATCAATCTCTTTGCTGGCCATTGCAATTTCTTTGCCTATCTGCTCTTCGTAGGCAGGATTCATATGCACAACAACGGTTGGGGGAATATGTCCCTTTGCCTTTTTAAACCCGAGCAACGTTTCAGCAAGAAGACTAGGGCACATGTGTTTCGATTTTATCGCTGAATCTCTCATGCTATCAGATAGCGTTGTTTCGATTACCAGCAGATCTGGGGAAACATGCTGCCAGCAATCATCAATTCCTTGTGTGGTATCAGAGGTGTAAAAAATCGACTTGCCTTCACCGTCGGTTACCTCATACCCAACGGTTGGTATGCCATGAACCATCGGTAAAGCAAGAACGCTGTAGCCATCAATATTCATCGGTTCACCCACATTGATAACGCATGGAAGCAACGACGGGTTTTCAGGTGTGGGAATCTGTGTCATCTCAGGATAATGCACACCATTTAGAAGGTTACCGGAAATCACGTCAAGCACTTCTTGCATCGAATATAGCTTCTTCGTGCCCCAGTCCAGATTGGCAAGGCCCAACGTAGCCAGATCACGAACATGATCGAAGTGGTGATGTGAAATGAGAATGGATTTTATACGCTGCTGTTCTTCAAAAGACAAGGTTGAGGTAATACTTCCGGCATCTAAAGCCAACATGCTATCTATCAGCAGTGACATAAGTTTGGTATCAGCCGACTCAAGGTTATGTACACCTAAAAACCTGATTTCCACTTATAAATCCTTTAGTCTGTGATCAGTATAAAGGGGTGAAATTGCCCTGAGTGTCCCATATGCGAAACTTTAACTACTAAATCCATCGCTTACGTCTAAATAAAACAAGCATTCCACCGGTAATAGCCGCCATGATAACCACCACTCCAACAAACGTGGGCCAGCCCGGACCATCCGATGTAAACGGCCAAATGTTCATACCCGAAATACCTGCTATTAGGGCCAAGGGAAGCATTATAGTAGAAATAATGGTCAGCACGCGAATCACCTGGTTGGTGCGGAATGAATAAAGCGTGTTATTGGTATCGTTGAGCCCCTCCAGAACATCCTTGTAGTCATCAAGCGTATCCTGAATCTTACGGGCGTGATCAGCTATATCACCAAAGTACACCTCGGGATCAACTTTGATAACCGGCCAGTCTTCGCTCTCAAGAAGCTCAAACACCTCGGTTTGAGGTTTTATTATGCGCCTGAAAGCAATAACGTCTCGCCTGAGAATAGAGAGCTCTCTTACCGTTTCCCGTTTGCCCTCAGCAAAGATATCATCTTCAACGTTTTCAATGTTTTCCGATATCTTGTATAAAATTGGAAAACAGGAATTAATCAATCGATCGAGTATACAGTAGAGCAGATAACTTGAACTGCGCCCCATATATTCTTTGCGTGAACGCTCGTTATTGAGGCAATCTACAAACAGCTTGGCAAGCGGCTTAAGAGTACCTGTGTGCAGCGTTATAAGGTAATCCTCACCAATAAAGATGGATACCTGGCTCGCAGTTGTTACCCTGGCCTCTTTGTTATATAAAGGGAAGTGAAGCACGGTAAATAAATATGTTTCATACTTATCAATCTTTGGACGCTGGATTCTACTCAAGCAGTCATCCAGATCCAGCGAATGAAAAGGATAATTCTTAGCTAAATACTCAGTTTCCTTGGCGGTTGGATTCTCGATATTAAGCCACGTCAATTTACCGTAAGTAGTAGTTTTTATATTGAGGTTTTTATCTTTTTTAGTTGCAGATGCGCTCATAACTTGCCCCACTTAACTTACGTTAATCTAAACTATTTGAATGTGCACTGTCAATATGAACTCTCTCAAACTCTACCTTAAGAACACGTTTGGTTGAAGCTGATACTTTGGCGCGCTCATCGATGCGGCTCCCCACGACCCAGATAATGTGTTCTGGGGAGCAAACGATGGGAATAGCATCACGCTTGGCTTTGGAAACCTTAACATCTACCATAAAGTCCTTGAGGCTTTTACTGCCTTGCATTCCCAGCGGCCTGAATTTATCAGACTGCCTGCGGCCACGCACCATCAGCTTTTGTCCAATTACATCGTAATCAAAGTATTCAACATACTTTGAGTCAGTTTTCACATTTTTATTTATAACAGAGGCATTGATCTTCCAACCTGGAATGTCGGTCTGACCCGGCACGTTCAAGCGATATTCACCATCCAATACTTCGTCTTGTGCTGTAATCGAATCTTCAGGTCTTACTATGCTGGATTCGTAACCATTGACCATTACCAGTTCGTATGGCAGTGACAGCCTCTTGCCTACAGGTTTGCTCATCATATTAAGCATATCCTCAATATGAATCGATTGGATATCGGCAAGAGTTCCGGCCAACCGCTCCAGCACACACCTGACCAGATGGCGTTTTACGGCAGCAGGCAACCCGCCAAAAGCATCTCTATCGATATAAATAATATGATTCTCCTGAGTAACAACCTCATCCCAAACCTGAGCCACCTGTCCATCCAGAAGCTCAATTTGGTCAGTCACAACACTGGACAATCGCAACAGAGAATCACCGAAATTTGCGTTATACTCCTTGAGCAATGGGGTTAACTCATGGCGAAACCTGTTTCTTAAATATTTTGGTGACTGGTTTGATGAGTCAACGCGAGGCTCAAGGCTATTGTCGCAGCAGTAATCCTCAACTTCATTTCTGCCAACCCCAAGCAACGGCCTTATGATGTTAGTTTCTGGTTCATCAGCAGACGGTTTCCAGACATCGGCCTGCTTCATCCCACGTAAACCGGCAAGCCCGCTACCACGTACCAGGTGCATTAACATAGTCTCTACCTGATCATCAGCGGTATGGGCGACTGCAACTGCGCTTGCTCCAACAGACTTAGCCACTTGTGATAAAAACGTATAGCGGGCATGGCGTGCTTTATCCTCAACTGACGAGGTATTGCCGTAAGCAATGATATCGCGTTTTTCGACTGTACATGGGAGGCTAAGTTTGCCAGACAGATCGGCAACGTACTGTGCGTCTGCGTCTGATTCTGCACCGCGCAGGCAGTGGTTGAGATGAGCGATATGCAGCTTAAGATTCAACTCTTCTTGAAGTTGTATCAAGGTATGTAGCAGGCAAACGGAGTCGGCTCCGCCGGAAACGGCGACAACCAAAGAACCACCGTCAGGCAAGCTCTTGCCAACAGCGAGTTTGACCCTTTTCAACAAGTTTTCAGTGACCACACTTAACCTCTATATTTACCACCATTCTATAAGCGAGCCAGATCTATTGAGAGTTATGCCCTCTTTTAGCTCAAGCGCTCTTATCCAGTCAGCAAGCCAGCAGGCGTGATGAATGATAAGCGGAACGCTGGTGGAAGGCAAGATATCCTTGTCGAGTCCGTAAATAGCGATATTCCTGTACATATCGCGCTTCGTGTCGGCACTATCCCATGGCGTAGGATGAATAAAGCCGTGGATTGCACCATCTGATGACGCATATGCAAAGCTGTCGGGATATTCTCCCTTCAGTTTCCTCATAAGCTGTACCGCTTCAATATTTGTTTTTGAGGTATAACCCTTATTTAAATTACGCAAAATAGTATCAGAGAATGATTCAAAGCCAACACCAGACATTAAAACCCGCACGTCCATAGACTGTGCCAAACTCAAGCCATCCCGCAACTTTTCTTCACCTTTGACAAGCCAGTCTGCTCTGGCAACAAGATTAATCTGAGAAATATCTAGCCCTCTGGCCCGGATATTTTCAAGAAGCTCGCGCAAAACGGGAAAGGGGTTTTCGTTTATTAGTTCAAAAGGAACTTTTTTACCATCATCATTTTCAGGAATATTTGCTATCTGCTCGAGTACCGCATCCATAGACAGTCTGATGGCCAGTCCCTTATCTCTTGCCACATCACAAAAACTGCAGCCGCATGTATCAATAGTAATGCTGCCGGTTTTACCAAAAGGCTTGTTATGGACATTGGTGGGGTAGTCGACGGCAACCTGCGTTTTTTTTGCGGCGTATGGGCAACCAAGCTGGTGCAGTACCTGAACACTGTTAACCTTGATCGGCTCCGGGCCGTCTGCCCCAATGCCGTAAATGTTATCCCATCTAATACGCTTCAGATTCGCCTCGTCCCATTTGTTTTCAGGATTAACGATGTATTCGCCGTTGGCCCAATACAGCACACCGTTTACCTGTTGATACTGCCCATCATCCGAATTTAGAAACGGTATCAGCTGCTCAGCAGGACCGTGAATCGCAAAAGTAAATGCATCTTTTAAGCCATGGAATCTGTGATCATACTGTTGCCAGTCAACCTCACCCAAAAAATTTACGTTCGACTGCGGACCACCCAGGATTGTGACAGCGCCTTCTTCTTTTAGCTCACGCGCCAGATCGTACAGATCACGCCGTTCAGCCAGATGCCCAAAGCCGACAATTGGTTTGCTACCGTCCAACAGCTTTGCGATGCAAGCCTTGGCAAGTTTTTTATCAAAGTCCCGCCCGATAGCCAAAACGTTGCATTCATAATCAGTATTATCTTCGACAATAGTTGCGGCCGTCTGGGGGCCAAGCAGGCTGTAGTTATCCTGCTCATACGAGTAGTTGGAGACGATTACCATCTTACTTGCTGACAATTAATCGCACCTCACACGTTTAGATATCGTAGTCAAAGTACTGCCAATCTTCGGTATAAGGCAATTTGAAATCACGGCGCTCCTCATAATCCGGATAGCGCCTTTCCGGCCCAACCATAGCCGTCGGGAAATGCCTCGGTTTAAGATTAAGACGCTGTGCATCACGTTCCAGATCGTCCCTGAAATCAGGGTGAGCGATCGATATTAATGCCCTGGCTCTTTCATACGAGCTCAGTCCCCACAGATTAACCATGCCGTACTCTGTGGCAACCCACGAAACCAGATGCTCCGGCACATCAACATTGCTGCCGCCAGGCAAAGTGGGAACGATCCTTGAGACCAGTTTCCCCTTAACCTCATTGGTCGATGTAGCGGTGGCAATCGACCTACCACCCTTGGAAAGGGCACAAAAGGCAAGGAACTGAAAGAACCCGCCAGTGCCGGATATAGGACGCGCATTGTAATAACTGGCTGATATCCTCCCCTGTAAATCCACTGCCAGAAAATTATCTATGGCTACCATATTATCTATCTGGCTTAACTGCTTGATGTTGTTGGTGTAATTAACATCGTACACCGCCAATGACTTGTTGTGGTGCACAAAATCGTAGTATCGCTGCAAATTAAGCGGCAGAGCAAATCCCCAAACGCTTCGACCACGATCAATGGCTTTTTGTGAATTATCCACCGCGCCGGACTCGATAAGGGCTATCAACCCCTCCTGCAACATCTCGGTATGTACGCCCAAATTCTTGAGACCACATTGAGATATTGCTCGAGCCACTGCCGTTGGAAGACCGCCAATGCCCAGTTGAATGCAGTCGCCATCCTGCATTATCGATAGTATGTTTTCGGCAATTTTGCACTCAGCTTCACCCGGTTCGGCTTCCTCGTGCTGCGGCCAGGGATACTTATCCATGTCAACTTCGACTATATAATCAACGTCGTCTATGTGTATCAGGTTATTGGCACCACCTTCTGCCCACGGATAATCCTGACGAACTTCAAGCACCAATTTCTTGGCGCTCTGAGCCCAGGCCATAGCACCACCGGTACTATAGGAGAAGTTGAAATAGCCACCCTCAGGTGGACTGCAGGAGATCACCGTCCAGTCCAACCCTCGCTTGCTCTTTTGCCTATGAAAGAATCTGTAGTACGACTGCCAAAGCCCCATCGCCCATTCCCATGAAATATGATCTATCGTTCCAGATTCATCACGCTGTTTGCGCGCCCACGGAAAAAAGAAACCTTCATGATGCAGATGATACCGCTCCTGCGGGTCAACAGAGTGAAAGCGCATCGGGTTGAAATGTCCGTAAGACCACAGCTCTATATCTTTAACCATTCCCTGCCCGTCGCCAATTCTATCGACTAAAGCATCAGGGCAGGCAACGCCGTCTGCACCGGCCCCGCCCAGACAGATCCAGTCACCGGATTTCACCATCTCGGCCCACTTTTGAGGGGTTATCGTTTTATCTCTTATCTTCTGTTGCACTGGTGTTATCAATCAATACCTCCGAAAAAGCATAAAAAGTGCATTTTTCATCACACCTAACTATACCACGAGATGCTGGTTTATTTCAGCTTGCACTCGCCTTTTTAGGATACAGGCTATATAATCTGGCTATGGTTTGGGAATATGTAAAACAGGCACTTAAGCTTCTGGAGCAGGAGCAAGGCACCATAATAAAGGACTGGGGCGGGCGCATACCAATTGCACTGGTCTACCCCAACTCATACTACATCGGTATGTCTAACCTCGGTTTTCAGACCATCTATGGATTGCTTAACAACTACGAAAACATCGTTTGCGAACGCGCCTTTGCCAACTGGCAGCATGACAGACGCCGTGACCCCAGACAAGAGTTAAAATCTATAAGCCTTGAAACACAGCAGGAGCTTGGCGAATTTGCCGTGATTGCCTTCTCTATATCATACGAGCTTGATTATTTGAACATTGCGCGAATACTTGAAACATGTGGCATACCGCCACTGGCCAAAGACCGCGATGACAGTTATCCGCTGCTGATAGCAGGTGGTCCGCCCGTAACTGCCAATCCCGAACCACTGGCACCTATATTCGACTGTATAGCAATCGGTGAGGCCGAGGCCATACTTCCAAACGTTATCGACATACTTGGCCAGACAGATCAAGATGACCGGTCAGCCCTGCTGGAAGCCCTATCGCAAGTGCCGGGCATATATACACCCAACTTTGGGCCTCATAAGCCCGTACAGAGGCAATGGGCGCAGGATATCAACGTTTTCTCGACAGTGTCCACGGTACTAACTCCCAATACCGAGTTCGGCAATCTATACCTCATGGAGGTATCACGCGGATGCAATCGTGGTTGTCGCTTCTGCATGGCGGGTTGCATCTTCAAGCCCATGAGATGGCGTTCTAAAGAAACGCTTATTGAGGCAGCAAAAGAAGGGCTAACATACAAAAAGCGATTGGGACTGGTAGGATCAGCTATATCAGATCACCCGCAGATCGAGCAAATCACTTCAGATCTGACCGGCCTCGGTGCCGATATATCCTTAAGTTCATTGCGTATCAAGCCCCTGTCCGAAGTGATGCTAAAAGCTATTGCCGGTGGAGTTACCAGAACAGTAACATTAGCACCTGAAGCGGGATCTGAAAGACTACGCAAGGCTATTAAAAAAGGTATAAGTGAGGATGACATTTTAGCAGCGGTGGATATGGCAGCTGCGTATAATATAAAACAGATCAAACTGTACTTCATGATTGGCCTGCCCACAGAGACAGATGATGATATTGGAGAGCTTGCCCGGCTGGCAATAGCCTGTAGGCAAGCAGTTAACAAAGTGAGCAAATCAACCAGGCTGATGGTCAACGTAACGCCGTTTATACCCAAGGCGCAGACCCCGTTCCAGTGGCTTCCAATGACCGCACCTGATATTATAAATAAAAGGGTCACGGCCATTAAAACAGCCCTTAAAAACAAAAACATTGAGGTTAAGGGCGAGGGCAGCAAGTGGTCTCAAGTGCAGGCCATACTGTCACGAGGGGATGCGAGGTTAGCCGACGTGCTTATCGATATGAAGGCAAACACGCTGGCCGAATGGAAACGCTCTATGGCCAAGTTTGAGCTTAGAGCTGAAGACTACGCTGGGCGGCAAATACCAACGGATGAGCAACTACCATGGCAACACATTGATAACGGAGTTTCTAGCGATCAACTGATACGGGAACTTACATCGGCACTTAAACAGGACTAGCAACATGCCAGATATTAAAAACAATATAGAGCAGATAAAAGAGCGTATTGCAAAAGCATGCCAAAAAGCAAAACGCTCACCAGACGAAGTTACGCTTGTAGCAGTTAGCAAAACACGCCCTGCGGAAGCGATAGAGACCGCTTTTGAGGCAGGGCAAAACGACTTCGGCGAAAACAGAGTGCAGGAGGCAGAGGAGAAATTGGTCAGCCTGTCTCATATTAAACCGACGTGGCATCTGATCGGGCATTTGCAAACAAATAAAGTAAAATCAGCGGTTAAGCTTTTCGATATAATACACAGCGTGGATTCCATTAAGCTAGTCCGTGCCATCAGCAAGCAGGCAGACCGGCCCATCCAAGTTCTGCTTCAGGTCAACGTGGCCGGTGAGGAAAGCAAAGGTGGTTTCACAGCAGAAGAACTTCCTCAAGCATTAAATGCAATAAGCGAACTGTCAAACATTGAAGTGGCAGGACTGATGACCATGGCACCCATTGTTGGTGATCAGGAAGAGGCAAGGCCGGTATTTAGTAAGCTAAAGCAACTACGGGACAGCCTCGGATTGAAACATCTTTCTATGGGTATGACCGATGATTACGAAGTAGCAATCGAAGAAGGTTCGACTATGGTCAGAATAGGGCGGGCCATTTTTGGCCCCAGACTTTAGTTTTGACTCGATAAAAAAGGAGAGAAACATGAAAATCGCGTTTATCGGCGGCGGAAACATGGGCGGCGCCATCATCAAAGCAATAATCGAGAAAAAGATCGCCGATCCCAGCGACATCGTTGTAAGCGATATAGATACGGCAAAGCAGAAAAGCATTGCAAAAGAACTCAAAGTAAAAACAGTTGGGGACAATGCTAAAGCAGTCAAAAACGTAGATGTCGTAATACTTGCCATAAAACCTCAGATACTAAGTAGTGTTCTGGAAGGACTGAGGGGAAAGATGGCAGAAGATCAACTGGTGATATCGATCATAGCTGGAGCAACCACTAAAACCATAAGCAAGGGGCTGAAACACGACATCGTGGTCAGAGTGATGCCAAATACACCTGCGCAGATAAGTGAGGGCATGAGTGTGTGGACAGCCACTGACGAGGTAACGACTGAGCAGGAAGAAATGGCAACAACAATACTTAACGCGCTGGGCAAGCAGATTTATTTTGAGGATGAGAAATACATAGATATGGCAACAGCGATTAGCGGCAGCGGCCCGGCATACATATACCTCATAATAGAATCCCTCACCGACGCTGCCGTGCATATAGGTTTGCCGCGACAGCAAGCCGAAGAGCTTGTATTGCAAACGATATTGGGATCGACATTGTTTGTTAAGCAGTCTGGCAAACACCCGGCAGAGCTGCGCAATATGGTAACGTCCCCGGGAGGAACAACCGCAGAAGGACTACTCAAGCTTGAGAAGAGGAACTTGCGAGCCACTATATCCAAAGCGGTAATGGCCAGTTACAAAAAAGCCAAGAAACTGGGCAGTTAAACCCCACGCTCTAGATGCACCAGCAGTATGGCGATATCAGCAGGAGTGACCCCTGCCAAACGTGATGCCTGGCCCAGCGTTTGCGGTAAAAACCGCTTGAACGTGTTTTGAGCCTCATTGCGAAAACCAATAATACCATCATAATCAAACCCGTCCGGTATTCGCTTCTGCTCCAGTTTGGCAACACGCTTTACATCGTCGAGCTGCTTGCCAATATACCCCTCATACTTGGCCTCAATCTCAACCTGCTGGGCAACTTCATCAGAGACACTATCGCCATATCCCAAATCAGCAAGCGCCTGATAATCAGCCTCAGGGCGGCGCAAATATTCAAGCGCACTTACACTCTTTGTAAGTGGGGCAAGCCCACGCTGGGACATTTTTTGGGCGAGTTCATCGGACAGATTAAGGTAGGTCTTAGACAAGCGTTGTCTCTCGATGGAGACAGCTTTTCGCTTATGCTCCACGGACTGATGACGCTGCTTGTCGATAAGTCCCAGTTCATGGCCGATGTGAGACAACCTGAGATCGGCATTGTCCTGACGCAGCAGTAGACGATACTCCGCCCGTGAGGTGAACAGCCTATAGGGCTCGGTTAAATTCTGCGTAACCAGATCATCTATCATCACACCTATATACGCCTGATCGCGGCCCAGTATGAGAGGCTCTTTGCCTTTAACTTTGAGTGCGGCATTGATACCGGCGATTAACCCCTGACCGGCGGCCTCCTCATACCCAGATGTGCCGTTTACCTGCCCTGCCGTATACAGTCCCGGCACAACTTTGGACTCCAACGACGATAGCGTCTGGCTGGATGGCACATAATCGTATTCGATGGCATATCCGGGTTTCAGCATTTTGACATGCTCAAGTGCCGGAATAGTGCGTAGCATGGCCAGTTGCACATCCTCCGGTAAGCTGGTATTAGCCCCCTGCACATAAACCTCATCAGTCTCCCAGCCCTCAGGCTCTAAGAAAAATCCATGAGATGATTTATGCGCAAACCGCACTATCTTGTCTTCAATAGAAGGGCAATACCTTGGTCCGACTCCCTGTATGGTTCCGTTAAAAAGCGGCGCCCGATCAAGATTGGCACGTATTACTTCATGTGTATTTTCATTGGTGTTGACCAAATAGCAGGGCAGCTGCGGTCTCCACTCTGAGGTTTCTTCCTGCGGATAATAAGGATTTGCTATCAGGAAGATATCGAGAGTTTCGTCATTAACAAAACTGAAGTGCAAAGGACTGGCACTGCCATTTTGAATAATCGTCTTTGAGTAATCGATGGTTTTGGCATCAATGCGCGGCGGGGTGCCTGTTTTAAGCCGACCCAGCTCAATACCAAGTTTCTTCAAGCTACCCGAAAGTTCGGTTGCGGACTGCTCTCCCGACCTGCCGCCGGAATAACTCAAATCACCAATTATGATTCTACCGTCAAGCGACGTTCCGGTAGTAAGAACAACGGTTTTTGATCTATACGCCGTTCCTTTATCGGTCTTGACGCTCAAATACTCCCCATCACGGCTGATATCTGTAACCAGCACCTGCTCAATAGCAAGGCCGCTCTGTCCCTCAAGCGTCTTTCTCATTTCAAGCATGTAACGCTGTTTGTCAGCCTGAGCACGCATCGCCTGTACCGCCGGACCTTTGCTGGCATTAAGCATTCGTATCTGGATAAACGTCTTGTCGATATTACGAGCCATCTGGCCGCCAAGCGCATCAATCTCTCGAACAACATGGCCCTTTGCAGGTCCGCCTATTGACGGATTGCAGGGCATAAGAGCTGCGTTATCCAAATCCATGGTCAGCAGCAAGGTTTTTACACCCATACGCGCAGCAGCCAGCGCCGCCTCGCATCCGGCATGACCCGCTCCTATAACAACAACATCGTATATCACACTCATCAATATAATTTTACCACTGCCCATTTTACTTGTCGATTCAATTGACAAACCACCAGCGGTATTCTATAGTTTTTCAAGGATATCGGCCTATAAACCGAATTAAATATACGAGGTGAACGACGTGACCAGTCAAGCTAAAGAAAATGTTCTAAGACAGGTTAAAGAAAATAACGTAAGATTTGTCAGGCTCTGGTTCACCGACATTTTAGGGTTTTTGAAGAGCTTCTCGGTATCCGTTTCCGAGCTTGAAACAGCCCTTGAAAGCGGAATGGGATTTGACGGATCCTCCGTTGAAGGATTTGCCAGAATCGATGAGAGCGATATGATTGCCATGCCCGATCCATCGACATTCACCATATTCCCCGTGGAATGGAGCACACCGGAAAGCGTTGAGGCCAGAATGTTCTGCGATATCCAAAATCCAGGCGGACAGCCATTTGACGGAGACCCCAGGTACATCCTAAAAAACAACCTCAAAAGAGCTGCTGACATGGGTTATACCTTTAATGTAGGGCCAGAACTTGAGTTTTTCTACTACAAAGATTCAGAGAGCACCGTTGGCCTTGATAATGGCGGGTACTTTGACTTGACACCTCTTGATATGGCAAACGATCTGAGAAGGAATACCGTACTGGCACTTGAGGGACTTGGTGTGCAGGTTGAGTTCAGCCATCACGAGGTTGCCCCCAGCCAGCACGAAATTGACATGAAGTACGCCGACGCCCTTACCATGGCCGACACCATTATGACCTATCGGCTGGTAGTTAAAGAAATTGCACTGCAACACGGTGCATATGCCACTTTCATGCCCAAGCCACAAGGCAGCGAAAACGGCAGTGGCATGCACGTACACCAGTCTCTGTTTAAAGGCAATCGTAACGCTTTTTTTGATAAAGACGCGGAAGGTCATCTGTCCCTCATTGCTAAACAGTACATTGCCGGTATAATGAGACATGCACCGGAGATTACCGCCATAACCAACCAGTGGGTTAATTCATACAAACGACTGGTTCCCGGATATGAAGCGCCGGTATATGTATCATGGGCACAACGCAATCGATCCGATCTGGTAAGAGTGCCTATGTATAAACCGGGCAATGAAAAAGCTACCAGGATGGAACTGCGCTCTCCCGACCCGGCCTGCAACCCATACTTAACGTTTGCAGTTATGTTGGCCGCCGGTCTTGAAGGAATCGAGAACAAGTACGAACTGCCGGAGCCGATAGAGGAAAACATATATGAGATGGGTGAAGATAAGAGAAACGAACTGGGTATCGTAACGTTGCCAGGCACTTTGGATGAAGCGATTGAGATTTTAGAGCAGAGTGAGCTGGTAAGAAAATGCCTGGGCGATCATATTTTTTATACCTTCATAAAGAACAAAAAGATGGAATGCGAGGACTATAGAAAACAGGTAACCGATTACGAACTAAAGAAATATCTACCAATTCTATAGACAATCATTATGAAGGAACTAGCCGCAAAACTTAGCAACTGGATAAAAAAACAGGTAACCGAAGCCGGATGTCAGGGGGCAGTGCTGGGACTGAGTGGAGGCATTGACTCTGCAGTCGTTGCAGTGCTGTGCAAAAAGGCCTTTCCGCAAAACACTCTCGGCATTTTAATGCCATGTCATTCTAACCAGCAGGACCATGACGACGGGATGGCGCTTGCCCAAAAGTTCGATATCGACAACGAAACCGTGGTTCTGGATGAGATTTACGATGCAATGCTAAACAAGGTATCAAATAGGCAGGGTACAGATGAGAAGCTAGTTAAGCTTGCACAGGTCAACCTCAAACCGCGATTGCGCATGACCACTGTTTATTACATGGCCAACCAGCTAAACTATCTGGTGGTGGGTACATCCAATAAAAGCGAACTTACCGTAGGATACTACACCAAGCACGGAGACGGTGCCTCGGATATCATCCCAATGGGCAATCTGGTAAAAAATCAGGTCAAGGAACTGGCGATATACCTGGGGGTCCCGCAGCAGATTATTGATAAACCACCTTCAGCCGGACTGTGGTCGGGGCAAACAGACGAGACGGAGATGGGCATTACCTACGACCAGCTTGATACGTACATTGCCTGCGGTGATGGTAACGAGGATGCCTGTACTCGCATAGATTCAATGGTAAGCAAAAGCGCACACAAACGCAAACCGGCGCCGGTTCCACCATTCTAGCTACTGAAAGCCCTGTGTATACTTTTTCCACTCATACCTGATATCCATATAGGGATAAACCATGTGGTGAATGCCATTGCGGGGTTGCGACGGCTTTTTAAGAAGCTTCATCCCCACTTCAGCGGGAGTATTACCAGCCTTTTTATAGTTGCACTTTTTACAGGCGCTGGTTACGTTATCCCAGGTATGCTGTCCACCACGGTGACGTGGGATGATATGATCCAAAGTGAGTTCGTGCATCTGTTTACCGCAGTACTGACACTTATACCCATCACGAATAAAAACCTCTCGCCGGGTGAGCCTGCGCTTTATCCACGGACGATAAATACTGTGATGTAAGCGTATAACAGAGGGGATAGTTAGCGAGATAGAAAAACTGTTTAGCTGCCCACGACCGTTTTCTAAAACTTCGGCCTTGCCACACCAAACCAGTATCACGGCACGATGCATATTGCAAACGTTAAGCGGCTCATAGTTTTGGTTTAGCACTAGAACCGCAGAATTAACCATTGATAACTACCACTTAGCAAAATGGTTTTTAACGGTAGTTATCCAACCTTGGTCCGTAGTTGCCGGAATATTATCTGCCATCCAACTAGCTATTGGTTTAAGCGCACGTGAGGCAATCTCTGAGTTTTCTACATGACCTTCTGCCCCTATACTAAACAAAAAAACGACTGCTGCACAACAAATTATACCACCAAGTAACACTCCTATGGCAAATCCACCCAGCCTATCGATTGGCCCAAAAAAACCAATCTCTTTAAGCTTGGCAGCGTATTTGCCTAAATACCAGATAATGATTACCGTTACAAGAATAATAATTGCCCAAGTAATGGCATCGGCCAGACCATCGCTGGATAGCCAATTTCGCATCGTCCATTCCGATATCTGAGCGGCAAACTTGATACTAAGGAAGATACCTAAAAACATTCCAAGTAGGAAGAAAAACGATTTAATAAGTCCCATTTTAAATCCGGTAACACCAAACAGTAATGCAACAATGACAATAACAGCATCCAGCCAAAAATTTAAAGCACCCACCTATTTACCCCCTGTTCAATTCCATACGATTATCCTTGTATTATAACACGTAAACCCCAGTTCAACCTGAACTAAATCAACAAAAACCTAACAGCAAGCCACATAAATAAGCGCCGCACCGCCTCTACTTTGGGATTTTAGCACCAATGTTCATTTTCTGTCAATTAGAACCAGTTTTAGTTACCATTTTCTTCTTGCCAAAAGATAGCGAGCCATCCTTCAACCGAACTATAGCATAATCTCCTGCCTTAAACTCCCCAGCAAGTATTCTTTTTGACAGCGGATTTTCAACCTGCCTCTGGATAGTTCTGCGCAACGGTCTTGCCCCAAAAGCAGCATCGAATCCCTCTTTGGCCAGCCATGACTTGACCTCATCGGTAAGCTCCACGGTTATCTCGCGATCTGCCAGTCTCTGTTTCACATCATCCATCAGCAGATCAACGATCTGTTTTATCTGATCTTCAGTGAGCGGCTCAAATATGATGATCTCGTCGATTCTATTAATAAACTCAGGCCTGAAGGTCTGTTTTATAGCGCCCTCTATTGATGATTTAAGTCGCTGCTTCTCGCTTGATGACATCTGTTCCTGAGCAAAACCAATAGACTGGCGCTGCATATCACCGGTACCAAGGTTACTGGTCATAATAATAACGGTATTCTTGAAATCCACAGTACGGCCATGCCCGTCCGTAAGTCTGCCATCCTCCAGAATCTGCAGCAGTACGTTGAAAACATCGGGATGGGCCTTCTCCACCTCATCAAAAAGGATCACGCGATATGGGCGGCGGCGTATCAGTTCGGTAAGCTGGCCGCCCTCATCGTATCCAATATATCCAGGAGGTGCTCCTATAAGACGGGACACGGTGTGTTTCTCCATGTACTCAGACATGTCCACCCTGACCATCGCCTCCTCATCATCAAAAAGAAACTGCGCCAGAGCCCGGGCCAACTCTGTTTTACCCACACCAGTTGGACCCAGAAAAATGAAACTGCCTATAGGTCTTTTCGGATCCTTAAGGCCAGATCGAGCTCGCCTGATAGCATCAGAGATGGCAACGATTGCCTCATCCTGCCCGATTACACGCTCATGCAGGCGTTCTTCCATTTCCAACAGTTTTTCGACCTCTCCTTCAAGCATTCGGCTAACAGGTATACCAGTCCACTTGGAGACCAGTTCAGCGATATCTTCTTCATCAACAACACCATCGATCTTCTCATCCCTGGTCCAGTTTGACCTAGCAGCGTTGTATTCACCCTCCATCTGGATTCTTTGTGTTCTCCACTCGGCAGCAGCTTCATAATCGCCACGTTGCGATGCAGCTTCCTCTTCATTACTGAGTTGTTGAAGCTCCCGCTCCAGTGATTTAACCTCAGGTGGAGCGCTTTCAGCATCAATTCTCAGTTTTGATGAAGCCTCATCTATCAAATCAATTGCCTTATCTGGCAAAAACCTGTCGGAGATATAACGATCGCCAAGTCGAGCCGCAGCATCCAGCGCCGAGTCCTCAATCTTAATCTTGTGATGAGCTTCATATCTGGGACGCAGGCCATGAAGCATCTCTATGGTATCTTCTACACTGGGTTCTCCAACCATAACCGGCTGGAAACGGCGTTCCAGAGCCGCATCCTTTTCAATGTGCTGCCTGAACTCGTTAAGAGTGGTTGCTCCCACACACTGAAGTTCTCCTCGAGCAAGAGCAGGTTTAAGCATATTGGATGCGTCAACAGAGCCTTCAGCAGCTCCTGCACCAACCACAGTGTGCAGTTCGTCAATAAACAGTACAATATCACCCTGTGCCCGACGAATCTCATCCATAACTGCCTTAAGACGCTCCTCAAACTCACCGCGGAACTTACTACCGGCAACAAGTGCACCCATATCCAGCGCCAGCACTGTCCGGCCTTTAAGTGAATCGGGAACATCTTCAGATACAATCTTCTGTGCAAGTCCCTCAACAACAGCGGTCTTGCCAACTCCAACCTCACCAATAATCACCGGGTTGTTCTTCGTACGGCGGGTAAGTACCTGCATTACCCTCTTTATTTCATTATCGCGCCCAATGACCGGATCAAGCTTGCCGGCACGCGCCATTGCGGTAAGATCACGGCTATATTTCTCCAATGCGCCATATTTGCTCTCAGCTCTGGCATCCGTAACACGTTGAGAACCGCGTATCTCCTGCAACGCCTTATACACCTTCTCTTGATCAATACCAAAATCACGCAGAATAATTGCCAACTGCCCATCGCGCTCTGTGCTGATAGCAATCAACATATGCTCTATGCCGATAAACTCATCTTTGAGTCTCTCAGCCTCAGCCCTGCCATCCTGAAACAGACGAGCTGTACGCGGAGTAGCATATAACTGCGTATTACTATAATCGACATCCACCTTGGGAGCCTCTGCCAATACATCTTCAACCCGCCTTTTAACGTAATCAACGTTAACGCCAAGTTTTTTTAATATATCGCGAGTGAGACCACCCTCCTGCTGCAACAGAGCAAGCAGAATATGCTCTACATCCCATTGAGAGTGCATATACTGCCGGACTATCTCTTGCGAGGCGGACAGCACCTCCTGCGCTTTTTCTGTAAATTTATCCTGTTTCATAAATCAACTCCTAAAAGGTGTTAAAGAACGCTATATTAGAAAGAACCGCGTCTCCTGAGCCGTTCTATCTCTTTTTCCATTGACTGTATTTGCTCTTCCATACGAGCAATATTTTCACTCATACGCAAAATCACATCTATGCCAGCCAGGTTTACACCCAGTTCATCCATAAATGTTTTAACTTTGCGCAACCGCTCAATATCCTGTACAGAATAAAGCCTGATATTGCCTCCGGTGCGGGACGGTTCCACCAAACCCATTTTTTCATAATGGCGTAATGTGTGAGTTCCTACACCCAATATACCGGCGGCAACACTTATCACATAGCAGGGCTCGGTTTCATCTTTTCTCATTATTCTACACTCCCCTGCAGTTCGCGCAGTTTTTCAAAGAGCTGTTTTTCTTCATCCGTAATGTCCTTGGGAAGTACCACTTTAACTTTTGCCAGAAGATCACCGCGTGTCGTTTTTCCCAAATGAGGCATACCCTTACCCTTTAAACGAAATGACTTTCCGTTTTGAGTTAGAGGGGGAACTGTAAGAACAACGTTTTTATCCAGAGTTGCAACATTAATCTCTCCACCAAGAACAGCTGTAGTTAGTGGAATCGGCGCCTCTGTATGCAGATCATCAATCTTCCGCTGGAATCCGGAATGAGCTTTTACGGATACAATAAGATACAGATCACCCGGCTTGCCTCCACCATATCCAGAACCTCCCTTGCCCGCTATACGAACTCTTGAGCCGCTCTTTACTCCCGCAGGGACCTTAACCTCAAAACGATGAACCTGCCGAGTCAAACCTTGCCCGTTGCAGGCGTAACAACCATTTCCTGCACAACTAGGGCATTGATCATCCATTTGCAGTTGTATCAGTTCGGTTGTTCCGTTAAAAGCTTGTTTGAGTGTAACCTCAACAGGGTATTCCGCGTCTTGTCCACGCATCGACGTTCGATAGCCCCCTCTACCCCCACCAAACAGATCACCAAAGACAGATTCAAACCCGCCTCCACCTCCAAAATCAAACGACTGACTCTGACGAGCAGACCTGTGACCACCACGCTGTTGTTCAAACTGATCTGCGTGCTGCCAGTTATCCCCATAGCGGTCATACTTCTTGCGCTTCTGGGAATCAGAAAGCACCTCGTATGCCTCATTTACCTTTTTGAACTTGCCCTCGGCCGCTTTGTCTCCACTATTCACATCGGGGTGATGCTTACGCGCCATCTTGCGATAAGCCTGTTTTATCTGCTTATCGTTTGCATCCCTAGATACACCGAGTACATGATAATAATCACTATTAGCCATTCAAATCACCTGTCTACATATTATCAAACTTAACAAGTTTTTGTCAATTAATTATAGACTATTGTATCATATTACTAATATGGCACCTATGATCAGCCTATTACACTAATAATAATGTATTAATTTCCATAGTACATATATGAACTGTAGATACCATGGGGATAGCGATAACCAACGTATAAAAGAAAGGAGGCCGGATTATTAAATCCAGCCCCCCTACGAAAATACTATATTCAATTATCAAGACCATTTGCTAA
Organism: Chloroflexota bacterium; assembly: GCA_018648325.1. Classification (GTDB taxonomy): domain Bacteria; phylum Chloroflexota; class Dehalococcoidia; order JABGRK01; family JABGRK01; genus JABGRK01. The sequence continues at coordinate 63,692 of JABGRK010000009.1, forward strand.
AAAGTATCAGTCCTCTTTCTTGGCAATGCCACCTATTAAGCCGCCGACAGCACCAAATATTGCGAGTGCAATCACAATAAACCAGTACTCGCCCTTTAAAGTATCAACAAGCCCCTGGTTTTCAACCAAGCTCAGGGCAGCACCAGACATCGTTCTGATTAATTGATCATACGCGTCTTGCCCTCCGCCCAATATATTGGTCCCGCTCGGTAAGTATTTGAGAACTGCGCCTACTATGGCACTAGCACCAGCTCCAGCAAAAAGGCCTTTCATTGGGCTACGAGTGGCCATGCCGGCTACTACCGCTGCATAGAGTATCCCCAGCACCGGCACATAGAACAACCCCACTACACCACCAAACCCTAAAATTAAACCAAATATCAATAAACCCATGCTATTTAACCTCCTAAAACGCTGGGTGAATTACGAGAATTATCCTGCTCACCTCCCCTCGTTTCTGATTTTCACAACTTTATGTAATGTGATTTGTCCATTATTAAATCATATAATAACCAAACATGCAAATCTATTATATGTCAAAGTTTTGTTGGTGCTAATCCTCCAACCCCTCATCCCTGACCATCTTCTCAATAGCAACGCCCTGATTGTAACAAACCTGAGCATCCTCATACCGACCCATGATATCCAAGGCGACACCCTTATTGTACCACGCATCCTGATATCTATCGTCCACGGCAAGCGCTTTATCGTAATGACTGATAGCCTCTTCATAATTTCCAAGCTCAGTCAGCGCAAGAGCAATACCATTCCATCCATGCTTAAGCTTGCTGTTTATAGTAACTGACTTGTGATAACTCTCAAGAGCTTCATCATATCGTTCAAGTTCACTAAGCGCCGCTCCCCTATTAAACCACGCTTCTTCATCCTTATCCCGTAGCGCCAAAGACGCATCATAACTGGCAACCGCCTCTTCATACTTACCCAGTTCGCTTAAAACCACACCTTTGTTATACCAGGCCTCAGCAAGCCCACTATCAACCTCAATCACGCGATCATAGCACGTCAAAGCCTCAGATATCTTACCCAATTGCTCCAGTGCCACACCCTTACTAAACCATGCCTCAGTAAAGCGATCATCCATTGCCAGCAAACCATCCCAGCAGATTACAGCAGCAGCGCTTTCCCCCATAAAACTAAGGGCAAGCGCCTTGTTATACCAAACATACAATTTTTGCGAATCTATGCTCAGTGATTTGTCATAACATTCAATAGCGCTACTCAATCTGTCTAACAAATACAAGGAGTTTCCCAGAATAAACCAATCATCTGCGCCATGAAAACGAATAAGCTTGAGTTTTGTGAAGCGATAAAGCACGGAGAGCATACGGCGCTGAGTATTAACCATCGGCTTTATATCTGCACTATCATCCACTGCACCAAGCAACAGATTACCAATTACCTGCAGATAACGCCTCCATGACCTGCGAATAAAATAACCCAGGCTTATTATATGAACGAGATAAGATATAATCGTACTCATAAGCTTTGCCTTGACTGCGTTTCAAACGCACCACTATAATCAATACATAATAACATATTAAAATTACTAAGAAACCATATAGAAATGAAAACAGCCTCCATAGCCATACAGACCCTAGGATGTAAACTGAATCAGGCCGAAAGCGAATCACTGGCCAGACAGTTTACTCAAGCCGGATACGTTATTGTGTCTCCAAACCAAAATGCCGACGTATATATACTCAATACCTGCACAGTAACCCACATCGCAGACCGTAAGGCGCGCCATTTTTTAAGACTGGCTCATCGCCGCAATCCAGATGCATTAGTTATTGCCATAGGATGTTACGCTCAGAACGATGCTGAAACTATCGGCGATATCGATGGGGTTAGCATGGTTATTAACAATCATCAAGAGCAAAATCTTGTAGATGTAGTTGCGCAGGCGGGATATCTGCCCTGCGACAATAACCTGGCAAGTGGCCGGTTTCGCACCCGTGCCATGCTTAAAATACAAAGCGGTTGCACCCAAAACTGCACCTATTGCATCGTACCGCAAGTGCGAGGCAGCGAGCAAAGCGTGCCAGCATCACAAGTGCTAAGCGAGATTAAGAAACTTATTAACAGCGGTTTCAGGGAAATAGTGCTCACTGGAACGCACGTGGGTGCCCATGAAAACATTGTAGAACTGATTGACAAAATAGTTAAAACCAACATTTCACGATTAAGGCTCTCCTCACTTAAAATAAACGATATAACCCCGTCGCTGCTTGAACTGTGGAGAGACGAACGAATCTGCCGACATATCCATCTTCCTCTTCAAAGCGGAAGCAACACAGTACTAAAGAGGATGGGGAGAGGATACACAACTGCGGATTTTGAAGATGCGGTGACCATTGCCAGAAAAGCAATCCCATCGCTATCCGTCACTACCGATATAATCGTCGGCTTCCCGGGCGAAACCGACGCCGAGTTCAGACAAAGCTACGACTTTTGCCAACGTATGGAGTTTGCCGACATACATGTGTTTCCTTATTCACCGCGCCCCTATACGGTGGCTGCGCAGATGCCAGATAAAACAAGTCCGCAAGTCAAGAAAAAGCGTAGTAATCAAATGCTGGAGTTGGCTAAAGAACTATCGTACAATTTTAGAAACAAGTTTATTGGACAAACCATGCTAGTATTATGGGAAAGTGTAAACGGGACCTATACAGAGGGTTTTACAGATAACTACATCAAGATATACACCAAAAGCCTAACCAATATTACCAATCAAATACAAGAGGCAAAACTTACCAAGCATTACAAAAACGGACTTATTGGAGAGTTAGTCAATTCTGAGTAATACGCCAAATGCAGTGGCAATTTTTAATGCGGGAGAGCAATCATGAGTATCACGGTACTGGGAATTCTACTAGCCGTCTGCCTTATATTCTCAGCTTTTTTCTCCAGCTCTGAAACAGCGTTTATCTCTCTGCAAAAGCTGAGACTCAAACATCTGGCAAAAAAAGGAGAAAGCAAGGCCGAACGAGTACAAAGAATAATGCAAAAACCGGCCAAACTGCTAACCACTATCCTTTTAGGCAACAACTTATTTAACACCGCAGCAGCATCTATAGGAACACTTCTGGCCATTAAAATTATTAGTGATGGAGAGCCTACCGGTTGGGCCATGATTGTCGCCACCGCCATCGTAACTATACTGTTGCTCGTCATTAGCGAGATAGCTCCTAAAATCGTGGCAACCCGTCACGGAGAGCGTCTGGCCTTTGCCTACGCCATTCCCATCGAGATCGTCTCGTGGGTACTGTATCCCTTCGCCATAGTGTTTAACTTCGTTGGAGGAGGACTGGCCAGATTGGTAGGAGGAGACCCAAAGCAAAAAGCACTGACCAGTGAAGCTGAAATACGCACCATAATAAGCGTTGGGCAGGAAGAAGGTGTGGTCGAAAAATCAGAGGCCGCAATGATGGGCAAGGTGTTCGAATTCGGTGACAGCCACGTGCGTGAGGCCATGGTTCCTCGACCCGACATTGTTTGGGTAGAAAAAAACACCACTCTGGCTGAATTTCTGGCAATCTATATTGAGCATCCGCATTCACACTTTCCAGTATATGAAGAGAAGATAGATAACGTTATCGGTATCCTTCCCATAAAAGAGGTATTTCTGGCTCAAGCCAAAGGTAAAATAAATACCAGGTCCAAAGTAGCCAAGCTGGCAAATACAGGGCACTTCGTACCGGAGAGCAAGCATATCGCAGAACTGTTTAGTGAAATGCAGGCCGGTGGAATACAAATCGCGGTGGTCGTGGACGAATTCGGTGGTACAGACGGGCTGGTTACCATGAAACAACTTGCTGAAGAGGTTGTAGGACGCTTCGGAGACGAGCTGATCGGGAAAGTACAAAGCTATGAGACCATTGATGAACACACTATTCTGGTTGACGGCGGTATGCGCGTAGACCAGGCTAATGAGCAATTAGGCTTGTCACTTCCCGAAGGCAATTACGAAACTGTGGCCGGATTCGTGCTTAATCTAATGGGGCATATTCCGGCAGAAGGCGAGCAGATAAAATACGAGAATCTGCTAATGGCCATGACCAAAATGGAAGGAACTAAAATTGGTAAAATCCTTATCACCAAAGGTAAGTAGACAGAGATTACAACTTAAATTCACACGTGGCCCTGAGGTTCGATACATATCGCATCTGGATCTGATGCGCCTGTGGGAACGTGCTTTGCGTCGCGCCGGGATACCTATTGCATATTCAGAGGGGTTTAACCCACGTCCGCGTATGGCACTGGGATCTCCTCTGGCAGTAGGAGTCACCAGTGATGGAGAACTACTGGATCTATTTCTAGAACAGCGTATATCTCCATATCACCTGACTACCAGTATAAGCAAGGAGCTACCAGACGGTATTTCTATTTTAGAGGTTGCCGAGATGGGACTTAAGGTGCCATCATTGCAGTCAAGGGCAAATCAAGCAGACTACATAGTAACCATTACGTCGGATAAAACGCCGGAACAAATACAATCAGCAGTTGACAGCTTTCTGGATGCTAAGCATATTGAGTGGCAGCACAAGAGAGACAAGAAGATACGAGAGTACGATATAAGAGCGCTGGTTCAGTATTTACAGGTTATAGGAGGCAAAAACAACGAGTTTCAAATCGGTATGAGGCTTAAAATATCAGGACGTCCGGAGCAGGTATGTGCTGCACTGGGATTTAGCGATCACCCCAGCTTAATTCACCGTACGGGTATCATACTTGATGAGATCGGCGGCAATTGATAATCCATCACAGATCAAGATGCATGGGTTGAATACTAATGCCATGTTTTTCAAACAGCGGATTTTCAAAACAGAGGCCAACAGGCTTAAACCCGCATCGCGCATAAAAACCCTGCGATGTGCTCCTGGCGTATACCTTGATTCTTTGCATAGTCTGATTTGTAACCAATGTAATTAGTCTATCAACTAAGTTTTTACCCACAGAGTTGCCTTGCATATCGCTTTTTACAGCCATGTGCCGTATTTCAATCTCGCTGTCAGATAGATAATATGCCACAATCGCACCCATCATTGAATCGCCATCGAAGGCTACAAGATCAATATGCGGCTTATCAAGCTTGAATTTCTGCCTCACATCGCGAGCAAAGTCAAACGGCTGCCACAGAACTTCCCACAGGAATTGATCAAGTTCGGTTTGCTCTTTTGGGGTGGTGATCTGTCTTATCTGCATCACACTCATCACCAAAAAAGTCTATGCCAGAGGCAACTGCTTGTCAATACAAAACGCATTTGTTGCCAAAACATGTATGTGATAGAATCAGCTTAAGGTAAATTATGATAAAAACAGTATTTTTCGACCTATACCACACGCTGGTGCGTTACGACCCGCCTCGAGAGGAGCAACAAATCGCCGCCCTTGCGGCACACGGTATGGTAACCGACCATCAGACCATGTGCATGGCCCTGCAGGTTGCAGACGTATTTTTTTACGAGGAAAACGCCCGCGCAGCAATATTCAAACGCCCTGCGCACGAACAAATGGCGTTTTACGAAGAATACGAGTGCATCGTGCTTGAGCAGTGTGGATTCGATGTGTCCGAAGAAACAGCTCTTGAGATATTTAAGCAGATGCACGAGGCTCCAAAAAAGCTGGTGCTGTATGACGACGTTCTGCCAACATTCGATGCACTCAGAGCCAAAGGTATAACGCTGGGACTTATCACCAACGCCGAACAGGGCCAGGCGCCTTTTGAGCAGTTAGGCCTGTACGACCTGCTGGACTACCTGGTTACATCGCCAGACGAGGGAATGGGCAAACCCCAACCACACATATTCTGGGCCGCCCTCAGACAAGCGGGAGTAAAGGCATCAGAAGCGATACATGTTGGCGACCAATACGACGTGGATGTTGTGGGCGCGCAGGGCGTAGGAATCAAAGCATTGCTTTTAGACCGCAACAACATGTTTGACCAAATAGACGACTGCCCAAAAATCAGCAGCCTGACCGAAATAGTGGCCCACCTTTAATCACCGCACAACATAGCGAGACAAAAACGACATTGAAACCGAAACAATCTCAAAATTGATGCAGCAGAATCCATACATAGTTGCTCTTGGAACCACTACACCCGCCGAAACAGCGTTTCCCCTGCGCCAATGACTCAAAGCATGCATCAAACATAAAGACATCTCTCTGGAAGCGGTAGACGTCATATATTAGAAAAAAACGGCAAAGGGAAGCAATAATCTGGTAGCATAAAGCTTGGGAGGGGGCAATAACCGACGACTACCTAATTATGGCCGCCGATTTTTTCCAGAGTTTTAAGCAACACCGAGCGCCACCTTTCACGCAGGTACTTCATATCCAGCCAGACCAGCCCTGTGCCCACTTTTACGCCCATGGTTGTAAGCTTGTCCTTGCTCAAGGCCAGCCCTTCCCTCATCTTGAGAATAATCTGATTGCCATCGGTAAATATGCTTTCGATGCCTGCATAACCAACCAACAGCTTCACCCTAACGGCGTAAAACAGGTTTTCGACCGTATCGGGGAGAGCGCCAAATCTGTCCTTAAACTCCTTAATCGTCTCCTCAAGTTCCTGCGGCGATGCAATGCGGGAGAGCCGCTGATATAGCGCCAAACGAACATCCAGATCATCCACGTAGTACTCCGGAATGTGCGCCGCCAGAGGCAAATCGATAGTCACCGGCATTGGTATCGCTTCCTGTGAATCCTCAACCAGACCAGCCTCGGCCTTAAGCTCGTTTACGGCCTGGGCCAACATGCGCGAGTACATATCAAATCCAACTGCTGCTATATGCCCGCTCTGCTCAGCACCAAGCAGGTTGCCGGCACCGCGAATCTCCAGATCTCTCATGGCTATCTTGAAACCGGCACCAAGCTCAGTTGCCTGAAAGATTGTTTTAAGCCGAGCCTGCGCTGTGTCTGTAAGTTCCTTGCCCTGTCTATAAAGAAAATAGGCGTAAGCACGATTGGTGCCGCGTCCTACACGACCGCGCAACTGATACAACTGGTATAACCCCAGCTTATCGGCCTGATTGATGATAAGTGTATTGACGTTAGGTATATCCAGCCCTGACTCGATGATGGTCGAGCACACCAGCACATCGCTTGTACCGGCTGCGAAATCATGCATTACCTGCTCCAGTTTTCTTTCCGGCATCTGGCCATGGCCCACCGAAACTTTGGCCTCAGGAACAAGGTCCATAAGGCTGCTAGCGATATGCGATATGGTTTGAACACGGTTGTGAACAAAAAACACCTGTCCGCCACGGTCAAGCTCGCGCAGTATCGCCTCACGGACAAGCTCGTCATCGTACTCTGTAACATAGGTCTTAATGGGCAAACGCTCCTCAGGAGGCGTTTCCATAACGCTCATATCACGTACACCGGTAAGCGCCATGTGAAGCGTACGAGGAATGGGAGTCGCCGTCATCGTCAGCACATCCACTTCCTTGCGCATAGTTTTAAGCCGCTCCTTATGATCCACCCCAAAGCGCTGCTCCTCATCAATAATGACCAGCCCCAGATTCTTAAAAGTTATATCCTTTTGCAGCAAACGGTGGGTGCCGATGCAAATATCAACCTCACCCTTTTCAAGCCTGTCAAGGACATCACGCTGTTCCCTGTCAGACCTGAAACGGCTTAGTACCTCGATGGTGACAGGAAAAGCACCCAGCCGCTCGGTAAATGTGGTGAAATGCTGTTGGGCCAGAATGGTGGTGGGAACCAGTATCCCCACCTGCACACCGTCCATTACCGCTTTAAACGCAGCGCGCAGTGCGACCTCGGTCTTGCCATAGCCCACATCACCGCAAATCAGCCTGTCCATAGGCTTGTCCCGTTCCATATCAGCCTTAACCGAACGTATGGCATCGAGTTGATCTTTGGTTTCTATGTAAGGAAAAGATGTTTCCAGTTCCTGCTGCCATACGTTATCAGCAGAAAACGAGTAGCCGGAAACAATCTCTCTTTCAGAATACAGCTGCATCAGTTCGCCCGCCAGCTCACCGGCGCGTTTTTGAACCTTTTGTTTTGCCTTTATCCACTGCTGAGTTCCAAGCCGGGTAAGAGTGGGAGCGCCGCCACCTGCACCGATATAACGGCTGATAATATGAACCTGATCGGTGGGAACATACAGCTTATCACCTTCAGCGTACTCCAGTATCAGAAACTCGCGTTCGTTTCCGCCTGCAGACATAGTGGTCATGCCAGCGAATCTGCCAATACCGTGATCCGCATGAACTATATAATCCCCAGATGATATGGCAGACAGAAAATCAGCGTATTTACTGCTTGATACGCGTTTGCCTGCAGAGCGCTGCTTTTTGACTACACCGAATATTTCGTTATCGGTAAGCAATACAACGTTTTCACCCAAACTCCAACCCGTGCCAAGTAAACCGTGAGTCAGCACTACTCCGCCCGGTGCAGGTAAACCATCGGCGAGAGAAGTAAAAGCAATGTCATCATCCCTGAGTAATTCGGATAAACGTTCATCCTGTGCAGATACCAATATAATCTGCTTTTTCAATTTTTGGGTTGATTTAAGTTCATCCAGTAAGGCCTGCACTTTGCCACCGTAGGTGGGAGCATCCGTAAACGGCAGGCTCACCTCTTTGCCTGAACCCCAGCCCGCTATTTCAACCACGCTTCGCCCATCCAGCGCTCGTGAGAAAGCAGTCCAGCCAAAGTACGGAGTGGGCAGGTTTTGCGTAAGTTGTAGTCGCTGGACCTGAGATTCACGAAGTTCAAGAGCCTGAGTTTCAAGCTGTGCATATTCAGCCTCAACAGCCTGTGGGTCATCAAGCACAACAAGCGAGTTTTGCGGCAAATAATCTATAAGCGAGTCGTGACCCAATACACCACGATATATCTCAATATCATCAGCGCTCAGCATTGATAAATCCACATCATCAAACTGCTGGCTTTCGTCGGCAAGAACGTCATTGGCAGGGATGATACTAAGTGATGAGGCCATGTGCGACGAGCGTTGCGTTTCCGGATCATATAGTCTGATACTCTCCACCTCATCGCCAAAAAGCTCTATTCTGGCAGGTAGTTTGCTACCCGGCGGAAAGATATCAATAATGCCACCGCGACGGCTAAGCGTGCCAGGGGTATCAACCACGCTTGCAACCTCGTAGCCCAGCCCTATCCAATCACGCAGAGCCTTTTCAATATCCAGCTTTGCACCCCTTTTTATCTCATAGCAACAGGACAAGTACTTCTCATAAGGCATGATTCTGGGCATCACCGCCTGTACCGAAGTAACGATCAGCGGGGCATAACCGGCGCTTTTATGAGTCTTTGCAAAGTTAGTAAGAACGCTCAGGCGCTGCGCAACAGTATATGGAGAAGAAGACAAACGTTCATACGGCAATGCATCAAGCTCAGGGAAAAGATAAAGCGGAGCGTCCTGCCCCAGCCACGCAGACAGTTCGTCTTTTAGCCCTCTGGCCTTGTCCGCCCGTGCGGCAACAATCAGCAGGGGTTTGCGCAACTGGCGATACAGGCTGGACATCACATAAGGTTTGGCGGCATCGGAAACCACTGCCCTGCTCTGTCCAACCCCGATACTATCTATAAGCTGCCGGAATTCGGATACATTTTCAGTTAGTTTTAGTATCGATGACAGGCTCAACTTAACAACACCTTAAGGGCTAGCCGTACCGACTAGCCCTGTCAAAATTATTATATCAGTCAAACATTATGTAAACTATTTACTTACTATTGTTGTTATTAAAACTGTTCATTGCCGCCGCCGTACCATCATCGAGTATGCATGTAACGGCCTTAGCTACCCTGTTGCACATCTCTTTGACAACATCGTTTTCTTTTGAAGTAAAATTGCTCAGCACATAATCCGGGGTTTTAGTATTCTGAGCAACTATTACGGTATTGCCCGACTCATCCGTAGTAACAGGAGCGATACCAACCCTTATGCGGGTAAAGTCCTGGCTGCCCATAAGATTTATTATAGATTTCATGCCATTGTGGCCGCCTGCACCACCACGCTCACGGATACGTATGACTCCTAGTGCAAGGTCAAGATCATCGTAGATTACTATCAGATCTGAAAACGATGGTCTGAACTTGGCAAACAGCGATTGAACCGCCTGTCCGCTTAAGTTCATGTACGTCTTAGGCTTGGCTAGAATAACTTCCTTGCCGCTGATAGTGCCTGTTGCCATAAGTGATTTGGCACGACGCTGCGTCATCCGTATATCGCTGAGCTGCGCCAGCCTGTCGATGCACTTAAAACCAACGTTATGCCGACTGTTGCCGTAGCCACTGCCGGGATTACCTAAACCCACAATTATTTTCATAACTCTTTTAACTCATAAAATCAGATTTGTTTTGAGTATATCTCTATGAACTTTTTAAGCGAACGGTCATACGTTTTTTCAACTTCAGCCGGAAAAAGGCACGCCGGCAACTCACGCATTTCCCAATGATAGGAAATACATTGGCAACAGTTGCCTTTTCTTGAACAGGGCTCATAAGTGCAACTGCACTTATCTGCATTATTGCTACATGATGTCATTATTTAAAAACCTCGTTATATATATATTACTCGTATCGATTGAGAATGCGCAATAAATCGTCTTCGCTTAAGACTTCAATACCAAGCTTCTGTGCCTTGGCCAACTTTGATCCCGGATCAGCACCTGCTACAAGATAATTCGTCTTTTGGGTTACGCTACTGCCCGTTGAAGCACCAAGCTTTTTGAGCCGTACTTGAGCGTCCTTCCTTGCAAACATCTCAAGTCGTCCGGTAAGAACATACTCTTGACCCGTAAGAGGCAGGTCGCCCTGCTGCCCAGCATCCGATTCCATTTTAACGCCGGCCTGACGTAGCCTTTCTATCATCATGAGGTTATCATCTTGCATGAAAAAAGAAACCATACTGTCTGCAATCTTCGGACCAATAGAGTCGATCGCAAGAAGCTCATCCTCAGATGCAGCAATAATCCCGTCTATATTGCCAAAAGTTTTTACCAGAACATCAGCAGTTTCTTCCCCCACATGGCGGATACCCAGAGCAAACAACACACTTGCAAAAGGACGTTCTTTACTTTTTTCGATCGATGCCAGTGCATTTGCAATACTTTTTTCAGCCAAGCGCTCCACCCCACTGAGTTGCTCTTCGGTTAGATAATATAGGTCAGCAACATCCCTAACCAGTTCAGTCTCAAATAGAGCTTGTGCCAATGACTTGCCTATCCCCCTGATATCCATTGCATTCCTTGAAACAAAGTGCTTTAGCAATTCATAACCCTGCGCAGGACAATTCGCATTTAAGCATCTGGACATAGCCTCGTCCTCAGACCGTATCACTGCCGAATCACATACTGGACAGTGCTCAGGCATTTTAAATACGCTCTCAGCGCCGGTACGTTTACTGGTAACCGGGGCAACTATCTGGGGAATAACATCGCCTGCCCGCTGTACAACGACAATGTCACCTATCCTTATATCCTTGCGGGCAATATCGTCCTGATTATGAAGTGCTGCGGATTTTATCACCACCCCACCAACAGACACCGGCTCCAACACGGCAATGGGATTTAGGCTGCCGGTACGACCTACCTGTATGTCTATATCAAGCAGCCTAGTTGTTGCCTGTATGGGCGGGAACTTGAAAGCAATAGCCCAACGTGGCTCGCGACCTACGCTGCCCAGGCGCTGTTGCAGGCTTGTCGAGTTGACCTTGATCACGATGCCATCAGCTTCGTACTCAATGTCTTCTCTTTGTTCCAACCAGCGATTATAGTAATCCTGCGCCTCGCTGATATTTGATATCAGTGAGCTGTGCGGATTGATTTTGAATCCCATCGATTTTAGATATTGCAGTGTTTCCCAATGAACTGCAGGTAACTGTCCGCGCCCGAAATATACGCAAATGTCCAACGGCCGTTTTGCGGTAACGCGGGAGTCGAGTTGGCGCAATGATCCTGCTGCCGCATTTCTGGGATTGGCAAACAGCGGTTGTTCAGCTTTAGCACGGTCATCATTCAGCTTTGCGAACCCAACTCTTGATATGTAAACCTCGCCCCTTACCTCTAGCCTATCCGGGGCATCTTTTGGCAATAGTAGAGGGATACTGCTTATTGTTTTAAGGTTCTGTGTTATATCCTCGCCACGTAAGCCATTACCACGTGTTGCACCTCTTATAAAGCGCGTGTTCTCATAAAGCAGCGATACCGCCAGCCCGTCCATCTTATGTTCACAAACAAAGTCAGTCGGGGCACCTTCCAGTAGGCCAACAACTCGCTTGTGCCATGCCAGTAATCCATCGTGATCAAACACATTTCCCAGACTGAGCATAGGCACTTCATGTTCAACTGATCCAAACGCCTCAAGCGGAGCTGCTCCCACACGACGGGCAGGAGAATCAGGGATAACAAACTCCGGGTGATCTTTCTCAAGCGCCTGTAACTCCTGCATAAGCAGGTCGTACTCGCCATCGCTTATTTCGGGTGCATCCAGCACATGATAGCGATGATTGTGATAGTTTATGTTATCGCGAAGCCGGGCAACCCTGTTTTGTATATCAAACATATCCTGCATAGGTCTTTTACCGAGCATAGTATAGCACAAAGAGGATACTGGTTAGTATATCGGCGTTATGCTAAAATAACTTTTGTAATGATGGAAATAATACCAGCAATAGACTTAAGAAACGGCAAATGCGTCCGACTGTATCAAGGTGACTATGATCGTGAAACAGTATTCGGGCAAGACCCCGTGGCCATGGCAAAACACTGGCAGGATTTAGGTGCAACCAGACTTCACGTTGTAGACCTTGATGGAGCAAAGTCAGGTCGCCCGATCAATGACATCGTGATCAATGACATTGTTCAAGCGCTTGATATACCTATTGAACTTGGTGGTGGCATACGTGATATTAACAATATTGAACAGATGATCAATATTGGTGTTGGGCGTGTGATATTGGGGACGATAGCCGTAGAAAACCCCGACCTTGTACGTGAGGCCTGTGCAAAGTACGGCGAGGGCATTGTTGTGGGAATAGATGCTGATGACGGATACGTAAAGACACGCGGCTGGAAAGAGCAAAGCACCATAACTGCTATCGATCTGGCCAAACAAATGGAAGGCCTTGGAGCGAAGCGATTTATTTACACCGACATTTCGCGTGACGGTACGCTTGCCGGGCCAAATTTTGAGGCCACAGCCCTATTTCAGTCAAGCATCAATGGTGCTGTTATCGCGTCAGGTGGTGTATCGTCCTTAAGCGACATCGTAAAGCTTGCTCAAATCGGCGTAGAGGGCGCCATCACGGGTCAGGCTATATACACGGGCAAGTTAGACCTGATAGAGGCCCTCAGAGAGCTTGACAGAGACTAGCTTAAACACTTCCCTTTCCCAGTAACAACAAGCATTTCACAATCGAGGCACACTTTGGATTATGGATGGGTGGCATTAATTGCACTGGCCGTTGGGCTTGTCGGCGGATACGCGGGCATAGCCGGAGCGCCATTCATAATATTTGCGCTGCTAACATTTTTGGACTACTCACAGCATTCAGCCCAGGGCACGGTGCTGGCAATGATGATAGGCCCAATGACCCTTCTGCCTGTAATCTATGGCAGAGACATCGTCAAAAGAAGATGGCAGGCAATACTGATAGCCATTATCACTTACATGGTCTTTTCTTTCGCAGGAGCTTCAATCGCCTATCTGTTTAACTCTCAGATACTCAGAATGATCTTTGGTGCCATGATCATTGTGGTTGGCATCATCTATATCGTCTTTTCCATAAGAAACCACAGTAGTGGTAACAAAAAAACGCAAGAAAAAGCACTAACACCCGCTTCCATGATATTGGCAGGTTCTGTTATGGGATTTGTGGGTGGAATAGTTGGAATAGGAGCCGGCATACTGCTGATCCCCTACCTGACCATTGTAAAAAAAATCGAACAGAAAGAAGCACAAACAATGTCACTTGCCATACTACTGCCTCCTGTTAGCCTGGGCGCAGTCTTAAGATACGGACTGATGGCAAACGATATAATATGGTCAGTAGCCGGGATTATGCTTGTGGCCTATATACTTTCTTCCGGATTTGGATATAAACTAAACACAAGACATCATAATACGATACTGCGAAATGTGCTGGGGATATTGCTAATATCGACAGGAATCGTTAACATTATTATGAGTACTAGAATATAGATAAGCTATGCTTGATATATTTAAGATTTTTGAAGTGAGGAATGAAAATGCTCAAGTTTGACGAAAAAGGCCTGATCCCCGCCATAATACAGGATGCGGACAACAACGAAATCCTTATGATGGCGTTTATGAATAAAGAATCAATACGCCTGACTTTAGAAAAAGGTACGGTCTGGTTCTGGAGCCGCAGCAGGCAGGAGCTTTGGAACAAAGGTGGCACGTCAGGAAACTACTTAACCGTACGCGAAATAAGCAAGGACTGCGACGAGGACGTGCTGCTTATAAAAGCAAACCCCGCAGGCCCTGCATGCCACACGGGGAATCGCAGTTGTTTCTATAGAGGGCTTGATACCGAAGACATCGGATAGCCCTTGGGTTATTTCTTGAGGTTAAACCTTTTATTGAACCTCTCCACTCTACCACCGGTATCGACTATCTTTTGCTCGCCGGTAAAGAATGGGTGACATTTATTGCAGAACTCAACCTTTAAAACTTCTTTGGTTGAGCCTGTAACAAAGTTATTTCCGCAAGCGCACATAACTTTCGCTTCAAGGTATTTGGGATGTATCTTTTCTTTCATTTAGCTAATCCTTATTATATCTAGCCACGTTTGAGTGTATAGTAATACTGTTTGCCTATGAGCTTGTGCTCTACCATACCGCGTTCTATCCAGTGTAACATAACACAAAAACAAGCCATCTGGTCCAGTTTTGTTTTTTTTGATATTTCCTTTATCGTAAAAGCCTTATCCGGCTTATTCACAAATAGTTTAAGGACATGATCCGAGCTAGCATCGCCCTTAGAATCAAAATCCCTCTTACTAATCGGCATGCTTTTAGTCTCCTTCATCTGTACAGGAGCCGCTAGTGCAGATTGTAATTAGGCAGTGTAGACGCTAACCTTCCTCCTGGTTTTACTTGCCGGTTCGAATTTAATTTTACCATCGATAAGTGCATAGATTGTATGATCTTTGCCTACGCCTACATTATTACCCTGCATAATACGAGTACCCCGTTGCCGGACTATAATTGTTCCCGCCGTAACAAGATGACCATCGTATCTTTTGACTCCTAGTCGCTTGGCGTTACTGTCCCTGCCAAGCCTGGAGCTTCCACCGCCTTTTTTATGTGCCATTTGTTTGCTCCTACTTCTTAGCCGTTACTATCTTATCTATCGACAATTTGGTATACAGTTGCCTGTGTCCGGTTTTTTTACTGTAGCGGGTCTTGTTCTTGTATTTAAGAACTATTATCTTCTTACCCTTACCCTGCTCCAAAACCGTAGCATTTACCTTGGCCCCTTTAATTATGGGCTGTCCGGTAACAATCTTATCACCATCGGCAACCATAAGAACCTTATCCAGTTCAACGCTGCTGCCAATCTCTTGCGGAAGCATCTCCACATCAAGAGTCTGGCCAGCGGCGACCTTGTATTGTTTTCCTCCAGTTTCAACTATGGCGTAAATCGCAGTCCTCCCAACTTAACCTTGGTTAACAATTAATTCTACTAAAACCATCGTGATACTGTCAAGTACAACTTAGCTCGAACAATACCACAAAAATGTGGCGGGAGCGCGAGGGAGTCGAACCCACCCAAGACAGCGCTAGCTACCTCGCAACAGTTTTGAAGACTGCGGGACCCACCAGGACCCATCCGCTCCCAAATCTTTTATGACTCAAGCAAATATCTCTCCGCATTGAGGGCTGCGGTAGCCCCATCTCCGGCGGCGGCAATTACCTGCCTGACCGAGTTTAAACGTATGTCTCCGGCAGTATAAATGCCATCAACACCCGTCTCCATCTTTTCATTAGCTATTATATAACCACCTTTATCCAGTGACACAATATCTTTCACAAAGGCAGTATTAGGATGCAATCCCACGGATACGAAAACAGCTGCAACCTTTAAAGTAGTCTGCTTCTGTGTTTTCACATTACTGATCTTTAAGTCTTCTATCTTTGCATCACCCTCAATAGCCAGTACAACCGTGTCCCAGACAAACTCTATCTTGGGATTAGAAAGTGCCTGCTCCTGTACAATCTTACTGGCTCGCAATGCATCGCGGCGATGGATGAGATAGACCTTTGATGCAAACCTGGTTAGCGCTATGGCCTCCACAACAGCGGAATCACCTCCACCAACTATGGCTACATCCTGATCCTTATAGAAAGCACCGTCGCAGGTAGCGCAATACGAAACGCCTCTTCCTACAAACTCCTGCTCACCGGGCACATCAAGGTGATTATGCTCGGCCCCGCCAGCAATAATAAGCGATTTGGCAACAAAGCTACCCTCGTTGGTATCAACTATCTTCTCATAATTACTCTTGTTATTTATACTGGAAACCTCAGCATAAACTATCTGAAGTCCATATTTTTGAGCCTGTTGTTGCATGAGCATACCCAGATCGAATCCTGATATACCATCTGGGAAGCCTGGATAGTTTTCAACACGCTCGGTATTTACTATCTGACCACCGGTAAACGCCTTTTCAAGTAGTAACGTCTTTAAGCGCGCTCTGGCACAATACATACCCGCAGTCAGACCCGCAGGCCCGCCACCGATAATTATTACATCATAAGCATCTGACATGAAAAACTCTCCATAGAAATTGTAACACTAAAGATAAGTAAAAAAAAGAAACCAAACTCGGTTTAGTTTCAAATTTCCTGTTTTTGCGAGAAGATCCGCTTAAGTTAAAACGGCATCTATACGTTTTTTAATTTCCGCTTTAGGCTTGGCACCGCTTATTTGACTAAATGGTTTACCGTCTTTGAATATGAGCATAGTGGGAAGGCCTTGCACACTATATCTTGTAGAAGTGGCTTTGTTCTCATCAACGTTGATTTTCACAAAGGTCACCTTGCCATCATACTCCAGGGCCAGTTCCTCGATTATAGGATCAACAGCCTTGCAGGGACCACACCATGGAGCTGAAAAATCAACCAGAACAGGTTGATTTTTAGTTAGAACGATATCGTCAAATGTTTTATCAGTTACTTCTACCGTTTGGCTCACTCAATTCCCCCTGCTTACTGGTACCATCATCTTTGCGAAGATTCTTAAGTTTATGCAAACCAAAGTGGAAACCACCATGGCTCTGCTCCTGGCTGCTCTCACTAACTGCCTTAAGCACATTTTTATCCACCATCCGCTGAGCAACACTCACCGCATTTTTTATCGCTTTTGCATCACTGCGTCCGTGGGAAATAATCACATTGCCTTTAACACCCAGCAGGAAAGCTCCACCATATTCGGTGTAATCCAGCTGTTGGATAATCGTCTGAATGGATGGGTTGAGCATACGATATGCCAAACGTGTATACCACTTACGCTGCGCTGACTGCCGAAGCGTCCGTAGGAACATCTCGCCCATACCCTCGCCCATCTTCAGTATCAGATTGCCTGTAAACCCATCTGTTACCAGGATATCTGCTGCTCCACTAGTCAGGTCTTTGCTTTCTACATTGCCTACAAAATTAACATTGGATTTCTTGAGCAACTTGTGGGCCTCCTGAACCAGCAGATTCCCCTTGTTCTCTTCTTCACCAATGCTAAGTAAACCAACCCGCGGTCTTTCTATACCCAGAACCTTCTGCATATAAACATTGCCCATCTGAGCAAATTGAACCAGCGATCCGGGTTTGCAATTGGCATTAGCACCTATATCAAGAAACATCAAAGGGCCTTTGGCAAAGGGAAAAACTGCACATAAAGCAGGCCGGTCAATTCCTTTTTCTCTTCCAAGGATAAGAATAGCCGCAGCGGTAATAGCGCCGGTATTTCCCGCCGATACAAACGCAGACACCTGTCCCATTTTGAGCATGTTCATGCCCACAACGATAGACGATTGTTTTTTGTAACGCGCAGCGAACGCTGCAGGTTCATGCATACCCACTACTTCTTCGGCATCAACCATGGGTAACACTAAACTTCGTGGATTGGTTTTCCTCATCTCCGGCCGCACTAAATCGCGCTTGCCGATAAGGACAACATCAAGACCCATCTCTTGGACTGCGTCAACCCCACCTCTAACTATAGCCGAGGGGCCTACGTCGCCGCCCATAGCATCTAAAGCAATTCTCATAATTATCTAAAAACCTATACGGATTAATTTTTATTTGATATGCCATTATAGCACACTATGCAAGTGGGCTACTTTTACCCCTCTTCAAGGTACTGTTTCTTGCGTGCCTCAACCTGCTCAACCGGAATATTAAGCAGGGTTTCCCACTTACCGGCCCAGTGCGCATATTCCTTCTCCCAGATCGGATTAAAGAATTTCTTTATTTCACCCGCATACTTATCTATCTCTGCTTTAATCTTAGGATCAGTATAAACCTTCTCCGCACCATTGTGAGTGGGATAAGCACCAGTCTTCTCAATAGCTTCCCTCATTACGTGGGGATGATCTATAAGAGGACATGGACGCAGCGTGTTATAACTGTACGGCTGCTCCGCCCGCAAATGCTTGAAGAAATCACTGTTTAGCGCTTCTGCAAGCGAACAATCATTAAGATTGTGTGTTGCCATATGACAGAATATGCAAGGCTCCACATCGCCCCTATGATTGATATGTAGATAGTTTCGGCCCCCATTGATACAACCACCGGTAAGCGGCGCATCGTTCCAGAAATCTACCATTAGTATGGGCTTTTCTTTCCTGAAGCGATTAGTGGCCATGCGCAGCTTATTTCGCTGCTCCGGTGTGGGCATCAGCGACATATCAGAATCGCCATCAACCGGCATATAAAGAAAATACCAACCGTAGATAGCACCCTTCTCAATCATGAGGTCCATAAACTTATCGCTGGTTACCGAATCAATATTGCGTGATGTGGCAGCAGTGCTGAAAGCAAAAACACATCCAGCCTCTCTCAGATTATCCATTGCCCTCATGGCACGCGCAAATGCACCCTTGCCTCTACGTTCGTCTGTCTCTTCCTCAAAGCCCTCAACACTTATCTGAGGGGCCACATTACCAAGTTCCACTAACCTGCGAGCCATATCCTTATCAATTAATGCTCCATTGGTGTAGAACTGGAAAGCAACGTCATTATGCTTCTCGAATATATCGAACAGCGGACGATAAACCAGAGGCTCACCACCCAGGATTATGAAAAATCTTGTGCCAAGTTCCTTAGCTTCGGTTATAATACCATCCAATGTCTCAAAGGACATATCCTCATCCTTTGAGTACTGTGCGGCATAGCATCCCACACATTTGTAGTTGCAGCGCATGGAAGGGGATATCAGCACCAGTCCCGGAGGCTGAACACCACCATCGGTATAGTCTTTAATTGTATCGTGATCTCTAAAAAATACGTTGGCCATCATCTGCGCCACGAACTTTTTTAAGACGTTGGGGTGAAGTGCCATTAACCTCTTTATATATGCCCCACCGGACTCGGGATTTGTAACCCAGTTTTTTATCCAGTCGGCGCTCATCTGATGCTGCTCTGTTTTAGCCATTCCCATAAAAGCAGAAACCAGCCCGCTAAACTCCGGCCCCATGGTGGGTGCCATAGTCATCAGCATTTGGCTGATACCGGCCATATCAATGCCCTGCTTATCATCATTCGTTTTTGTTGTGTCTTCGGTCATCCCTTTTGTACCCTCTTTCCAAATAATATATATCAAAAGTCATTATCGATTTTTTCGTGAACTGATTCCGACATTTTACATGGTTTACCCGTGTCATGCAACTGCCTGCTAAGTATCTGGAAACCATATGCAAATGCTAATTCTTATTTTCTTCAAGTTAGATTGACAGTAATATTATCCTTCAGTGCCGTCTATGATTTGGGTCATGTATTTATGGATTATGTTTTTTATTTTAAAGATGGCATATCTATAGCTGAATGTGACATGCACTTGTCAGTGTTTAGCAAATTCATCTTTCACACGCTTCATTTCCTGTGGACTGCCAAGCAGATCAGCTGCCGTCATGGCCAAGGCTTTGGCCGCATCAATCAAACCTTCATGCCCCTTATCAGAGGCAGCAATCAAAGCGAACTCCGGCGAATGTACCATAACATCGCTCGGAGATATTGATATTGAAGGATGAATGGCAGGGACCACCGTGCTCACATTACCCATATCAGTGCTTCCAAATCCTCTGGTTGGATCCGGCGGATCCATGACTCTGCCTAAAATATCATAATTCCCTGTCAGTATCTCAGCTAAGGCCATATTGCTATTCATTGGATCATAGCGGGCCTCATCCCACTTGTACTTTAGCTGCGCTCCACTAGCCAGTGCTGCAGCATCGAAACAGTTTAAGACCCTCATACATAGTTTGTCAAGGTATGGGCCATCAGGGGCACGAACAAGAAACTGAGCTGATGCGTAAGCCGGTACTATATTCTCAGCCTCGCCACCATTGGTAATAATGCCATGGATTCTAGACTTATCCTGTATATGCTGTCTTAATGAATTAATATTATTGAACGCCTGAATTAAAGCCTCAAGCGCATTAATCCCTTCATGAGGGCTGGCTGCAGCATGAGCTGATTTGCCAAAATACTCCACCTGGAGCCCAATACATGCCAGCGCATCAATCGTTGCCGAGTTGCGCCTTCCGGGATGGACCAGCATGGCCACGTCTACATTATCAAAAACCCCATTTTTAATCAGAAGCGCCTTGCCAACACCACCCTCTTCAGCTGGTGTACCTATTACAACCACGCTGCCGCCGCACTTATCGACAACGAGCTTTGTGGCCAACCCGGCTCCCACCGAACCGGCCGCTATTATATTGTGACCGCAGGCATGTCCCATCTGTGGTAAAGCATCGTACTCAGCCAGAAATGCGATAGTCGGGCTTCCCGCTCCGTAGGTAGCTCTAAAAGCAGTGGGCAGATCACAGATACCTCGCTCAACCGTAAAACCATTGTTATCAAGATAATCGGTAATCCATCCCGATGCTTTTACTTCCGCATAGCGTAGCTCGGGGTTACCGTGAATCTTAAGGCTTAAATCGATAAGCTCATCACGCCGCCTGTCGACTTCGGCCATAACTTGCGATTTAGTTTTTTCAATATCGATACTCAAATTAGACCCATTCTCAATAGCATTTATGGGGTAACACTATTATTTTAACCCACAGACGCACTTATTGCCAATTAGTACAAGTTCTAGCTTGACTTATAATAGTATGAACAATAAAATTGAACCATAAGAGCATAAGGATGAATGCGTATGCCAATATATGAGTATTACTGCCCCGAATGTAAAAGTAAATTCGAACTGCTGCGCTCTATGAGCAAAGCCGACGATGATGGCGACTGCCCCATATGCCAAAGCACGTCCAAGAGAGTACTGTCCCGCTTCAGCGCCTTCTCCAAGGGTATGAGCGGACTAACCACATCGCTGGACTCAGGCGGATGTAGTTCCTGCGCCTCCTCCAGTTGTGACACCTGTCAGTAAGCGTTTACGCCTCCACCGCAGATACCAGACAGACACGCCTCCTACTATTAGGCATTCCGCAATTGTAGCTATTACAACGTAAATAGCCGCATCAAAGAAAAAATCTTCCGGATATAATTTTGTCATCATGTCAGAGGGCAGTCCCAACCATAAGTAATTGCTGAAGCTCACCTCATGAAACCAGGTAAAAATTCCATCATAATTTACGGCAAGCGCAATTCCTGAAGCGGCGAAAATACCGAAGGCAAGTCCACTTCCCCAAATCAACCTCTTGGCAAGCAGCGGCCATAACTTTCTCTTACCTATTAAATACCCGAAAAATATGTAAAGGATGACATAGATCAGGGTTGCCTCCTGAATACGATAGCCAATCCTCACCAAATCTTTCACATCAGCTAGGTGACGGACTTCGCGATCTCTGAAGTAATCGGAAACTTCTAATTGCCCATTCGTATTGAAATAATCAATTACGCCTTGGTTTACCTCATGCAGTTCCGATATATCAAGGCCACTGGTAGTAATTACATCATATTTATTCCAACCATACTCGTAGAGCTGCGGCGTATTTATGGCAATGCGCGCACTGCTGGTAACCAGCAACAAAGGGATGCAGATTATAAACAACACACTTGCCAAAAGCGATAATACTCGTGTCTTCATCAACGCAATGGTAGGCAAATATCAACAGGCTTGTCAAGCAAGATGAGCTGACTATATACTAGCCTTATGCAAGAAAACTTAAGCGATTTTTATAACCTGGTAAATATAATAGCCAAGCTGCGCGCTCCCGACGGCTGCCCCTGGGACAGGGAACAAACTCACAGCTCCATCAAGCAGTACCTTATAGAAGAAGCCTACGAGGTCATTCAAACTATCGATGAAAATAAGGTAGATAAGCTGTGCGAGGAACTGGGCGATTTACTTTTGCAAATACTGCTGCACACTGAGATGGCAAAAGAAGCGGGTGAATTCGACATAGGAGATGTTATACGTCGTATCTCTGAAAAAATGATACGCCGGCATCCTCACGTATTTGGTGATGCAAAAGCAGATAGTCCGGATGAAGTTGTAGCCAACTGGGACGAAATAAAAAAACAGGAAAACAACGGAGAAACCTCTCTGCTAAACAGTGTTCCCAAAAACATACCTGCGCTGGCATACAGCTATGCCATCCAGAACCGCGCTGCCAGAACCGGGTTCGACTGGAAGAATTTTGACGGCATACTGGATAAGGTTATGGAGGAAATAGGCGAACTAAAAGATGCAAAGACTCAGCCTGAAAAGGTGCATGAGTTTGGCGATTTGATGTTTGTTTTGACCAACGTTGCCAGGTGGCTCAACATCGATCCTGAAATGGCACTCAAGCAGGCAAATGGGCGCTTTTTCAACCGCTTCAGTTATATGGAAAAGGTTTGCCAGCAAAAAAGCGTTTTGATGAACGAGCTAACGTTTGACCAGCAAAACCAGCTATGGGAAGAGGCCAAGAAAAAAGAACAAGAAGGTAAGATTTAAATCAAGACCAATTAAATTAGTCACGCAAAAATTCGGTCAAACTTAGGATACTTGTTACTGTACAATCATGTCGAAGTTTCTTGGCCGCTCTGCTCATATTCACTAATTATGCGAAGCAAGTCATCTTCCTCAAAAGAACATTTATCGTGATAACCATCTTTGAAGGATTGCTGCCAATATTGCCTAGCTTCTTCCCAATAAGGTAAGTAAAGCCGCCTCATTATTTCAGTAAATTCGGTTATCACTACGCGCTCTTCGCTCTTTTTCGTTTCTGACAGGTCAAGCCAATTCAACATATGACCAAAGAAACCATATGTAATCACATGGTCAAGATGTATATCGTTGACAATTTTATCCTTGTTCTCGATTGATTCTTCGTTGGAGTGACACGAAGGTCTACAGTGGATGATTCGAAAATCAGAAACACGGTCAGTTCTCGCATCTTGAAGATACTCTAAGCATCCATCTTCCGGCTGTTCGATACTTGCCTTACAAGAATCACAAAACCATTGTGTCAGTGGTTGTAAGACTGGCATATTATTCTCCTATCGCTAGATATTCCCCATATTCTACCATAACGCTACTGATGTAGTTACAAGCACATATGACGCAGGTAAATGTTAAGGAATAAGAGTAGAAATGGTCGGGGCGAGAGGATTTGAACCTCCGACCTCAGCGTCCCGAACGCTGCGCGCTAGCCAAACTGCGCTACGCCCCGATGGTAGTGTGTTTTAATTATAGTCAAAGCTACGGGCTAAAGCAAGCTGGCCGACACAAAATCAAGCAGATTAAGCTCCAATACCTCGTTGCCCTTCCATCGAGATATCCGCAGAGAATAAACAATGTCCAGATGAGAACTTGTTATATCAGCACTCTGTCCCAGATTAAAGCCCACCGCATCCCAGATAGCACCGCCGCCAACGCTATCAGCCAGCTTGAATCTGACATGATCACCATTTGCCCCCATCTTTCTATAATCAAGCACACTCACGCCACGGCTTAAGAAAATCGGGGCCGGATTGGCCATACCAAACGGGGCAAGTAATTGAATAACGTTATGGGTATTTCCATCAACTTCCGATAAGGTAATCTCTGCATCAATAGAAATATACGGAAACAATTCAAGACCCGACAACTGTTGATCGGCTATGTCCAGCAACCGGGACTTTAGCACATTGATATCTTTGGTAGCGATAGTAAAACCCGCCGCACGAGGGTGCCCGCCGTACTTACTAAAAAGATCAGCGCACTGAGTCAGCGCCGCAACCACATTGAATTCATCGATGCTGCGGGCACTACCAACACATTCATCTTCGATCTCTTGATAAACTATTGCAGGACGATAGAACTCATCACACAACCTGCCGGCAACAATACCTACAATCCCTGATGAATAATCAGGACCTCCTACCATCAACAAAGAATCGTCCATGCCGGAAATCATCAGTTTATCTATGGCATCCTCCAGAACTTCTCCGGTCAGCCTTTGCCTCTCCTTGTTGGTGGCTTCAAGTGCCTGCGCAATAACTACCGCATCTTTGGGCGAGTCAGTGTTTAGGAGGTTGTAGCTGCTCATAGCATGTTCCAGCCTGGCAGCGGCATTAATGCGCGGGGCCAGATAAAACGCTATTCCTTCCGAATCTATCTGTCCCCCGGCAAGTCCTCCCTTTTTTATAAGCTCCACAAAACCAGGCCTGCGAGTACTACTAAGTATTTGTAGTCCCCTCTTTACCAGATACCTGTTCTCATCAAGAAGCGGCACCAAATCGGCAACCGTTCCCAAGGCAACAAGGTCCAAGAACTGATCGGCCTCATCTATGTCCCTGCCATGTGACAAAAAAACAGCACAAAGCAGTTTATAAGCAACGCCCACGCCTGCCAGTTCGGCAAACGGGTAGTCCGAATCGTTACGTTTGGCATCAACAACCGCCACTGCCGCAGGAAGCACGTCCGGGACGGTGTGATGATCTGTAATGACTATATCAAGCCCTTTGTTATTGGCATGTTCTACTTCGTCAATGGCAGTCACGCCACAATCAGCAGTTATCACCAAATCAGCACCATCGTCGATCAAACGGTCCAGCGCATCATAATTTAATCCATACCCCTCTTCCACGCGATGGGGTATATAAGGAAATACGTGGGCGCCAAGAGAACCAAGCCCCTGAACCAGCAACACCGTTGAGGTAACGCCATCAGAATCAAAATCGCCATAAATGACTATCTTCTGCCCACGATCAATGGCCAAGTTGATACGCTCAACAGCCCTGTCCATATCAGGAAGCGAAAACGGGTCATGACACAAGCTAGCACCTGCATCAAGAAATGATTGTGGATCGACCAAAGCATCGCGATTATAAAGTAGTTGCGCCAGCAGTGGCGGATAGTCCGACCATGCGTCCTTTTTATCGGCCGGTATACTGGGCATGATTTGCCAGCGTTTACGTTTCACTAAGAAAAACCTTCTTGGCAGTAAAGCCAAACATGAGCTAATCGCTCAAATTAAACAAATAAAGAGATATTTATAGCGTTAGTATAGCATGCACAAATTGAAACCTGAAGACCTCTGTTGCTTTAAAAAGAAGGGGGATTTAATAACCGGTAACGTCCCTGATCACCAGCGGCAATGCAGGCAGCAAATCAGAAGCGATCATCCCGGCCTCACCCAATTCCGATGCCACCGTTTCACCGGCCTGCCCATGCAGATAAACACCGCACACGGCTGCATCTGATACATCAAGCCCCTGTGCCAACAACCCGGCTATGCACCCTGCCAACACATCACCGGTACCAGCCGACGCTAATCCAGAATTGGCCACAGCACTTAGTTTGACATTGCCATCGGGAGAGGCCACTAGGGTGTGTGCTCCCTTTAACACGACGACAACATTCCACTGCTTGGCATATTTGCGGGCTATTTCTATTCTATCGCTCTGTATTTGTTCAACCGTAAGTCCGGTCAAGCGCGACATCTCGCCGGGGTGCGGCGTAATTACCACGTCTCCATTCAGCTTTTGCCACCAGTTTTCTGTCTGTGACATGGTATTTAACCCGTCGGCATCAATAACAAGCGGTATTTTAATACTAGATGACAACAACAAACCATCGATAAAACGAGCAACCGAATCATGCTGACCCAGTCCACAGCCCACAAGCAAGGCGTCGTACCCATCAAGCGCTTGATCGACAACGGCCGCAGCGTCTGCAGCAATGATTCCCTGTTCTGATTCGGGCAACGGGAGATAGGTAGTTTCGATTAGATTCGTAGTGAGCATCGGTTGCAAGCTCTTTGCTGTGGCCAGCGTTACAAGACCGGTGCCCGTACGCATCGCCGCTTCACAAGCCAGATAGGCAGCACCAACGTAGTTGATAGACCCGGCAACCGCCATCAGCCTACCGAATGTCCCCTTATTGGCATTTGTCGGCCTGTCCGGCAGAGCATCGGCAACCCCCCATGGAGTAATGAGCTCGATTGTAACATCGTTATCCAAACCAGGTGTAATCCCGATATCAACTGAAAGAAGCTGCCCAAGATAGTCCCACGCAGGGAAAGTAAAAAAACCAACTTTGGGATAACCCAGTGTTATTGTTAGATCAACTGCAAGACATGCCGGATCGCAGTTTCCGCTATCAGCATCAAGGCCGGAGGGCAGATCCACCGCAACAAGCGCAACACTCGGATTTTCTGTTGCGGCCCCGTCTACTCTATCAAATATCTGCTTGATATTTCCCTCTATAGGACGCGCCTTGCCCGTACCCAGAATAGAATCGATTACAACGTCCGTATAAGATAAAACCTCATCCAGAACAGCGAGATTACTATCGGAAGTAGCTTGGGTGGTCGGGATATCCCTTTGCTCACATAAAGCGAGATTAGGATCGCCTTGAGGCCTGTCGGCGCACAGGTAGATATCAACGCTTGCGCCCCAATCTTTGAGGTGTCTGGCAACAACCAGCCCATCTCCACCGTTATTGCCCGGCCCGATCAGTACCAGCACGTTCAGCCCAGCGATATCCTCTACATACCGCTTTACCTCCAACGCCACGGCAAGCCCGGCGTTTTCCATGAGCTGCTGCCACGGCACATCCGCGTCGGCACAGCGCTGCTCAATTGCCCGCATTTGCTCTACAGTGACAACCTTCACCCTATAGCACCTACTACCGAGGCAACTGCATAGTCCTTGGAATGCGACAGGCTGATTGCCAGGTCGGTAAGGCCAAGTGCATTAAACCGCTCAATAGCTTTACCGTGCAGTTTGATTGAAGGTGCGCCGTCATCGCCGGAAACAACCTCCATATCCTTCCAGCCTATACCGCTGTTGTCCGGGCCAAGCGCTTTAACCACCGCTTCCTTGGCGGCAAAGCGGGAGGCAAGCTGATTTACGCGGCCTTCGCAGTAGGCAATCTCGGCATCGGTGTAGACGCGATGCAGGAAGCGTTCGCCATACTGGGCAATCGCCTCTTTGATACGGGCCAGTTCTATTATATCTACTCCAACACGATGCATAGTAACAGCATAATAGAGCAAAAGACAAAAGAGTGCAAGGTGGAATAGAGCAAAACAATATAACTACTTGTCAAATATATCCTGATATATATAATGATCACATGGCGAGATCAAAATCCGATATTGCAAATAGTGCTATTAGAATATTTCTTCAAGATGTTGGAAAGTTCTATGATGAAAAAAGAGGCTTCAAACCTTTTATCCCAAACAAATCCCAAAAAGAAGAATTACTTAATTATTTTAACTATCAATGCTGTTTTTGCGGAGACAATCTTACTGCAAAAACGCTTTCTCAAGATCATCTTGTACCCATGAATAAGACCCTCCTTGGTCTTCATTCATGGGGTAATGTAGTCCCTTGTTGTAAAGATTGCAACAATGAAAAACAGCAAAAATCTTGGGAAGATTTTATTAAAACTAAAGCCTCTGGGGGGATATTAAAGAATCGCGAAAAGAATATTACAAACTTTGTTCATAGCAAAAAATACGATCCAAACTTGAATCTACATGATTATGCAGACAATCTTTAGCAAGATGTTGGAGCAGTTGCACAAACATTAATCGAATTAAGACTCAAACAAGCTAAGGAAAGAATCCAACAACTGCTTGATAAGTAGTACCTCAAAAACCAAATGGGGTCATAAAAATGAGCTTATCGGTACTAGCCTACGTACCTGATAAAACATATATAGTCTTTGTAGAAACTGCGACAAATGTGTACAAAGCGTATTCATGGATATCAACAATGACTAACATAAGGATGTGCATACGATGGTAAAAGCAAAAATTGGCGACACATCGCACAAATCGGGGTTGGTGCTGCCTCAATCGCTGGAGGATAAAACCAACATATATCGTGGCAAATTAACACGCACCGAGTTCCTGGAGTTCTGCATCGACTGGATGGCTATAAACATAACCGATGCCCAGTATACAAAACACACGGGCAATTCAGAGCTCACGCAACTCAAAGCTGATGTCACTATGCACAACACCGCAATTGCACCTACGGAAAATGATAGCAACACATACGTAACCAGAGACGATTTTGCCGAGTTCAAGCATCACGTAAATGAATTGCAAAAGTCGTTGATAGAGTTTGTGCTGACATCTATGATGGATAACGGTTCGACAATCGAGCAGAACGGGATTGAGCAGGAAGTTAAAAAGCTACAGGAAGTGTAACTTTTTGCCCCAGCGATTAAAGACTATTTACCCTTTAATCACCATCTCGACGAACTCTTTGGGCATGCAGCTTTTGGCGCATATCTCTTCCACCGAATCACCTTCTTGATGGAACCTGAGTACAACAGCCTGCATAGTCTCACCTATCTCTACAATATGCCCATCCGGGTCGTAAAAACGTACCACTCGCTGGCCCCACGGTTGCTCGTTAAGCTCATGTACAAAATCAACATTTGCCGCTTTCAAACGATCGTAGTCACCTGTAACATCATCGGTTTCAAAGTACAGCTCCATGTTGTTAGCTTTGTGTGCTATTTCGTGGTCATTACCACCAAGCAATGTCCTGTAATGCTCCTTAAGATGGATTGCATGCGCCCCTTTAAACTGTACGTTTTCGCCAAAATCGTACTCCACCTCCTGCCTCAGCACCTCTTCATAGAACTTTCGCGATCTTGCGATATCATCCACAACTATTAACGGACAGACAAACTTCATTTATTATTCCCTTCTATATTTTGATTTTTTAATATTATGCACGGAGTAACGCCACCTACTAGGCCTTTTCTCTTCTGAGAATCGCCATTTCACCCTGAGACTGCGGCAAATACTGTACAAGTTTCCAGCCATCCTCGCCCTGCTTGTTTAACCACATCTGTATCAAATCAAACTTGGTGTACTTGTCCTTGACCTGAAAAGAACCGCCAACGTTGCCCTTCTTGCGCTCTAGCTGGTCCTGGTCATAATGCGGCTGCCCTACCAGGTACTCCCATTTCTTGGCCATAGTATGTCTCCTACGTCTCGTGTTTTTAGGTTCCAGCTAAATATACTATATCCTTGTGCAAACGGACAGCAAAAAAGAGGATGCATTACGCACCCTCTTAAAGGCAAAAGGTTTATTTATATCCAAACCAGTTAAACGTTAATTAAAATGATCTGCTACAGCAGGATCGTCATCGGTGAGAGAAAAGTACTGCATGGATCTGCCAACGATGTCTTCTGAAAGGGTTTCCCACCGCAATACGTCACTTCCATTGGTATCACAAACGCCGTTATCATTCCCGTCAACGTAATAGTAAAGCATGTTAGCTCCACCAGAGCCACCCGCAATCGACAAACTGGCATTGCCATCTGCGTCAATAACGGTTTCCGCTTCTGCAACAAGCTCATTCTCCGAAGTATTTTTTAGCACTACGTAAACAGTAGAACCTTCAAAATCATCAAATCCTGTCCATTTAAGATCTAAAGAACTTCCCCCAAACAAATCGCATGCACCCATGGTTAGAATCGTAGCAAAACATATGGATAAAACCAGTAGCATTTTCTTCATGACATCCTCCCATTATAATAATAATTACCTGATGAGTAAGACACGAGCAGCGGGTAGGTCTACCAATCACCCGTTGTCTTTCTTCAGGGCCGAGGGTCGTAGTTTGCGAATCCGGATAACGGACCGGGATAGTCAGTCATGCCAGCCGGTGCAGAATCTGTCGTGTGGTTCAGGGTTACGCTTGTGGCACCGAGAGTCAAGGCACGCTGTCTGAGAATGTCATCGGGATCTTCTTCCGCTGTCTGGTTTTTGTTGACATCGACCCAGTAGGAGATCACCCACTCCTCGGATGTGTCGTAGGCCTCATTGATTCCGACGATAGCGGTGCCGTTCTCAAGAATAAATGCCTCATATGGTCCGATCTTGTATCCGTCTGATACCGCCTGCAGTCGCACATAGATGATCGTATTAAACATATCACCGTCAAACCCTGTCCAATTGAGCGTCAGTACGGTGTCCTCCGGCAAACCATGATCACCGCCACCACCGTCACATGCAGCGGTTATAGATAGCGCCAGGACCAGAACGGTAAGAATTACGCCACGACCAATGCGGCCAGATTTTGCGATCAATTTCACTTAGCACCTCCAAGTTTTATATTTTCATATCTCACAATTAAATACATCAACGTTTCTAGTATATTAAACGTTTAGCACTTTCATAACGATGTAAAATAAAAATACACTTTATTATCATGACTGTCAATGGATTACTCATATAATGACACCGGTTTATTGTCAAATGTAACTAATACAAAAACGCCTGACGGGATGTGTGTCAGCGGAGATTCATTAAGGGGGAAGTGGTGCCGAGGGAGGGACTCGAACCCTCACGAGGTTAGCCCCCAACGGATTTTAAGTCCGTCGCGTCTGCCATTCCGCCACCTCGGCATTTTAGGATTGAAGCGCGTCGATCATTATAACCAACGCCCATCAATAATAATACAAACCAAACCGATTAGCCAAGCCCTTTTAGCCCAAATCGACCAAAATAAAAAAAGCCCGCTTTTTGCGGGCATTAATGTTTGCTGGAGGCGACGACCGGATTCGAACCGGTGAATAAGGGTTTTGCAGACCCCCGCCTTGCCACTTGGCTACGTCGCCACAAAAAAAATGGAGCGGAAGACGAGATTCGAACTCGCGACCCTCACCTTGGCAAGGTGATGCTCTACCGCTGAGCTACTTCCGCCCGTACCTAAACTATAGTATATAAAAAACCGCCGTATCCCGGCAAGCCTTTTTGTTAAAGTGGTGCCGAGGAGGGGACTCGAACCCCTACGAGCTTACGCCCACTGCCCCCTCAAGACAGCGTGTCTACCAATTCCACCACCTCGGCCTGGCAGGAGTGGGAGGACTCGAACCCCCGACACACGGTTTTGGAGACCGTTGCTCTGCCAACTGAGCTACACTCCTACTTGCGTCAAACCCACCAGATATAATAATGGCAAAGTTGAGCGTGTAAGTCAACCTATTTAATAGCGCCTTCAGCCTTGAGTTTACCGGTTACTTCCTCGGTCAGTTGCCGCTTCATCACCTTCTGCCCGTCTCCAGACATAGGGAAATTGTCTACAACCTCAAGGCGCTCCGGTAATTTATACTTGGCACACTTCTTTTCAAGCATAAAGCTTGTTATATCTTCAAAGGTTATGTCCTTGCCAGGCTTGCATACTACATATGCACACGCCTTTTCGCCCATCACATTATCGGGCATAGGCACTACGGCTACGTTCATAATACTGGGATGGGTAATAAGAAGACTTTCTACCTCCGCAGGGAAAATATTCTGACCTCCACGAATGATAACGTCCTTCTTGCGACCTACGATGTACAAATTACCATCCTCGTCCTGTTTACCCAGATCACCGGTCTTGGTAAGGCCTGTGGCCTCTCTGGCAAGTGTTGCTTCAAGGTCACGGTAGTACATAGTGCCACCCTTTGAGGAAGCCCATACGATCTCGCCAACCTCACCCTTTGGCACATCATTACCATCGTCATCGATCAGCTTGAGCGTTACATCGGGCATCGGTCTGCCCACCGAACTAAGCCTTGCCTCAAGTGAAGCGTCCAGATAGGTGCTGGTAGCAAATCCAATGTCTATCGCGCCGTAATGATTGAGTATGGTCAAATCCATCTTCTCCTCAGCCTCTTTGGCCAGTGCAGGAGGAAGATAGGCCCCCGAACTATGGAACGCTCTTACTGAACTTAGATCGTACTTATCAAAATCGAGATGAGACATCATCTTGGCCATCATTGTAGGAACGCCCGTAGCAAAGGTAACCTTTTCATTCTGAAGCTGCTCAAGCGCTGCATCCGTATCAAAGCGTTCTATCATCACCACCTTGCAGCCCTGCCTCTGGGCGATGCCCTTGCATATAGCACCACCGCTGGCTCCGCCGGTAAGAGGAGCAAGTGCGGCAAAGATGTCGTCGTGAGTAACCCCAAACCTGCGCTCAAGCTCCCCCACAAGCTCGGTAGAACCAATCTGATAGCTCTCGGTAAGCTTGGGCATTCCAGTTGTACCGGAGGTCATTTTCAGCTCTGATATCTCGCCAGGTTTGAGTACTGTTTGCTCAAAATAATTGGCCGGATACTTCTTCTCAAGAGGATTTGCCATCATCTCGGTAAGTGAGATAATTCCAGTAGGAACATCGTCCCGTATAGCAAAAACGTGCTTCAAGCTGGGCAGATTGGGCTTTATCTCATCTATCATGCCCGCGTAATCGAAATTATGGAAACCGGGACAGATGATGATGCCTGTAGCCTCGGCCTTGCCTATCGCAAACTCCATCTCCTTGTGGCGCAGATACATCATGGTGTAAAGACCAATCAGCCCCGCCTTACGCAGGGCAGAACGCACGATGAAATACTCAACAACGTTGGGAATCTGTAAAACAATCCTGTCGTCTTTTTTTAACCCCATGTCAACAAAACTTAAAGCCAGCCTGTCAGCCATCAGCTTTGCTTGCGAAAATGTCAATCTGCTTTGGGAGTCAACATAGGCCTCTTTGTCGGGATACTTTTCGGCGTTTATATCTATATGATCAGCTGCCGCCTGAAAAAAACCCTCGCCTGACATCTGCTCGAATTGCTCCTGGCTATACCTGATAGGAATCATTTATAAAACCCTCCCAGTTCATCGCTAAAAATGCCCCTGGTGCGAGTCGAACGCACGACACACGGTTTAGGAAACCGTTGCTCTATCCTCTGAGCTACAGGGGCATGTGGAATTTGGTGGAGATAGGGGGACTCGAACCCCCGACCTCTGCATTGCGAACGCAGCGCTCTCCCAATTGAGCTATATCCCCATACGTTAATGTACATTGCGATTATAGCAAAAGCAATGGGAGACAACAAGCCGTGCCACGACGTATCAATACGCATAATTCCTGCTTGACACTCTTTGTGACAATTGTGCATACTTTAGCTAATTGGCCTTTGTGTACATATTTTAAAACAAGGTAGCTTCATGCAAACTAAACTTAAGGAACGCAAAATGAATCCATATGCATTGGCATTTATCTGCATTATCATGATTATTTGTGCCCAGGCACTGCTAAAATATGGAGTTACTGAAACAGACGGAATCCAACTTATAGGCAAAGAGTTTTGGACTGGAATACGCAAAATTGTAACGAGCTGGCATATAATAGTCGCCATAGCTCTTTACGCCGCAAGTGCCGTGCTATGGCTGGAGGTGCTCAGCAACATAGCTCTGAGTGTAGCCTATCCACTAGTGAGTATCAGCTATGCCGGTGCGGTAGTTATTGGAAGATTCATGTTTAAGGAACCCATAAGTGCACTTCACATAGTGGGAGTAATACTTATCTGCGCCGGTGTTGTCGCGCTGATTAAAAGATAGAATTACGGAGCTTTACTTTGAAATTAAGCGTAGTTATCCCCGCTCTCAACGAGGGCTTGAACATAAGAGAACTCATCACATCCATGCATCAGGAAATCCCCAAGATAACCGACGATTATGAGATCCTTATTGTTGATGGCGGCTCAAAAGACAACACCAGAGAACTAGCCGCGTCCTTAGGCGCACGCGTAGTAATGCAGAAAGAAAAAGGCTATGGCGGTGCACTCAAAACGGGGTTCATCTCCGCTAAAGGCGAGTACATCGTCACACTTGATGCAGACCTTTCGCACAGCCCCACATTCATCCCCCTAATGTGGGAGGCAAAATCAGACGCCGAAATCGTAATTGCCTCGCGTTACGCCCACGGTGGTTCGGCAGAAATGCCCTTATCAAGAAGAATCCTTAGCCGCATACTCAACATGGTATTTACCAGAGGATTGTCGCTACCGGTTAAAGATATCTCAAGCGGTTTCAGACTATATCATTCTTCTACACTACGTGAACTGGATCTGACAAGCTCAGATTTTGACATACTGGAAGAGGTGCTGGTTAAGTGCTACGCACAAGGGTGGAAGATCAAAGAAGTGCCCTTCCACTACTACCCCAGAAAGGGCGGGGTGACCCACGCCAAGCTGATCCAATTCGCTATTTCATACCTCAAAACATTCAAGCGTATGTGGGGTTTGCGCAACTCCATTGAGTCAGCCGACTACGATGAGCGTGCCTATAACAGTGTCATCCCCATGCAGCGCTGGTGGCAGCGAAAGCGCTTTAAAATCATTACCAAACTGGCAAAAGATGCAGGGGCAATTCTGGACATTGGCTGCGGTTCCAGTAAAATCCTGGGCGCGCTGGACAACGTAATTGGGCTGGACATACTTATGCGCAAACTACGCTATGGCCGCAAACACGGCAAACCGCTGTTTAACGCCTCCGTCTTTAATCTACCGTTTAAAGACAACACCTTCGATTGCGTGATCTGCTCAGAGGTAATCGAACATGTCCCTGCTGATAAAAGCACCTTTGCCGAAATGACACGCGTGCTAAAACCGGGCGGACGACTGATACTGGGCACACCAGATTACGGCAGGTGGCGATGGCGATTTACGGAATGGGTATACGAGCACGTAATCCCCGGTGGATACGCTGAGGAACACATAACCCATTACACACAAAAAAGTCTTACGGAACTGATGGAATCTTTGGGATACACAAGCAAAGAAAATCATTACGTCTTCGGCTCGGAGTTGATTATGCTTCTTGAAAAAGCTGCTTAACGAGGCCCAATCCACACATGTTAGATGCCTAAGGTTTTTCTGTTGATAGTCCTGTATTGGGTCTCGGCCACAATTATCTTGTTGGGATCAAGGTCATCTATCAGGTTAACGTGAGGACCCACTACGGCATTGGCACCTATACGCACACCCGGCATGATACTGACATTTATACCGGTTTTACAACCACCACCCATGATCATACCGAACTTTCCGTGGTTGGTATCAATAACGTCGTCGCCGACTTTAATTGACACATTTTTTTCATCGAAACGCCAGTTTGCCGTTACGGTTCCCGCTCCCAATGAACAACCTTTGCCTAGTATGGAATCACCAACGTAATTTGAGTGAAACCAGCAGTCATCATCTATGTACGAATGCTTAACTTCTGTACAAAAACCAACTACGCAGTTGCTGCCAACATGGCACCCATCTCTTAGTAGCGCATTATTTCCAATAATACTGTTTTTGCCAATATAACAAGGGCCCCTGACAACGGCACCCTCTAAAATTCGAACGCCGTCTTCAATAATCACCTTACCGTCCACGGTGGCTTTTGTAGAAATCTCGGCTGAATCTGAAATACTACCGTCACAACTATCCAAAAATTGCTCCACTATCGAAATAATATTCCATGGGTATTTAATTGCAGCCCAACTACCCTTATACGGTACAACCTTGATCTTGCTACCATCTCTGGCCATTAGTCCCATTGCCATCTCATAGACATTATCGTCATTCGTCTCTACGTTATCCAGATAGCGCAAAAGCTTACTACTGTCAGTGTGGATATGCACCACAATGTTGACCAGATTACTGGGCTCATTGCCCTTGCCCGGTTTTTCTATAATATCTACAAGCTCACTGCTGTCATTGATTACCATATATCCACCGGGGAAGTAATCATCAACCTCGTAACCCAGCAGGTAAGAAATAGCGCCATTTTTTTTGTATTCATGCATAATACTGTCAAATGCCAGTTGCTCAAAAACGTCGTTGGGATTAACCACCATAATTTCTTTGCTTAAATTGGGTTCAGCGCTTTTAAGTGCATTAGCAATGCCCAGCGATTGGTTCTGAAGAGCATAGCTGGCAGTAATACCGGATATGCCACCAACAATACTTGATATCTTATCAACGTTCTGACGATTGCAGATAAAAACAAAGTCATTAAGTCCGGCCTTCATGGCCATTTCAATCTGATGAACAAGCAGAGGCTTACCCAGAAACTTGAGGAGAAACTTATCCTCGTTTACGGGGAACATCCGTTTGCCGATGCCGCCGCACAAAAATACTACCTTCACGCACTAACCTCCGACGACTCAACCAACTCCCTGACCTTCCGGGTTGCATCTGCCAGTAGTTGATTCATTTTACTCTCAGACTGAGCCTCAGCTATCACCCTTATGGCCGGTTCTGTTCCACTGGGCCGAACCAGAAGCCATGCATCATCCAGTTCGTACCTGAGCCCATCAAGCGTATTAGTCTCCTTGACTGCAGGAACCTGGTAGCTCTGGGTCATCGATTCCATAACGCGCTGTTTAGCAGAATTAGCACAGGCAATTTTAGACTTGCCAAAATATAGTTCTGGCCACTTGCTGCACGTTTCTCTTATCTCTGATGCTGTTGCTATTTCACTTAAAAGGAGAGCTGAAGTATACATGCTATCGGGATAGTACCCCAGCTGAGGGATGATATAAACGCCAACCTGTTCCACCCCTATAGCAGCGTCGTGCTCTTTCATCAGATGAGCCACATTGACATCGCCCACTCTTCCACGAATAATTTCGCCACCCATATCAGCCAGCGCCAAATCAAGCAATCTGCCTGTTTCAACGGTGGTGGCTACTTTTTTACAAGTGCTTTTCTTGAGAACTATTCTGGAGATAAAGGAAATCATCTCGTTGTAGCCAATAAAACCGTCTTTGTCGCAAAACACTACTCTATCGGCATCACCGTCGTAACATACCGCAATATCAGCGTTCTTCTCACGCAAATATTCAATTGTTTTAACCAGAGACTCCGCGCTTGGCTCCGAACTTCTATTAGGGAACATCCCATCAGGTTCATCGTTAATGGGCAAAACATCATATCCAAGATCACGCAGGAAACCACTGGCAAAGCCGGATGCAGCACCATTACCCGGGTCAACAACAACCTTCAGGTGCTTGCCATTGCCAACAGGTAATTTCCTTCTGATAAATTTGAAATACTCGTCCTGAACTCCCGTAGCCACGGAAAGAGACCCAACGTTTCTCCAGCCCGCACTCCTGAACTGGTTGCTAAAGTAAATGTTTTCTATCTGTTGCTCTTGCTGCCTGCTGTAACCAAGCGAGTTCCCACTAAACAACTTCAGTCCGTTGAACTCCGGAGGATTATGCGAAGCAGTTATCATAATGCCCGTATCAAATCCCATTTCTCTAGTGAGCAACGCCAATGCCGGGGTTGGCATAATGCCGAAATCTACAACGTTAATGCCACAATGCATAAGCCCGGTAGAAACAGCACTTTTGATGATATCACGGCTTACCCTTGCATCTGTGGCAATGCAAACCTGCGCAGTTGGAGGTAAGGTAGATCCTATGGCTTTGGATACGGCCAGACAGAACTCCGGGGTAAGCTTCCCATCTACTACATCCCTTATTCCGCTGCTACCAAAGAGGTTCATCTTCTTATGTATGCCGACCAATGCCGACCGCTACCCTTTTTTAAAAATACACCAGCAGTTCAGGGACTCTCCCTGATCATCTTTACGATGAATTTGTGATTGAACTAAAATTATCACAAGACCTTTATTTTTGTCAACACTGCTGTTAGTTAGGTAGTTCGTATTGACAAAGAGCATAAATCATGATAGAATTCTCAATTAGCGTCTATTAGAGATTTGAGACTATCCATTGATTTAGACGTCGGCAAGCTACATTTGCCGGATTTACGAACCGGCCTTGGCCTTCCCAAAAAGGTTAAGGGAAGCGAAAAGGTCGGCTTTTTAATGAATTGAAATAACAGGAGGCATATAAATTGCCAACCATTAGTCAGCTTGTTAGAAAAGGGCGAACTAAGAAAACAAAAAAGACCAAAGCGCCAGCTATGCAGTTTGCCTATAATGCTTTGAAAAACAGAGTTGTTCCTGGTAGCCGTTCCCCGCAGAAACGTGGGGTTTGCCTGCAGGTAAAAACAATGACACCCAAAAAACCTAATTCTGCACTACGTAAGGTAGCCCGTGTACGCCTATCAAACATGGCAGAGGTAACGGCCTACATCCCCGGCGAGGGACATGGATTGCAGGAGCACTCGGTAGTACTAATTCGCGGTGGCAGGGTCAAAGACCTGCCAGGCGTCAGATATCATATTATTCGCGGGGCGCTGGACTCAACCGGGGTTCAGGAAAGAAAACAAAGCCGCTCCAAATACGGAACAAAGAAAACACAAGGCCCTGGGTCTTAAGGAAAAGTTGAAATAGTATGCCAAGAAGAAATAAAGCAATAAAAAGAGTAATCCCACCGGATCCCGTTTATGGGAACGTCATGGTTAGCAGTCTTATAAACAGGATAATGACCCGTGGCAAAAAGAGTACCGCTGAACGCATTGTATATTCTGCTTTCGATACTATGGAGCAGCAGCTGAAAAAGCCGTCGCTTGAGATATTCGATCAAGCAATCAAAAATATAATGCCGGTCCTCGAAGTTAAACCCCGAAGAGTTGGTGGTGCCACCTATCAAGTGCCTGTAGAGGTCGAGGGCGGTCGCCGATTATCGCTAGCACTGCGCTGGCTGGCAAAATTCGCCAGAGCACGCAACGGGCATACAATGGCCGGAAAGCTGGCGGCAGAATTAATCGATGCCTATCAAAGACAAGGCGCGTCCGTCAAGAAGCGTGAAGATACGCATAGGATGGCTGAGGCTAATAAAGCCTTTGCTCACTACAGGTGGTAGGATTGGTTGAAGTATCCGGGGCGCCCTCGTTAAAGCGTTTACGTAATATAGGTGTCATTGCGCACATTGATGCGGGAAAAACCACCGTCACAGAACGAATACTCTACTATACTGGTAAAACATACAAGATAGGAGAGGTTCACGACGGCAATGCGGTGACCGACTGGATGGATCAAGAGCGTGAACGGGGAATAACCATTGTCTCCGCCGCCATCAGTTGCGAATGGAACGAACACCAGCTAAATATAATCGATACCCCAGGCCATGTGGATTTTACGGCTGAGGTAGAGAGAAGTTTACGGGTGCTCGACGGTGGAGTAGTAGTATTTGATGCCGTTGCAGGTGTAGAACCTCAATCTGAAACGGTTTGGCGTCAGGCAGATAAATACGATGTTCCCAGAATATGCTTCATTAACAAGATGGACAGAATGGGCGCTGATTTTTTTAGAACAATAGATATGGTAAAGGAACGCTTGAGCGCAAATCCCATACCGGTTCAAATACCGATGGGCAGCGAAAGTGACTTCGTAGGGATAGTTGACCTGCTCGAAGACGCTGCGTGGACCTTCGATGGAGACATAGACTCACAACCTGTGAAAATAGATATCCCAGAAGAATATAAAGAAACCGCCGAGTTCTGGCGAGAATCAATGATTGAGCAACTCGCTGAGGTTGACGATGATACAATGCACGCCTTCCTTGAAAGCAAGGAACTTAGTGCACAGGACTTGAGGGATGCCTTAAGACGAGCCACCATAGACTCCAAGGCCGTTCCCATATTCTGTGGTAGTGCGCTTAAAAACAAAGGTGTTCAACGTATGCTGGACGGGGTTATCGACTATCTACCGTCTCCTTTGGAAAGGCCAGCTATTGTTGGCCACAATTCAAAAACTAATAAAGAAACGGCCCGCGAAGCAAGTGAAAATGAGCCGTTTACGGCTCTGGCGTTTAAAATAGTTGCCGACCCATTTACGGGAAGACTTATATATCTCAGGGTATATTCCGGTAAAATTAAGGCTAATGCACAGGTCCTTAATTCCACTAAAGGTAAACCACAGCGCATAGGGCGGCTTCTGCTGATGCATGCCAACCGTCGCGAGGAAATAGACGAGATACGCGCAGGAGATATTGCCGCAGTGCTGGGCCTGAAAGAAACCTATACGGGCGATACGCTGTGTGCCCCTGCCCACCCTATTCTGTTGGAATCGATATCTTTTGCTGATCCTGTTATATCGATGGCCATTGAGCCTAAAACCAAGGCCGATCAGGATAAAATGGGTAACGCCATGGAGAACCTGAGAGCGGAGGACCCCACCATAAGAGTCACTTACAACGACGAAACTGCGCAAACCATTCTGTCGGGCATGGGAGAACTGCACCTTGAGGTTTACGTGCAACGGCTTCTGCGCGAGTTTAGCGTACACACAAAGGTAGGCAAACCACAGGTGGCCTACAAAGAAACCATAACAGGCACAACCAAGGCAGAGGGCAGATTCGTCAGACAGTCTGGAGGACATGGTCAATTCGGTGTGGTTAAAATTGAACTCGAACCACTGGAACGTGATGCAGGATTTGAGTTTGTGAATAAGATCAAAGGAGCAGCCATACCCAGAGAGTATATATCATCAGTTGAGGCCGGAATTAAAGAAGCAATGGAAACTGGTGTGCTTGCAGGCTATCCTCTAACTGATATTCGTGCTATTATATATGATGGAAGTTATCACGAAGTAGACTCCTCGGATCTCGCCTTCAAGATGGCTGGCTCGATGGCATTGAAAAATGGTGTCAAAAAAGCAAAGCCGGTATTGCTAGAACCGATAATGAAACTGGATGTAACTACGCCAAGCGATTTTGTAGGCGATATAATAAACGATCTAAACTCAAGAAGAGGACATGTAGACAACATAGAAACGCGCAATTCCACTCAGATTGTGCACTGCTACATTCCACTGGCTGAAACATTTGGTTATACGACAACGATCAGATCTATGAGTCAGGGGAGAGCAACACATTCACTGGAGTTTGATAGTTACCAGGAACTTGCAGAACACTTGGCAACCGGCATTATAGAAAAAAGCTATCGTTAATAGCATAATAAATTGAAGGCAAGGAAATGGCCAAACAAAAAATCAGAATAAAACTAAAAGCTTACGACCACAAAATACTGGACCAGTCTGCTCAGCAAATTGTTGAGTCAGCAGAACGAACCGGCGCGGCCGTAATTGGCCCTGTGCCACTACCAACGAAGATCAAAAAGTTCTGCGTCAACAAGTCTCCTTTCATTGATAAGGATTCCAGAGAGCAGTTCGAAATCAGAACACACAAGCGTCTAATCGATATCATGGAACCATCGTCCAAGACGATTGACACCCTTACCAAACTGGATATGCCATCAGGCGTAAGCATTGAAATAAAAATATAGATCACGGATAAGACATGAATAACGCAATAATTGGTAAAAAAATAGGCATGAGCCAGCTTTTTAACGAGGATGGCACTGTGGATACGGTTACAGAAATCGAGGCTGGACCCTGCATAATTGCACAGGTCAAGACCATCGAAAAAGAAGGCTACAACGCCGTACAGCTGGCCTACCAAACAGCCAAAAAACTAACCAGGCCCGAGAAAAAACATCTAGGTGATCTGGGTATGTTCAAACACCTGCGTGAATTCAGGGTTGACGATTTGGGCGACACCGAGGTGGGCCAGGTCGTAAACACCGGTATTTTCCAGGTAAACGATATAGTGAATATTACAGGTACATCCAAAGGTCGCGGATTTGCCGGCGTAGTTAAACGTCACGGTTTTCACGGCGGACCTAAGACACACGGACAATCGGACCGACACAGAGCGCCAGGCTCGGTGGGAGCGGGAACTTCGCCAGGACGTGTATTTAAAGGAAAACGCATGGCAGGCCACATGGGAAATGCAAGGGTGACAGTTCAAAACCTCAAAGTGGTCGCTATTGATACGGATAAAAATACATTAATGATTAAAGGTGCAGTGCCGGGGTCGAAAAACGGATTGCTGTTAATTAATCGAAGTACCAAGTAAATAAAATACGTAAGTAGTAAGTTAGGGGAAGGTGATGGAAGTCACCATTTATAACAAAGAGGGTAAAGAAGCTGGGAAGCTGGATCTTTCCGAAGATGTTTTTGGTGTCACTGCCAACCAGGGCCTGATACATCAGGCATTACTGCGGCAACTAGCCAATAAGCGTCAGGGCACGGTTCAAGCCAAGACTCGCGGAGAGGTTGTGGGAAGTACCCGCAAGCTATTCAGTCAAAAAAGCACTGGCAGAGCACGACGTGGTAGCGCCAAATCACCAACCCTGCGCGGCGGTGGTGTGGCATTCGGTCCGCGCCCCAGAAGCTTTTCTCAGAGAATGCCGAAAAAAATGCGCAGACTGGCTATCAAAGGAGTGCTGTCAACCAAGGTAACAGATGATCAATTGATAGTACTGGACAAGCTGGAGATGACGCAGCCCAAAACCAAGGAAATGGAAGCTATTCTGAACGCTTTAAATATAAAGTCGTCAGCGCTCATAGCAACAGCGGAAGCAGACGCAAACGTGGTCAAATCGAGCCGCAATATAAAAGGTATAAATATAACGCCGGCTGCACTACTCAATGTTGGCGATCTTCTGTCACACAGAAAGCTGATATTAACTGTAGACGCAGTTGCCAAGATAGAACAACTTTGGGGCGCAAAACAGCCCGTGGAGGCGTCTTAACATGCCAAAAGAGATACATATATATGAAGTTATACGTCGCCCGCTGATCACAGAAAAGGGCACTTTCCTGCAGGAGCAGAACAAGTACTTATTCGAAGTAGCTATAAATGCCAATAAGCCGCAGGTTAAACAGGCGGTGGAAAAGGCTTTTGATGTAAAGGTAAAGACAGTAAACCTGATGACCGTTTTAGGCAAGATGAAACGCTATGGTCGTGGAATTGCCAAGAGGCCGGACTGGAAAAAGGCGGTAGTCACTCTGGTTGAGGGTGATAAGATTCAGGTCTTTGAGGGAATATAGATGCCCATAAAAAATTATAAGCCCACATCGCCAGGAAGGCGCAATATGACCGGGGAAACCTTCGAGGAAATAACCAAGAAGAAACCGGAGAAGTCCCTTTGTGTCGCCTTAAGGAAAAAGGGCGGACGAAACAATCAGGGTAGAATTACAGTTCGTCATCGCGGCGGCGGTTCTAAAAGACAGCTGCGCCTTATTGACTTCAAGCGCGACAAGGTAGGTATACCGGGTACGGTCATCGCTATAGAGTACGATCCCAACAGGTCGTCACGAATAGCCCTTGTTGAATACGAGGACAAAGAGAAAAGATACATAATAGCGCCTGTAGGCATAACAGTAGGAGCCGTTATTCAGGCTGGAGAAGATGCCGAAATAAAGGTTGGCAACAGCATGCCGATGCGAGCCATACCTACCGGCACCACTATCCACAATATTGAAATGCACCGCGGAAAAGGTGGACAGCTGGTACGAAGCGCTGGGGCAGTTGCAAGGCTCATGGCAAAAGAGGGTAAATACGCCCTTGTCAGCCTTACCTCCGGCGAAATGAGAAAGATAGACATTGAATGCCGTGCCACCATCGGGCAAATAGGCAATACAGAGCATGCACAGGTCAAATTGGGGAAAGCCGGACGTAACAGGTGGCGCGGATGGCGCCCGACAGTTCGCGGTTCAGCAATGAACCCTTGCGATCATCCACACGGTGGTGGTGAGGGCAAGGCTCCCATCGGCATGCCCGGACCAAAAACGCCATGGGGCAAACCAACTTTAGGATATAAGACCAGAAAAAAGAAGAACCCTAGCGATAAGTATATCGTTAAGAGGAGGAAGTAAGTAAGTGTCAAGATCCATTAAAAAAGGTCCGTATATTGACGCGAAGCTTTCAAAGAAGGTTGACGACGCCAGAAAAAGAAACGAGAAATCGGTAATTAAGACGTGGGCTCGGGCATCAACCATCTCCCCTGATATGCTTGGGCTAACCATAGGGGTACACGATGGCAGACGACACGTACCGATCTATATAACAGAAGATATGGTAGGTCACAAACTGGGTGAATTCGCCATGACACGTCATTTCAGAGGACATATATCCAAAGCGGATAGAGCATCAAAAGTAAGAAGATAAAAAACTAACAGAGATTTAGCGGAGAAAACGGTGGAAGTAAAAGCTGTAGTAAAAGGACTTAAAGGATCGGCGTTTAAGGTACGCAGAGTGGTAAACGTCGTACGCGGTAAAAGAGTAGCCGATGCACTGAATATACTGCGTTTTCTTCCCACGCCAACGGCGAGGGAAGTGGCAAA
The DNA here is from genome assembly GCA_018648325.1 of Chloroflexota bacterium. Lineage (GTDB taxonomy): Bacteria > Chloroflexota > Dehalococcoidia > JABGRK01 > JABGRK01 > JABGRK01. The sequence goes on from JABGRK010000009.1 coordinate 108,262, forward strand.
GGTAATCAAATCGGCGGCAGCCAATGCAGAGAATAACTTCCAGTTGCCTCCGGAAAACCTTATAGTGTCAAAAATATTTGCAGACGATGGACGGATGATGAAAAGGTTTCGTCCACGCTCAAGGGGCAGGGTTAGCCCCATCCTTAAGCGGTCAACACATGTGACCGTGATTGTCGAGGAGGTCTAGTTAGTTGGGTCAAAAAGTACACCCTAACGGGTTCAGGCTGGGAATAATTAGGGACTGGAAGGCGAAATGGTACGCCGATAAGCAATACACCGAATTCCTGATGGAAGATCTGGATATTCGCAAGCTTATTGAGGAAAAGTACAAGGACGCCGATATATCGATGGTTGAAGTCGATCGAGGATCGAACCAAATATCTGTTACGGTCCATACCGCCAAGCCGGGTATCGTTATCGGACGCGGCGGACAAAGAGTTGACGAGACAAGGGCAGCACTTGAAAAGAAAACCGGGAAAAAAGTGCAGCTCAATATCAGAGAAGTATGGGCTCCCGAACTTGATGCCCTTCTGGTTGCTAAAAATATAGCCAGCCAGATAACAAACAGAGTGGCTTACAGACGTGCCTTAAAACAGGCTTTAACCCGAACAATGCAGCGCGGAGCCAAAGGCATAAAAATCAATATTGCCGGAAGGTTAAACGGCGCTGAGATAGCCCGCAGAGAGTGCGACAGCGAAGGCAGTGTTCCTCTGCACACCCTTAGAGCCGATATTGATTATGGTCTTGCCGAGGCAGCAACTACCATGGGACGCATTGGTATAAAAGTATGGATATACAAGGGAGACATACTCCCTGAGCATAAGATGGATGAGTTTGAGGAAGCAAGCTAAAATAATCAACTACAGCAAAGCGATGGTGAACAATGCTACAGCCTAAACGAATAAGATGGCGAAAAGTACATAGAGGTGATCGCAGAGGCAAGGCCCAAAAAGGCAACACTGTTGCATTTGGTGATTTTGGACTTCAAACCCTGCAGTCATCATGGATAACCGCCAATCAGATAGAAGCGGCACGCCGCGCCATGACCAGATATATTAAACGTGGCGGCAAAGTGTGGATCAGAATATTCCCACAAAAGTCGGTTACCAAAAAAGCAGCAGAGACCAGAATGGGTAAAGGAAAAGGTGCTCCCGATCATTGGGTATCTGTAGTCAAGGCTGGCAGGGTGATGTTCGAGATTGCTGGCATCAAAGAGGATGTGGCCAAAGAAGCAATGCGTCTGGCAGCACACAAATTGCCGGTGCCAACCAAATTTATTGTTAGAGAAACAAACGCTTAAGGCAAGGTTAACAAATGAAACCAAAAGATATCAGAAAACTAAAACCGGAAGCTCTTATCAAGCAATATGAAGAGTCGCACCACGAACTGTTTAATCTGCGTTTTCAGGTTGCTACAGGACAACTGTCCAATCACAATGAGCTTAATAAGGTAAAGAAAACTATTGCCAGAATAAAAACGATAATACGTGAGCGCGAGCTTGCTCAGGATCAGGAATAGATAATGCAAAAATTAAGAAAAAAACGCGTTGCACGGGTTATAAGCAATAAAATGGATAAAACGGCTGTGGTACAAGTGGAAATCAGAAGACCACATCGCCTATACAAACGTATTGTAAAACAGATATCCAAGTTCAAGGTACACGACGAGAAAAACGATTGTCAGATAGGCGATATGGTTCATATAATGGAATTTCGACCCGTATCTAAAGAGAAGCGATGGATCGTTACCGATATCATCAGCCGCAAAGAAGTCGTTGAGGTTCTGGAAACTGAAATTGAAATACCAAAAGCAAAAGTTGAACCGGTAGAGGTAAAAGCTGAGGATAAACCTAAAAAAACCAAGGCAAAGGCCAAAGCCGAGCCTGAAGCTGAAGCAGAGACAGAAATTGAGGCCAAACCTAAAAAGACCAAGGCAAAGGCCAAAGCCGAGCCTGAAGCTGAAGCAGAGACAGAAGCTGAGGATAAACCTAAAAAGACCAAGGCAAAGGCCAAAGCCGAGCCTGAAGCTGAAGCAGAGACAGAAATTGAGG
>JABGRK010000009.1:110411-261099 GCA_018648325.1 Chloroflexota bacterium
GCCGAGCCTGAAGCTGAAGCAGAGACAGAAGCTGAGGATAAACCTAAAAAGACCAGGGCAAAGGCCAAAGCCGAGCCTGAAGCTGAAGCAGAGACAGAAACAGAAGTTGAGGCAGAGGACCAGTAATGATACAACCGCAAACCAGACTGAAAGTTGCAGATAACTCGGGGGCCAAGCAGATCATGTGTATCAACGTGCTTGGTGGTACCCGCAGAAGATATGCCCGTGTTGGCGATGTCATTGTAGCCTCCGTAAAGGTGGCGATACCACACGCGGGAGTAAAGAAAAAAGAGGTGGTAAGAGCGGTTATCGTACGCACCGTCAAACCTATAAAGCGTCCCGATGGATCGTATATAAGGTTTGATGAAAACGCCGCCGTAATACTCAATGATAAAAACGAGCCAAGGGGCACGCGCATTTTCGGCCCTGTGGCACGTGAGCTTAGAGATAAGGCATTTATGAAAATAGTGTCACTTGCACCAGAGGTCTTATAAAATGAAAATTCGTAAAAATGACAACGTCATAGTAACAGCCGGTAAAGACAAAGGTAAAACGGGAACCGTACGCTATACTGTGCCCAAAAAAGATCGTGTAGTAGCCGAGGGTATAAACATGATCAAGAAGCACTCCAAGCCGCGCACCGCTACCGATCCGGGTGGAATCATGCACAGAGAAGCCCCAATACAAACATCAAATTTAATGCTTGTCTGCTCCAAGTGCAGCAAACCGACAAGAATTGGTTACCGCACACTCAAGAAGGGCGACAAGGTTAGATTCTGCAGGAAATGCAACGAGGTTATCGACTAATGGCAAGATTAAAGGATAGATATATAGAAGAGATAGTGCCCGCGCTGATGTCGGAGTTTAAATATAAAAACGTCATGCAGGTACCGCGTCTTGAGAAAATAGTAGTTAACATCGGCCTGGGAGAGGCTTTGGATAATCCGCGTGTTCTGGAAACAGCGGCGCAGGATTTATCCACCATAACCGGACAGAAGCCGATCATCAACAAGTCGAGGAAATCCATAGCACAGTTCAAACTGAGACAAGGCCAATCAGTGGGCATGTCAGTAACATTGCATGGCGAAAGAATGTATCACTTCTTCGATAAGATCGTCAGCACTACACTGGCAAGGATTCGTGACTTCAGGGGCGTATCGCCGGACTCCTTTGACGGAAAAGGCAATTACTCTCTGGGCATGAAAGATCAAACAGTATTCCCCGAAATCGAGTATGACAGGGTAGACAAGGTAAGGGGATTGCAAATAAATATGGTAACAACGGCAACAAACAACGAAGAGGGCAGGCGCTTCCTGGAACTGATGGGGATGCCCTTCAAGAAACCGGAGGTTGTAGTTGGCAAAACTCTCTAAAATCGCAAAGTCGAAAAGACCCCCGAAATATCGGGTTCAGCAAAGAAATCGCTGTTACCTGTGCGGCCGCCCGCGGGGATATATCAGGCAGTTCGGGCTATGTCGAATATGCTTCCGTAAACTTGCCCTTGAGGGCGTGATTCCGGGAGTCAGGAAATCAAGCTGGTAAAGGAAACTGTATGAACACCGATCCCATAGCTGATATGCTTACAAGAATAAGAAACGCTGTTATGGCAAAGCACAACTCTGTTGTAATGCCTGCTTCAAAGATCAAGGGAGAAATTGGCAGCATACTTAAAAACGAGGGCTTTGTTAAAAACTGTATCGTTGAGCCCAAGAAGCCGCAGGGTGTGATTAAGATAGGGCTAAAATACGATGAAAAAGGCAATGCACCCATAGTTGGGCTGAAAAGGGTGAGTAAACCAGGACTAAGGGTTTATACGTCCAATGACAAGGTACCTAGTGTATACGGAGGAATAGGTATATCAATTGTATCGACCTCCCAGGGAATAATGACTGGAAAAGAAGCCAAACGCAAGGGCGTTGGCGGTGAAGTACTGTGTTACGTGTGGTGATAAACTATGTCTAGAATCGGACGAATGCCAATACCCATACCCAAAGGTGTTGAGGTAACAATAAACGGTAGCGATGTCAAGGTTAAAGGCCCCAAAGGGGAGCTTGCACGCACGCTACATGCCGACATGCTGGTAAGCATCGAGGATGCCAATGTGCTTGTTAACCGGCCTAGTGAAGAGAAAACTCACAGGGCTCTGCATGGTCTTACAAGGAGCTTGGTTAACAACATGGTTGTAGGGGTAAACGAAGGTTTCAAAAAAACCCTTGAAATGATTGGCGTGGGTTACCGCGCACAGATGGAAGGGAAAAACATAGTGATGCAAGTAGGCTACTCGCATCCCGTGAAAATTGAGCCCTATGATGGTGTTACGCTTGCAGTAGAAGGCAACAACAAGATAATAATTACCGGTATAAACAAGGAAGCCGTAGGGCAACAGGCTGCAAATATCAGAAAACAAAGAAAGCCCAATCCGTACACAGGCAAGGGTATAAAGTACGAGGGCGAAACAATCAGGCGCAAAGCTGGCAAGGCCGGTAGGGTCGGCGGCTAATTTAAGTAGTAACAATATTTTTAGTTAAAACAGAAAGTTAGTTTTTAAAAAGATGAGTTTAACCAGTCAAGAAGAACGAAAAGCAAGAATCAGAAGGCATAAGCGTGTGCGCAACAAGATATCGGGAACAGCCGAGAGGCCTCGTCTGTGTGTATTTCGCAGCACAAACCATATCTATGCGCAAGTTATCAACGACGTAGAAGGAAACACGTTGGTAGCGGCATCGACGCTTACACCCGATGTTAAAAAGGATTTAGACGGTAAAACCAAGGTGGTCCGAGCTGGTCTGGTTGGCGCAGCTGTCGCCAAACTCGCTATCGACAAAGGAGTAAGCCAGGTGGTTTTCGACCGCGGCGGATATAAATACCACGGTAGAGTAAAAGCTCTGGCGGAAGCAGCCAGAGAAGCGGGGTTGAAGTTTTAATGAGTAGAGACTTCGAAAGCAATGAGCCGATAATAAACGAAAAGCTGGTTCACGTAAACCGAGTAGCCAAGGTGGTAAAAGGTGGACGTACCTTCAGCTTTAGCGCTCTGGTCGTTGCCGGTGACGGAAACGGAAGCGTGGGCGTAGGACAAGGTAAGGCCAGAGAAGTAGCCCTGGCCATAAAAAAAGCAGGGCAGGTTGCTAGGAAAAACATGGTAGAAATACCAACCAAGGGCAACACCATCCCCTGCGAGATGACGGCCGGATACGGCGCAGGTAAGGTAATGCTAAAACCTGCAGCACCCGGTACCGGAGTTATTGCCGGTGGCGTAATAAGAGCAGTGGTTGTATGTGCTGGGATAAAAGATATCCTAACCAAATCGCTGGGCAGCGACAATCCGCTCAATGTTGTTAAGGCTACAATGGTGGCCTTGGATAAACTCAATACGCTGCAGAAGGCACGGGAGGCACGCAAGAGTGGCTAAGCTAAAAATTACATGGGTAAAGAGTGACATAGGCTATGCCAAAGATCAGGGCGCAACGATTAAAGCACTGGGACTGCGTCGAATGAATCATACTGTTTTACAGGAAGACAATCCCACCATCAGAGGAATGGTGCACAAAGTACGACATTTGGTTAAGGTTGAAGAAAATGCTGCAGAATGAACTTAAGCCCCCAGCAGGCTCAAAACATAAAAGAAAAGTATCCGGGCGAGGCGACGGGAGCGGTCATGGTACGTATTCAGGTCGCGGCTGCAAGGGACAGAAATCGCGTTCCGGTGGCAACGTCCATCCCAGGTTTGAGGGTGGGCAGCTGCCTATAATCAAACGACTGCCCAGGCAGCGCGGATTCACCAACATATTCCGGACTGAATACACTACGGTAAACCTTGGAAGACTGGACATATTTGCCGATAAACAAGAAGTTACACCGGAACTGTTGGTTAAAGCCGGACTTATAAAATCAACCAGAGTGCCTGTAAAGATACTGGGGCACGGCGACATAAGCAAAAAGCTGACTATCAAAGCCAGCAAGTTCACCCAGTCCGCCATCAAAAAAATAGAGACAGCCGGTGGCAAAGCAGAAACACTATAGAGGAAAACGTGCATGCGACAGACCAAGAAACGGTCTAAACCACAACTGATCCAGGCAATGGTAGATGCTTTCAAGCAGCCTGACATTAGAAGCAAGCTGCTTTTTACGTTAGTAATACTCGTCATTTTTCGGTTCATCGCGCATATTGCTATGCCAGGTATTGATAAAAGCGCGATGGAAGGTCTTTTTGAGGCCAATCCGAATATGGGTCTTATTGACCTGATAAGTGGCGGATCATTAAGTAAAATGAGCATCGTGGCACTTGGCGTTTATCCCTATATCACCGCCACCATCATAATGCAAGTACTATCTCCGGTTATTCCCAAACTGCAGCAATTGCAGAAAGAGGGAGAGGCCGGCAGAGCCAAGATAAACCAATACACTCACTGGCTGACAATCCCTCTGGCCATGCTTAACGCCTTCGGCCAGTTAAAGATTCTTGAAGCTTACGATCCGCCTGCAGTAACCTTCGATGTAGTCCTAGCAGGTGAAGGGTCTTTACCAACGATATCAATGATTCTTGCCATGACCGCAGGAACCATGTTACTGGTATGGCTGGGCGAACGCATAACCGAAAGAGGCATCGGCAACGGCATATCCATGATTATATTCGCCGGTATAGTAACAAATGTGTATCCAACATTCCAGAGGTTCACAGCGGCAAGAGACTGGTCCGGCATGTATTGGTTCATCGGGTTTGCAATCGTTATACTGTTAGGTGTAGTGATCTTCACAGAAGCGCAAAGACGCGTACCGGTGCAATACTCAAAAAGTGTTTTTAGAGGCGGGCGAATGTACAAGCAAGGCGGGGCAAGCCATATACCACTGCGCGTAAACTCTGCAGGAATGATCCCTATTATTTTCGCCATGTCCTTTTTATTATTGCCCACTACAATAGCCGGCTTTTTTGTTGGCAACGGCGTAGCCGAGTGGGTTAAGTTATATCTGGGAACGACTATGCCGTACTACTGGATAGCGTTCTTCCTACTGGTCGTAGCACTCAGTTTTTTCTATACCTATGTTACTTTCCAGCAGCAAAATCTGGCGGAAAGCTTGCAAAAACAGGGGGGGTTTATACCAGGAATAAGACCTGGCAAGCCAACATCCAAATACCTTACCGGCGTAATCTTCCGCATAACATGGGGAGGGGCATTGTTTCTGGGCCTTATAGCCGTCATGCCCTATTTGGCACACCTTATATCGAATAACCCAACAATGTTATCAACTATCAGCGCTACCTCCATGCTTATACTGGTAGGTGTAACGCTGGATACCATGAGGCAACTGGAATCACAACTGGTGATGCGTCGCTATGATGGATTTATCAAGTAAATATTACTTAAATAATTTCAAATATATAGAGCATAACTAATAAAAAAGGACCGAATGGATAGAGCAATTTACATACTACTGGGAGCCCCCGGAGCAGGCAAAGGGACCTTGGCAGCAATTATTTCTAAAGAGGTAGACCTGGCACATATAGCTTCCGGAGATCTGTTTAGAGAGGCACTATCAAAAGGAACAGATCTGGGAGTAGAAGCTAAAAAGTACATGGACAAGGGTGAGCTTGTACCGGACCAGATAACGATCAATATGATTTTGGATCGTATAGCCCGGCCGGATTGCGATAAGGGACTGCTTTTGGATGGATTCCCAAGAACACTGGAGCAGGCAAAAGCACTGGATGAGGCGCTGGCTAAAAACGGCGAAAACGTAACCAAGGCGCTTTTAATAGATGTATCAACTGAAGAGGTAGTAAGAAGACTGGGCGGCAGATGGATATGCCGCGATTGCCAGACACCTTATCACGAAGTAACCATGCGGCCTAAAGTTGAGGGCACATGTGACAAGTGCGGCGGTCAATTATACCAGCGCGATGACGACAAGGAGTCTACTGTCAGAAGCAGACTTGAGGTTTATACAAAACAAACGAAACCGCTTATTGACTATTATGGTAAAATCGATAAGCTGGCTAAAGTAAACGGCGAAGGCGAATCCGAGGAAGTAGCAAAGAGGCTGCTGGCGGTCGTTTAGATAAATGGGAATAATCATAAAATCGGCAAAAGAAATCGATATAATGCGGCAGGCAGGCAAAATTGTCGCAATCGTACTTGAAAAGCTGAGAGAAGAAGCAAAACCGGGAATAACAACCAAAGACTTAAACAGGATAGCCGAGGAGGAAGCAAAAAAGAATAGTGCCATACCATCCTTCAAAGGATACCGTGGATTCCCGGCCTCTATTTGCGCTTCGGTTAACGAAGAGATAGTACACGGTATACCGGATAAAAGAGCGCTTAGTGATGGGGATATAATCAGCATCGACTTCGGCGCAATATACAATGGATATCAAGGAGATGCAGCAATAACCATCCCCATAGGCAAAATAAGCAAAAAGGCACAAAAACTGCTTGATACCACCAGTGCAGCCCTTCAGAAGGGGATTGCCAAAGCCAAAGACGGTGTTCATATAGGGGATGTTTCGGCAGCGATTCAGTACCACGTCGAGTCCAATGGTTTTTCGGTGGTCAGGGAATATGTGGGACATGGAATAGGGCAGGACATGCATGAGTATCCGCAAATCCCCAACTTCGGTGTTCCGGGACGCGGTCCGATCTTAAGAAAAGGCATGGCACTGGCAATAGAACCGATGGTCAATGTGGGCACATGGAAGACAAGGCTAACCGACTCGGGATGGACGGTTGTCACGCAAGACGGAAGTCTTTCGGCCCATTTTGAACATACAATCGTCATTACAGATGGCGTAGCAGAAATACTAACAGCTGTTTAAGATATAGGAGGCGAGAAATATATGGCCAAAAAAGAGGCCATAGAGGTAGAGGGGACAGTAACCGAACCACTACCCAACGCTATGTTCCGTGTGGAACTGGCAAATGGGCATAGAGTGCTGGCTCATATATCGGGGAAAATACGACGTCACTTCATAAAGATACTTACGGGTGATAAGGTACTGGTTGAACTCTCTCCGTACGATCTAAGCAGGGGACGAATCACATATAGATTTAAATAGGACATTTAGAGGAATTTAATGAAGGTACAAGCTTCGGTAAAACCGCGCTGTGAAAAGTGCAAAATAATAAAACGCAAGGGTGTCGTAAGAGTAATCTGCGAGAACCCGAGACATAAGCAGAGACAGGGATAATCCTTAGTTCTTTTAGGAGGAATTAATGGCTCGTATTCTGGGAGTTGATCTTCCCAAAGATAAACGGGTAGAGATTGCGCTAACCTACATTTATGGTATCGGGCGCAGCCGCAGTTTAAAGGTTCTTGAGAACAGCGGCATCAGTGGTGATGTAAAGGTGCGGGAGCTCACTGAAGAAGAGGTGAGCCGCATACGAGACGTCATTGATAAAAACTATACTGTCGAGGGTGATCTCAGACGCGAGGTCAATCTCAACATCAAAAGGCTCATTGAAATAGGATGCTATCGCGGTGTTAGACATCGTCGAGGTCTTCCCGTGCACGGTCAGCGCACCAAAACCAATGCGCGAACCAAGCGTGGTACACGTAAGACAGTGGCCGGCAGAAGACGCGCAGCAGCCAAGAAATAAGTATAGACTTTCTATCGGGCTAAACTAACGGAGGAAACATGGCCAACAAGAAAAAAACAACCAGGGTGAAGAAAAGAGAGCGTAAGCAAATCCCGAAAGGGAAAGCGTTTATTCAATCTACATTTAACAATACGATTATCACCCTGACCGACCCACAAGGCAATGTTATATCATGGAGAAGCGCAGGTACGATGGGGGTCAAGGGATCGCGTAAGAGCACAGCCTACGCCGCACAGTTGGCAGCTACGGAAGCAGCCAAACGAGCCATGGATCACGGACTGCGGCAAGTTGATGTTTGTGTTAAAGGCCCCGGAAGTGGCCGCGAGGCAGCTATCCGATCATTGCAGGCCGCAGGCTTGAGTGTAACCAGTATAAGAGATGTAACACCCATGCCGCATAACGGATGTCGTGCACCAAAGAGACGAAGAATTTAAGTACCAATAGTTACTAAAAAGGAGGTGGGTCTATGGCCCGCTACACTGGCCCGGTGTGTAAACTTTGCCGCCGGCAGGGTGAAAAATTAATGCTAAAGGGAGACAGATGCGTCGGCCCCAAATGCGCCGTGGAAAAACGCAGCTATCCCCCGGGTGAGCAAGGCAACCGCCGCCGTCAGCGCAGACTGTCGGACAGGGGAGTGCAGCTCAGAGGTAAGCAAAAGGTTCGCTATATCTATGGAGTTCTGGAAAGGCAGTTCCGCGGACATTTTGCCACAGCAGAAAAGAAACCGGGTCTTACTGGCGAAAACCTTCTACAGTTATTAGAGACACGTCTTGATAACGTTGTGTTTCGTCTTGGCTTTGCTGATTCACGCCGTCAGTCACGTCAGATTGTCAGTCACGGGCATATCGCACTCAATGGACGTAAAACCGATATACCATCGTGTCAGGTAAAACCGGGAGACGAAATCGCCTGGAAGGCAAATAAAACCAAAAGCGATTTATTTAAGCTAATATCAGAAACAGTTCAGGATAAAGAGATACCCAGTTGGCTGAGTTTAGATGCTAAAAACATGAGTGGAAAAGTACTCGCGTACCCATCACGTAGTGACATCGACGCAACCATAGAGGAGCAGCTGGTAGTTGAGTATTATTCCAGATAGCCGCTAGCTATAAGGAGGCATTGCTTGCTTGAAATTCTAAACCCAAAAATAGAGTACACCGACGGAACCGGCAGCTACGGACATTTCATTATTGAGCCGCTGGACGGGGGGTTCAGTATAACGCTGGGGAACGCCATGCGGCGGGTACTTCTGGCACTACTGCCGGGCGCCGCCGTAACCGCAGTCAAAATAGACGAAGTAGAACATGAAATATCTACCATCCCAGGTATTAAAGAAGATACTACAGAGTTTCTGCTTAACGTTAAAGAAATACGCTTAAGACCACTATCGGATCAACCGGGGCGGATGTCCCTAGAAGTAGAAGGGCAGAAAACGGTTACGGCCGGAGATTTACGAACATCTGCCGATTATGAAATCGTAAATCCTGATCTGTATCTGGCTACATTGGATTCCGATAAAGCTAAACTCACAGTTGAATTCTACGTAGATCAGGGCAAAGGATACGCAGTAGCCAAGTCTGACGACAGTTTGCCGCTGGGAGTGATCCCGGTAGATGCAGTATACGCACCCATACGCCGAGTGAATTACAATGTAGAAAAAATTCGCGTTGGTGAGTACACAGGTCATGATCGGCTGATATTAGATGTTTGGACCGATGGAACGCTTACCGCCCTGGAGGCCATAAAAAGGGCAGGGCTTATCCTCATAAATGGTCTTGTGCTTTTCCGTGATATAGATGAAATCACGCAGGAAACAGAACAGCCATTGCACGGTTTGTCCATATCACAAGAGCAATACGATATGCCAATAGAGCAGTTAGGACTTTCAATACGCACACTCAACAGCCTTAGAAGAAGCAAGTTTACCATAGCTGGCGAAATCTTGGGTAAAAGTAAAGATCAACTGCTTAAAGAGATAAAAAACTTCGGTCAAAAGTCGCTTGAAGAACTATGGGATAAGCTTACGGAATTTGGTCTTATCACTGAGGACGATTCAGACGAACAGAGCGAAGAAGATGAGCCTATTAAAGAGATAACAGAGAATAAGGAAGAGGCAGAAAATGAGGCATAAGGTAGCAGGACGAAGGCTGGGGCGATCTTCTGCTCACAGGTCAGCATTGTTTAAAAACCTGATCACGGATCTTCTTAGGTCCGAAAAGATAGTCACCACCGAAGCCAAGGCAAAAGAGATCAAAGGACTTGCTGAAAAAGTCATAACCATGGGTAAAGACGGCTCACTGGCCGCACGACGACGCGCGATTACCCGGCTTACAGATATGGACGTTGTTGACAAGGTGTTTAGCGACATCGCCAGCAGGTACATAGACCGTGAGGGTGGATACACACGCATCCTGAGGCTTGGACCGCGTCAGGGCGACGGGGCATTTATGGTGCAGCTAGAACTGGTGTAATGGACAGGCAAAGCGCTCCGGTAAAAATGCTGGTTTGCGTAGTTGAATACGATGGCACAAACTACCACGGATTTCAATTACAAACCTCGGAGCCAACCATACAGGGTGAGCTTGAAAAAGCGCTTAAGAAACTTACTGGAGAGAGTATAAGAGTAATAGGAGCCAGTCGTACCGATGCCGGAGTACACGCTAAAGCACAGGTTATCGGTTTTAAAAGCAAGGCAGCTCTTGAAATTAAGAACTACGCAGATGGACTTAATCACTATCTGCCACGGGATATAGCCGTAAGATCGGCACAAACAGTTGACAGTAACTTTAAACTGCGAGGGGAAGTTAAAAACAGAGAATATCGCTACCGCATCCTAAACAGCAAACAGCGATCGCCATTAGAACAAAACAGGGCGTATCACATTGACATTGAGCTGGATTTGGATACAATGGTAAGTGCGGCTGGCAAACTCGTTGGGACACACGATTTTGCATCTTTTACTACCTCCGATAACTACTCGGAAGATACAACGAGAATAGTGTACGATGCAGGATTTAGTAGAAAAGACGATTTGATACTTTTCGACATTAAAGCGAATTCATTCCTTAAGCAGCAGGTTAGAAGAACTATAGGAACATTAATAAGAGTAGGAACTGGAGACATTACAACCGAAGAGTTTGAGCGGATAATAAATGCCAGGAAATACGGTCTGGCCAAACCAACGGCTCCGCCAGACGGGCTTTATTTAACAGCAGTCAATTACAACATTGATTTATAAAAGGGAAGAAAATTGAAAACTTACAGTGTAAAACTAGCGGATATCCAAAGAGAGTGGCACGTAATAGATGCCGAAGGACAAACCCTTGGCAGACTTTGCACAAAAATTGCTACTTTGATTAGGGGCAAACACAAGCCAACCTACACCACTCATCTGGATGTTGGAGACTACGTAATAGTAGTTAATGCCGGTAAAGTTGTTGTTACAGGTGACAAAGAGAATCAAAAAATGTACTACCGCCATTCCAACTACCCGGGTGGTCTAAAAAGCATGAATTATGCTGAGATGATGAAAAAACATCCGTCTAGAATAATAGAACACGCCGTAAAAGGGATGATACCTCACAACAGGCTGGGAGCGGCCATGATGAAGAAACTGAAGATATACGTTGGTCCGACTCATCCCCACGAAGCACAGATCAAAGGCAAATAGCTAGGAGGTTATGCTAACTTGAGTGAGCAAGTGTACTATGGTGGCACAGGAAGAAGAAAAACAGCAATAGCCCAGGTTCGGCTGATGAAGGGCGAAGGTGTTGTTATAATTAATGGCAAACCTATTGAGGAATGTTTTACGCGTAAAATACTTCAGAACGTAATTTTACAGCCATTAAAACTAACAGAAACATCCAATCAGTATAACGCTGTGGTTAAAGTCGAGGGTGGAGGTATTACCGGACAGGCAGGAGCCATTAGTCACGGTATATCACGGGCACTGATTAAGGCCAATGAAGCACTAAGGCCAGTACTGAAGAAAGCTGGTATGCTGACACGTGATTCCAGGATGAAAGAGCGTAAAAAATACGGTCTCAAACGAGCCCGTAAAGCGCCTCAGTACACCAAGCGATAAAGCACAATGTTCTTATAAACCACTGGACAAAAGTGTACAATTAAAAAGCAGCAGCCTAATTTTAGACTGCTGCTTTTCTTTCTAATAAAATCGCGATGTGATTAGGCAGGCTTTGCCAACTGATCCTTTAGAGTACTTATCACCTTTACCGGCGAAGGGTCCGCGCCATATAGAATTGCCAGATAGTAGGTTACCCAATCACCCAGCAAGATGAGGCTCATAGCCTGTGCAAGAATACTGTCCCCCTGCCCGTCTATAACCTCATAACCTACACCAGCGCCTTCCAACATCTGACCAGTAAGCTCGTACCTTTTCAGATTGCGCGGGTGGATGGACGGGGCACGAAGCATCACCACGCAAACTTTATCAGCAAGCTCCTTGGGGAACTCATAGCCAACTACTGCGTTATGATTAAGCTCAGAGAAGGCCTCATAAAAACCCCATGCCTTACTGTTTTCATTAACCTGCGTTTTCCACCGATGCGCTACCTCGGCAAACAACTGAGCACCATAAGTCACAACTATCTTCCCAACCAGTTTTTGAGCAAGCTGCTTCGCCGGGTTATTTGTCACAGGCATGGTTGCATCTAACGTAGCCGACAGATCATCCAATGTTTTTATAGCGACGCCAAAGGCGCCAGACTGATTCTCCAGAATACCCAGCTTCTGAAACACACCAATCAGCAGCCCCAGATTATATCCCAGCACCGCTCTGGGCTGTGCCTTATAGTCAAACAGTATAACCGGAACATGGTTTTTACTGGCTATGGTCGCAAGTTTACCACCGGTGGTGATAACCAGTTTTTTAGCATTAGTCTTAAGCGCGCCTGTAAAAGCGGAAATGGTTTCCTCGGTGTTGCCGGAGTAGCTGGACGCTATCACCAGCGTCTGTTCATCGACGTATCCGGGCAGGTCATAATCCCGCGAAACAATTACTGGGCAAGCGGTTTCTTTGGAGATCAATCCGCCAATAAGGTCACCGCCAATAGCAGAACCACCCATACCAAGCACTACAATCTTATTGACCTGGCTATAACGCTGCGGAAGCCTGGATTGCATGCCAAGTTTAAGGCCAGCCTCAAGCTGTCGAGGGAAATCACGAATAGCTTTGAGCATTCCATCAGGATCCAGTTTGGCATAAAGCCTGAGATCATCAAGATTGTTCATCAAATTAAACCCCCGCCAGTTTTTTACCTGCGTCCAGTAAGCTGTCTACCCGCTTCATCGATGATGTTTCGGCATAGATGCGCAACACAGGCTCGGTGCCGGAAAAGCGTATCAGCAACCACGACGTATCAGCAAGTCTGAACCGGTAACCATCGAAGGTGTCGATCTTAACAACCCTGACCCCGTCAACCTGCTGCGGATTGCTGTTTGCAACACGCGATACAATAGCCTCACGTTGGTCTGCAGGGAAATGAATGTCAACGCGATTGTAGTAATGCGGCCCAACCTTAGTATATAGATGAGCTACCAGCTGGGATGGTTTCATTTTGAGCTTTATCATCATATCCAGAAAGAACAGTGCGGCAAGAATACCATCACGCTCCGGGATATGACCACGGAAGCCGTAACCACCGCTCTCTTCTCCACCGATAAGCGCATTCTCCTTGATCATTATCGGACCAACGTACTTGAATCCCACCGAAGTCTCGATAACGGGGACATCATATATCTGACCCAGCCGATAAACCATATCGGTGGTAGTGATGGTTTTAACTATTGCGCCGCGCTCACCCATAACATGAAGCTTATACAATGCCAGTAGCGCATATGTTACCAGCTGCGTAATGAACTGGCCCTTTTCATCCATAAGGCCAATGCGATCGGCATCGCCGTCTGTGGCCAGACCCACATCAAAACCTTGTTTTGCGATTAGTTTCGACAGTTTTTTAAGGTTGGGGGTAATAGGCTCGGGATTGATGCCTGGGAAAAGAGGGTTGCGTTTGCGGTTGATCTCAGTGATCCTGGTGATGCCTCCGCCAAGGACGCGCCTGAAGATACCAGCACCAGCGCCGTACATAGAATCTACCGCAATATTTAGCCCGGCGTTACGTATAGCATCTATATCTACAAGGCTGCTTATCTGCTTAAGGTAAGCCGGGAATGGGTCTATATACTCAATCAGCCCCTTCTTCAAGCCCTCGCTTAAATCCATTGCTGAAACATTGCCCGAAGCAGCAATAGCGGGGATATGGCTTTCTATTCCAGATATAACCTCGGGCGATGCACTACCGGCATAATCTGGTTTGTACTTAAGTCCGTTCCACTCAGCCGGATTATGGCTGGCGGTGATGATAATTGCCCCACCGGCCTGTTTAGTTAAAATACCATGGGAGATTACAGGTGTGGGCAGTGCCTTGCGGCACAGGTATGTTTTGATGCCGTTTGCGGCAATTACACCGGCAACCGCATCTGCAAATCGCTCGGAGCCATACCTGGTGTCATATCCGACAACAAGCCCTCTATCGGCAAGGCCCACATCGGCCAAATAGTTGGCCACGGCCTGTGCGCAGATACGCACATTATCAAAAGTAAAGTCTTTGGCTATTACGGCACGCCATCCATCGGTGCCGAACTTGATGGGAGAATCCTGCTTCATAAGTATTGCTCCACTTTCATCTCTTGAGTGTGGTATCGGGATCAATGCTTTTGCCGCAATCAATTCTTACGCCGCCGCTTAAGTGACAGCTATCACCAATAACTACATCGCTGCCCAACACAGTACCGTCCACCACACAAGCGTTAGCCTCGATGCGACACCCCATACCCACAACACAATCTTTTATTGTTGTCCAACTGTCTAAATGAGTATCGGGCCATATTATAGCACGTCTAACAAACGAACCACTTTTAATAATACAACCGGAGCCGATAACCACAGGTCCTTCAATTACAACATCTGCCTCAACAACGCAGTTACTACCGAAAAGAACAGGGCCGGTTATTTTAGCACTGCTATGCACATCAACGCTATCATCGGCCTGCGTCTCACCAGACAGTAAATCAAGATTGATCTTGGCATAATTATCGGGGGTACCAATATCTATCCAATAAGCATCGGAGGGATAAGCATATACAGCCTGGCCCGTCTCAAGCAGCAGAGGGAAAAGAAAGCGTTCGAACATACAGAATTTCTGAGGTTCTACATGCGCAAGAACATCGGGTTCCAGCACATAAGTACCGGCATTGATCATGTTGGATGGGGCTTCTTCCCGCTTCGGCTTTTCTATGAAACGTTTCACCCTGCCATCGGCATCGGCATCAACTACACCATAGGCACTGGGGTCTTCAACAGGGGTAAGAGCGATAGTAGCTTTAGCCCCTTTTTCTTTATGAAAAGCGACCATTGAGGTAAGATCAAGATCTGTGTAAACATCGCCGTTAAGAACCAAAAAGGTGCTGTCGATATACTGCGATACATTTTTGACCGCGCCTGCGGTGCCAAGAGGAAAATCCTCAACAACATAGGTTAGGTTGATTCCAAAATCAGAGCCATCACCGAAATAGCTCTGAATGTTGTCGGGCAGATAGCATAGCGCAAGTATGATGTCCCTGATGCCATGGTTACTAAGGTGCTTGAACACGTGCTGGAGAAAAGGCTTGTTGAGCACAGGAACCATGGGCTTGGGAACACTAGAAGTAAGGGGGCGAAGGCGCGTACCTTCCCCCCCTACAAGTATAACTGCTTTAACCTCGCTCATATTTTGAGACATATACTCATTCACAAGGCGTTTATTTTTATTTCTTCGGCTTTAGCCCGGCGTCATCGCGCAGGGCATCAGCCTTGTCAGTTGCTTCCCAGGGCAGATCGATATCGGTTCTGCCGAAGTGTCCATAAGCAGCCGTCTGGCGATAAATAGGTCGCCGCAGATCAAGATCACGAACTATAGCTGCCGGCCTGAAATCAAAGTGCTTGTTTACCAGCTTGACGATAAGATCCTCGTCAACCTTGGCCGTGCCAAAACTTTCGACGGTAACCGAAACCGGATGTGCTACACCAATTACATAGCCCAGAATGATCTCCAGCCTGTCAGCAAGTCCGGCAGCAACCACGTTCTTGGCTGCATAGCGTGCTGCGTAGGCAGCAGATCGATCAACCTTCGTCGGATCCTTACCGGAGAAAGCGCCGCCGCCGTGACGAGCGATTCCGCCATAGGTATCCACCAGTATCTTGCGTCCGGTAAGGCCACAGTCACCCATGGGTCCACCAACCACAAAACGTCCGGTACCATTTACATAGTATGTAGTATCGTTGTCCAAAAGGTTGTGCGGTACTATTTCCCGTATAACATTCTCAATAACGTCTCTTCTGATAACTTCATTTGAAACGGCACTATCGTGCTGAGTACCGATACAAACCGAGGATACACGCTGCGGAATGCCATGGCTATACTCTACTGTAACCTGTGATTTACCATCTGGCCGCAGATAATGCAGCGAACGATCTTTCCTTACCGTTGCCAGTTGTTTTGTCAGTTTGTGCGCCAACGACATGGTCAGTGGCATCAACTCCTCGGTCTCGTTACAGGCAAAGCCCACCATCATACCCTGATCTCCGGCGCCCTGAGAATCAAGTTCGTCCTTATCGCCCTCTCTCTTCTCCAGTGCCTCATCCACACCCATGGCTATATCGGGGGACTGGCCGTGTACAGCAACCATTACTCCACACGTATCGCAATCAAAGCCGTATTTGGCTCTGGTATAACCAATTTCTCGTATGGTCTTACGTACGACGTCAGGGAACTCAACATAACAGTCCGTGGTGATTTCACCCGCTATTACCACCAGGCCTGTGGTGGCCATTGTCTCGCAGGCCACTCTGGCCATGGGATCCTGAGCGAGTATGGAATCGAGCACCGCGTCAGATATCTGATCGCATATCTTATCCGGGTGCCCCTCGGTAACCGATTCCGAGGTTACCAGCATTTGTTTTGCTTTCATAAAACTGGTAGTCATTGCTTCTTCCTTTCCTTCTCCTATGTTCCACTTTCCCAACTGGATAGATATTTGCGCTGCTCTTCAGTCAAGACGTCAATAGCAACCCCCATGGCTTCCAATTTCAGTCTGGCAACTTCGTTATCTATATCAATAGGAACGGGATGCAACGCCGTTTTCAACGGCTCTTTTTGTTTAACCATATATTCTGAGCAAAGTGCCTGATTGGCAAAGCTCATATCCATCACACTGGCCGGATGCCCTTCAGCAGCAGCCAGATTTACCAGCCTGCCCTCGCCCAGAAGGTATATGTGCCGACCGTCGGCCAGCTCATAGTCATCAACAAACTCACGCAGGCGGCGTTTCTGTTTGGCCTGCTTTTCCAGCGCTGGAATATTAATTTCATTGTTAAAATGACCACTGTTGGCCAGTATTACTCCATTTTTCATCTCGGCAAAATGAATTTCGTCCAGAACGTTTATATCACCCGTAACTGTGACGAAAATATCACCTATCTTGGATGCCTCTTTAAGCGGCATCACCCAGTAGCCGTCCATCACTGCCTCAAGTGCGCACAGCGGATCAACCTCAACTACTATTACATGAGCACCCATCCCGGCGGCCCGCATGGCAAGACCACGTCCGCACCAACCATAACCACAAACAACCAACTTCTTGCCCGCAATGAGTACGTTGGTGGCCCTGATTACACCGTCCAGAGTGCTCTGTCCCGTGCCATAGCGATTGTCAAAGAAATGCTTGGTGTTGGCGTCGTTAACAGCCATCACCGGATACTTCAACGCGCCATCGTTCACCATACTGCGCAGCCTGATGATACCGGTGGTGGTTTCCTCCATGCCACCGATGATATTGGGAATGAGTTTCTGATAATCCTTATGAATGATAGCAACCAGATCACAACCGTCGTCCATGGTAACGTGTGGCTCACTCTCCACGGCAGCCAGTAAATGCTTGTAATAAGTATCGTTGTCTTCGCCTTTTATAGCATAGGTCGGGATGCCGGCCTCTACCAAAGCAGCAGCGACATCGTCCTGTGTACTAAGTGGGTTGGAAGCGCATAGCACAACGTCGGCTCCGCCATCTTTTAGAGTTAAAATAAGATTGGCCGTTTCAGTGGTCACATGAAGACATGCCGCCATTTTTATGCCTTTTAAAGGTTTTTCTTTTGCAAACCTTTCGCGAATCTGCTTAAGTACGGGCATTTCGCGATAAGCCCATTCGATACGAACCCGGCCCTCAGCAGCCAGCCCCATATCCTTTACATCATAATTTATTGCCATTAAATACTCCTTCAAAATTGCCCCTTAGCAAGGACATAAAAAACACAAAAAGCATCTCCCTCTTAAGTATACATCAGAGTCAGGCTTACTTCTACCCTAAGAGGGAGACACATAGCTTTGCCATGAATAACTAACCCTATTTTAGCAACATCAAAACAATAAGTATTACTATTTAACCAAATTTAACAGCCATCCTAAACGGATGCCGTTTCTATTCGGCTGCTTTTTTTGTCGGCTTCTTAGCTGCAGGCTTCTTCTTTGCCGGAGCCTCAGCAGCAGGTGCTTCTTCTGCCGCCGGAGCCTCTTCCACTGGAGCTGCCGCTTCAGCCTCCGGAGCAGGTGCCTCTGCTACAGGTTCCGGCGCTGGCGCCGGGGCCGCTGCAGGAGCTGCCGCCTCTTCTTTTTTACGACCGGTGATAAAATCTATTAGACCACTAAAGAATCCCATTTCTTGCCTCCTATTTTTTTATGTATCGTTTTCTCAATCTAGTTGAGATACCGGAAGTTAACTTTAGTGCATTGGCAGCTACTTCCCTGGATACTGTAGTCAATCCACAGGAAGGTGTTACCAGACAACTTTTAATTAAATCTTCAGCAGCGATACCTTTTGCAGTAAGCATCGCAAACGCCTCATCTAGGCGATCAAGCAGGCTTTCTTCATTCTCCTTGTCTAGTGTCTCCGGATCGGTTGGAACAATACCCCAGGCAATTATACCACCCCGACTTAAAAAAGCTTTTACATCATCGGGATAAAGACTGAGGCTCTGTGAATAGTTATAAGCATCAAAGTTCAATATGTCAATACTTGTACCCAGCAGCAGCGACCAGTCGGCAACTCCGCAGCAGTGTATGCCTTTAAGTCCGCTAATGCCGGAAAGCACCTCTTCTAAAAGTTGCTTAACCTTTTCATCTGATATGGAAACAAAAGCCGAACCCAGTGATGTAAAATAGGGCTCGTCCAAAAACATGATGGTGTTATCAGAGAGCTTACGTAGCTCCCGTTCCATCCAGGCAGCTTTCATGTTTATGTGCCGGGCAAGAGCGTCAGCAAGAACGTCGTCGTAAATTATGGAGCGGCGGTTCTGATCGGTAACGGCCAGCCCCCAACTGATAGGGCCAGTCACCTGTCCCTTAACTGCAACGGGTGAGGTTATGCCATCGTGTATGAACGCGTCAAATCCGGCGGCATATTCTTTCTTAATGGGATACTTATCTATATCCTTATCTATATGTGCCTGATAAAGTTGCTCCAACTGCTCATCCAGATCTTTTGAGCGATCAATGTATATACGCTCTTTTTCATGATCCAGCACGACACCGGGAAAACCTTCACTATATTGAACATACATGTTTTCCAGAAACGAGCGCTTTGGCAGTTGTGGCCATACGGGGATATCAGGAAAGTACTTAAGCACTAGCGATAGTGCCTCGTCAGGATCCGTGTTAGGCATGCTACCTATTGCTGTTGGTAGGCCATAGGGATGAAAAACGATGTTGCTCCTATTTAGCGTATTTGCCTATTAAAAGATCAAGCTCTTTCTTTTTGGTCTCAGATATCGCTTTAGGACTGGTTACAATCGCGTTTTCAAGTGCACTTGCGCAAGAACAATCTCTACTTTGAGAAATAATTGAAGCCGCCGTTTTTATTATCTGCTTGGCAGCGCTCATATTCTTTCCCATCACTGCAAGTATCATATCCATTGTTACCGACTCATGTGTCTGATGCCAGCAATCGTAGTCGGTTACGCAGGCAACGCTAGCATAACAAATCTCAGCTTCTCTCGCAAGCTTTGCCTCCGGAACAACCGTCATACCTATGACGCTGGCCCCCCAGGCCTTATGCAGATACGACTCAGCCTTGGTAGAAAACTGAGGCCCCTCCATTACCACAAAAGTGCCGCCTTTGTGTACTGTTGTACCGGTGCTCTGCGCTGCCTTGTAAAGCACATCGCTTAAATCTGAACAGAATGGATCGGCGAAGGCAACATGTGCCACGATACCACCCTCAAAGAATGTAGAAGGACGGCCTTTTGTGCGGTCAATAATCTGGTCCGGTATCAGCAGATGGCCCGGTGCGATCTCTTCCTTATAGCTGCCACAGGAGTTTATAGCTATAATCCGTTCAACTCCCAGAGATTTCAAGGCATAGATGTTGGCCTTAACAGGAATCTCGGAAGGATTAATGGTGTGTCCTCTGCCATGCCTGGGCAGAAAAGCAACCCTTGCACCCTCAAGCGTGCCAACTGTTATCACGTCACTGGGCTGACCAAACGGTGTATCAACCTTTAGCTCCTCAATATCCGTGAGCCCCTCTATTTGATACAGCCCGCTGCCGCCAATAACTCCCAGCTTTACCTCGCTCATTTGTTCCTCCCAGATATTTACCTGTTTTTAACTACCCTATCAAGATTTTCCACATAAGGATTACTTGCTATCCCGTTTTCAGTAATAATTGCAGTTACATATTTATTCGGCGTAACATCAAAGGCCGGATTGGCCACTTTTACCCCGTCAGGAGCAATTTGTACACCCTTGATATGTGTAACTTCCTCTGGTTTGCGCTCCTCGATAGGAATCTGCTCCCCCGAAGCAAGAGACATATCAACCGTTGATATAGGCGCTGCTACGTAAAACGGAACATTATTCTCTTTAGCCAGCACAGCCACGCCATAAGTGCCTATTTTGTTGGCCACATCGCCGTTGGCAGCTATTCTATCCGCACCGACAACCACACAGTCGATAGCGCCGCTTTTGAGGAAGTGTCCCGCCATATTATCGGTTATCAGCGTTACGTCTATACCATCCTTGACCAGCTCCCAGGCGGTTAAACGCGCACCCTGAAGCAACGGACGGGTTTCATCAGCATAAACACGTACATTCTTTCCCTGCTCCACCGCCGCGCGGATCACACCAAGCGCCGTGCCGTATCCCTCAGTAGCCAGTGCCCCGGCGTTGCAATGCGTTAAAACGGTATAGCCGTCTTTGATAAGATCGGCCCCATAATTGCCCATACGCCTATTGGCGGCTTCGCCGTCGGCGTCTATACGACAAGCCTCAACTACAAGAGCCTTTTTGATTTCATCAACGCTGTCGCCTAACCGGGCCACCATGTCCATACGCTCTAGCGCCCAGAACAGGTTTACCGCCGTAGGTCTGGTGCCAGCCAGCCTGTCAGATACAACTTTCAGCTTTTCAAGAAAAGCCTCTTTCGATGTAGCAGCTATTTGATTTGCGCCCAGCGCCACGCCGTATGCAGCAGCAGCACCTATGGCAGGCGCGCCGCGAATCAGCATATTCTCTATGGCAAGCGCCAGCTCCTCATAGTCAGTTATATCCAGATAGACCTCTTGGGTTGGTAACAGGGTTTGATCAAGAAGTACTACTTTAGTTGATACCCATGTAATTGCTTTCACTTATCACACCACCTAATACTGAACCAGAGTAAATATGGGATGATCGCCTATGCGCTCCCTGCCGGGCAAAAAGGTCAGCTCCACCACACAGGCAACACCCGCTATATCACCGCCCAGCTTCTCAACCAGCTCAACAACTGCCGACGTTGTACCTCCGGTTGCCAGCAGGTCATCTACAATCAGTATCTTCTGCCCCTTGCTGATGGAATCGGTATGCATCTGGAGTGAATCGGTACCATACTCAAGCTGATACTCGGCAGTGACACATGCAGCAGGCAGCTTGCCGGGTTTGCGCCCAAGTATCAGAGGAACACTAAGCCTAAGGGCCAGCGGCGCGCCAAATATAAACCCTCGGGCATCCATGGCCACAATGCCCTCTATGCCCTTGTCCTTATACTCATCATAAAAGCGGTCGATCACATAATTGAACGCCTCTGGGTTTTGAAGCAATGTGGTGATGTCCTTGAAAATAATGCCCTCTTTAGGAAAATCAGGAACATCGCGTATATACTGTTTTAAATCCAATTTTTATTTCCTCCAACTCGTTTTACGTCCGGTATGCGCTGCAGTAATGTTGCTACGATTATAACTGGCGCGATGTTTTTCTGTCCAGTCGTATATGACCTAGGTCATATCTACTTTCCAAATATGGTAGTTATAATCTATACTAAAGTACGAGGACGAGTGGAAAGAAGAGGCCGAATATGCACGATAGTATGATACCGCATTGTAGTTTCTGCGAGCATTTTGTAAGCACTTTTTATACGGATATGGTAACCGAGTGGGGATACTGCGAAGAGATGTTTGGAGACAACGTTCCCACACGCAAAGAAACCGACGCAGTAAGAGACGAGGTTAAAGGCGGGAACTGGGACAGACTCAACGAACTTCAGGAAAAAGGCGTACTGTTTGTACCCACAGAGATAGATTGCGGTTCATTTGTGGATATCTACCCCGAGTAATTTTTAAATCTATTCCTCTTTGAGTAAAACCTCTAGCGCCTGCCTGACGTCTTCTTTTGCCTTGGATGCAGTAAGAGGTTTGCCCTCAAGCGCGTATTCAGATATCTGCGGATCAAAGTATACCGTGCCGGCAACCTTTATTTTGCGCTTATCAAGCTCTCCCTTGACTCTTGCCGCAATCGCTTCGGTAGGCATCTTGTTGAGCACCGCCCAGATGTTATCTATTTTTGAGCCACGTGCCAGGAAGTAGACCTTTGACGCCAGCGAGATGGATTCTACTGTAGGCTCGACCAGAATAAGCACCGTGTCGATGCTCTTGTCCACGCCGCGCCCGAAATGCTCTACGCCAGCTTCCATATCTACAATCATTATCTCTTTTTCGGCAAGCACCAGCTTATCAAGGAAAATCTTGAGGACTTCTGCCATAGGGCAGGCACAACCCTCGAATGCTACAGATATCTTTCCTACCGAAAGTAACTTCTGCCCGTTGCGATTTATCATGTATTCGGCTGGAATATCATCCATGGTAAAGGTATCTTTGTTTAGCCACTCGGCAGTAGGCGCTTTGTCATCTTTTTGCTGTCGCAGTTTTATCTCAGTAACAATCTGGTTTTCACCACCGAACAGGTCGATAAGCGGCCGTGGAGCTTCATCAAAACCAAGCATGCGGTAAAGCCCGGGGTTGGAATCATCGGAATCAACGGTGAGCACCGTATAACCCTGTTCTACCAGTAAACCTGAAAGCAAAGTGGTAACCATGCTTTTGCCGGTCCCACCCTTGCCTGAAATTGATATCTTCTTCATCATTACTAATCATCCTCGCTTTTACGTATATATAAACTAAACGGTTTTTAAAACAATCCTGGAGTTAGTAAAATCGATTTCGGTTATCTCCGCCTCGATTTCTTTCTCCTGCCGCAGAATGGTCCTAAGCAGCAGCTTGCCGTTTTGCTTTGCGGCATAGGTCACTGTTTCCATAACCAGTTCTTCTTGATCACCGTCTTTTAAATAAACCTTGGCTAAACACATATCTTCCTCCTAAATGAACATAGTTGCTAGGAAAGCAGTCTCAGCGCCTCTTCAAAACTCGCATTAGACTTTTTCATCTGCTCAACGCCCTTTAAAATGGAGTCTGCAATAGCGGCTTCGCCCATGGCTCTGGCTTTGGCAGCCAGCTCCTCAAACTCTCCTTCGTGGTCCTTGCTGTGGTGTACGAAATGATCCAGTATATGTTTTAAATCTTCTTTTTCACTCATAATTAGCTTAGCCTCCAAAAAAGTTTGAATTCTATATACATATATCTTAACCTGTCCCAGCAGCAATAATCAACCTGCACGATGGATGCTACATTGAGAGAAGTTGGAAAAGATAAAAACTATCGCAATTATTATGTCAACTACTGCCCTACTAAACAGTGATATCCAGGCTGATATCAAGCGATCTTACTGAATGCGTAAGTGCGCCAACAGATATACGATCGACTCCTGTTTCGGCAATGTCACGCACCCTATCAAGCGTCACCCCACCCGAGGCCTCCAGCACTACATTACCACGGGCCATTTCGACAACGGTGTGCATATCAGATGTGCTCATGTTATCCAGAAGCAATATATCGGCACCGGCTGCTATAGCCTGCCGCGCCTGGTCTACACTCTCAACCTCGACTTCAACTAAAAGGTCCGATGCACCAGCCTTTGCTCGCATGACCACATCTGTCAGAGTAAGTCCGGTAGTTGCTGCCCCAGCCAGATGGTTATCCTTTATAAGTATGCCATCGCTTAAATCTCGGCGGTGGTTTACGCCTCCGCCCATTGTCACCGCGTATTTTTCCAGATCACGCAATCCGGGAGTGGTTTTGCGAGTATCATAGATTTGGGCCTTTGTCCCTGTCACTTCATTCACGTACAACGCCGTCTGAGCGGCGATACCGCTTAAGCGCTGCAGGAAGTTGAGCGCCAGCCTCTCACCAGCAAGTATGCTCTTGAGTCTGCCGCTGATAGTAGCGACTATGTCGCCATTGGCAATTTTTGTCCCATCTTTTACTTGTGTTCTAAACGTGAGCGACGGATCAACATGAGCAAACACCATACGGGCAACTTCGATTCCGGCAAGCACGCCTAAATCCTTGATCACGAATGATCCACTACCATCAAGCTTGTCATTGATCGTGAGATCAGAGGTAATATCACTAGTAACCGCATCTTCAGCAAGTGCGGTGTCAACTATCCTCTGCGCCTGTTTTACCAAATAATCGTCCATCGTGATAAACCCTATCTGTGAAAGATAATATGCCACAGCCAATCAGGCGATGTCTCAGGACAATCGGAGCGGAAGTGTGCGCCACGGCTCTCCTGCCTGATAAGTGCCGCCTCGGTCATCAGTCGTCCGGCAAGCACCAGGTTACTCAGCTCATAAGAAGGTCTATCCATAGGTTCACCTACCATGCTCTGCCACACGGCAAGTGTATCCGCAGCCTCCTGGAGCTGCTCTTTGGACCTGACAATACCAACGTTGTCCCATATGAGCGACTGCAACAATCCCAGAGTCACCCAGGGAACATCTTCCCTTCTTTTCGGGCGCACTGGCAAAGGAACGATTTTGCTGTTTGCCCGATCAACTGAACACAAACCGGACACTTCCTGCGTTCTCTGCATAATTCGCTTGGCAAATACCAGCACTTCAAGAAGTGAGTTGGAGGCCAACCGGTTGGCACCATGCACACCTGTACAAGATGTCTCACCGCAGGCAAAAAGCCCGGCTATATTAGTCTCACCCCAGATATTGGTCCTGACTCCCCCCATAGTGTAATGAGCCGCAGGAGCAACAGGTATGGGCGCACGAGTAATATCCAGACCGTGATCCATACAAAAGCGGAAGATCTGTGGAAATCGCGTTGTAACCACTTTGGGCGAAAGATGGGTTACATCCAGAAAAACCCTGTCTGAGTGGGTTTTGATCATCTCGGTAACAATGCTGCGGGCAACAATATCGCGCGGGGCCAGTTCAGCCTGTTCGCTGTAATCGTGCATAAAGCGAACGTTCTCTACGTTGCGCAGAATGCCACCTTCACCACGCACCGCTTCCGATATAAGAAAAGGTGGAACGCCGGGTACTCTCAGTGCAGTGGGATGGAACTGAAAAAACTCCATATCCATAATCTCAGCACCGGCCCTATATGCAAGCGCCACTCCATCACCGGTGGCTATCTCGGAATTTGTGTTGAGTTTGAAAAGACGCCCGGCTCCTCCTGTGGCCAGAATCAGAAAGCGGCATTCGATTTCTTCAATCGAACCGCTACGGCTCTCAAACGCCTTTACCCCTTTTACCATGCCATTTTCAACGATAATCTCGGTGGCCAGGAAGTTCTCAAGCACGGTTATGCCATCCTGCCGCACTTTTGCAGTAAGCGTCTGCTCTATCTGCCCACCCGTTGCATCTCCACCGGCATGAAGTATGCGGGGAACGCTGTGCGCCGCCTCTTTGGTCAGCGCAATCTCGCCATCAACCGTATCGAAGGAAACGCCTATGCGAATAAGATCGGCAATGCGGTCTGCAGCCTCTTCGGTTAGAATGGACACCGCTCCCTCATCGCACAATCCCGCACCGGCAGCAATGGTATCATTAAAATGCATTCCGGGAGTATCGAGACGACCTATGGCTGCAGCAATCCCACCCTGTGCATACTTGGTGTTGCATTCATCAATATTGCCCTTGGTGAGAATGAGCACACTGCCCTGCTCACGGGCCAGCAGCGAAAGGTACAGCCCGGCAATACCGCTTCCTATGATTATGTAATCGTAGCTTTTCTTCATCTTATCGATTAGACGACCGCCAGCATTCTGTCCAGCGATCGTTTTGCCTTTATGCGTATATCCTCGGGCACAGTAACCACGTTGCGCTTAAGTTCCATGGTCTTGACCACGCTGTTGATAGTAGTTTTCTTCATGTTGGGACATATCAGGCTGGGCGATAGCACATAAAACGTTTTGTTTGGATTATCCTTTTTCATGCGGTACATAAGTTCCTGCTCGGTACCAATGATAAACGTATCGTTGCTGCTCTCTTTTACATGTCGTATCATCTGCGAAGTAGACAGCACCGCATCAGCCAGAGCCACAACCTCCGGCCTGCACTCGGGATGAACCACCAATTCAGCATCCGGATAGTTTTTGCGTGCCTGTGCTACCTGCCCAGGTGTAACACGATCATGCGGCGGGCAGCAGCCCGGATAGAGTATAACGTTCTTATCCGTCTTGGTAGATACGTAATGCGCCAGGTTCTTATCGGGCACAAAAAGTATGTCCTTATCAGGAATAGACTCAGTCAGTTTTACAGCGTTTGCTGAGGTACAGCAGTAATCGGATTCGGACTTGACCTCGGCTGTAGAGTTGATGTAACAGACAACGGTGGCGTTGGGATATTTGGCCTTCCACTCCCTGAGCTGAGCACCTGTCATCATGTCGGCCATAGGGCATCCGGCATCTCCCTCTGAGAGCAGCACTGTCTTTTGCGGGTTCAGTATTGCGGCGCTTTCGGCCATAAAATGCACACCACAGAAAACGATAACCTCAGCTTCAACCTCGGTGCACTTGCGCGCCAACTCCAGCGAATCGCCCACAAAATCAGCGATGTCCTGCACCTCAGGACGCTGATAATTATGCGCCACTACAACTGCGTTTAATTCTTTTTTTAACTGTTCAATTCGTTGCTTGATATCGCTCACTTTTTTCAATCCTTGTCTAGCTTCAAGTTAGATTTCATAAACTATACCACAATTATCAAACCAAAGTGCCCTGTAGTGACCACGGACTCGTTTTGGTAATTTTTATCTCAACCGTCTGGCCCAACAGATTACGACTGTCGTCAAAAAAGACCAGCTTGTCTGTGGCGGTGCGCCCGTACCACCTGCCCTTCTTGTTGCCCTCCACCAGTACTTTGACGGTCGAATCAAGTAGTCTGGTGTTTATATCGGTCTCTATCTTTTCCTGCAGTACTTCTACCCTGTCCAGCCGCTCTTTTTTTGCCTCAGGCATTACGTCATCAACCATATCCTTAGCCGCAACAGTACCGGCGCGCGGCGAATACATGGCAACGTGTACCATATCAAACTTCAGTTCTTCGAGTAATTGGTACGATTTTTCGAACTGTGCGTCAGTCTCGCCAGGGAAACCGACGATAAGGTCGGTGCTGATGGCAACATTTGGCATAACCTTGCGTATGCGCCCGATCAATTGACGGAACTGGTCGATGGTGTAACTGCGATGCATTGCGGCAAGTATATCATCGTCGCCCGCCTGAAAGGGAAGGCTAATGTGACGGCACACCTTATCGAGCTTAGCAATCGTCTCAATAAGCCTGTCTGACATATCCTTGGGATGTGACGTTAGAAAACGGATCCTTTGCAGGCCATCTACATCGTTCAGTGTGGTCAGCAGATCGGCAAGGTCGGGTTTCTCCAGTAAGTCATGTCCGTAGGAATCCACGTTTTGCCCCAGTAGCGTAACTTCCTTTGCGCCACGCTCGATCATTGAACGAACCTCATCCACAACATCGACGATGGGACGACTGATCTCCCGGCCACGGCGGTAGGGCACGATGCAATACGTACAGAAATTATTGCAACCGTGGATTATAGGTACAAAGGTTGCTGGAGGCACTTCGGTGGGTACGTAATCAACAGCGGCGGCGTTTGATATACGCTTGCTGGCCAGATCAAGCAGCGGACCGAACTGCTGCGGGCTCATGAACATATCCACGTGTGGGAAATGGCGATGCAACTCGTGGAACTCAGGGCCGACCATGCAACCCATCAGCGCAATCAGAGCATCAGGGTTGGACTTTTTGATGGCCTTTAGCGCTCCCAGCTTGCTGGCCACGCGGTTCTCGGCGCTTTGGCGCACTACGCAACTGTTGCACACAACAATGTCAGCATCCTCGGGCGATTGCGCCTGCGCATATCCCAGCTTTTCAAGGCTATCAGCCAGCTTGAGTGAATCGGCCTTGTTCATCTGGCAACCTATGGTCCAGATATAGTAGTTCATATTCCTATTATAAAGAAAACGCCCCTTGATATGAAGGGGCTTTCATACAGATATGGATTGTCTCCACTAAAAACTAATCAAAAAGGCAGCATCGCCTCAACAAAGCTAAGGTTTGTAGCCAGCCAATCAAGGACGCTGGAACCTGATACCGCTCGCCCAAACCATCCGGATATAGGATAAGCCTTAATAACCAGGAAAACCGTAACCATTCCAATAGATGAATTAAGGGCAGAAAGTACTCCCCCGGTCAGTCTTATAAAGATACCTTGCTTTTGAACCTTCTTGATGAACCTCTTTGACAGAAGAATGAACACAAGATAAATGATCAGGATAATTGAGTACTTGGCAACAAAAAATCCGGCGAAGTTATCCCAGTTATTTCCGGATAGAAACGAGAAGGAAGAAGCCAGACGGACATAGATAATTCCGGCCAATGGAATAGCAATTAGATGAGCAACTACAGCGCTGACAGTCCTTGCCAGTTCCTGTTTCATGCTGGCAATAAAGACAACGCACAGCAGAAGGATGGCTATAATGTTCATGCTTAAAGATTGCTCCTAATCGTTAGGTTTTGCTAATCATGGCTCACAGTTATTGCTACGTTTCCCCTCTTATGTCCCTGATCGACATATCGATGAGCTTCGACAATATCTTCCAGCAGATAGGTTTTATCTATTACCGTTTTCAGCTTGCCCTCCTCAATAAGCTCTTTGAGAAAGATTAAATCTGATGTTTTTAATTTGGCTGATACCTTATTAACGTTGAAATAAGTTCCATTTTTCTTTAGAGCCTTTTTACGTTGCCAGGCTGGAAGCTTGCCCACAGCATCAAAAACAATATCGTAGGTATCACCGCTCAGGGTGAAATCTCCTTGCGTGTAGTCAATCACCTCATCGGCACCCAGAGATTTGACCAGTTCGATATTGCCGGCGCTGCAAACGCCTGTCACTTCAGCCCCATAGTACTTAGCAAGCTGAACCGCATAAGTACCTATACTGCCTGAAGCTCCATAGATCAGCATTTTTTGTCCGGTCTTAATATCAAACTTCCTGATAATATACAATGCAGTCATTCCTCCGTTGGGAACAGCAGCGGCTTCCTCATAGCTAATATTGGCTGGTTTGATTGCCAGCCACCCATTCTGCGGCAAGCATTTGTACTGAGCATAGGCACCCCAGACAAACCCCTGGTAGGTAGAGGCAAAAACCTCATCCCCTGCCTTATACAACGTAACATCTTTGCCTACGGCTTCAACAACGCCTGCCAGTTCCATCCCCAGTATTTTTCTTTTTGGTCTTCTGAAACCTAAATATATTCTGGCCATGAGCCATGCTGCAGCAGGAACGTCGAAGCTGCGAATCCTCACATCACCGCGATGCACTGTTGTGGCATGAACTTTGATGAGCACTTCATTGTCTTTAGGAACAGGTTTATCTACCTCTTGCAGTTGAAGAACCTCAGGTGGTCCGTATTTAGTACAGATAATCGCTTTCATGAGTGCTCCTCCTGTGTTTACGACAACACTTCTTGCGAAGGATTATACATGAGCAGCACACGTTAGACAATGTAGTCTAAAGAAGGTTGGTGGCTTTAGAAAAAAGTGGCGGAGGGAGCGGGATTCGAACCCGCGATCCCGTTATTCACAGGATAAGCGCTTAGCAGGCGCCCGCACTCGGCCTCTATGCGATCCCTCCGTTTTGGGGGTTAAACCTCGCTACTGCAAAAGTAGCGCTGGTATCCCATTATACTCAACTTTGCTTAATTGCTCAATGCCTTTTCGCGCTTGAATGCGATACCAAGCCTTACGACGCGCGACATAACTCAACCAGCAACAGGTCCAGCGCCAGTTCGGGATTATAGCGCCCCGTTTTAATACTGATGTCGGTATCCAGCAGGCGGTGGTAATCAGCCTCAAGCCGGGCCGTGCTGTACTTGCGCGACTGATCCAGCAATCTGCGCAGCGCCCAATCAGAACGAATGCCCAACTTACTGCCTATCTCGCCAACAGGCACCTTTGATGAGCTCATTTCCTTGGCTTGGACCATAAGTCGATACTGCCGTGTGATCATAAACAGCAGATAGGCAGGTG
Source organism: Chloroflexota bacterium (assembly GCA_018648325.1). Lineage (GTDB taxonomy): Bacteria > Chloroflexota > Dehalococcoidia > JABGRK01 > JABGRK01 > JABGRK01. The sequence goes on from JABGRK010000009.1 coordinate 140,828, forward strand.
CGGCGCCGTCAAAAAGCAGACGATGCATCTGGTTTGCCGCCTGTGAGATTTGCCTGCCAATAAGTGAGTCGATAACGGCAAAAATGTTGGATTCACGTATATAGCTAACCAGCTCGGTTACATCACCATCAGTTATTTGATCTCCCTGCTTGTACAGGCTCAGCTTTTCCAGCTCGCTGTCCAGCGTCCACAGGCTAGAGCCAATGTAATCGGCAAGCAGATTTGCCGCTGATGAGGTTATAGAACTACCATGCTCTGTGGCACGGTCTGTAATCCATGAAACAAGCTGCGGGCCGCGAACAAGAGGGAACTCCTTGAGCTCGGCTGCGCTCTTGATCTTCTTGAATATGGCGCCATCTTTTCTTATCTGGCCCTCATGCAGAACCAGCACCGTTGAGGGCGGCATCTGCGTCACGAAATCAGCAAGCGTCTCCCAATTGTCTGAATCCGCTTTTTTGGACTTGCCTTTTGCCTTACCCCCCTGCTGCAACCGCCCTAGCAAACCTCTTACTATAACCAAACGGTTGGGCGTCATAAAAGGAATAGTACTGCATGCGGCAATGAGGTCATTCAGTTTGATGCTGTCGCCATCGAACACTGTTGTGTTGGTTGAGAGCATCTCATCGTCGCCCAGACCCGCCTTGATCTGATCAAGTGCCTCGCGGGAGCTAAAATCGTCCTCGCCAAATAGGATGTAAATCAAGCACTACTCCTGATGCAAAACTAATCTACCTACGCTATAATAGCAATAATTAAAGGGGCAAAACAAGACATGGAAATAAGTATTATAGGACTACCCAAAAGCGGCAAAACAACCGTTTTCAACGCTCTTACCGGCTCTACTGCCGAAACAGGCGCATACTCCCCGCAGAGCGCAACGCCCAACATCGGCATGGCCAAGGTGGCAGATGAGCGCATCGACGCGCTCTCAGCGCTATTTGAGCCCAAAAAAACGACCTATGCCGAGGTAAAGTATGTGGATATAGCGCTACCGCCAAAACCGCAGGACAGCCAGGCTGGTCTGGACGACCAGATAATAGCGCACATCGCCAATACGGATTGCATAATTCACGTGGTAAGAGCGTTTGAAGATGAAAACGTACCGCATACAGACGGCAGTGTCGACGCACATCGAGATATATCAGCAATAGAGATGGAACTGACTTTTTCCGATTTGGGCCTTATCGAAAAACGGTTGAAGCGTATAAAAGAAGGGCTTAAAGGATCCAAACCGGCAGAGCGCGATATGGCGCTAAAAGAAACTGCCATACTTGAGGATATAAAAGCAAAATTAGAAGAGAGCATCCCTGTCCGTCAGCAGAACTTGAGCGAAGAGATTATAAAGGCGACAAGCCATTACCAGTTTATGACATCCAAGCCACTGCTGGTACTGGTCAACATCGGAGAAGCCCAGATAGACAGTGCTAAGGAAATAGAAGAAGATCTGCGCGAAAATAACGATCAGTCCGGAACGGAAATTGTAACCCTGTGCGCTAAACTGGAGATGGAGCTGTCCGAGATGAAGGACGATGAGGCACAGGAGATGCGTGAGGCTATGGGACTTGCCGAGTCGGCAGTGGGCAGCGTAATAAATGCCTCCTATAAGCTGCTGGGGTACATCTCGTTTTTCACCTACGGAACAGACGAAGTAAGAGCCTGGACCATAAGCGAGGGAACAAACGCACAAAGGGCTGCCGGTAAAATCCACACAGATTTGGAGAAGGGATTTATCAGGTCAGAGGTTATAAAGTGCGATAAGCTACTGGAGCATAAAAGCGTTGCCGAGGCACGCAAGCATGCAGCAGTGCAGTTAGAAGGTAAAAACTACATAGTCCGTGATGGGGACTGCGTAACCGTGCTGTTTAACGTATAGGTTTAACCAATTTCCTCTATGCGATACTCTATCTTGCCCATGGGAGCTTTCACCTGGACTACTTTCCCCTTGGTGCGCCCCACAATTGCCTTGCCTATGGGAGACTCCACAGAAAGCTTGCTTTTTGCCAGATTTGCTTCACTGGGACCTACCAGCGTATAGCACAATTGCTCACTATGCGTTATATCAAATAAAGTAACTACTGCGCCAAGCTTGATCTTATTGTCACTCTTGCCTTCATCCGCAACAACACCAAGTTTGATAATAGCTTCTAGCTCCCTTATGCGAGCCTCAACCTGTCCCTGATGATCCTTGGCTGCATCCAGCGGAGCGTTTTCTTTAAAGTCTTTGTCGGCTGCGGCAAGATTTATGGACTTTGCAATGGCCGGCCGTTCAGCAATAAGCTTTTCCAGCTCGACCTTATGCTCTTCGAGCCCCTGACGAGTAAGGGTGATAGTCTTTTCTTTCTTACTGCTGGTTTTTAAGGGGCGCTTCTTATTGCTCCGTTTCACTCGCAGATGAACACCAAGGTTGGCTTCGGTTACCTTGATCTTTTTGAGGTAAGCAAAAAAAGCTTTTACCGGCTGTAGCTTTTGCAATGGATCATTCTGATCGCTGACATGTTCTCCGTAGTTATCAAGCTCCCGTATTTTGATACTGAGAAGCTCTCTTTTTGCGCCACACCAGCGCACAAACCTGTTTAGATCCTGCTGTCTGGCTTGCTTCTCATCAACCTTAAGTGTTGCTAAGTACTGGGCAATTGCTTCGCCAATGGTTATGATCTCATCATTCAATGTATCACCCCTATCCTTTAAATTGTAAGCTGCAACGATAATGATGTCAATCAAATCACCTTGCCGAACTAACCACTTGCGCAAATATGCCTACAAGTCAGTACTTTTAACAGGTGCCACAACCACTTGACAAACTATGGAGTCAAGCATAATATGAGCCACAAGACCACGTGGGACTTAAATAACGCTGTATAGGGGGTGCAAGGTATGAGGCTCCATGCAGTAAAGGGAGTTTGGCAAACTGACAAGTGAGGCCCTGCTTAAATCAGGTAATGGCAGGGCGCTTGAAAGACAAAAGACCGGGCCGATTTTAAAAGGCCACTCTCGCTGTAAAAAGCAGAGACCTGATGCGGTGCATTACATCGCAATGCGCTTGGTCTTGAGTACGCAAATAAAAAACAATTAAAATATGCAAAATAAATGGAGGGTTGCTCAAGAAATGGTAGAGCGCCCTCCATTTTTAAATTCTTATGCAGCCCTTAACTAACTATCTTTATTGTTTTTTGCTTCAATAGGCAAAGTAAAACTAAAAATACTGCCCTCACCCTCAACACTCTCAACCCATATGCGCCCGCCATGAGCCTCAACTATTTGCTTTACTATGTAAAGCCCCAGCCCCGTACCCTGCGCCTTGCGCGTAAGCGATCCATCAACTTGATGAAAACGATCAAATATACGGCCGATAGCCGATTGAGGAATACCAATGCCATTATCCTCCACATGAACTACTACCTCTGTATCACTTTTATCGGTCTTGACCCTGATAATTCCTTCATCATGACTAAACTTAATTGCATTGCTAAGAAGATTAACCATAACCTGTTTTATACGTATCTTGTCGGCGGGCACCTGCAATTGTGACGTCATCTGCTCGTTATTAATAGTTATTCTTTTCTGCAACGCAAGATTGCTTAGTTCATGCACAGCATCGGAAACTAGCTCGTCAATGAGTTCAGTGCTCTTATCAATTTGAAATCCGCCCGCCTCAAGACGCTGAATATCGATTAAATCGTTGATAAGCATAACAAGGTGCTCGCTCTGCTTGTCAATGATGCCCAAAAACTCCATCTGCCTTTCAGCCATTGCCTCAAGCAGCGCCGACTGGGACTTCGGCGGCGTACGGTTTATCTCATCAGCAAGCAATATGTTAGTGAAAATAGGCCCTTTCATAAGCTCAAACTTGTTTTCTTTCTGCTTCCAAATCCGTGTACCGATGATATCGGCGGGAAGAATGTCAGGAGTAAACTGAATTCTAGTGTGGTGACAGCCAATGGTTTTAGCAAGAGCCTTAACCAGCAGTGTTTTGCCAACGCCAGGGTAGTCCTCCAGCAGTACATGTCCATTAGCGATACCAGCAGCCAGCAGTTTTTTCAGAAGCTGCATGTTGCCGACAAAAACACTGCTTACTTCATCCATTATGTTCTGGCATAAAGTAGCAGCCCCATCTATATGATCATTTTTCTTCATTATTTAACATTACCCCCTTAACAAGCACTCAGCTAGCCCATTTGAATATGGCGCTCAGAAAGTGCATTCATTATATTTTTGAGTATCTGATCGCGATTTTGACGGTTGCGATCTCTTATAAGATTACGCGCTCTGGTGAAAGAAAACATTGGTATGTTGTCATCACGATACTCGGACATAGGATGAAGCAACTCGCTGATCTCTTCTACCGACAGTCCGTTGTCGTGCATAAGTGTGACCAGATATACCAACAATTGATCCTTGTGAGAACGCTCTATAAAATCCGCCTGCACGTTCAGAGCGTAGTTGAAATCAGAGTCGGTCTGTTTTTCTACCTGTTGCAAGTGTTTTTTCCAGGATGTGTATTTCAAATGAATAGAATATGTATCGCTGATTCTGCCACGTATTCCATCATACATGCGCCACACAACAAAGCAAAACGTAGCCCACTCAATAAGCGCTGTGGACCAGGAAGCCATGTTAAACAAGAACGGCCTTAGGAATACAATGTAAGCACCTATAACCGCACCAATAACAAACAGCCTCACCTTGGAATTGGATAACCAGCGGCAGATCTCCGATATAAAGGCATCTTCGAAATTTCTGCCATAGTGAGCAAGTATGCCCAGTACAGAAGTCAGCATCCCTGCAAGTATTACCCAGGCCACACCGGTTATTTCAATCCAAATGTTGGAAAAGGAGTAAAGCACAACAAATATCCCAAACCCCACCAGCGCTGTGACCACCGCCAACGTAAGCGCCCTCCACCTGTATATCCCGGCACCAACTTCGTGGATCAAGGGAACGGACTTATAAATGGTAACTGCTGCTATGCCCAATACTATATAAACACGGTTTGCAACAATGCTACGCAGAAACTCCAGCATGTCAGCTATACTTGCTGCCCCGCCGCTGCCTAAGTAATAGCTCACCATGACTTCCATCTGCGCAGATCTGCCAAGCATTATATAAACAAAAACACCGACCGCAGTACCGGTAAACAGGCGATAGCAGTAAGCATCCAAAGGTTTGGGAACAAAGATATGCGAAAGCCGGGCAACAATAACTACCTGCAACGAAGCTACCAGCGGCAGGGTCATATATCTCAATTCAGGAAAGTAATTCTGTCGCCAGAAGATTGCATAGACCACAACCGACAGGATGGTATAAACCATAATCCTGATAAGGTCAGCGCCAGTACTTTCGCGCTGCGACCAGCCCGTGGGCTTGCCTCCTGCCTGAGCCTCTAATGAATCAACAGCATCATTGCCACGCAAAGACTGCATATACGTATAAAGAGCAAGGGGAATGCCAATCCCAAACAGCAGCCATATTATAAGTGCCACTTAAGCTCCCTCTATATGTTCTAAAACAGGCCTGTAGACGTTTAGCATATCTATAAAGCTCTCTCTTGTAAAGTCATGAGAGCTATAGAGGGCCTCTTCGCAGAATGTAATAAACCTATCCAGCTTCCTCTGGTCGATATCTTTGAGTGATGCGACAATTACACTCTCGATTTCTCTAGGTGTAGACTTCCTGCTTATATAAATGTCCCTATGCCTTGAGGCATTGACTGCCGAATCAAAGAGGCTGACAGCCTCCTCGCGATAGTCAACTATTTTTATTGCCCTGCTATCATTTGACGGAGCATATTTCCCATCCCCATTAAAGAAGCACGTAACGTTATAGATGCCCTGCACTTTAAAGCGGCACATATATACGTCGGTACCATGTCCGTCCGTAATAATTTCACTTATTCTGTTGTCATTTGCCAACACCTCAATAGAGCGTGTGGCGACAGGCTCACTCGCGATATCAGTGAGTTTACATACGATTTTGAGTTTTTCGTTTGTCCCCCATATTCCCTCAAGCGGTGCTGCGACATAAGGAAACTGCACTTCCATACGAGTGACTATAAGATTTGGGTTGTACTGCCTGGCAGGTTTCTCTGGCATTTCCGGTATTTCGGAAACCAATACCTCTTGAAGCGCAACAGTGTTCTGGGTCGCTGCCATAACATATGCGGCCCTGCGCCTTGAGCGAATAAAGAGATAGGCAACATATGCGGCCACAAGCGCCCCAAGTGCGACTAGAATCCACAGCACCCATCCCATATAATCCTGGGCAGTCGCAGGGGCGCTAAGGTCTGCGCCATAATTCCGCTGGCCAATCTGCATATTAAAAACGGTTTGAGCAGGTGTATACAACTCCGAACCATCAAATACAGCAGTAATGGTATAGTCACCGGAATTTGAGAAAAGATGCTCACTCATCTTAAAATTACCACCCAAATTGGTTAGAACCGGTTCATATTCAATTTCACTGCCATCAAAATCAATGATGACCCTAACCGGTACCTGTCTAACAGGGGATTGATCACCAGTGAGTATGTTACCCCGTATCTTTATATCATCAAACTCGGTGGCGGTTTCAGGCATCTGGTCATCGAATGCAATCACGGATTGGGCCATAACGATAAAAGTGATGTTTTCATTGGATCCCCAAAAATAGCCGGTTTGCTGAAAGTCTGACTGAAATTCCCAATATCCTTCTTCATCAAATTCATGGTTAATAAGAATTATGCCATCTGCATCGGTGTTCTGAAGTGGATAACCATGATGAGCTATACCCATTGATGTACTATAATCAATGCTCTGTCCGGCAACAGGATTGCCCTCTACATCACGCAACTCCACCTCAATAGACACTTCATCCCCTGTCATGTGCGGTGCCGGCGAAGTTACAACTACACTTATGCGGGTAGGCATCATAACAACCATATCGGTACTGACACTGGTCGGCAGATAATCAGACGTGCCAAGAAAAAAGGCCGTTGCGGTGTAATTTCCAACTCCCGAAAAGCCGTCCACCCAAGTGTAACTATAGCGGCCTTTCACATCTGTGATAGTTTGTACACGCATATCAGGATCGCTCACTGGAAAGACCATCTGTAGTTCAGTATGTGGGATGGGATCGCCATTAATGTCTTCGAGTACACCACCAAGAGTTACGGCGCGCTCAAACATGAAACTTCCAGAATAATCGGTTGTCAAAGAGCCAAGCGGGATGGATGCTACTGCATCTTCAAACCACAAATCTACGCTAACATTAGATTCAAAAGAATAGCCATATAAAGGATTATATGACCTGACAGTACCCTGAAGGCCAATTGAATAGGGCAGAGAATATGCCCCATCGGAGTCGGTTAACATCAGCACCTGCGGGAAAAAGGCACGCTGGTCCAGCAACAAATCAACTGTAAGCCCGTCAAACGGATCACCGCCATAAGTGGTAATTGTTCCTCTAAGATCAAATGTTGTAGATAATATAAACTGACCCAGCCCATTGGTTGTCAACTGGGCAAATACTACCATCCCCTCACCATCGTCTATCATAAGGTCAATGGTCTGCCCTGTTATTGGCTGACCCAGGGCATCGGTAAGAACGCCGGCAATATTAATAACATCATCTAGCACAAAGCCACCGCTTGCATCTGTAACTACCTGTGCAGAAATTGACTTGCTGCACAGATGAATATACACCGATTGGTTTATTAGAGGATCACCAAACTCATCCAACAAAAAGCCCTCATATGTAACAGGGTTGAGTGCATCAATTACACTTTCAGAATCAAGAGTAAGAGCAGAATCGATACGCGTCTCAATAACAGCCACAGCGTTAGAGCCTGCCAAATAAAGAGCGCTCCGTTGTTCAAATTCTGTTTTGACCCCGAATATATTAAAATCTTCAAACGTATATGTAAAGCTGTAGCTTCCATTCAAATTTGTGGTAAATGTGCCAATATAGTCGCCATTGATACTCAGATATATCGTCTGGTCGGCTATCGGGTCGCCCGACACCGTTTCCGTAAGAAAGCCTTCAATAACAACTTCCTCATTTATTAGGGCATACTGCGGCATATTTATAGTGAGTGTGGTTGGAGTAAGCACCATTACTTGATAAGAGTTATCGGCAGCGGGCGGATATAAGTTGGCACCGGCAAACGAGGCGGTGATCTCATAATCGCCGGAAGCATTAAACGTATGCACCAGAAAAAAGCGCCCTTTATCGTCAGTTACAACCTGTACATCGGGACTGCCGTCGTCAACATGAATATTAACGGTGTAACCCACCAGGTCATTACCGAACTCGTCATGCATCGCCCCCCCCAATATCACAGGGTCCGTACGCAAGCGGCTGATTGCTAACAAAAAGAACAATGGTGGGAGGACCATACACCCGTATCACATCAGATGCTGAGTTAGACTTATAATAATCATTTTCGGTAAAAACGGCGTATACAGTACGATCGCCGGAGTCAGTAAATGTGTGATCGTAAGTATAGCTGCCATCTCCTAAAATTTCCACATTGCCGCTGATAAGCGTTACTCCATCAAACAGGGATAAGCTTTGCCCTGCCAGCGGGATGCCATCTATATCATGTAGAGTACCATTGATAGTAATCTGAGTATTTACTTTTGCCTCTTCAGGAACGTTAACAGTAAGCTGGGTCGGCATTATTATTTTGATAATGTCAGAAGAACTTGTTCCGGGATAAAGCGCCGTTCCTATAAAACTAGCTGTTACAGTATAATCGCCTACATCAGCAAACGTATGCTCCCATACAAATAGTCCGCCTGCGCCCGTCACAAACGGAACATCGGGGCTACCATCTGAGAAATGAATTACAACCGGTTGGCCCTCTAGATCGTTGCCGAACTCCTCATACATATGAATTCTGATAGTAACAGGCTGATCATATATATCTACTCTTGGGATCAGGATAATGTCTATAAACGGCGGACCATACACACGTACATCAGCAACCGGTTCGCTGCGAGCCTCCTTATAGAAGTTAGCATTATCAACAGCGAATTTTGCAAATACATCGTAATCGCCCGAGCGTACAAACTTATAATCAACTTCGTAGCTTCCATCAGACTGTGTAGTTGTCTGTGTAAGAACCTCATCACCGTTCATTATGTAAACCGTTGTACCCGCAAGAGGATCACCCCAGTCATCCAGCAAAGAGCCTTCCATTGTAAGCGTTGTAGCCTGTTTGATTTCGATTGGCAGCGCGTTCATGGTTATACTGGTGGGCATCCACACAGTTACATCTACGCTGCTCTCAACACCGGGCATATAAGGGTCTATACCATCAAAAGCAGCACTTATTGTACGCTGCCCAACAGACAAGTATTGGATAGGGACCTCCAAAATACCCTGATTATCTGTTAGCAGATTGCCAATATTAACTGAATTTCCATTGCGAATGGAGTAAAAATGTATTATTTCCCCACTCACAGGTTCATCAAATTCGTCTATTAAGGTAGCTTTTATGAGATTCCCTCTCTCCTCATCATTGTCAATCACTCCATTATTATTTCTATCCAGAGATACATCTACGTTTTCATCTATCTCAAGTGTGAGAGTAGGCGGACCATACACGCGTATATCCTGCTCAAACCTTGAGGAATTGAACAATCCAAAAGTCGGGTCTTCATCCGGGAGGTAACCAAATATCCCGCCACCATCGTACACCACGCTGATGGTAAACTCGCCACGCTGATCAAACGTGCGATCCAACGTAAACTTCCCAGTGGGAAGCGTTACAACCTGTCCGATCAGAAGGGGTATCGTAGTGGCTCCCGTACGATTATAATAAATTCGCACTGTGCGGCCACCCATCTGCCTGCGAAGGATATCCTCAAGGGTGCCCTCAATCGTCCACGGGGCACCCAGCTTTATCTTTTCAGGCAGATTGTCAATAGAAAGAAGTGTATCTATAGTAACCTTTGTATCAGCGATTTCGCTCACAGGCTTATGAAATTCATTGCCACTAAAAGATGCTTCAACGCTATAGTTTCCCTGAACACCAAAAACGTAGGGTAATACAAAGTCGCCACTTGGCAAAGTGGTAGTAGAAAGAGTGCTCAGTGTTGCGCCACTGTCTATATTTACTATTTCAATATCGACCGTTACCCCTGCTATAGGATTATCGGGGTAGATTGCATCATGCAGATTGCCTGATATAATAAAAACATCGCCCACCTTGGCATCTTCAGACATTTTCGGTACAATCTCAGATTCCGTGGTAATGATTACATCAGGATCACTATCCGATCCCAGCAGGAACGGCTGCAGACCCACCGCTTGCGCAATAATGTGCCAGTTGCCTGCCGTCATATCAATAGGCACATCGCACTCAATGTTATAGCCATCGCTTCCAACCACTCCCAATGCTACAAAAGAGGCTGGCTTGTTCGGCATCCCGTTAACAAATTCGGGCTTATCACTATCACCTCCCTGCCAGAGCCATATCCTTACAGGCATACTAGGCACGGTGATACCCTCAACGGTCGTTACATTGCCGATCACATAAAACGGCTGGTCTTTCTCTATTATAATTCCTTCAAGAATGGGGGTTTCGGGATCATACTCAGGATTGCTCTGGATACTCCAGATATCGGTTATCGTCTCAACGGCTATATTATTTACATCTTTAATCGGCATACTGTTGTAAACAATCCAACCAAGTTCCTCAAAACCTACCTCGGCCAGATAAATCGTCTGAACAGCGCTTACCGTCTGCTCTTCATCAGTAGGTGCAATCCAATATCCCGATGTCAGCCTTGCCGGTATGCCCGCGCAACGGGCCAATATCACATATGCCGATGCAAAGTGGTTTGAAAGACCCTGCCTCTCCTCAAACAAAAACCAGTCGGTTGCTTCCTCCCCACTAGGAAGAGCTGCCATATTTTCCCGCGAAAACTCGTAGTTTTCCAGTAAATACGTCTCTATGGCTTTCGATTTTTCGTAGGGGGACTCATAATCCGCAGTTATCTCAAGGGACAGTGCTTTAGTACGCGATGATATATTACCAGGCAGTTGCAGATACCTGGTGTCATCAAGAACCTCTGCCTCAATGAGCACCTCATCATCAAAGTAGTAGTGTGTGGCAGTAAACTCGTAGGCCTCGGATGTACTCTGCTGCACCCAAAAGGACCCCGCCTCCGGATACAACATTATGGGATCGGGATGCGTAAGCTGTCTGGTATGAAGCGAAGTTGGAATAAACTGAGCAGGGAACTGTAAAAGCGGTGTGATCGTAATTGTGTCTGTTGCCATATTCGAGTAGTTGCTCACATCAGCAGCGGGAAGCGTTTCGCCACGATAACTTCGCGGCTTATCATTTATGTCTTTTGCCCAAAGATTGCCATTATAGTGCGTTGCAGCAAAGCTTCTTAAGAAAAAAGTACTGCCTGCACCGGAAACAGTAAAAATATCCACATCACCAGGATAGTCCCCTTTCGGCTCTATCCCATCCCAACCTGCAGGCATGATAGCTGAGGGTTCAATATCCTTATCCCATATAGTATGCAAAATTGCATCTTCGGCCAACGGCGATATCAGATTATCCGATATCATCATAAAAAGGCCGACCAGCGATACTAACACCGCCGCACCTACAAACGGAGCCAGAAGTCTCCTTTTGGAGCCAAACATGTTTCTCATACAACCACCGTGCAGGATACTTTGTTGCCGATTGTATTATCAATAGGTTTCATATCTCTAATAAACCTTATATCTTTACCAGTTAATCAAACGCCACTTTGGGCCTGATTGCTCCATACTGTCTATATTAATATATACGCTGAAAGTGTCAATAATGTTCACCCCAAAGCAAGTAACAGTTTCCTCACAGTTTGTTAAGATATTGTTAAGACCCTCTAATTACTTTTAACGATAGCTACGTTAAAATGTCAGATGGCAAATATTTTCATATGCTACAATTTCTACAACGGTCTATACAGCCCTAATACGTAACCACATGCCTGACAGTAGTAACCATCAAAATCACGTTGGCGAGCCGTCCACTTCCCACCTGTCGCCATTCTAAACAATTCCTTTTTTATCTTCCTGCTATCGCACTTCGGACACTGCGATTCCATGCATCCTCCCGTCTCAATAAACAGTATTGCTATTTTATATATAATACGACGTACATGCAAGTGTAGAACTACGGTAGTTTGTATATCCCTGCGTGCGTCATGATATACTGCTGCAATAATACAATTGTGAATAGAAGATAAGAGACTAAGAAATGGAATACAGCGATACACTTATAATACTATCGGTGGGGCTGTTTATCGGGTTGTTCGGCGGCAAAATGAGCAGGCCGTGGTCTCAGATAGCCACATGGCAGAAGACACTGCGTATCACCCTGCTTGTGATCGTTATGCTCATAATAGCAACCATTGTCCTTATGGCGCTTTAGGTTAGAAGAAGGAAAAGAGACTTAATGAAAAAACGTGGTTTGGGAATTGTGCTGATCATCATGCTGGTGCTGGTTATACCGGGTACTATCAATTGCAGTTGCGCTGGCGATAATCCCGCAGGTGAGATTGAAGAAACCATAACGGCTTATGTGCAGGCATATGCATCAAAAGATGCAACCGCAATGCTTGACCTTCAAACTACAGCGTATACAGCATCACTATCCGGAGGCCACCAAACTTATTGGGAAAACAGGTGGGGTGATAATACAGATTCAATAACAGAGTTAGAGGTAACCATTGTTTATCAGAATGCAACGGTTGCAACAGCCAGTGCTATATGCAATATAAAAACAACGCTGCCAAATGGCAGTACATGGTACCAAGGTAGCTGGCAATGGAACTACACGCTGGTAAAAACCGATAAGGTGTGGTTGATATCTTCAGAGATTCGATAGTGATTATTTATCATAATAACTATTCTTGTACCTATCTCGCTTATACGTTCCCAAAACATAGCCGCATGCCTGACAGATATTAGTATCAAATAAAACAGCACGTTTAAACAATCCGTACTCTGTCATAACGTAAGTTTCCTTTTCAATATCACTGCTGCCACACTTAAGACACTCCGATTCCATAAGTCCTCCTTACACAAAAACCATTACTGTTATTTCTTACGTATAATAAGATGTGCACGCCAATGAATCAATACTACACTTATTGATATCCATGCGCACCATGCTATACTGTTGCAATAATACAACGGCTGATACGAGAGATGACATGATGAAGAAACGATTTTTTGTACTTACTTTAATCACGGTTCTAGCGATGGTTATGGCAAGCGCTATTGGTTGTGGTAGCAGCAATACGCAGGATACGCCGGAAAGCACAGTGAGGCTATGGTTGAAGGCATATGAATCCAAAAATGCGACAGCACTTGTTAATCTTGGAACAGAAGGATTTAAAACGTTGACATATCCCCAAGAACCCGAGGACTATTGGGAAGGCAGATGGGGTTATAATATATTTTCAATGTCATCTATTAGTGTGACAATTACAGACCAAGACGAAACTACGGCAGAAGCTACCGCTTCATGCAATATTGTCGTAAGACTATCAGATGGTAGTATACAATATCAAGGTGGTACGACATGGGATTTTTCTCTGGTAAAAACCGCTGACAAATGGAGAGTATCCGCGGATGTGTGGCCACAACAAACCGGGTAAGTTATAGAGATACTAGAACCAAGGAGATGTTGATGCCAACTAAAAATGAGCTAAAGAAAAAAGTCTGCGAGGAAATTGAGCGCAGGGCAGATGAGATAATCGCCGCGGCAAAGGCAATCGCGAACAACGCCGAGACTGGCTTTCGCGAGGTCGAAACCGCCAAGCTGGTAGCGCAAACGTTTACCAGAGCGGGAATCGAGTATAGGGACGGGCTAGCGATTACCGGCGTAAAAGGCATGCTAAACGGAAACGGCGCTGGTCCCACCGTGGCGGTGCTGGGTGAGCTGGATGCACTGACCATACCCGACCATCCGCAGGCACATCCGGAAACGGGGGCAGCACACGCCTGCGGTCACAACGGACAGATAGGCATGCTGCTGGGGGTGGCGCTGGGACTCAAAGGATCAGGTGTTCTATCATCACTTAGCGGCAACATAGCCCTGATGGCCGTACCCGCCGAAGAGTACATCGAGATCGAATACCGCAACGGACTGCGTCAAGAGGGCAAACTGTCGTTTCTGGGAGGCAAGCCGGAGCTTATCAAGCTGGGTGAGTTCGACGATGTAGATATGGCCATAATGGCGCACAACGGCACAATCAAGGAAGGCCGTGTCAGTGGCGCCCGTGGTGGCAGCAGCAACGGCACAGTGGCCAAACAGATCGAGTTTATTGGACGTAGCGCTCATGCCGGAGCAGCGCCGGAAAAAGGAATAAACGCCCTGAATGCAGCCAACATAGCGCTTGCCGCCATACATGCGCAGCGCGAAACGTTCAAGGACGCTGACACCGTGCGGGTGCATCCCATCATCACCAAGGGCGGTCAGTCGGTAAACGCCGTGCCCGCCGATGTGCGCATGGAAACATTCGTGCGGGGCAAAACTATCGAAGCTATAACAGATGCCAACGCCAAGGTAGACAGGGCGCTGCGTGCGGGAGCAATGGCAGTGGGTGCCAAGGTACGCATCACCACCCTGCCGGGATATATGCCGATGACGGCCAACCCTGAGTTGCGCGATCTTTTCAGGGATAACGCCGTATCGCTGCTGGGAGAGGACAAGGTAATACCGATAGACCCAACAGCCCACGCGGCAGGATCAACTGACCTTGGCGATCTGGGCCACATAATGCCGGTGATATGCGGCTTTGCCGCCGGAGCCATCGGAACTGCCCACGGCAACGACTTTATAATGGAGGACTACACGCTGGCGGTGATCAATCCGGCCAAGATCATGGCGATGATGATTATCGACCTGCTTGCCGACGGGGCGTCCTGCGCAAAAGACGTGCTTGCCAAAAACAAACCTCCTATGACCAAAGCGCAGTATCTTGAATCGATGGAGGCTTTGCTCAAGGTAGAGGAGTATGGGGACGATAGCGAGGACAATCCCCCTGAACAGGCTGGCGTTATATTATAAGAGGTGCAGGATATGAGAGGTAGGATGAAATACGCTGTTTTGCTTATAGCCGTATGCATAACAGGGCTTTTCTTAGCAAGTTGTGATGGGGGCATTACTCTAGAGGGTACTGTATATGAATGGACTGATGCACCGACATCGTTGGAGGGGATTATTTATATTGATGAGGAAGTAGACCTAAGCGGTAAAAACCTGCAACCACTTAATGAAATACAGTTGTCGACTACGTATAGTGCTGAAACGGCTAGAAGTGATTCCACCGGATATATATATTTAGACGATATGGGTGCGCCAGGATTCATGAATGTTACGCTAACAGCAGAAAAAGAGGGCTATCATACTGTCGCAAAGTCTTTCAGTCACAAAGGATCAAATCTGGGCTACAACGTAATCATCATTATGGTGCGCGATGAGTAAACCCACCCATCCTAAATACTGTCTATAACCTTCTTAAGTTTCTGCTCCACCTGCAGCGCTATCTCACCCAACCCCCGGTTTTCAACCGCGCTCATGGCAACCGTAGGTACTATGGCAGATGCATATGTCTTGCCTTCCTGCTCATAAACTATCACGTTGCACGGCAACAGCAAGCCAATGTCCCGCTCGGCCTTAAGTGCCTCATAGGCAAACGGCGGATTGCATGCTCCTAAAATAACGTACTTATCAAAATCAACGTCCATCTTCTTTTTAAGCGTTGCCTTTACATCTATCTCGGTAAGTATGCCAAAGCCCTCTTTTGCAAGCTCTTCTGTCGCTTTTTGCTTAACCTGATCATACGTCCCGTCTATCTGTCTTTTATATCCGTACATGTTTTTACCTCCTGATGTGTGTTTGATAGCAAGCGTGGTTATCGCTTACTTATCTATTGTATCATCAGCGCATATTATTTTGCATCCGTCCATGTCGACACCATCGCCTTTGCCCTTAAGCGGCGTAAGCAGCATGAGCAAGGCGAATACGGCGGCAATAGCAGCAACAGGCCAGAAGTATCCGCCCAAACCATCATGCCCCTTTACATAGTCCACCGCCACACCAAGGATTGGTGCAACAAGCATTGTGGAAAATGATTTTGCCTGACTTTCTATGGATAGAATGGTGGCACCATGCGTTTCAGAGGCAAAAGCATCGAACCTGCTCATTAACATAGGACGCCAGAAATTCTGGATGAGAGCAAGACAAATGAAGCCAACTATAGCTACATAGTAATACTCAAAGTAAAGCAGCGGGACAAGGGCTATATAGAAAACAAAGGCCATTTTCCACAGCAAACGACTGCCCTTTTCCTCCCCACCTGCACGATCGCTCAAGATGTGAGAATGACGGCTGGCATAGGCTGATCCCAGATACAAGATGAAGTAGACTATGCAAACCAAAATTGTTTCGCGGCTCCTGTCCGCCATGCCAACAAAAATGGGAACAAGTAATACAAGACCAGCAACTACGGGCTGCAAATAACTTTCAGCCGCCTTATAAACGCCTTCAAACGACATCGATTCAACGATCAGGCGACGCAAACGTTTCATGGCAATCGCACTGCGCAAACACTGCCAAAGATGAACGCATACGTTTCGAACACTCACTCCGGTAGAGGTCTGCCCCTCCAGCTCGGCCGGATAGCTAAGGAAATTAATCAGTCCTATCACATATGGCACAATGGCAAAAAGGAACACATAGCTGTAATCGTTGGTCAGTAGAACAATGGGAATGGCCAGTAACGTAGACAGCGCCGACCCCAGCTTGGACCAGGAGCGCGTATAGCCATAAACCTTTGTTTTTTCATCGGTGCGGCCCCTGTTGCGTAGCCATGTAAATATCATCGCCTTGTTCGTGCCTGTTCTAAACGCCTCACCTATGGCAAAAAAGAACATGGCGATAAAGAAATACCAGTAATACGGGCTAAAACCGAATATGGCAAAGGCACCAAATGTGGCGAAAGAGGCGATATATGCAACAAACGATAGTATCATACTGCGTCGGCGGCCGAACAGATCGGCGATAGCACCACTGGGTATTTCCATGATTATAACGCAAAGCTCGCGGAATCCGATAAGAAGGCCAATCTGAGTGAATGTTAGCCCGTGCTGCAGGAAGTACAATATAATAATCGGATCAAAATAGCGCTGATTCTTTAAAAATCCGTATAGTGAAAATCGCCTAATCATCTAGTTTATCTGCCGCCTATTTTTCATCAATTACTTCTTTTACCAGTTCCATGATCTGCTTTTTGGACTGGGCCAACATACTTAGCCCCTCATCGGTTGCACGGTAGTACTTGCGCATCTTGCCGCCGACGATTTCACGATTGCTGAACAGATACCCATCACGCTCAAGACGATGTAGCATGGGATAGAGCGTACCTGGGCTGATGTCGTAGCCATGCCTTGCCAGTTCACTCATAATCTCCACTCCAAAGATGGGCTCTTTGGAAGCGTGATATATGATGTGTATCTTAACAAACCCTAGAAAAAACTCTCTGTCTATCATAATAACGCCTACCGATATTGCTAACCGATATAGTACTTCATGGAGGATCAAAAGTCAAGGTATCGGCATAAAAAAGACCGGCCCGATTTGGGCCGGTCTTACGTACTTAAATGAAAATCTTAGCCTTATTCAGGCTTTGGCACACAGCCGCAGGAACATGCTTGGCCCGTATTTGGAGCGCAATTTACCATCCACTTTTCGGCATCGGGACCGCAGAATGATTTCATCTGCTCCATCCAATCTGCAAACTGCTTTTCTTTGCCTTGATCTTTAGACTTCTGCTCAGACATTTTTGCACCTCCTTTCCTTTTTCAGCTGACATTTATTACAGCCGTCAGATGTTTTTCATCTATTTGGATTTGATGGCCTGCACCTTTATGCTTATGATCGAGCTGGACACTTCCCTGACCTGCTCAGCAGTTATGCCTAAGTCTGCAACGATCTGTTCAGTAGCATTGTCGTAGATACCGGCAGCAGACACTTCGCTCACTATTTTGACATCTGTAAATCCGGCTGATGTGAGGTTTGCCAGGTAATCTTCTTTTGTCTCGGCACCGGCCACACATCCTACATATGCCTCTACAGAACCCTTGATACCCTCCGGCAGCTCCTTTAATAGCACTATGTCTGATAGCATTACCCTGCCGCCGGGCCTGAGCACGCGATACGCCTCGGAAAACACCTGCCGCTTATCCGGGGAAAGATTGATCACACAGTTGGATATGATAGCATCTACAGTGTTGTCGGCAACGGGCAAATGCTCTATCTCACCCATCCTGAATTCTACGTTATCGTAACCACCTTTGCTGGCATTTTCCCGCGCCCGCTCAAGCATGGCCGGCGTCATGTCTACACCGATCACCCTGCCCGTCTTACCCACGGCAGCAGCGGCCAGAAAACAGTCGATACCTGCGCCGGAGCCCAGGTCGAGCACAACCTCACCTTCTTTAAGTGAGGCCATTGCAGTGGGATTACCACAGCCAAGCCCCAGATCCGCACCATCGGGCAGTGAAGCCAGTTGCTCATCAGTGTAGCCTATCGCCTTGCTGGCAGTATCTGGCGTCGGACCACCGCAACACGGTGATGCCTGCAATGATTCGGGCCCGCAGCAGGAACCGCCCTGCTGGGTTGCCACCTTTCCATAGCTTTCTCTAACAGCGTTTCTTATATCCTGATCGTTCATTTTACTTTCTCCTTCATTTTTTATAGAATGTCTTTCATTAACGGACCGAGCATCTGCTTTACCATATCCGTCAGATCATCGGCTTTGGTCATTACAATGCAGCAAACCTTGCCGTCTTTTTCCCAGCTGGACAGGGCAAGCTTATCGCCCGATTTTATACCAGCCTTTTCGCGCAGGTCTTTGGGCAGCACCATCTGGCCCCTGTCGTCTACACTTACCAGCGCCTCAACCTTGCAGCAACCGGCTGTTGAACAATTGTCCTGAGAACAACAATCGCCGGACATATCCTTATCCATAACTTTCCTCCTTGTTTGATGCTTAAGTGTTTTCAGTATATTCAGAATATTCTGATTTGTCAAGAGGGTAGTTAAAATTGTATAATTATTATGTAGGGGGAATAGCCATGAAACATAAAAACAGGTTTGTATCGATACTGATGCTGGCGGTTTGCACTATTGCAATCGCAGTAATTGCTGCGTGCGGCACACCCCAAACGCACCAGGACATATCAGTACAACAAGCACACCAGCTTATTGAGGACAACCAGTCAAACAGCAACTTCGTTATCCTGGATATACGAGCGCCTTCGGAATATGCAGATGGATATATAGCAGGCGCACTGAACATTAATTTCTACGACACCGATTTTGCAGACCAGATTGACGCGCTGGACAAAAGCAAAACGTATCTGGTTTACTGCCGCTCAGCAAATCGCAGCGGACAGGCCATGCCCACATTCAACGATCTTGGATTTACTGACGTGTACGATATGCAAGGCGGCATCGTGGCATGGTTAAATGCAGGATACGACGTACTGGAGTAGCACTAAACCTAGCATTGACAGAAATAGCTTTCCATTATTAGAATGACACTTGAGTAATAATTCCGGGAATGGTGAGCTATTAGGACTATTCTAAGACGCAATCTTCTAATGCCTATAATTCTGGCGTTGTTCTTAACATTTACTATGTTTGCAAGTAATTGTTCAACGTCATGCAACAGCATTACAGCTGTTGAAATCACTTCCAACGCATGGGAACGGTTTAATCCTTTGCCACAAGGTAATGATCTCCGCGCTGTCTGGGGCACTTCATCATCGGATGTGTACGCTGTGGGTTGGGCAGGTACCATAGTTCATTATGACGGCAACAACTGGGATGTGATGATAAGCGGCACAACAGAAGATCTTACCGGCATCTGGGGCAGTTCATCATCCGATGTGTACGCAGTAGGTGGAGAAGGAACCATACGGCACTATGATGGCAGCACATGGTCTCCAATGAATAGTGGCACCACAGAACCACTTTCTGATATTTGGGGCACTTCATCATCCAATATCTACGCAGTGGGTTGGGACGGAACTATTCAGCACTATAACGGTAGCCGGTGGACTCCCGTAAAAATTGCCGGTACATTGATCGGTAAATATGATTTTAGCTGCACTCCTTATCTCTTAAATCCAATTGATGAGGTTTGGGGCAGCTCAGAATCTGATGTGTTCATTGCGACTTCGCATACCATACTGCATTTTGACGGCAACGCATGGACTGAGATGGATAGCAGTCTTACAGCTGCACTTAATGATGTTTGGGGCAGTTCTTCCACCGATGTCTTTGCCGCAGGCTATAACGGTATTATCCATTATGACGGCAACGCATGGACTTCAATGGATAGTGGCAATACAGAGACCATTTATGGAATCTGGGGTAGTTCATCATCCGATGTCTACGCCATAGGTACAGGTAGCGCTATCCTGCACTATGACGGAATCAGATGGACTGAGGTGTATGGTGATCCCACAGATTACTTGGCTAATATCGCTGATATTTGGGGCAGTTCTTCCGGTGATATCTTTGCCGTAGGAAATCAAGGCACCATTATACATTATGACGGCAACAACTGGGATGTGATGATAAGTGGTGTTACACTCTACGCAATCTGGGGCAGTTCATCTACCGATGTTTTCGTTACGGGTAGCCATGGCACTATATTGCATTATGATGGCAGCACTTGGGGTGCGATGGAGAGTGGCACCACAGAACCCCTTTTTGATATTTGGGGCACTTCATCATCCAATGTCTACGCAGTGGGTGGAGACGGAACTATACGGCACTATAATGGCAACAAGTGGAATTCAATGTACAGCGGAACAACAAAGTACCTTGCCGGAATCTGGGGCACTTCATCATCCAATGTCTACGCAGTGGGTTGGGACGAAATTATTCACTATGATGGCAGAACATGGTCTCCGATGCACGATTATACAACAACGGTTAGTTTGGACGCCATATGGGGCAGTTCCTCATCCGATATCTACGCAGTGGGTGGGGGACGAAGTCAACATTATAATGGCAGTACCTGGTCCGAGATGGACGATATATACGGGCTTTGGGATATATGGGGCAGTTCATCATCTGATGTCTTCGCTGTGGGTATATACGGCGGGATTACATACTACGATGGAAACGAGTGGACTACAATGGATATCGTCCAACGTACGGGAGTAGGTAACACTTGCAATGCAGGTGCAAAGTCGCCAGCTTACGTAAGCGATTTCACTGCGCTCTGGGGCAGTTCATCCACTGATGTTTATGCTGTGGGGGAAAGCGGCATTATGCATTACGATGGCATAGAATGGACCACAATAGACAATACGGTGTCGCTTAACGCAATCTGGGGCAGTTCAGCTTCTGATGTCTATGCGATAGCAAACGGTGGCACTATTCTGCATTTGTCGGAATAGCATTCCAAAAAAAAATCGGCCCGTAAAAGGACCGACTTTGAATATGTTATATTTTATGTAAAGCCTATTTCATCTCTTCTTTAAAACCAGCCATCAACTCAGCAAAGGCCTGGGTGTATTTTTCTTCCTGCTGTTTTAGAAACTGCTGGTACTGCGGATTCATCTTTACCGCATCATCAACGCCAAGTTGCACCCTGACGTTCTGTCCGCCCTGCTGCACCTGCTGAATGCGCATATTCGGGTCCTGCTCCACCCGCTCTTTGAGCGAATTGAACACCTGCTCATTTTCAGCGGCGTACTGCTCCTTGAGGGCCTTTATGGCATCAAAGCCCTGCTCAAAAAGAGGCATGTTGGGTTTGTCCTTCAGGCTTTCGATGGACAGTACGCCCTGTCTGCGCTTATCCAACTCATCATCGTCACTGCCCAACCTGAGCGTGTCCAGCAGCTTTTCCTGCGCCGCACCAAGTATACTGGCGCTGCCACTGTCTTTATACTCCTTTAGCTTCTGCCAAAAATCATCCCCCGACAGATCGCCCTTAAAGTACTCGGCAACCAGCACATCAAGCTGCTCCATATCCTTCATGCGCTGCTTTTCATCAGACGTAAGCTCACCCGCCTGGGCAAGCCTCTCTCTTATTCTGGGGGAAAGCGAATCTTCCCACTTTGACATACTGCCACCTCCCCTTAAGCGTTATCTATACGGATTAAAGTTTACTTTGTGGACTCAGGTGCCTTCTTGAGATAAGTCCAAACATTGCCGTTGGAATCATACAGTGGTTTTCCACAGCGTCCGCAAACAACTCTGGTGTTGCCATCGGCGATTGTGGAGGTCTGGTGACCCACCAGCCGCATACAATCCGGGCAATAAACTTTCATGCGATGCTTCATCTTAGTCAATAAATTTTCTCCCTTAGCTTAAACGTTTTCATATATTATATAATATTAGACGACAATAGCAACAGTACCCTACCGGGATAATTGAAAAATGAAACTAATATCAATGTGCCTTCTGGGCAAAATATGTAACTGGCGCGGGGATGACAGATACAAAAGTCTGGCCGCACTACGTCTGGCCGAGCACGAACAACTGTTGTCCGTGTGCCCGGAACAGCTTGCACAAATGCTGACACCGCGCCCTCAAATGGAAATCGTTGGCGGAACAGGCCAAGACGTATTAGATAGCAAAGCGCGCGTGATGACCATCGATGGAGTGGATGTTACGGCAAGCCTTATTGCCGGAGCAAAGGCTGCGCTCAAACAGGCCCGTGATAATAAGGCAACCGTTTTCATCGGTAAGGCGCGCAGCCCGTCATGCGGACGGGGCATGATATATGACGGCACGTTTTCAGGAAAAACAACGCCGGGTGATGGCGTAACGTCCGCCCTGCTAAAAAGGCATGGCATTAGTGTCATTACAAATGACCAGTTATAAGCTTAGCGTTTCAGCTTAAGCGCCTTTAACACCTTTGTCAGGAGCGAGTCCTTCTCTTCAACAGTGTTTTTGCTTTTGTATTCATCCTCGGTTAAAATCAGGCCGCACTCCTTATTCTGGCATGCGTAGTTACTTTTTGTCTCATCATGCAAAAACATAGGCTGGCCGCATTCGGGGCAATTTTCATACTGAAAAGGATTATCCATAACGTACTAGTCCTCCAATCATTATGCCATCCGGGTGATAAATAGTAGCATCATTACAATTACAATACAAGCGTAGTCTGCTAGCGGTATATGACATAGGTCACAGACGATGATAGGGTTTGCGGATGAGTTGAAAGGTAATTGATCAAACGCCTACTCTTGAACAATGCCCTCAACTTTGATAGTGCGTTTGTCATCGGCGGGGCCATATTCTACACTAACAACGCCATCGGCACCGGCGTAACGCGCAGTAAGGCGCGCGGCCTGCTCGATTAATTCATCACTCTTGTCGCCGCGCAGTAGCGTTGCCGGACCGGAGATATCATCGGACAGCTTGAATATCCAGTCGTCACTTAGCTGCAATTCCAACAGCTTGAGGTTTTCATCATGCTTGCGCCCAACTACTATCTCGGAAACGCCTTCATAGAAGTGTCTGCCTATCTTGGTAAGTGCTATATCGTTATCGGTAATATCAGCTTTTAAGTCCAGCAAACGCTTTAGTTTCAAACCATATTCTTTTTCGGTAAGTAAACACCCGCCTGCCGGTGCGCTAAATCCGGTAAGACCCCACTTTTTGGCAAGCTCAAACTGAGCTTTTCGGCCCCTGCCTTTAATGTCCAACAGTTTTTCGCGATCAACCCAGCCCTCGCGCTCAGGAATGGTCATTTTAAGGTTCTTTGCCGAAAGCGGGCGCAGTAGCAGCCCCTCAAGTTCGCTATCTTCTTCCACCTTAATCAGCGAGCCCTTGTTCTGACTCATAGGACGCTGGCCCAGTACCTCACCGGTTATCACAAAAGAGGCACCTTCCTGCTCAAGCAACTGCCCCGCCCTGCGTATCATATATGTGTGGCAATCGATACATGGATTAAAAGCAGCACCGTAGCCGTGCTTGGGGTTACGCAGCATTTCTATGTAATCATCACCGGCCGGCACTTTCAAAACAGGTACGCCCAGTGACTCGGCTATGGCAGCCGGATGATCCATTTTGGCCGAGCCAAATCGCGTCTGGATATGAACTGCCGTCACATCGATTCCCTGCTCAAGTATCACCTTTATTGCCAGTGACGAGTCCAGTCCGCCTGATACAAGTGCCAGTGCCTTCATAAATTCACCTCTTAAAAGTATTATTATAATAATACAGATAATTAGCGAGCGCAACCTTTAAAAAGCAAAAACGCAACAGTTGCGGCTTGTGAAAAAACCAGCGAAGCTATAAAATGACATTCAACGATATGAAGTAAGGATAGCATAAAAATAGTGAGAACCAGAATAACCAAAAGGCCGAAACTAAGAGAGCCCGATCTTATCGCCTGCTGGCCGGGAATCGGAAACGTCGGTGTAATTACCGCCGATGTCATACGCAAGCAAACAGGTGGAGAGCAATTGGGCTACATAGAACCATGGGATTTTTTCTATCCCAAAGCGGTGACGATCGATCAAGGCGAGCTTACGGCACTCGATTTTCCCTTGAGCCATTTCTATTACTCTGAGACAGAAAAGCGCGATCTACTCTTTTTCATCGCCGGCGAGCAGCCTTCGGACGGATACAGCTCATATGCACAAGGAGAGCAAGCCTACAAGATGGCAAACATGGTGCTGGATGTGGCCCAGAAGTTTGGTTGCAAGCGCGTTTACACTTCCGGAGCGGCAGTTACCTATATGCATCACAGCGCCAGACCGCGTGTGTGGGCCGTACCCAACTCCAAACACTTGCTTGAGGAAACAGACGACTGGAACAACGTTGTAAAGGTATCCGAACTGAAGGAAAAGGAAGAAAATATAAGAATAACCGGCATGAACGGGATAATGCTGGGTGCCGCCCGCAAACGCGGTATTGACGGATTCTGCCTGATGGGAGAAGTACCAGTGTACCTGCAGGGTCTGCCGTTTGCTTACCCTAAAGCGTCCAAATCGGTAATAGAGGTTCTGAGTTATATCCTCAATATCAATATCGACTATAAACGTCTGGACAAGCTGGCCGCACGCAACCAGAAGGAAATTTTGCGGCTGTACAAGCACCTGCCCAAGGCCACCATAGAGCTTATAGACAGGCTGGCCAAGAACGCCGAGCCAACAGATACCGGCCCCATAACCGAAAAAGACAAACAGCAGATATTGGACGAGATAGACAAATTCTTTAAACCAAAACCTTAAAGGATGAAATAAAAGTAAATTGAGTAAGAAAAACCATTTCATATTACATGAAGACTACATGATACCACGCTCCACTCTGATCACCTGCTGGAGTGAGGATGCCGGCAGCGTTGGAGAATGTACCAGCCAGTATTTGAAAGACAACCTGAAATCGTACCACATGGGCAACATCGAACCGAACGGCTACTATACAATGGACGGAGTAGAAGTTGACCGCGACATTGCCAGGTTCCCCGAAAATACTTTTACCTATTATCCCGACGCCGAGCTGGTTGTTTTCGAAGGGACGCCGCCGGACCACCAGTGGTTCAGTTTCGTACAAACCATCATGGACGTGGCCCAGAAGCATTGCAATGCCAGCCAAATATACACACTGGGCGGCATGATATCGATAGCGGCACATACGGCCCCGCGCGAACTGCTAACCGTGGCAAGCTCCCCGGAAATGCTCCATAAGCTAAAGCAGTACGATCCGATAACGCGTGAGATCGATTACTACCAGACCCCTCCCGGGCACAGGCCCACCATAAACGCCTACCTGGTGTGGGCGGCACAACAGCGTAATATAGAAGCGGCCTGTCTGTGGCTGCCCGTGCCATTCTACTTAGCACCGGATAAAGATCCGCAAGCCTTACGCAGGATACTCGATTTTCTGACACTGCGGCATAATTTCAACCTGGACTTCAGCGATATCGACAACGATATAAATACGCAGATTGATAAGATTGCTGAACTGCGCAGCCTGGACACCGACGCAGATGACGCCATACGCGCCCTTGAAAATAACGAAACTGTTTCAGGAGAAGACAGCCAGAATCTGATATCCATTATTCAGGCCTTGCTTAAGGATACTTCATGAAAGAAAAGAAGATATTCTATGGCTGGTGGGTACTGGCTGCCAGCTTCGTCATTGTCTTCATATACTCAGCCGTGGGATATTACGCCTTCCAGTTTATATGGGAAGAAATCAGGGCCGACTACGATTGGTCCATGGGCACACTTACGGCATCCTTTACCATTGTCTATGCCACACTGGCACTATCGTCGCCGATTACCGGCAGAATAATTGGGCACTACGGCCCCAGAAAAACAATTGCCGGTGGTGCTTTTATAGTGGGTTTAGGCCTATGTATGTTAAGCCAGACCACCAGCCTTTGGTATTTCTGGCTATGTCATATACTTATAGGCATGGGCATGGCCGCCTCCGGATTCATGCCAACCAGTATTGCCATATCCAACTGGTTCTCCAAGAGGCGCGGGTTTGTCTTGGGACTTACCATGACCGGTATCGGTGTTGGCGGATTTATAATAGGCCCTCTGCTGCAAAACGTTCTGCTCCCTAAACTAGGCTGGAGCGATACATACTACATTCTCGCTGCCACCATCTGGATAGTTGTCATCCCGTTGGCGCTGCTGGTAATGAGAGACAAGCCACAGGATATGGGGCTTTTTCCTGATGGGGTTGCCACTGCAGAAGAAGTGATACTACCCAAATCTTCCGCGACGGGCCATGTAAGCTGGACACGCCCCATGGCACTTAAAACAGTCGCATTCTGGATCATCGCCATAGCGTTTTGTCTGCAAAGCTTCGGCAACACCGGCACAGTGCAGAACCAGACGCGCCACCTTAAAACGGTCTTTGCTGAAGGGTCTTTTGTATGGAAGCAGCTGGGCACCATCGTGGGAACCGTGGCCATTGGCAGCACCGCGGGCAAGCTCTTCTTTGGATGGCTGGCCGACAAAATAGGCCCCCAGATAACCTCCATGGCGTGCATCGCCTGTAGTCTGGTGGCCGTAACTCTGCTGATCAATATTACGGAAACTTCCTCAACCTCGATAATATGGGTATATTCCATCTTTATGGGTCTTAGTATGGGGGGATGGGCATCCAACACACCTATGCTTATCTCAAACTACTTCGGGCTAAAACATTACGGCGCCATTTATGGCGCAGCGAACCTTTTTATCATGATGGGAACAGCTTTCGGGCCGCTAATTGCCGGATTTATATACGACGCTGTTGATACATACCGCCCGGTACATATCTACGCTCTTATTTTGTCAACAATAGCTTTAACGGCAATAGCATTCCTGCGTGCGCCCAAGGAAAAAAAGACCATAAGCACATAAGTTAACTAAAAAATCTTACGCCCACTCTTTTTCAAACAAAGCCTTCATTTCAATCTTATTGGCCTCAGGCATAAATGAGGCCTCAATGCCGTTCATACTTATCTGTTTCAGGTCATCAACGGTAAAACCCAATCGCTTAACCAGTGTCAGATATTCATCGTTCATAGATGTATTAAACATGGCAGGATCATCAGAGTTAACAGTAACCATCAGCCCATCATCGAAGTACTGTTTTATGGGATGAGACTTAATCGATTCACAAACACCGGTTCTGATGTTACTGATGGGACACATCTCCAGAGGAATACGTTTTTGCTTGAGCAATGCAACCAGTTCGGGATCTTCGTTAGCCCGCATGCCATGACCGATGCGCTCCACTCCCAGCTTACGTACAGCGCCCCATATCGACTCAACGCCCGCAAACCTCACCGGCATGCGCACTAAGCCTGTATCCAAGCTCTTTGGCCCGCCTATATACGCCTGCATACGGTCCAGGCGGATGGTGCTGCTCGCTGCCGCCGATGGTAATTCCGACCAGTCCCTTGTCCAGATAAGGCGACAGCTCCTCTATTCGCCGCATACCTATTTCCGGGCCATGGTCCCGTATGAGGTCCACGATAAGCGCGCTTTTTATGCCGAAGTCCGTATACGCTCTTTGCTTGCCCTCAATAATGCACTCGGTGATCTTCTGTGGAGGAAACCCCTTTCGCTCCGACGGAGCACCGTGTCTCCAGTAATCGCCGGGCGAATAGGTTAGTTCGGCATACTTAACGTTTTGCCCATGCAGGTCCCGCAGCACATCATAAGTTATCTGCTCAAAATCATGCTCCGATGTAATAAAGGTGTTTTTCCAGACCCACAGCCTGATGAAATTGTCAAAGTCTGTATAGGTAAACCTGCGTCGCAGGTCATCGACAGTGTTGATTTCCGGCTCCGTGCCCTTTTTCTTGATAAGGCTCAGCAGTGTATCCAGAGGGATGGCTCCCTCCATGTGAAGGTGAAGTTCCACCTTGGGCATCTGCCGAATGAGCTGGGCTACCTGAGTACTAGCCTGCATACGCACCTCAATACACTTTCACATGAATATATCGAAGCTATCATTGTATAGCAGGCGTCACACAGGCGTCAACACACTTTATAGGCTGACTATACCCTGCCCGGCAATCATATCTTTGAGCTTTGCAGACAGGTCAGGCGAATACGAATCCAGCAAGCGCAGTACTTCACCAAGCGTGGTTGCCTGCTGACGCTTGCACAGATTTTTCATATACTTAACCAGCCCCAGATGCTTTATGCATCCCGATGGATATTTGTTTAGAGCCGCTACTTCAGCCTTGTCTCCAAGCAGCTTAAACTCCATGGCACCCCCTTGCTTGCACTATCCTATGCCTTCGATCAAAATCTGTATGCGACATATATCTCATGCCAGTTTGATTAGCAAGCGCCACTCTTGACAAGCTCATGCGCGGCCACCTACACTTGCATACTATGAAAGCAGCATTACTAGAACAGATCCACAAGCTTACCGTAAAGCAAATCCCCGATCCGCAAACGGATGTCGGCGGTATGACAGTGCGAATCAAGGTCTGCGCCGTATGTAACTCAGATCTGCGTATATACCACTACGGCCACAACCGCGTCCAACTGCCACAGATAATCGGACACGAAGTTAGCGCTATAATCGAACATATCAATGGTACAGCAGACGGCTTTGCCATCGGCGATAGAGTACAGATAACGCCCAAAATCCCCTGTGGCAAATGCTACTACTGCAAACGCGGACAACCACTGTCCTGCACACAAGGGCTAAGCTTCGGATATCAGCTACCCGGCGGATTTGCCGAACTGATGGCAGTGCCCAAAGCAGGTATCGACTTCGGTGTTGTAAGCAAGATAGAAGATGAAACGCTTACCGACAATGAGGTTGCCATGGCCGAACCACTGGCATGTTGCGTAAGGGCGCAACAGTTGCTGTCGGTAAAGAGTGGTGAAACAGTGGTGGTAATCGGTGGTGGCCCCATCGGTATGTTACACTGTCGCGTGGCCAAAGCCAGCGGAGCATTCGTTATACTGATCGAACACGATCAGAGACGACTGGCTGACGTCGATCTTTCGGCAGTAGACGTAAATATAGAAGCTCCTGACAGCGACCTTCCTCCGCAGGTGATGGAACTCACGCAAGGCGAAGGCGCCGATGTTGCCATCGTAGCCTGCTCATCGACAAGGGCGCAGGTACAAGCGCTGGGGCTGGTCAACAAGGGTGGCAGGGTAAACTTCTTTGGAGGACTGGGCGTCGGACACCCGGAAATTACCATCGACTCTGACATCATCCACTACCGAGAACTGACTGTCACCGGTACGCACGGATCACTGCCGCAGGATAACAGAGAAGCGCTGGAGCTAATAACAAATCGAGAGGTCAAGGTAAGCGACCTGATGTCGCACAGCTATAGCCTGGATGCTATTGGAGAAGCATTTGCCTTTGCCGAAAGCAAACAGGGCATGCACGTAGCAGTGACCCCTTAAACCTTCTAGCCTACCTCATAACCAAACACAAGTCTTGGAACCTATCTGCGCGCTCACATGACCCTGTTGGACCTTATGTCAATCAGCACAACTGTCATAAAATTATAGTTACATTTCGCTATATGTACCTGTAAGCAAACCAAACCGTAAGACAACTGAATATACAATCGAATATGAAGGATACCGGTTATGACGGATTATCTAAGTGTACGAAGTGCGTCTATCGGTCGGAAAGGCGATCCATCTGTTTTTCCAGCCGGTCGACGCGCTTACCCACAGGACAGGCGCCCGCCATGTTGTTTCGCAGCGTCTTTTCCACTACTACGAAATCTTCCTTAATACTGTCTATTTGTTGACCGACCTTACCCTGCCACTTGGCGTTGGACTTGCCGTTGTGAAAAACGGTGTATCCCCAACCCACGGCAGTGGTGATCGACAATATGATTACGCTTGCCCACGATACATCCAGGCTAAGGCTATGCTCCTAACTAATTCCATTCTGTAAATCTTTTCTACTTTGCTGCCAAATGTACTTGTTCCCTTGAAGTAACTTCTATAACGAAAATATCACTGCAATTATCACAAACGTCCTCAACGTTAACAGGATATTCCGGAAAATCAGATACGTCACTTATTAGGATTTTTTGCTCTACTCCACAATATGGACACTCTCTCACTTTATCCTCCTTATGAGCTTGCTGGCCGATAGTGCGGCGGTTGTTAGCGGCATATGTAAAACCTCCTGATAATAAAAAAACCCCTCCGGTGACGCATATGAGTCACTTTGGAGGGGCAAATACTCTGCCTGTTATGGGGCGAAAGTTATTCGCCATGTGGGGCTGTCATGCAGCCTTGTTTATTTGTACTTTCCTAGTTTCGTGAATTTTACTATTTTTGTCAAACGCAGTATATAGTGCAATAGGTATTATCAACAATCATGAATATGATATTTACTTCGGCATAGTCAGAATAGTAAAATCCAAGGCATGGATAGAGAAGAACTTAGGAATAAAACCATTTTCGAAATTGAGGAGTTTCTTCAAGAATACAAAGAATATGTGCAAAACGTTAGGCAACGCACTATTAAGTCACTCATTGATGAATTGCGTGTAAATTTACAGAGGAAGGCTCCTTTAATAACAAGACACGTCCTAGCTATTAAAGGTGAAGGAACTTTCAGCCTTGGACTGGCTGGTAGTATACAAACAAGCGCTGTATTGGCCTCTGCAGTCATGGGCGGCAACAATGAAGTTTCTCATAATCTATCCATGTATGAAACAGCCGTATCATCTATATTAAATAGTGCCTTGGGCTCTATAGAAGCAGACATTTGGCCGCCTAAAGAAAATACACCTGCGAAGGAGCAAAAACAAATGGTAAACCCTCTCTCAAATAATAGTGTATGGCAACATATTGAGAATGATTATGGTATATCTAAAAATTCCTTTGCTAGGAAAATCAATTTCATTAAAGACACGTTCAAAAGAAAAATAATATTCCGTGATATTGAACACGCATATACACTCGCAAAGAACGGATTCTCAAAGCCAGCAGTAATCATATCTGGTGGCGTAATAGAAGAATTATTACGTCAATACTTAGAAAGTAATAATGTTACCCCATCAAGAAATGATTTCAATAATTATATTAAGGCCTGTGAGGATAACGATCTTCTCAAAGGAGATATATCTCAATTATCGCATGTTGTTCGAGAGTTTCGAAACTACGTACACTTAAGCAAAGAAAAAAGTTCAAAAGATACAGTCTCAAAGGCTACAGCAATAGGAGCCGTGTCCTTTATTTTTACAATAGCAAACGATTTTTAGTTAGGTAGAACAGTTATCCAAAGGATATTTATATGCAAGAACCACCAGAAGTAATAAAAGAACGAATCTACAATCTAGCTCGCGGCGAATACCTTAGTAAGATGGCTTCAATTGAGCATCGTATGACTTCCCTTATTGTTGATTTACTTGGAGTGCAGAACTTCACAACCGAGTTTCATTGGTGGTTTCTAGAAGCTAGAATCCCGTTCGAGCAAAAAGTTTCTCTCCTTAAAGAATTGATTAAGGGGGAAACGTATCTGAATCAGTTTGGGGATATTAGCAAAAAAATCATTGACGCACAAAAATTCAGAAATAAACTGGCTCATTCTTTCCATCTAATGGATGAAATCATGACTTCCCGCGGTGAAATCCTACAATCAGATCAAATATCTTTAAAAGTTCTCAGCAATAAATTGGGGCAAATACACGCTCTTAATATTCTCCTTGGAGACACCTATATGGTATCGATTTATGGTGGTTCCCCTCCTATATCCGTTGAGGAATACAAAAAGTATGAAGACTATCGGCCAGAATACCTAGAAGGCTTCATATAGCCCCCCCTCCATCACCTTCCTCCACCCCACACAAAACATCGCTTTTCTGCTATAATCGAAACGAGCGGTTATTTTCACATCGATATAGTCACTAAAAACCGAATGTGACTACTATAATCGTAACGTTTTGGCTTACTACTGTTGACATCGCACGATTTACGTCCTATAATCGCAATATCCTACGTTTTCAGTACGGCACTTACTTCAATAGCAAACTATTAGAAAAACCATCACTACATATATATGTAAGGTAAGGGAGAGAAATTATGACAAACACATCCGCAGACCAGTTAGTTCAGTGGTCAAGAGACCATATCCTGCCTTCCGGTATGCCCCTTGGCCCCTTCGCCAAAAACGGCCCGCCCAAAGCAGCTATCACCGCTGAGGCACACAGGATCAGCATGACCGATGTTAACGGCAATACAAATATCGCCGGTTCCAGTTCAGCGGTAAACGTAAACCTCGGCTACTCCAATCCGGAGCTGGCACAAGCCGCCTACGATCAACTCATAAAAATGGGCAACGGCGGATTCACCCCCGGCGGAGGATCAAGCGCCTCCATTGAGTACGCCCATGCATTGGCCCAAGTCACCCCCGATCATATCAACCGCTTCATGTTCGTACACAGTGGTTCTGAAGGTAACGACAGCGCCTACAAGATCGCGCGCTACTACTGGACCATGCAGGGCAAACCGAACAAGTACAAGATCATCAGCCGCAAAATGGCCTACCATGGCCTGACCATCGGCTCAATGTATGCCACCGACGGCGATGCGTTTCGCAAAAACTACGGCCCAGAGCTTCCCGGATACGTGCAGATACCGGCGGTTCACTGCTACCACTGCCCGTTTAACAAAACCTACCCCGGCTGCAACTTCGAATGCGCCGAAAGCCTTGCCGATGCCATTGAAAAGGAAGACGCCGATACGGTAGCAGCCTTTGTCGCAGAGCCCATCTACGGCGTTGCAGGCACCCTTATACCCCCAGCCGAGTACCTGCCCAAGATAAGAGCAATCTGCGACCAATATGACGTCCTGTATATTGATGATGAGGTCATGACCGGCTTCGGCAGAACAGGCAAATACTTCGCCACCGAGCACTGGGACGTCAAAGCCGACCTGCTGATCATGTCCAAAGGCATGACCGGCGCACAGCTTCCGCTGGCAGGTGTCGGTATAGCCGATAATATCTTCGACGGAATGAGCGGCAAACAAGCCTTCGTTCATTTCCATAGCACAGGTGGTCATCCGGCCTGCTGCGCTGTTGGCATAAAAGTGCTTGAGATCATGAAAAGAGACAATCTGGTGCATAACTCCGCTGTCCTGGGCGAGCGCCTGCTTAACGGAATAAACCAGATGACAGATCACCCGCATATCGCCGATGCGCATGGTTTGGGACTGTTCGCAGGATTCGAGATCATCAAGGATAAAGATACTGCAACCAGCTATGACCCGGCGCTGGCCATACCCAGAAAGTTCACTGAGGCCACATCCAAGCGTGGACTGGGCGTGCGTGCATCTGTTTCAACCGGACGTATCCAGGTCGCACCACCGCTGGTGTCTACTGCAGATGATATCGACAAGATAGTTGAGATCATGCAGGCAGCCCTTGCAGACATGCAACTGGACTAGAAAAACACTAAAAAGGCGGAATTTGACGGTAAACTCGCTAAATCTGGGGATAACTTGCCTAGCTTCAGGTAGTATCGAGGCAGCAAATCCCCGGGTTTAGCAACGTAAACCATATGCATTTAGCTACGATTTCGACCGAATACGATCTTTTTTTCACAAAATGTT
Source organism: Chloroflexota bacterium (assembly GCA_018648325.1). Lineage (GTDB taxonomy): Bacteria > Chloroflexota > Dehalococcoidia > JABGRK01 > JABGRK01 > JABGRK01. Next base: position 174,920 of record JABGRK010000009.1, read on the forward strand.
GACAAATAGAAGAATCTTCGGCATAATCTAGGCAGTTTAGGTTTAGGTTAGGTCATTACACATTGCAACATACCCTTGGTACAATCAGGCATTGGATGACCCCAAACTCTAAAGGCAAATACTAAGAGAGGAGGTCATCCGATGGCATTCGAAGAAAAAACCCTAGCTTGTGTCGAGTGTGGAGCCGATTTCCCGTTCACCGCTGAAGAGCAGGAATTCTACCAGTCTAAAGGCTTCGAAAACGAGCCCAAGCGCTGCCAGCCATGCAGACGCGCACGCAAACAGCGTGTAGGCGGACCTCGCCAGATGCATGCAGCCGTATGCGCCAAATGTGGCAAGGACACCGAAGTACCGTTCGAGCCTCGCGAAGGCAGACCGGTATACTGTAGTGATTGCTACAGCCAGCAACAGACAAACAGATACTAGTACCAAAAATAAAAGAGCACACGTTAAACAAATATGTCTAGCGTGTGCTCTTTTCTATTGTATGCAATTGCAGGAAATGCTTACTGCTGATCACCTGCGTTGGGCGGATTTTTCTTAAGCCAAGATGCCATCACCAGCAGGGTTGAGGCAAACGCGCCGGTAAGGAACAGCGGGTACAGTATCGCCGAGACCTCGGTCAAAGTGGCAGTTGGGGTGCTGTAAACTATACGCAGTACCAGAACAGCAATGAACAACCCAATGCAAATAACCGCGGTATAGCGTAGCACATCAGCAATGCCCACCCCAAACAATGTCTTGGAAGCGTCATTCTTCACAATATATGAGAGCCCATACAAAAGAATGCCGGTAAAAATAACAACCTGAATACCGTTAAGGGCAATTGTCACCGTTTCCTCTATTGGAGCAGAAGGATCCGCAGTTACAGTACCCGCAGTCATCAATGCCACGACGACCACTCCAATGCCCGTAACCGTAACAGCCAGAAACTGCAACAACATCTGATAATTACTCATAAAAAAACCTCCTTCATCAATACATTGACTAGTATCACGTATTATAGCAGCAGATAGACAGTTGTCAAGATACAAACGTGCTCATTTTATAGCCTAGTGAATGTAAATGTGCCCAATCTGGCCACCGTCTGATTGTGAAGAAAAGGATCGCCTGCTATTCTATACATAACCTGTGCCGGATTAGTAACGCTGTTTGCCGAGCTATAGATTGTACCACTATCCGTTCCTGCATCATATGGATACAGATCAATGGTAATGCTATCAATCCAAACACCGTCCTCTCTCAAATCAAGCGACGATACGCCAACAAACCAGTCCGGGCTGGGCGCGATCATGGAAACCAGTGACACCAACGGATAATCACTGCTGACGGTGAAGTTCAGGCTTACTGTGCCCGGTGATGTGCCTATACCTCCACCCGACATCTTCACCCCAGCGTTTCCGCCAGCAATCAACTGATCTATCTCTGTATTAAGCGGATCCTTGCCGCCGGTTTCAGCCATCTTCTTTATACCCGGCGAGGCAAGCTGACCCGTTTGCCATATATTAACCGATGAGTTATGCGTAACCCCAATCAATCCCGAAAAATGAGGACGATCCGGAAAATCGTCAGGGTGAGTGGTAGCACTCCAGGTGCTATTGAAATCCACCCGGTAGGTTGCATCTGCAAGAGGTTCTTTTTGTCCGCACCCCATACCTGCTAACAACAAAGATGTAAGCATCAAAAAAGGCATTATGATAACTACTGCTTCAATACGCATGATTCCCTCCTGAGCCATTGCTTGTTCCAGTCTACACCATCAAAGCAAATTAATAATGCAACACTACATAGACCCTGATCCAGCCAACCAATATGTCACATAATAACATTACGGTTGACCATAACCCACCTTTAATGCGATACTATGTAGCGTTGCAATAAACCATTTTTAAGCAAATAGGAGAGATGAATGTACTGTCCCAAATGCGGTAGCCAGGCAACGGACGGCAATGCCTTCTGCATCCGCTGTGGAGCACCAATGTCCGGTCATGTATATCCAACAAATGCATACCCAGCGCGAGAAGGACAAGCATTGCAGACATCGCTACCAAACCGGAACGGATTACTTACCGCTGGTGCAGTATTGCTATTCGTCTCAGGTGGAATCGGCTTACTATTCTCAATAGGCGTAATTCTTTTGGCATCCCTTTTTATGACTGATATTACATATGGCTATACCAGCGCGGTTGACATCGTTTATCTGATCATGGGACTAGTAGTATTAGTGCTGTCTGTTCTGGCTATACTCGGCGGTATAAAAACACTGCAAAGATCAAGCTTCGGCTGGGCACTTGCCGGAAGTATTTGTGGAATTATCGCCACTTGGTGGATGTTGGGAATACCCGGTATAATAGCCTGCGTTTTCATCGCCATATCAAAAAAAGAATTCGACGCACAACCACAATAGCAACATACAAAAATGAAGGAGATATGCATGTACTGCTCCCGATGCGGCAGCCAGACAGAAACCAATGCTGCCTTCTGCCATCGCTGTGGATCACCCTTGTTCGGGTATATATATCCAACGCATAAGGCAGCGCAACCAAAACGCAACGGCATTCTTATCGCAGGCGCGGTACTATGCCTGGTCTCCGGGGGAATTGGCATTTTAGTCGGTTTTTTCTTGGTGCTTGGAGGATTGTATTATATGTATACAGACTTCTCCTATGACTTGTCAGTAACCGGCTTCGAGGAGATGATTGGTGCCACTTATCTGACCATAGGAATCATAGCAATAGTGTTCTCAGTGCTAGCCATCTTCGGCGGTATAAAGACACTTAAAAAATCAAGCTTCGGCTGGGCCATTGTAGGGAGCATCGGCGCAGTTTTTGCCAGTTTCTGGCTGGTTATGATACCCGGCATAGTGGCCTGTATTTTCATCATCATGTCAAGGAAAGAGTTCTATAACAAACCGGAGCAACCTGAAACAGGCGTAGAGCAAAACAACGTTATACATTAAAAAAGAGAAGTGCAACCCTTATCTCAAAACAAGTGCGTAACCCATGATCAGAAGCAGTAGACCTGCAAGCGTTATAATCTTGGCATATCTGTCAAGAGTATCCACATCCTTCGATGCAGCCCACGCAGTGCGGGGATTTTGACTGATCCGTTCAAAGTACTTAGCTGCCCAATCCTTGAACCAAAACCCATACCCTGCTACGGCAAATATGCTGATGGCTGAAACAAAAAATATATGCACAGCCCAACTCGCCGCAAGTATCAGCCCAACAATGAAAAGCAGGCCGCAAAATACCAGCACACCATAGTATATTTGACATACGCGCTCCGACATCCCCGGTTCCAGCACCGCTCGCCCCGGCATTTTCGGGTCATAGTAGACATTGACATCAGATCCGTTGGTATACTTGTCGATGGCAAGTTGTTCGCGCGCTAAAGGACCGTAGCCACGCCACGCCGTAATCCTGTCCGACTTGTGCATCACACCGTTTACACTGTAGTCATATACCACCCTAGCCAAATACATCTTCTCCAGATCCTGATCCACTTTCTCTTCGATGCGGGAGAACACTACAACCCCCGGTACAACAGGCCAGTCCTGTATGTCCTTAGACTTGCGCAGAAGTATGCATATCACCGCTACGATAATCAAGCTGCAAGCTACAAAAATAAGCCCCGGCGTTTGCATGATTCATATCCCCACTGTCTCACTATGCACAGTGAATGATAGCAAAAATATGCTATAATGTCCAATATAATACCACGGAACATTATGTACACCTCTAGCGTCTAAGTATATATGGAGCATAGCTTGAAAAAATACATTCCTATTTTAGCGATAGCGATCTTCTTTACACTGACTCGGCCTATTTACGCCAATCCCATCAGTGTCCCAAGTGTGTATAATATGAAAAATATAACCTTGCCTGTAACTTATATCATACTGGTAATTTCGCCGTTCATAGAATCACTCATTATCACCATCACTCTGAAGTGGAAGGGCAATGATTGGTATAACCTGCCATTATTATATTGGCCTATAATCCTGATCAATGCCATCACCCTCACCCTCACTCAAATACTAGCGATTGGGCTTCGATCGTGGACAAGCAATCAAAATTATATTTACCTTGCCGAAATTTTCCCGCTTGTTTCAGAATATTTTCTACTCAGATGGTTATTCACAAGGTTATATAAACAAGATAGACTCACTAAACCTCTATCCAACAAATCGGTTGCCCTAATAACTGTAGTAGCAAATCTAATAACACTCAGTTTAGGGATGATTTTAATCTTAGTAGAGAATCTTGGATAATAAACGCGAAAATCGATATACCTAAACAAACCTCTTTACTCTCATCATATAACGGATTTCCCAGCAACATAGAACATTTTGGGTAGTTTTGACGTATATATATGTAGAGGGATGTTTTGGTATCACTAACACATTCGTTTAAAGAACATAAGCGCCTCTGGATTTACCGGGTGGAGGTCTTTCTAGTGCTGGGCATATTCAGCATGGGCATCGGCAGAACACCCGTCTCCATCCACACCAGCGACCTCACTTACCATCCGAACTGGCTGCTCAACCGCTTCCTGTGGCTACCCTATTGGGGCAGTGGCGATATGCTCTGGGAGCTGGAGAACCTGAATTTTCTGGGCGTTAGCGGACTCATACTTCCAGCCATACTCACTATACTGTGGTGGATATTTATCTCTTTTGTCAGCTTCAGCATTGCTTTTCGGCTATACGGTTACATCAAAACCAGAGTGCTAAAACTATAATAAATACCCGCCCTCTTCTCGATTACAAACGCTTATACGCTAGTGCATCTGGCAGCACTCAAGAAAATCGTTCAATTGATTGTACTGACCTGCAATATACGAGCCCATCTTGAAGGCAGCAATCGACTGTTTTGTATCATCGCCAAACATACTATCCCTTGCCACTCTTGCCACACTCAAAAGCCTGCCCGATGAACTACCGGCACTCATTTCCTGATCATAATCGTTGTAACAGGCAGCAACAAATCTGAGCCATCCCATGTAATCACATTCATCCCCGCGTATACTCTTATCATAGACCAGGCGGTGGAACAGCTGCATACAACCAAACAAACCGTTCCACCCCTGGAGCCGTGACTGGCAAGTGCTTACCACCAGCCACATATTTAAAACCAGCAAAAGCTGGTGTGCGCTAAAGTAATCCTGCCTGTCATCAATATCAAAAGCCAGCTCCCCTACCACCTTGTTGATCTGCGGGCCCTCCACGCAACGTGCGACCCAGTGGAAAAGCAGGTTTGCCAGCTCTTCTATCGCCAAATGTATACTAGTCCGGTTCATGGCCACCTCCTTGAAATCAAGGTGAACTTGTGTACTATGCCCGGTTACTATTTTTGCATCGGCACTGTATATAAATATTTTTCTTGTCGGGCGTTATATATACCACTAACATAAAACTTTGTCAATATCTATGAGATATAACAAGTCTCCTAATGAAGAGAAAAGAGGGGAAGAGAGAGAATTAAAAACAGACTAGCCAAATTTCCTGCGCCATCCTACGCACAGGTACATTAGCGAAAAAATGAAAAAGAATACCAACAGTCCCAGGAAAAGATATGCAGATACACTAGGCTTGACCTGTACAGTCACACCAATAGCAGAGTATGCACCCCAAATAACAGCTGGCAGATACACGCTTAAGGCCACCGCCGACATTAAAGCTCCGATCCCGCTGCCAATAACAGGCTTCCTGATAACCACTAAAGGACTAAATACAAACAGAGCAACAATCGACACTGCCAGCATCCGAAGCCAAAGGTATCCATTTCCGTTTTGCAAAGCCTCTATAGCAGAGGTAAGGAATATTGCAACGCCGCATGTTAAATAGATCGTATTTGCACCAAACTCCTTTTTCGACTTGCCTTGCGATGTTTCCATGTCCACAATAATACCTCTACACTTAACAGACGTCAATAATGATTGCTATTATATGACAAGCCATTGACTACCACCTCGATTGATGCGATACTACATAGAAAGAAGATTGCCTTCAGATAAGGAGAAATATGTACTGTAAAACATGTGGGGGGCAAAACAACGACAATGCCGATTATTGCGTAACCTGTGGCGCAAAACTGACTTCGGCAGCTGCGCAGTATGAAGGTCATACTACGGGAACAGGTGGACCGGCATTCAGGCAGCGCCATGGTTGTCTGACTGCGTACCTTGTTGTGATATTAATTCTTTACTCTCTCAGCCTACTCATAACACCAATATCCTTAGCCTCACGAGATTTTTTCGAGCAAACATATCCGGAATACGCAATAGCTGCTAACTGGTCAACATGGGTCAGTTTGGTGCTCAACGTTGCTATAATCGCCTTTGCTGTTGCCATTTTCAAGTGGAAGAAATGGGCGGTCTATGGATTCATCGTTGCATTTGCCATCCAGTCTATTGTAGGCATCAGCAACACCAGCAGCATAGCGGGCATGCCTGGTATTACCGACGACATAGCTTCGATTGCCACAGCCATCACCATAGTCGCATCAATCATAGTCTATGTCCTGATAATCGGCTTGTTCATAGTGTCTCTCAGAATGGGCAGGCCCAGCGGCTGGAACCAGATGGATTAGAAGATATATAAGGAGAGTACATGTACTGTGAAAAGTGCGGAACGCATATCGAAAACGCAAGCGCCGAATTTTGCTTTAAATGCGGAACCACACTGGCAAAAGTGTCAGGCCAATCCCCCACGCCAACTACACAACAGGCTGGCTCGCCTGCTGCTGCGCCCGTCCCGGAAACCTCGTTTAGTGTTGACTCAGCTCCGGTGGTATATCCTCAAACTCTTTTTTAGATAGAACGATCAATATAAGCGCAAACAACCCAAAGAGCATACCGCTTACTAAACTACAAATGCCACCAAAAAGGATCGCCAGCTTATAATTTTCACCCTTGAATACAAAGCGGCGCGCGCCCCAGATAGAACCAATACCAGCTATAAGAACAGCCACTCCCGTTATATGGTCCCACGTGCTGTACCTGTTCCATCCCAGAAATATAAATCCGGCAATTGCCAAACCCAATGCCCCGGAAAATACAGCCAACACTCCGGCAGCGCCTATATTATCACGTCCGTATGCCAATGCAGTTACCCACTCTATCTAATCAGTCAAAGAATATTAACTCACTTGCACATACTCGGTCAACCACAAAATCATGTAATTGTCACAACAACCCAATCCTGAGCAATACATACTAGAGAACAAAAACCTTCCCCTCAAGCCAAACCCATAGTATAATAGCGCAAAGATATTCGTGACACGAAACCAAGGAGCTATGCACATGTCAGATACAACCGAGCTAACACAGCAGTGGTTTAAAAACTGGTCCAACGATTACGACAATACGCTTGGCAAGATCAAACGCCACCAGCAACTACTGGACATGGCCGTTAAAATATCAAAGGTCAAAGGTAGCGAGCGTGTGCTGGATATCGGCGTGGGCACAGGCCTGCTGGCGCTTAAGTTTCTGGCCAAGGCAGGCTGCACCGTCGTGGGCATAGACTACTCCCGTGATATGATGGATATCTGCACCGATAAGATAAAAAAACTGAATTTAGGCAATAGAATCGAGTGCAAAATAATGGACGCCGCAGCGCTCGATTTCCCAAAAAACTCATTCGATATAGCAGCCGCAACAGTAACGCTGCACCATATCAAAAACAAGCTGCCGGTCATTAAGGCTATACGCAACGTGCTAAAGCCCGGTGGCAGGTTCGTTCTGGGCGACCTGGATATGGACACAACGGGTTCTCACACTAATCCCAAACGCCTGGCGCGCATTCTGGACTACCTTATGCCGGAACTGGTTGAGGCGCTAAAAGACGGCGGCGTGCAGGGCTTTTCGCGCATGTACGATAACGGCAAAAAACACATACTCAACGATGGCGAGTACTGCGTCAGCTTTGAGCAGTGGTCCGATCTGTGCTACAAGGCAGGATTTACTAAAGTGGTCTACAAATCAATGCCCAATTTCGAACGATTCAAGGTGCTTTGCGCCTATAAATAACCCTTCGGGCAGCAAAATGGAAATAACAATCGTATTGCCTATGTACAGCATTGCACCATAAGCAAGACGCAGTAGAATACGAAAAACCCCATGCGTGCGGGATACAGGAGGTTGATAACAACCTCAATCGACCATAAAGCTAAGCGATATTAAGGAGAAAACAATGACTGACAACAAACCCAACGCAGTACTAATAAAAGGCGGCACGCTTATAGACGGAACCGGCGCCGCACCCATAAAAAACGCCGATGTCCTCATAGAAGGTAATTCAATTAAGAGCGTCGGTAATAATATACAAACTCCCGCTGGAGTCGAGGTCATCGCCGCCAAAGGCAAAACGATTATGCCCGGACTGATCGATTCACATATACACCTGTGGGGTAGCGTTGCAGGCGGCATACAGGAATGGCTGACAAGACCACTCGAGCTTGGCCTGCTTAAGGCCGCTAACGATGCCAAGGCCATGCTTAATGCCGGATTCACCACGGTCAAATGCTGCGGTTCCAGAAATGGACTACATCTCCGTAATTCTGCTGCTGAAGGAACGATTAATGGCGTGCCCCGCATCATAGCATCGGGCCACTGGATATGCCAGACATTCGGCCACGGCGATCCTCACATCCTACCCACCGAGTACGTGGACATGCGCACTACAAAACATCACTCCGTATTCACCGATGGACTGCTGGCCGATGGCGTTGACGAGTGCATCAAGGCCACACGCCACGCACTTCGCGCCGGCGCCGACTTCGTCAAGATACACGTTTCCGGCGGCTTCACATCGCCACTGGACAAGGTCACCGACGTTCAGTTCAACCTTTCGGAGATAAAAGCGATATCTGACACCGCAATGCAGGTGGGTAAGTACGTTACCGCCCACTACCAGAAGTCTATTGCGGCCTTAAGGAACGCAATCTTAGGCGGTGTAAAAACTATTGAACACGCCCTCTTAACCGATGACAAGAGCGTAGAAATGGCAATGGAAAAGGACTGCATCTTCGTATCCACCATTGGTGTCCTGCGCAGGTCTTTTGAGAATATGACCGAAAACGCTCAGCTTATGATGGAAAGCTATAATCGCCTGACCAAAGCTGGGGCAACATTCGCCATGGGCACCGATAACATGGGCATCGCCGACACAGCTGGCAAAAATGCGCGTGAGCTTGAACTGCTTACCCATTTCTGCGATATCTCCACGATGGATGCCATAGTCATGGCTACAAAGAATGGAGCCAAGGCCTGCTTCATGGGCGATCAAGCCGGTACGATCGAAGCTGGCAAACTGGCCGACATCATCTTGGTTGATGGTGACCCTCTCAAGGACATCACCATCCTGCAAAACGCCGACAAAATAAAGATGGTCATGCTGGAAGGCAAGGTCAAAAAGCAGGCCTGATTAGCGGCCTGCATACCCGTAACCGCATTGACAATTTGCCCTTTTTGTGCATATGCTGTAATGTATGAAAAAGCTTTTGCCCGTCCTTTTAACCTTGCTAATTCTATCCGGCCTTCTGCATTCCGGCTGCTCCAATGGCAGCGTCGCGGCTAACCCCCTCACCGCAGAGCTGTACATGATGAACGCAGACGGAACAAACGTCGTACAGCTCACCACCACAGGCTGGAAAGAGTACTTCGATATATCACCCGATGGCACTAAACTCGTGTATAGCACCCCGTCCAGCGGTTTCGGCTCAAGAGATGATGTCCATGTACTGGACGTGCAAACCCGTATAGAAACCAACCTCACCAACAGCAAAAACATCGATGTACTTCCCTGCTGGTCAGCGCACAAAACAGCATCAACGTAGTAAATATTGATGGCACAAACCCAACCATAATCTCGCAGGAAACAGGGCATTATCAATCACCCTGCTGGTCGCCAGACGGCCAGAAAATCGCATACTACTATAGTTCAGACAAAGGCTATGACAAAGAGTATGATATCTATGTCAGCAACGCAGACGGATCAAACCCAACCAACCTCACCGAGAATTACCGTGAAATATCGACCATAGACAGCGTTAAGTGGTCACCGGATAGCACCATGCTGGCCTACACGATTAACGGAAACTGGGTACACGTGATGAATGCAGACGGTTCCAATAAAAGGTCCATAACCCACACCTGGTTCGCCAGAAATTACAGGTGGTCACCAGGCAGCCTCCGCATCATTTTTGTATATACGATGGATAAATGGTCGCTCAATATAAATAAAAATGAAATCTATACAAGCTCTGTAACTGGCTATGGAGTCGGCATCCGACTTACAAACAACGATGTCTGTGAATACGAAGCTCAGTACTCACCGGACGGCACAAAAATATTCTACGTGCGCAACGACGATGTAAAAATAACCCTCCCGCCCAACTACGATGACATGCCCAATCCCGGTGAATAATAAATATCACGCTACTAAGTAGCAGATTTAAATAGAGGAGGGCTGATATTCATTGAGGCTTATTTATCGCATTAAAAAGCGCAAGTGGCTGATTATAAGCTGGCTAGCACTATTCGGCACCTTTGCGCTCTTGAGCCTGACTATAGGCAATACCGTCAAGCCTTACCCTCCAAACATGATCTTTGAAAACCCGGATTTTCTGAGATATTTCAACCAACCTTTGTGGTCGCCTCTTTACAAGACAGGGTTTTTGCCTTGGGACTCACCTGGCTTCACTACCGTGTGGTGGCGTTGGCGCGCTTTCATCGGGGGCATGATCTGGTGGGCATTGCTGTCATCGGCAATAGTATATGCGAGCAACTACCTACTCAAGACACCCAACCGCAATACCCGTTAATACCTCCTTACTGATCACCAACACCTATCTACGTATGCGCAGCATCCCAACCTTCATACAAACGCAGTAAAGTACAAAAAACCTTGACTTGCATGAAGCTATCGCCATATAATGTGCGCATATGAACAGCACAGACAAACTGAAATGGACAGCACGCGCGTATTACATAGCGGCAATACTCAGCCTGGCGGGGATTTGTCTCTTTTTAGCCTTCTACGATATCAGACCCAATATGAGGTTTAACGAAGGACCGCTTATATTTCTGGCAATCTTTGGCACAATCATGCTTATAGGCGGCTTTATTTCGTGGTTTTCCCCATCGAATGGAGGCATACTTACGTTAACCATCACCCCACTGGTATTGCTTTTCTTTATGGGTGCATTGTGCGGATGGAGCCCACATGGCTCGTTTATATTTGTCCTGCCCCCTTTTGTGCCTATGTTCGTCAGCGGCATACTGCACATCAGGCTGAACAATCGTCTCAACCATAAAAATGAAGCATTACATGAAACGCTCTAGCCCAACATATCGAACTTTTTATGCTAATAAGGGCTATATATATAGTAAGGACGCAAGGAGCTAGCAAGGCTTGACAGAAACGACGAAGGTGCAGGACTTCGAGCAGGTCTTTCACCAATACAAAGGCTGGGTATACAAAACAGCCTACCTGATAACGGGCGATCATCAAAAAGCAGAGGACGTTATGCAGGAAGTCTTTATAAGCGCATATAAATTTTCAAACACGTACGACGCCAGCAAAGGCAGCTACACCAACTGGTTGCGCCGTATCACCGTAAACCAATGCACAAGGAGCAGTCGCAGAAAAATCCTACCATCATCTTCTATCGAAGAGATGCAGGATAACGGCCATGGTATATCGGACAACAGTATGCCCGTAGATGAGCAGGTGTTGCTTACAGATCAGATCAGCCGCCTCCTAAAATCTCTTGACAACAAGTACCGTGCCGTACTCATCCTGCGATTCTATGAGGACCTGTCATATGCCGAGATCGGCGATATACTCCATATACCGCTGGGAACGGTCAAATCGCGTATACACATGGCCATCAGCACACTGCAAAACGGCCACCAAACTACCGAGCAAAAGGAAACAACATATCATGAACTGCGATAACATGAAACAACTACTAATAAGCTACCACAATAATGAGGTCGATCCCGGCGAGCCCGATGCTATAAAGGCTCATCTGGAAACATGTCCTGATTGCCAACTCGAACACCGGTCGATCATAGACGTGCAATCGAAGTTCAAGCAGGTGCTGAGCACCACTGCCGAGTTGGTCTCGCCACCACCGGACGCATGGCTGGCTATTCAGGGGCGTTTGGATCCTAACCGCAACCGCTTTGCCGGTCTAACAGAGCGAATAGCCAGAGCAACACGCAACTTCCTTGATACGCCTGTGTGGCAAAAAAGGCTGGTCGGCTCGCTTACAGCACTAACCACTCTGGCGTTAGTGGCAACGGTTATTCTGTAGAGACTGGCCTACCTGCAAATCAGATCTTTGCTCGCCAACATGAGCGTCTACACCCTTCCATTACAACATTGTTTTGTTGTATACTGTGTGCAACTCTCCTGCGAGTAGAGAGGGCTAAAATGTCAGAAGTTAAAATTAGGTTCTTCAGATGTATTCACGATTCCAAAGAATACGGCTCAAGTGAAGTCAATATAATTTCACGCATTTTCATGCAGATAGAGGTAGATAGCCAGCTGAAGGGCAATCACTGTGCAGACGTAAAACATGCGCCATACGATCATACAGGGCTTATCGGCGACATTGAGGTTGGGCCCCCCATCGCGATTGCCGGCGATCTATACCTGGGCCCTATAGACCACCTGCTCTTTGGCGACGAGGCCGAAAAGTATTACAAAGGCCTGCTTGATCAAACAACCTGGGCAATCCATATCGGCGGCAAGAAGCACAACGGACGCACGTACAACAGCACCTATCTTGCGGAATATGAGTTTACGTTCGAAGCCGCAGACCCATCAAATAACTAACGCCCATCTACATGCGTACTCGCTCTCCGAAAAAAGCAAGTGCAGGATGCAATCCTGCCGGGGGCATCGGGGGTGTCCCCCGAACCTCTCTCTCCCTTCCCACAAGAGTGGGGGATTAAGGGGGTTGATCACCATTACTGACCACCAACGCTTATCTACGTGCGTATCTACTTACTGACCCTCATATAACGCAGTAGAATACGAATTACATATCGGATGCTGGTGTTCCGCCTATTACCCAGTCCTCTTTGGCAACATCTTCAAATATCACCGTGGTCGCTTCTGCTGGAGCTCCAACCGCAGCGGTTACAGCCTCGGTAATTCGCTTTGCCAGATCAACCTTCTGCTCTTTCGGCCTTCCCTCCCACATCGACACTCTTACAAACGGCATAACGTTTCCCTCCTATATGCATACTGATTTAATCGTAAGCTACATTATATCACCGCTGCCCCTCGACCGCTGTACATCGCAATAAAACCTAAAGAAAGTGGTGCAGGATTCTTCCTGCCGGGGGTTTGGGGGTGTCCCCCAAATCTCTTAATCCTTTCCCCCATGAGTGGGGGATCAAGGGGGTTGATCAGTTTGTGGACAAACAATGGGTAACTTACCTCAAGGCTCAGCATTGTTTCTTACTGAGTGCCACTCTGGCCTACAGCCAAACGATGGGTAATTTAAAACTATGCAGACCAGAGTTCGCCCATGTCATCACTGACAGCCTTGTGCCTGTGCTCGGTGGCAAGGAACAGTTCGCTGAAAACTTCAGGAAGTTTTTCGTCAAGAACTTTCACTCCCGCTTCGGTAATACCGCCCTCTGTAGCTACACGCTGGACAATGGTGTCAAACGATAGCTTTCGCTTGGTAATCAGTGTTGCCGTGCCCAGCATGGTCTTGCGCACCATTTCTTCTGCCTCTTCAGGGGTGAAACTGCTGTGCTTAACAGCCTCGGCAATGAAATACTTCATCATGGCTGCCATAAAGGCGGGAGCGCAACTGGTAAGGTTGGCACCTACCTCAAATTGATCCTCGTCCAGTATTTTGAAATTGCCTATCTTGGAAAACCACATCTCCACCCGTGCCGACTCGTCCTCGGTCACCTTATCGTTGTGGTGTATCAGCGTAACGCAGTTTTTGGTGCCACATACCAGCGATGGAATAACGCGGGTTAGCTGACCATCGAATATCTTGGAAACATTCTCCATGGACAGTCCGGCACTAATTATAACAATATGCTTATCCTGGCTGAGTTGAGGTTTCATTTCTTCGATAATACCTTTTACGTCTTCTATGCGTACGCAGATGAATATTGTCCGGCTCTTTTCGGCAAGTTCGACATTAGAGCGAACAAGCTCCATACCCGGATTACTCGACGCAAACCCCGACAGCTTGTCTCGCGAACGTGTGCAAAGAATAACCTCTTCCTGAACCAGCGCACCATAGCGCAACAGAGAGCGCAACAGCACACTACCCATACTACCAAAACCGATAAATCCAACTTTAGCTTCCATCTTCTCACCCTCACTTCAGTTACATTGTGCAGCAATAATAACACACATGCCACACAAGTCAAAAAGGCATACTCATAGCGAGTACGCCCTGTACAAACCATTCCTCTTTTTAGACTAAACAAACCAACTACAACGGCTCCGTAATGATCGTGATTATCACGCCATCCTGCTCTAACTGGCGTCTATAAACGGATCAATAGGTTCTACACTTAGCAGATTTACCGGCCCTATCATAGACGGAACATAGCCATACATGTACACCCCCTGATCCTCAATCCATCCTGTAAAACGGTCTATTCTATATGCATTAGGTGTTATCGGATGATAGAGGGGCAGACACGGCAATTCCTCGGCTATTCGCCACTGCGTTTCGGCAATAAGAGCATCGCGCGTTGCATTCCCTTCAGGCAACGTTTGCAATAAATTCAATTGTTCACCAATCGCCTGAGCCTCCGGGCTATCCCAGCCCACAACAGAACTGCGCTTGTCAGATCGAACGTTCTCATAGTATCCCCACTGGCTGGCAAAATAATCGTAATCAGGTGGAATCGTTTGACCATAGATATAGGCGTCCCAATCATCATTCCCTCCCTCTATATCAACACTGATTCTAAACGCAATTTCTACAAGTGAAAGAGCGCTAATCCCCACTTCTATACCCATGTCAGCAAGACTATCCTCAACCAGCCCTGCAATAGCCATATCTTCAGCACTGGTATCCATACATATTAATTCGATCACCAGCGGCTCTCCGTTGTATGTGCGAATACCATCAACCCCATCATTAATGGTCGACATACCGGGTATGTCATCAAGCAAGTCATTGGCTGTATTAATACGATCCCATAACTGCATTCCCACATACGGCCACTCCAGAGAAAGGTCGGCATAAGACAAATGCGGAGCCACCTCAATCTGCTGCGGTATTACCGCCCAACCATTGGTTACCAAGCTCATCATTGACATCCTGTCTATTCCTACGTTAAGCGCCTGCCTGAATTTCAGAAAGTTGAACGGTGCAACGCGATGATTGAGATATAACGAGAAGGTGGTATTCTCTGCAACCTGATATATATCAAGATCTTGATCGTCGAGCAACTGAACAATTCCCCTGGGCAACATAGACGCAGTAGCATCAATATCACCGTTTCCAAGAGCTGCCTTTTGTTGTTCGTCGCTACCATAGTATATTTTTGCAAGCACATCTATTTTCGGTGCGCCTCCCCAATAATCAGCATGCGCCTCATAAATTACGTAGGTATCGGCCACCGTCTCTCTAACAGTCCATGCCCCACTGCCTATAGGATTAGCGTTTTCATATACCAAAATCTCAGTATTTGTCATACCACCCCATATCGATTCAGGCACAATAACAACATTACTCAAATAGCTCATGAACATTGCGGCAAACGTCTCCAGTTCTATTGTCAGTGTCGTATCGTCCAGCACGGTAATCGCATCAACATCAGGCCCAACAGCCGTCAAGATCATACCGGCATTCGACCATTCACTATCTATAGAAACGGTGGGATCAAGTGTTATAACGGTAGGTGTTACCGAGTAGATTAAATATGCCCCGTCCTGATCACCTGTGGTACCTTTGTCAGGACCGTCAGTCGTTCCTCTTATCTCAACCATCTCGCCGGCAGAAAAACCGTCAGCGATGAAGTTTCCGCCTATGCTCTCAATCGTATCTGAAAACGGATCATTATCCTCCAATGAAAATGGAATTCCTGAAGTTCCTCCCTGGTTCTGCTTTATTGTCGCTGCTATATCAGCAGTCTGTCCCAACCCAAGGGCCATATATTTTAAAAGGCTGAACTTAACATCATAAGCGGTTACCTGCGTACCATTACTGAACTTGGCATCGGGGTCAAGAGTGATGGTCCACTTCATGGTATCATCATCATAATCCCAAGACTCAGCCAGCAAGGGTAGAACCTCACCCATATTGTTGTAGTGAACCAGAGGCTCGTACATGATGCCTATATGCGCCGCATCGGCCTCTCCATCCACGGCAAGAAACGGGTTGTTAGTAGAAGGTAAGGACTGCACTCCAACGTTTAACTGATATTCCATCGGTGTAGTAAACGTATAATCATCTGATACTGCCACAACGCCCGCCTCATCCACAGATTTCACACGGTAATGGTAGGTAGTCTCAGATGCCAACCCGGTAAGTAAAACGCTGTGATCGGTCCTGGTCATAGTATCAGGCGTCGTGGATGTACTATAACCGGTCGTGATACCATACTCTACTAGCGATGACGATGCCAGGTTGGTGCCCCATGTTATAGTCGCACTGGAGCCTGCAATATTAGAAGCCATGCAGTTTGATATTGCAAGAATTATCACACCCTTGAGCGTGGTAAACGTATAATCGACTGATGTGGCTTTATTACCATACCCGTCTGCCGATACTACGCAGTAATGATAGGTAGTCAGAGATTCAAGCCCGGTCAGTTCTACGACATGAGTGGTTGTAGGTAGAGTGATCGGCACACTACTTGTACCGTAACCATCTGTCAGCCCATACTCCACCCATCCTATTGATGCTGTATCAGTGCCCCAGGTTATTTTCGCTCCATTCTCCATCGGCATGTATGTAACACCAGATACAACCTTACCTATCACCGGGCTACAACAAGCCAGCGGCGCAACGCAAAGAACCAGTACGCTTAAAATCGCAACTACCGTACTACGGCGTTTCACAAATGCCTCCCGAATTATACCGACAATGCATTATCACGTGCATACTATATTACAGTACTAACACTAATGCAATGCATAAAGAAGGCGCACTCTTTATGCTGTGCGCCTCATGCCCCAATAATACTTGTATATGATTCACACGCCCCTACCCACGCCTGCGCCTCCAGTACAGCAGCCTCGGCAGCACACGATTAATGAAAACGTCGATTACAACCGATAAAAACAGCCACCAGAGAACGCTTAGCACAAAAGCGGGAATACTACTAAAAAATGATGTACCGCTATGCGCATCCCATGGCAAAAGGCCTCTTTCACTGTATGATGGCCACCAAAATCGGTTGAAAATACGTATAAAACGAGCTGAGGAATCCCATTCAACGACAGCTATCCTCATACCGGACAGAGGACCTTTATCGTAAATCGTATTGCCAATAGTCAGGCTCATCCCAGCGATGACGATAAACACCACCTCCCACCTTATGCGCAGGCGCCAGCATGTATATACCCCTGCGTTTAATCGTTCCATATAAGTTAAGACGTATAGGTCTGCCAAAAAGTTCCATAACATGAGGTTAACGATAAAAACCTATAACTTAAGCCACGACGTAGTTTCTTACGGCAAATGATCCCTGATCGTAGCTAGACGATGGGTAACTTGCCTCAAGGCTTAGCCTTGCGTAAGGCGAAAAGCGGCAGCGACAGTCCCCAGCGCATCGCCGCCAGACGAATGCCAAGCGTAACAGCAATCGACACCACCACCGATGCTGCGTATGGCGCACCAAGCGTGACCATCACAACATATGCAATTGCCCCTGCCAACGTTGCAGTGGCATAAATTTCCTTGTGCAATACAAGCGGCACCTCAGATAAAAGCACGTCTCTGAGCATGCCTCCAACCACCCCAGTCATCATTCCCATAACCACCGCCAGTACACCGGAGTCGGTCACAGCCAGCGCCTTGTCGGCACCAATCATTGTAAAGACCGCCAAACCAACAGCGTCAAACAACAGCAACCAGCGTCGAGGAATAGTGAGTACACGCACGACAAAGAACGTGAACAATGCGGCGATGAGCACCACCAGCAGATAGACAGTGTTGGCTATCCAGAACACGTCGCCGTCCCTTAAGAGCAGGTCACGCAGAGTACCACCTCCCAGCGCTGTAACCAGCGCCAGCACCAGCACACCAAAGATGTCTATGCGCTTGCGTCCCGCAGCCAGCGAGCCGGAAACGGCAAAAACCGCCACCCCGAAAAGGTCCAAAACGTATACTGCTTCACTCATTGACGACTATGATAACATATTCGTGATGCGAATAAAAAAACCTGGTACAAAGACCCTGCCTTGTTTCTTACGGAGTTCTACCCCAACTCATAACCAACGATGGGTAGTTTGTGTCAAGATTCAATCTTGCGATGGGTAATCCGAAAGTAAAAAGGCGCACCGGTTAAAGTGCGCCTCTTGTAGCATTATTCGATCTGGTCCGATACTTCCCCGCTTATGGCCACCACGAGATATCGCTACCATCCACATTAATAGACCACGCGTAACCAGACCCGTCTGATTTATATACAATTATTTGGCTATTAGAACCTACAGTTTCAACAAATGCCCCATCAGCAGACCAAACAGGTGTAGTAAAATCAATGGCTGGGTGGTCTGTCAAATTCGTCAAACCACTACCATCGGCGTTTATTACGTATATATCATCGTTGCCATCGCGATCAGACACAAACGCTATCTTTGAACCATCCAGCGACCATTGGGCCTGAGTGTCAAGAGCTGCATTATTGCTCCACTGCTTGAAAAATGATGAAAAATCAGGATCCGACGGATACCCAAAAAGAGACATCTCCCAATCCCAAATAAACCAACCGCTAAACAGAGTTCGTCCTAGATAAGAGCCCTCAACGGGTGTTGGATTTACCTTGATGCCAATATCCATCAGGTTATCCGCTGTTATCCGTGCCGCCCGCTCATACGTGGCACTGTCAATATATATGCACTCATATCCCATTGGTTGAGGGCCATCGCCCAGTCCCCTGTCATACGTTCGCACAAAATCAGGTATTTCCATTACAGGGTCTTCGTCCGTACCTACATTTACAGCAGCAGGCGTTTTGGATATCCCCTCAACGTCATCAAGCAATGCGTTAGCCGCCGCAACCAGCGTGTCACGATCCAGCCCCGCATCGTTCCATGCCACATCAGGGTTAGACCACGGCAAACCGGGAGCGTATGAAACGTTCTGCGGCATGTTGGCATAACCGGCCTGCGAGAAATTGATCAGGGCCTCTCTGTCTATTGCATTACTTATCGCCTGCCTCACCTCAAGTACCTTAAACGGATCATAGCGCATATTCATAAACAACATGGCGTTGTGATTGTAGGTCGTGATCATATCCATATTTATGCTTCCCGCGGCCAATAGCTCCGGTACATCCGTCGGAGTTTCTATCATCTGCAACGCATCTACCTCACCCGTTTTTAGCGCTGCGAGTGCAACTTCAGGTGTTTCATAGATATAGATAACCACATCACTCATTTTGGCAACACCATCGCGATAATAGGGGGTTGCCTTCACCCAATAATGCTGATCTGCCACATATTCGTGGAAGATAAAAGGCCCGCTGCCAATAAGAAGTTCCCTTCTTGCTTGGTCTCCGGAAGGCGCCACGTAATCTGCAAATACTGTGGAATCCTCCGCACCTTCTATGTCTTGCCATATAACTTTTGGGACAATAAACACGCTCTCTAGCGTCCCCAAAAATGTCCCATACGGCTCTTCAAGCGTAAATTTGACCGTACGGCTAACCTCTTTGCTCATCCTCAACCACCTCAATGCTGTCTATCTGTGCCCACGCCTTCTTGGTTTGAGCAAATAGGTCCTCTCCATGATGTCTTTTGCCCACCTCAAAGCTGTACTTTACATCCTCAGCGGTAACCGGATTGCCATCACTCCAGGCGGCATCAGGGTCTATGTAAAAGGTATACTCAAGCTTGTCCTCAGAAACATCCCAGCTCGCTGCAAGACAGGGTTCCAATGTGCCATCCTCCAGTTGTCGCACCAGCGGTTCCCATATAAGCTGAGCCAGACTGGCCTGAATTAGTTTTTCTGACTTCATCGGCACCAGCGTGTTGGGACTACTTGTCATGCCGATGTTCAGTTTTACCGACTCCGGCTCATCAACAACTACCTCCGGGCTACTACAAGCCAGTGGCGCAAGGCAAAGCATCAGCACACTTAAAATCGCAACCAGAATACTAAAGTGTTTCATGATAAGCTCCTTCTTACCTCTCACTTCCTGCCACCACCACCAGAAAAGTTACTACCTCGTTGATTTCTAAGCATATGACCTCCATAAAGGAATAGGCCAAACGCCGTATATATAATCAATGTCGCAATAAAGCAACCAAACCAGAACAAAGAAGCTGAGAAAAAAACATCACCGGCTCGCGTACCAAAAGGGTTGATGAAAAGCTGAACGCTGTGATCAGGAATAACAGCAGTTATAATACCGAGTAAAACGCCAAAAACAGCAAATGCTACAACCAGACGCCCCCACAAAGGAACTTTCCACTTGCCTAATCCCTTGGCCAGCCATAATATAAACAGGCTATGTACTGCTAACGCCAAAATATATGATATACCAGCCATATTGCACCTTTTACCTCATTACCAGACAATCTATCATCTGCTGTCATAACAGTCATTCTATCTAGTAAAACGTATCAGGGACAAAATCGTCACACCACACATAAAAAAACGCATCATTTGCGATGCGCTCTGCGTTAAATAGATGTCATATTCGTCGGATTGCCAGCCCAACTTCTTGCTATCAAGCTCCGGGGTAAGCAGGAGGCTCTTTAGCATCAGGATCAGAATCCGTTTGAGATGTTGATTGATCCTCGGTCTCATCTTCAAGTACCCCATCCATATCGGGAATGCGCCCTACGAAATTGCGCGGATCGAATATACCGAACAAACCGCTCAGCCACGTAAGCGAACCGAAGGCCCCATATGCCAAAGCCGTGCTAAAAATATAGGTTTGCGGAATAAGCATTGTCCAGGGAATCGACGGCTCCCTATCTATAGTAGGATCATTCAGCGCCGGATCCCAGTTGTTATACAGCCAGTCACCCAGCCAGGCGCCAAACGGATTAACTATCTCGCGCGCCTCGGGACTGCTAATTAAGGCAGTAATCGATCCAAACAGCAGCCCTCCCAACGCAAAGGCAACAAACATGGACGTCTTGCGTGACATACCGGCCCTGTCCAGCCTCACGCTGACAAAAAGAATAACGATGATATGCCCAAACAAAACGAATAATTTGGCAATCGCCACTTAATTACCTCCGCTTAACTAATGATATACCATCACTCTGACAGATACCAGCGACTACTCCCGCTCGGCAGATTCAATGGCAGATGCCAATTTGCGCGGATACCTCAGATGAAAACCAATACCTAGACGTCGGTAGGTGATAACCAGCCAAGCAATTGTGATAGTAATCGCTATCGTGTCGACAACGGGGAACACCATCCACAGCCCGGTATCGGCAAACAACCAGGTCAATATAAATACGCCCGGTATCCATAGTAAAATATCCGGTGTAGCTGTAAGTAATAGCGATGCTACCCCTTTACCAATACCCTGGAAGAAATTGGTAAGCGTTATCTGCAATGTAAGCGCAATTATTCCTATACCGGCTATGCGCAACCCATATGCCCCCAGTGATACATCGACAGAACCGAAGATCGACATTACCTGCTCCGGTATAATAAAAGCGATAAGAGCACATATCACGCCCCACACCAGTGCAACCTTTGCTGACTTGACCACAACCTCGCCCACCCGCTCCAGCTTTTTGGCACCGAAGTTGTACCCTATCAGCGGCAGTGTTCCCTGCGTCAACCCCACAATAGGCATTATCACCACACTAAAGGAGCGCATGATGACACCAAAAACATTGAGCGTGTTCGGACCAAAACCCAGGGCCAATGTATTGCTCACTGCCATAGCGATGGATGTACCGCTCATACGCACTATAGACGCCAGCCCGATGCGGTATATCTCAAACACAGTTCTGAGGTCGGGCACAAAATATTTGAGTTTGAAGGAAAACGACGTCTTACCCATGGCAAAGTAGGCGATGAACAGCACCATACCCAGACCTCGTGCGATAACGGTAGCAACAGCGGCACCGGCAACACCCATATCAAGCGCATAGATAAACACCGGGTCCAGCGCTATATTGGTCAGCGCCAGTATGATTAAAACCACGCTGGGAAACGTCGGCGCACCCTGTGCCCTGACAATACCCCCTGTAACCAGTGTAAACGTGTTGAGAAAGGCAAATATTATCAGGATGTACATGTACTCTTTAGCCAGAGGCAGCATCGCACCTTTAGCACCAATCCAGCCCAGTATAGTATCTAAATTGGGAAGACATATCGCCGTTATCAAAGCGCCGATTATCAGGGTCAGCGTAATGGTGGTACAGGTTACCCTGTCTGCACCTTCGTGATCGCCGGCACCCAGTCTACGCGCAATAAGCGATGAAGAACCAATGGCGGTACCTACTGAGAGCGCCATGAATAATATCATCAGCGGAAATACTATTATGAGCGCGCTCAAGGGGTCTTCTCCCAAATGCCCTACAAATATCTGATCAACAATATTATAGGTAGAACCCACGGTCATGGAGATGATCGCAGGTGTGGAGAATTTGGCAATCAGACTCCATACGGAATCTTTGCCCATTCGCATAGCTCTTTCCCTAGAATCGCCTGATTGCAATTAAATATCTCCTTACTGTATTGTACTCTGTATAGCGATGCATTCCTAGTTGATCTGTGCTACTTCGATCATCAAACCTGGCTGTGTTTTGCAACACGATATCTGGCAATAAAGGCGATCTTTTCTCTCGGATTAAAACCACAATCCTCATAAAACCTGTGTGCGTCTTCTCTAAATGCTGCTGATTGCAACATTACTTTATGACAACCTGCCTGCCACGCATGTTTTAATGCAAACAGCATAAGTTGTTTTCCATATCCCTTTCCTCTCATCGCGGCATCCGTTATCACGTTCTCAATCACCCCGTATGGGGAAGCATAAATAGCCAGGTTTGGGATAATATTCAAATAACATGTAGAAATGATTTTACCGTCCAGTGCAAGA
The DNA here is from genome assembly GCA_018648325.1 of Chloroflexota bacterium. Taxonomy (GTDB): domain Bacteria; phylum Chloroflexota; class Dehalococcoidia; order JABGRK01; family JABGRK01; genus JABGRK01. The sequence continues at coordinate 198,170 of JABGRK010000009.1, forward strand.
ACAAAGTAGTGCAGATTTGGATCTTGTAGAATCTGGTCAAATACTACTCTATTGGTTCCATCCGTTATACTTGGGTCATTAGGGATAAGTTGTACAAGAAGACCGATGATACCTTGAAAATCATTGTCTTCTGCAATTCGAATTATGCAATCTTGTTTTTCCATTTCATTCTCCTATTAGATATTGCCCCACCTTAACTATCAATGTTATTCTAAGCCCACGACAAATAACAAACACATTTTAATTAATCAACACAAACCCATAGCGATTCTCAAGATCGCCCTTTTTCTGTACAACCTCAATGGGAAAGCCAAGTCCCCGTGCCGTAGCAAACACGTCTACTCCAAAAACCTCTTCGCAGGGTCGCGCCAGTTTCGGCGTAGGACATTGCTCTCCCTTAGCCGCTCCGCAATCCTTGCACAGGTTGCAGCCTTTCAAAGCAAATGCTAAGTAATAGCCATCGTAAAAGGCGGCACGTTCTACGTCTAATAAGGCACGGCTCAAGGACATTTTGTCGTTACAATGCAGCAGCAATATGTTTTTATACGCCTTGACCATATCCTGCCTCTCTGAAAGCGAGACGCCTCCAGTGTTACAGCGCACGCTCTGACGGCCATTATTGGCCGCAAGAGTGCATCCCCATCTGCACTTAAGCAGCGCGCGTATGTCGAAAACTATATCGTTTGGACTGATGAGCATAGCGTCTGCCATACCCAGCTCTTTTGCCAAATCAATGTATTTCTGCATAATCCGTGGCCTCCTTTTATAAACACTTTTTATTCGATAAACCTCTACTCTTTTTTGCATGCCTTCATCCTCTGTTTTATCAACTGCTATATTATTCCTTTCTTCTGGCGATTTGCCTTACCCAGGCCAGAGACCGCCCACCGTCTTGGGCTAAAACCTCCTGGGCTGAAGGAAATATGTTTGTTCCTGCCGCAACAACCGCTTTTTCGAACTGAAGCCACAGCCCGATGCCGTCCTCAAGCACATCAGTGGTCTCGACGTCAACCAGTCTGGTGCGGCCCCAAAAATGTTTCCACCAGTCGGCAGTGTGAAAGCAAAAACAGTCGTCCACCCAGAATACAAGCCCATTGCTCTGAGGTCTTGTCAGATGCTCCGGCACTTCTCCCTCAATCTCTCGTGCCAATCCCGGAACTACTATGCCCATCTGCCCGCCAGGTTTTACATACTTGCTGAAATATCCTAAGTACAGGTCGTCGGTGCCATAGTACTGGTACGAATCTATGCTGACGATGGCATCGAAGTATCCTTCTGCGTACGGCAACGATCGTGCCTCGGCGTGTATAGGACATATCTGATCTTCAAAACCAGCCTCGCAAATGCGCTCCCAGTTTTCTGACGCACTTATCCATAAATCATTGGCCCATACCTTTACGCCGTACTCCTTTGCCAGAAAGATGGAGCTCATCGCCTTGCCACATCCCATATCCAGTACACGCATTCCGGGCTTAAGGTCCATCTTCTCGACCAGCCACTCGGTAAGCCACAGTGCGCTTGGCCCCATCTGGTTAGTCAATACCCACTCAGAATCGTATTTATTTGACAGTGGAAATCTATCTACTGCAATCATTTTTGCCGCTTGTTGTTTTGTGATATTCAATTTCTTCTCCTAATATTTTTTTTCTGTTTATCCAACGCCTATCTACGTACGTATCTGCTCTCTAACCATATGCGACACTCCGTAGAATCCGAAAATAAAAAAACCCGAGATCTTTCGATTCGGGCCAAGTGTGTCTTATATTGTTGTTCGATTAAGTACTAAAAACGCCTGCTTTGCGAACATACGGCACACAATACCCAAACCGGCATAACTACCAGTTTATGCATCTGACGTCTTGTCATGGCCGTAAAGTTGATCACAAAAACCCCTTCCTTGTATTGTTTAGCTATGATATCGCATTTTCGTAATGCTTGTCAATACCCGCTTTTTTGCAAAATCATATGGTTCATCAATAAATACGTCCGATGGTATTGCAGTAAACCCATCCGGAAATTCTGTTGTTTCAAGTGACGCAAAAACGGACATTGTTCGATCCGCCTTATCTGGCCAAAATAAGAACTTCAGGGTCGGAGGCCCCCATAATCCGCAGCAGAGGGGCAAGCATATGGCAATCACAATATACACATCCCACCAAACCTAATTGCTTTTAACCATGAGATACGTATGCTATAATTTTTTGGGTTCTTTCGTTTAATTTATGCGTTTTTCAAAGGAGTAATGATGGAGAGCTTTTTCGGCCCATGGGATCTGGGCAGGCTGTTTGGCGACACATTTAATATCTACTTCAAGAATTTCTTACGATTTATCGCCATCGCCGCTATGGCAACCATAATACTCACGGCACTTGCCCTCCCATTCTTCTATATGTTCGGTTTGCAGGAACTGATGGATGAAATCAATGTCTACAACACCAGTACTGTGACTGATATCGACCCGTTAATACAAGCTCTCAGGGATTTCTTTGCTAACTCCGCACTAATTGCTTACGGACTATTTTTCATAGTCGCCTACCTTGTGGGTTACTCTCTAATAAAGGCTGCACTTGCTCACGGAACCGCTCAGCACTTTTTCAGACCACAGATAGATCCCTGGACCGCATACGGCTCGGCATGGAAAAGGATATTCAGATACATACTGGTCAATCTATTAATCGGACTTGCCGTAGGGGCATTGGCGATAACGCTGGTAGGAATCCCAATCGCCATCTGGCTGGGCGTGCGCTGGGTTTTTGTGGGACATGCAGTACTTTTCGAAGATGCCCGTATCGGTGCAGCGTTTTCGCGCAGCTCGCAACTTATCAATAACAACTGGTGGCGAGCGCTGGGTTACGGACTACTGTTCGGGCTTATCACAAGTGTAATCAATTCTGCCATCTCTATGATACCCTTGGTCGGTTACCCCATCGGAATCATACTTACCACACCGATAACTATCATCGGCTTAACGCTGTTTTACTTCAGTCTGCGGGTAGAGAATGAAGGCTACAGCACCCATAGAATGAAATCGGATCTGGACGCATGGGATGAAGGCAAAAAACCAGTCTATACCGCCAACCCCACTCAGCGAAACACGGGATTATACGGCAATCGTTTTGATGAACAGGAATCTGCATTCTGCTCAAAATGCGGCGCTTCGCGTACGCCCGATTCAAACTTCTGCATCAGATGCGGCAAGCCTTTTGATGAAAACAATACGCCGCCCGATACGAGCGACAAACCGGAAAATAACAACGCTGATGATAATAACAACGAGGGACCGTTCATCAGGTAGCAGGTTGTTTCTCAGACTGCTTCACTCTAACTATTAGTGCCTACATTTCGATCGAGTTTGAGTTAACGGCCTCTATGATGGCACTGCCAATCTCCTCCTCTATACCACCCGCCGACACGGCATTCCCAATTCCGCACACGCCGCAGACAACCCCGGGTACGTTCATGGCAAAGGTAAAGGTCGGGAATTGATTGCAAGCGACATCGAAAGTAAAATCCATCGGTACAGCTGCGGAGATATCGAGCGCCTCACCACAGCTACGACAGCTATACTTTTTTTTGAAAGCGCCCTTCTTTTTGGCAAACACAGGCTGATTCTTATTGATTTCATCAAACGGGGCAACGCTGATATCCACATCCATCCTCTTTTTACTACCGTCCTCCGACGCCCAGACAGGAAGATTGGTAAATACCACGAAGGCCTTGCCTGCCTTGCCCTCAATCCTGTCCATTATTATGATCTGATCTTTACCCATTTTGAATCTCCTGATTGCTTCTGCTAAACTTTTCGTGCATAAGGATTTCTTCTTTTCTATCACCAAACTTCTTAAGCATTAAAATCGTTTCAATGGCTTCACCCACAAGCGTAAATAGAACCAGCCAATGAATATTCCTGATAATCATGTTTGCCTGTGGAAGCTCAACTGCAAAGGTTACAATAACGATAACAATTGCAATTGCCAGAACAATGGCCTGAGTTATCACATATTGCTTTTTGGTAAAATTGATTAACCCGTAAGCCTTAACCTTAATCTCTTCCATAAATAATCCCTTCTACCTAATAATTTTATCTTTTAGTCTTTGTTCTAATCCCAAAACCAGCCTATCAGGGCACGTCTTCTCCGCTTTCTATATTGCATCACTCTCTGCCTGTGTACTTCTTAAAAACCTTGCTGCCAACACCTATGCCAAGTCCAATACTGGCACCGGCAGCAGCCCAGCCCAGAGCCGAACTACCGAAAGCCCATATACAAAGCCAAGCAAGCGGTATGGCAATAGCAAACACAAGAACCGCGCCAATCAGAAATCCTACAATATCGCTTCCATCCTTACTCCCCATAGTATCCATACTCTCCTCTCGTTAAAAGAATTTACTAACTACTGCACCAACTCAAACGAATCAAGAAACTTTGCCACATTTGAAGAAGAGGCATCACCAGCTTCTGTCTCAATCAAAAGCTGATAGAGCCTGTTACCAACCACGTACATTCTTTGAGTTATTATCGTATCATTGGATGTAGTTAAATTAATCTCTCTGCCCGGATATGAACTATAAGTTATTGACGTTTGAGAATTCATAGAGCCTTGCGCGCCTTCAACTGCTCCGCTACACGCATCATCAAGCATATCCTGCACATTGGATTGATCAATCATTGACTGGGGATAATCAGAATAGACCACAGCATAAGCAGCGTCTGAATTTTCTACTGAGAAAGCATATATATCTATATTCCCTACCACAGTATCCAACGAATCCGTTTCCTCAACAGGTGTTCCAGGCATCTGTACCGAAAAACTCCCATCGGTCGAGGTATACTCCTCCCACGCGGCTGCCCCGCACCCTGTCATTGTCACGGCAATCGCCGTGGCCAGAATGAATACCAGAATCTTTCTTTTCATAATATATCTCCTTCTATCCTCTATATTGTATAGTGCCTTTATTCACGTATTGTTCGGTCCATTAAAAACATACCAGCGTGGCATACTCCATTTTCCTACACGCCTGCCAAGCCGGATTACGATGATGGGATGAATCATTAATGCTAATAAAACCGATACTGCTAGCATGTATTCCTGTCTTACGCCCTACTTTTGTGTGTAAATATCAAGGCCGGCAGTTCGCCGCAAAACTTTGGTTCTGAGTACAGACCAAAATGAAAGCATGGCTCCGATCGAGCAATAGAGGGCCATAGTCATAAGAATGTAGGCCTGCGGATATTTCAGTGCCCACGGCAAAACGTCCTCCCAGTTATCGGGTCTGAATGCCTCTGGATACCAGTTGTCATAGAGAAAATCGGCAAGGCGCACGCCAAATGGATTAATAAACTGACGGGCAAAATCGCTGGAAATAGCCATTGTTATTGCGCCCAACACCGCACTAAAAAACACCGAGACCACAAATATAACCAGCCAGCGTGGCAAATCCCATCTTTCTGTACGCCAGATAAGCCAGAGCACGATGATGGGATGACCCACAACAGCTATTAGAAAGGATAATCCATACATATCTTTTTCCCGTCCACCTAATGGTTAAATCATATCATCTACTGTCAAAATTGCTCTATATGCTATAATATACCATATTAAGTCTGATCAGTCACACGTAAATGCAATACTCAGCGGCCTGATTTTGAAGGTGGAAAGACAATGAAATCGTGGTGGAAACTTACAGAGCGATTCCTGATTACTTACAGCTTATATGTTTACGGCAGAAGGTTTATCAACATACTGGTTGTCGGAGTCATCGTCTCGCTCGCACTTACCGGCATTGCCGCAGCACTTATCTATGGAAAAGGCTGGAACGTGCATATACCCATCAACAATACCTGGACATATGCCGATCCAATCAAACGTCTGATCACGGAACCCAGTTTGATTATTGGCAATTCCTACTTGGACTCCTACAACATTTACTATCATTACCCGGGATATTTCTTCTTCACCCACTACTGGTCTTACAGCAGATACCTGTCTTTTTATCCCGGTCTGGTATTCATCATTATATCTATACCGGCGGGTTCACTCATAAGCGCCGCCGTTATGCGCATCATTGGGCAACACATGGCAAAGCAAAGGGTAGGCATAGGTATTACAGGCCCGCCATCGCTAGGTAGGCTTTGCAGGTTCCTACTAGTAAATAGCATATACTGGTTCCTCCCGGTAGTTCTGATATCCACCGGGGTTGGAATTCCCGTCGCTATCTATATCGGTTTCAGGTGGATATTTGCAGGGCATGCCATTTTATTTGAAGGTGCCAGCATAAAAGACTCATTAAGAAGAAGTGCTGCACTTTTTAACAACGACTGGGTGCGATCAATAACGTATGTGTTTGTTTTAAGCGTAATTATTACTGCAATCTCAGCGGTTATGCCGCTAATCCCCTACTGGGGCAGCACCGCCGGAAGACTACTGGCGGTCTCGATACCACCTATGTTCATCACCATATACTATATTGCACTCAGGATTGAGAAAGAAGCCTATACCTCAGAGCAAATCGCCATTGATCTCAACGGATGGGCCAAAGGTATAACCCCAGTTTATCCGGACAAAGTAGCAAGTGATGCGGAGAATGAACAGCGACAGGAACACTGGGGCAACTTCTGGGAAAAGCGCAAGATTCCCCAAAAAACCCGGTGAATCACACCTCAACGATAATTAAAAAAAGGACCGGGATTGTTACTCCCGGCCTTTTTTGATTTATCAATTGTTTGCCTAGTTAAACAAGGCTTTATGCGCGCTTAGCGTACTGCTGCCCCGGCATGAGTAAGCTAAACCTATTACCGCTTTCCTTCTCCTCGGCCTTAACTTTTCCATAAAAATCACAGGTCATGCATGACTGCTTCTTCTGTGCAAATGAACCCTGGACCGAGGCGCCACAGAACGTGCCTGTTACCGCCCAACATATTCTGCCGCCGTTCCTCCCCTTGTTATAACCGTTGCTTGCCGCATCCGTGGCCGCAGGACAAATGCCCATCTCTGCGACATTACTGCCACCCGACTGCCTACCACATTGCTTGAAATCCCAAAAATTCTGTTTCATTTATATAGCTCTCCTTTCATCTATTAATACTCTGTTAACTTAAGAATAGTAAATGCGCAACGATAGATATAGATTGAAGCCGCTAACATAAGTGCTACAATGTAGGTCAAGATGTTTGTCACATAATGTCTACTACGTTGTGGGAGAAGACAGGTACGCGCACGCAGAAACAATTGCCTATTGGAGTAGAATACCGAACTTCCGAGAAGGAGCCGCAGATTTATTATTGTGCAAGCATTATTATTATATAGAGGATATAGAGGATACCCAGAACCCATATGCTCAAACGTATTCGCTTCTTTATAGATGCCAGATAAGCCTGTACATCCGCAGGATTGTCTGGTGATAGTTCTTTATAGTATGCGTTCCCTTTTTTCTCAAACTGCCTCTCAAACCAACCTCGCTTGAATCCAAGCGTGTATAAGGCAACAAAAAAAGCAATGGCTAAAATAAATAATACGTGAATCCCAACAGTCAACGTTTGCCTCCGGTTAAACCTGCTTTTAAGAGTTTACCAAAGTTAGCCGTATGATGCACGCCTACTCCGGTAGATTAACTCCCTACCTAATTTGGAGGAATAGCGCCCGTTACAAACAGTATGCCGGAGATCAGCCAAGCCACACCCAGCGCCGCACAAAACACCCTTGTGCGCATATGATTAAGAACCCTTGGTATCATCTTAAATCGAGGGTCGCTGATGCTAAAGTTCCACTTAACCGCCGCCAGTACAATCAAAACCACCCCGGCGATAATCCACAATACGCCCAGTATTATAAAAACGCTTGCTTCATCCATGAATTACCCTCAATCTATCACACCAGCCAGAACTAATACCCCCGCCACAATCAAACCAGCTCCCAGAATTTTGATGTATATCCTGTGCACTCTATCGAATTTTGCGTAAAACCCCGAATAATCTCTTAGCCCTTTAACATCTTCTTGCTCATTCTGAAGGCTCCCCTCATAGAGGTTTTTCCAGTCTATGTATAGGAAGATAAACGTTAGTACACCGGCTATGATTATGAGCATCCCGTACCAGTTCATTCCATCCCAGCTGACTGGTGATCTATCCCTGATAAAAAAAGAGATGCCGACTCCTATTGCAGCGAATCCTGCAACAACAGCTCCTATTCTGGTAACGTCATCGGGAAATCTCGTACGCCGGTCTGATTCCCAGGGGCTCCACCCCAAATCCCAACGACTGCAACCGATAAAGAATGCTACCTCCGCCAAAAAGATAAAAACCAACCCTATCCAGTGCATTACAACTCCTTGCACAACCCGTATTTCCAGTAATTGTACCGTGAGGTCAAAGGCATGGTCAAGCAAACCCGTCTCTTTTGTGCCTGCACGTCGCTTCTGGTATGATAGGCCGCATGGCCAGTGATAAATACGTAAAGGTAGGCTCACGCAAAATCCGCTACACGCGTGATGGATCAGGTCCAAACCTCATCCTCATTCATGGCCTTAGCGCTTCCTGCGAAGAATGGAGTGCTAACATCCCGGCGCTTGCCCGCTACTTCACCGTATATGCGCTGGACCTCCCCGGATTTGGCCTGTCTGACCGCATCAACCGGGATATAGATATAAACTTTTTCAGCCGTTTCATAGCCAAGTTCATGAACGCACATAAAACATCGCAGCATACAAGGAATTGACATATATTGCCCCGGAAAATATAATAATGACAAGGAAACGTTGCGTCCTTAGTCAAATAAGCGCATTTGTAGTACCACAAAGTGGCAATTGACTGGATTGAGTACGAATTTGAAGAAACAACTCGGCATTTTCGTTGTATTAGCCATTATAATCGGCGCAAGTTGCGTTGTAGCAATATCAAAACTGCAACCTATTGACCGCACCGCCGATACATTAGACATTACACCACCAAGCAACATATCCTCCGATACAGAGGGCTCATGGCATAGCGTGATTACATTCACCGGAGCAAACTATACTCAAACGGATCAGTTTTATATTGAGGGCGACAAGTTCAGGGTCAAGTATACCGCAACCCCACTGGACGACATTGACAGACAGATCGATGACAAATCATTTATTGTCGTCCAGGCCAAAAACCAGGACCAGAACGACGACTTCCTTTACGGCCATGTCAACGAGAATTTAGATACAATTATCAGCGGTATTCTGGAAGTAGACCAGGGCAATGGATACTACCACTTGCTGATATGGGATAGATCCTTCGCTAACTGGCAAATAGAGGTTGAAAGCTACCACTAAGGCTTAGTTATACCGCCACGTCTTCCAACTCACGGATTGTATGCACCACTTCTAACTCTTCCTGCCACAGGCAATACGGCGTGTATATATGGCCGGAAAACCCACCACTTGAAACAAGTAGCAGCAGCAATGGCACCACCGTTATCGCATGCAGGCGAGGTCTGCCCCTTAAAAGCTTGCGCATAATACTGACAACAAACGGCGTCTGCATAGGCATATTATACCACCTTAGGACAATTTCCTGTGATGTAAGTTGACTATCGGCATTTTGCTGTATATTCTGTAACTAGGGAGACAAAAACAAAACTTTTTGGTCAGTTGAAGGCTATTATTATATATGGGTGTTTCTGCACCAGCCACTAGAACTCAACGCCCGTCTACGTATGTAGAAGCAATACGAACTTAAGCGAAAGGCAGTAGAATACGAAAATGCAAATTGATAAAACACAACAAAAAAGGTGGTTGCTAACCGCCAGAGCGCTCGCTTTGGTAGGCAGCATAGTATTTTTATACATGTTTGTTGCCGACATGGTCAAATATTCTGCAAGCGCCATCAAACCCACCTTAGCTCCCGGCCAAATCAGCTCACAACCGTTTTTTACCATTGCTGCAATTGTACTTGTGACTGCATCCGTAATGGCATTCAAGTGGCGTAGAACATATGGCATAGCCATCATGCTGATATCATTGCTCATTTTTATCATACCCATTGCCGTCAACAACTCGCAATTCACTTTCTTTCCAACAAACCCACCTCTGGGAATTACCATGTTCAGTTCAGTGCAACTACAGCTGGCGCTTATCTGCTGCTTTATTGGTGGCGCGCTGCATGTAGCGTATTACTTCTTCATGGAACGAATGAAGCAAACCGGGCAGGAAACGCCAGGGCAACCAAACAATAACCTGCTGTTAACAGCAAGGTTAACCAGCCTGCTTACCGGAATTGGCTTTTTTAGCTACTTCGCCTACTACCAGATCAAGTTTCACAACGATTGGAAAGCGTATATTTCAGGGATTTCACCAGCTGATGTACTTCCCCACCAATGGCAAGAATACATGAGTAGCTATATTTACCTCGGCAGCGGCGAACTAATACTAAATCTTTTGGCCTTGAGCTACCTGCTACTGATCGCCCTTGTTTGCCTCAAATGGAAGTACATAGGAGGAATCATCGCAGTTACAATTGCCAGTTGTAGCCTGATAAACATCGCTTTCACATTCATCACAACTACCGGACGTATCCCGATAGATTCCTCATTTTCCACATCCTCCTCTTACGGGTATTTCCCGCCCTACAATACATTGGCGTTTCTGTTAATGCTCATAGCTGGCATCATCTACATAAAAATCGCACGTAATGAACACTCTTTACGTGTAGCAGGAAGTGCACAATGAACTATCAGTTACTGATAGAGAACATTCGCAACAACAAACTTCTTTGGACAGCAAGGATAGCAAGTATGGTCATCGCGTTGGGTCTTTTCATTGCTTTTGCCAACTACTATGTTGTGCTGCACTCCGTATATATCAATTATATATTGGCTGCAGACAGCGGGACTATAACGATTCAACACAATGATCCGTTATCAAGACTATTGATAAATGTCTATAATTCTGTGGGAAATGGAAAACTATGGATAACATACGTTTACGCATGCATCCCCGTGCTTGCCGTATCACTGATAGCGCTTAAATGGAAGTTCGCTGGCGGCATAACCTGTATAGCCGTATCCGTATACTACATACTAATTGCACTGTCTCCCTACTCCGCTGTACACAGACCATATAGTACCAGCGACTACTTCATTAACAATATCGGGATACCCGGCTTCACTACTGGAGGAAATGATCCAAGCGCTGCCGGAATAGCGGTTTTCATGGCCGTTTTCATTCCGCTTCTCGCCTGCGGCATCATATATGTGTGGCTGGCTAAACATCCACAAAACGGTCTTGCCAAGCAACCAGACGAGCAAAACAACGTAATTACCAAAGCCTAACGCCTACCTGTATACTTACTAACAATCCCAAGCCCATCTGCGTACGTAACTACAATCAGAACCCAAACAAAGCGCAGTAGAATACGAAAAAAGAGATGCAGGATTCCTCTTGCCGGGGGTTTGGGGATGTCCCCCAATGACCTATATACACGATCTCAACGCCCGTCTACGTATGTATGGACAATATGAACACAAGCAAGACATGGTAGAATACGAAAAACCCCATGAGTAGGGGATACAGGGGGTTGATCAAAACATACCTACTGACAAACCAGCGCCAATCTACGTATGTAATACTTCTTGAACCTAAGCAATGCGCAGTAGAATACAAAAGTCTACACACGTAGCAGCTTTCCGAACCAGAGCAAAAGGTAGTAGAATATGAAATATGCATTTACATCGTATAAAGATACTGATCGTAATAACAGCGCTGGCACTGATTGCAGCGTACGGCTGCTTGGGCCCAAATGGCAAGATAGCATATATTGGCACTGAAGAAAGCAACAAAGAATTATATGTAATGAACGCAGACGGCTCCAACAAGGTCAAGATTGGTAATGCAAGTGTTGCCTGTATTTCACCCGATAGCTCTAAAATAGCCTATTTTAAATGGGACGATAATGTTGGTTCTTTGCAGAACGATAACACCGGAATATTTGTTACAGATACAAGAAGGCAAGGCAACACAAAGATAGCAGAGCATGAAGCACGGCAATTGTCATGGTCCCCTGACGGAAGCAAAATCGCCTTCGTTAATGGAGATCAATTCCTAACAATGAATGAGGATGGCTCCAATATAACCAGACTTTCTCCCGCAGGCACAATGATGAGCCGCTGGCCAACATGGTCGCCCGATGGTATGAAAATCGCTTTTGCGTGCTGGAGCGGCTACCCCGATGATCTTGTGATGGGCTTACACACCATAAACGCCGATGGCTCAAATTTGCAGCTTGTGTTTAACACTACCGGCAATCAAATCGGTGGAATTGCATGGTCGCCTGACGGAAATACAATAGCCTATATTGCCAGTATGGATAAAATAGTCACGATAAACACAGATGGTTCAGATAAAAAAACCATTCTTGCATGTGCGGATGTGGATGATACTACCAGTATTCTGAAATACCTGATGTGGTCACCGGACGGCAAGCGTATGGTATTTACGGCAGATTACAAAATGGCCGGTAGCCTCACCACACATATACATATCTGTACCATAAATACCGATGGCTCCGGCTTAAAGATAATAGCTGATAACTTACAATCCGATGCATTCCCCTCATGGGGCAGTTAATATACCCAAGCACCTATCTGCATCTACACCGGTGATTTGAACCCAAACAAATCGAAGTAGAATACGAAAAACATGAGCTTAAGCGCTCACTTTTTTGATACCACTTGGTTCTTGCTCACGTCAAATACCTATAATACGCTGCTAGAAGCAGACGCATAGGAAATATGTTATCAAATTGTTACCCCCCAACTATTGATAACTGCATTATCCGGTGTTATATTTGGTCTGCCTAGATAATGATTTAACAATTGAAAAGCAGTTGATAAAGGCAAAACCGTCGAAAGGCGGTGACGCAAAGCTACGGGTCTACAGCTAAAAGCCATGATCGCCGAGCCGCCAAAGGCAAAATAAAGATGCGAAGCACGCTTTTTGTAGACGTACGTCAATGATTAGTGTGCTTTTTTATTTGTTATCTTCGACAATGAACAAAACGATGATGAACGTAGATGAATTTTAGCAAAGGCAGCGCCAAAATAGCGATGTCTAGAATGGTTACCGATTTGAAGAATAAACTCGCCATATCTCTTGTTCTGCTTATTATAATTGCAGTAAGTTGCATCATAATTATATGGAAACTACAACCCCTGGGTTACGCCGCCAATACGCATGACTCCACGACGTCCAAACAAGTGTCTTCCAATACTGGTGGCACTTGGCATAACGTCATCACTTTTGTCGGAGTGGGATACATGCAAACAGACCCATTTCATATTGAGGGCGACAAGTTCAGGGTGAAGTACAGTGCAACTCCGGTAAACGACTCCGATGCCAGATCATTCATTGTCGTCCAGGCCAAAAGCCAGCTTGAGGACAATGGCTTTCTCTACGGGCATATCAATGACATATTAGACACTGTTATCAGCGATATTCTGGAAGTTAACCAGGGCAGCGGCCTCTATCACCTTTTGATATGGGATGAGTTCTGTGCCAACTGGCAAATCGAGGTTGAAAGCTATCACTAAGGCAAAACAACCAGTCAACAGTCCACATATGCAATACTTCTTGAACCAAAACAAATCGAAGTAGAATGCGGAAAACCTAGAGGTCAGGTCGTAGAACCTCAAAAAGCTGGTCCACAGACGGGCGATCGGTTGCGCTGCCACTGGGGTGTGATAACAGCAGAGTGCCGTCCGTATCGATAACGAAATCACCGCCCAGTTGCGATGCATCACCCTTGACGCCAAGAAGTTTGCGTCCGGTGAGAACTGCCTTGGTGTAGTACCACAACGTCTTGATGTTCCACGAGCGCCACCAGGAATGACGCATTCCGTAAGACTTATATACGTTGCGATCAGGATCAACCAGCATCAGGAATTCCGGACAGGTCTGCTCAAGCCATATCTTTGACATATCCGCAGAACCAAAGGAGACAACCCACACCTGTGCATTGAGCCTGGATAGCTCATCCTGCCGGCGGTACAACCGTACCACATGCTCCTGGCAAACCAGTCAACCGAGGTGGCGCAGAAAAACCAGTATCACCCTCGTGCCGCTTATCAAGCCATCGCTTAAGGTTACCGCCTGCCCATCCACCGAAGGAAGTGTAAAATCCGGCGCCCTGTCTGATACTTTGAGCATAATAATCACCTCTTGCTGCCTTGCCGAATTATACTCCAGTAGCCGTGATTGTCAAGACAGACCAGCTAAAAAACGTATTGCTTGGAGCCAAAGGAACGTAATGCTATACTGATGCTAATTTAAAAGCGGGGTGTCGATATGTTTAATAAGCGCAAATCGCAAGTATTCAATATCCTTAACAACAACCTAGCCTTTACATTATCACTGGTAGTCCTGATTGCTCTCAATGTAACAGCTGTTATCATGGAAACAGTAGGAGATTTGTCAGATCAAAATGCTTCAATTTTCCGTACATTTGAGATCGTTTCCGTGGCAGTTTTCACTGCCGAATACCTGCTTCGTATTTGGACATGCACCAATGATCCTGTATATAAAAGACCGCTTATAGGCAGACTTAGGTTCGCAATAACATTTCTAGCTTTGGTTGATATATTTGCGATCCTGCCTTTTTATCTTCCCATGCTGATTCCAATTGATCTTAGATTCCTGCGTGCATTAAGATTATTTAGAATATTCAGGCTGCTTAAAATCGGTAGATATTCAGAATCATTAAGATTGATGGGAAACGTTCTCAAATCAAAAAGGGAGGAGATTACAATAGCCATTTTCGTTGCTTTCATTCTGTTGATACTCTCCTCCAGTGTAATGTATTACGTAGAACACGACGCGCAACCAAATGCTTTTCCCAGCATTCCATCTTCAATGTGGTGGGGAGTAACTACTCTAACTACGGTAGGCTACGGAGATATATCCCCTATTACGGCTCTTGGCAAATTTATCGGTGCAATAGTAGCCGTTTTAGGCATTGGTCTTTTTGCATTACCAGCAGGCATCCTTGCAGCCGGGTTTTCCGAAGAATTACAGAAGCGTAAAAAAGAAGAGGCTCAATTAGCCTGCCCACATTGCGGAAAAGAACTTTCCTCCTAAGTACAAAACATTGACGCTCTCGTTTAAAAAGCCTATAGTAGTTCAAACTAACGATTATCTACGTAGTAGTCATACGAACCTAAGCAGGAGGCAGTAGAAAATGAAAACACATGTTGATGGAAATGATAAGGGCAATGTAATGCTGTACGCACTTAGCACATGCGTATGGTGTGGCAGAACCAAGAGCGTGCTGTCTGAGATTGGCGTAGCCTATGACTATGTAGATGTCGACCTGCTTGAGCCGCATGAGAGAAGACAGGTACTTCTGGACATCGAAAAATACAACCCGGCAAAAACCTTCCCTACACTGGTAATCGGAAGCGTCCCCATCCGTGGGTTCAAAGAAGACCAGATACGTGAGCTGCTTACCTAGGGGCACATGGCACCATTAAACCTATAAGTGTGACTGTAAACAGGTCGCACTTTTTTTATCGCATCTATCCACAAAACCGAGCCTGTTGGTACACGCAATATCCGCCATCTTATAGCAAAATAATAGGCATAAATTATATGGGTAATTGGAGGATTATTATCAAGGATAAGATGACAATAAGAGCCGATGTAGCAAAAAACCGCATGTATATGGATCTGGTCGGATTTTTCAGCGATTTTGAGATGCAGCAGGTGTACAACAAGTTTGCCGCAGAAGTAAAGAAGCTGCATGCCGGCTTTGACGTCATAACAGACATATCAGAATTCAAACCCACAACGCCTGATGGAGCACAAAAGATGGGGGAAACCCAGAAACTGGCAAAAGATCTGGGACTCAACAGGGTAATCCGTATCGTTGGAACCGAGGCGGGACAGGTGCAGGTAGCGCGTAAGGAAAGAGAATTAGGTATAAATTCAGACGAGGCTACGTCTGTTGCCGAAGCCGAAATAATGCTTGATGATGCAAAAAAGGCTGCTGCATAACCTTCCAGCAAAATGAATAAGCGCTGCGACAAGCATGATACTGGCTTTGTATCAAACAAGGTTATATCTGGTGCCGCAGAGAACAGAGGTAATTTAAAATGGAAAGCATAACAATAGAAGCAACTACTACAAGCAATCGTCTGTATATGAATCTGTCTGGTTTTTTCACCGACGATGACATGCAACATGTGTATGACAAGTTTGCCAACGAGGCAAAAAAGTTAAAAAAAGGCTTTGACGTCATAACCGATACATCTCAGTTCAAACCAATAACTCAGAAGGGTGCCACAATAATAAACAAAACCCAGCAGTTGGCAAAAGAGAGTTGGTAATAAATTCAGAAAAAGAACTGGTAATGCTAGCTAAATAGCAGGTTTTTTCTCTTATGGAAAAACCATATTGCCACTATCATCCTCAAGAATTATAGCCTCAGCGGTACAACTTTCAGCCGCCTCCCACAATTTATCGTTAGCTACAGAGGTTGGATCGGTAACCACGGCTATGTTACTAGTGTTCATCCTAAAAACAGTAGGTGCTATGACAACGCAATTGCCCAGCCCTATACACAATTCTTTGTTAACTCTTACAAACATCCCATCCTTCGCGGTGCCAGGTGATGCTTTTTGCCACTGCTCACCTATTATATACCCGCCGGTCAATCCCCTAGTTAAAAACACCCGCGTTTAAAAAGAGATCCTCTCAAACTACTTGCAATCGTTAACGTGAGTATGTGTAATCTATCACCGTCAGAAGGCATGTAGAGGGTAAATATATTGATTTACTATGCCTGCCATAGTACAATTGCGCACATAAGAGGTATAAGTATTTGAACAATTTCGCAACTCCCACAGATGAACAGATAAACAAGCTTTACGATGAGCTTAAAAGCGATGCCCGCAACTCCGGATACCACCTTAATCCCGACGAGGCGTTCGCCAAAGACCTGGCGCGCGGACTACTGGTCAACGAAGCTAGATACGGATACAGGGCTTGCCCCTGCCGTTTGGCGCTGGGCGATGAAGAAGACGAGCAGGATATCACCTGCCCATGTGACTATCGAGACGCAGATGTAAACGAGTACGGCTCATGCTACTGCGCGCTATATATCTCGCAAGATATCGTAGACGGGAAGAAAGAGGCCGGTCCCATACCGGAACGCCGCCCAGATAAAAAGCAGCGCAATGAAGTAAGATACGGAATGCAAGAAAAGGCACCTGCATCTGAACTGGCATTGCCGGTATATAGATGCAGTGTTTGCGGATATCTATGCGCTCGCGAGCAGCCACCGGAGGTGTGCCCTATCTGCAAGGCAGACAAGAAAAGATTCCAACGCTTTATGTAACGAGCAATACAACAATAAACAATCTAAGCATGCAGGACTTCTCGAGCACAAACCATACAGCGTAGAACCCGAAAAAGGGGGTTGAAATGAAAACCATTAATCAGACGATAGATATTAAGGCAAGCGTTCATGATATATATGAGGCGCTGATGGATTCGAAAAAACATGCGCAGTTCACCGGCGACGCAGCCGATATCAGCAGAGAGGTTGGCGGCAAGTTCACCGCGTGGGGCGATTACATCGACGGTGTCAACAAAGAGCTGGTGCCCGATAGCAAGATCGTTCAATCATGGCGCGCCAGCGACTGGCCGGAAGGTCATTATTCTCAAGTTACGTATGCATTCGAAAAAACAAAGGAAGGCACACGCCTGACTTTCAATCAAACAGATGTACCCGACGAGTTTTGCGATTCCATTGAACAGGGCTGGCAGGATTATTACTGGAGCCCAATGAAAGAAATGCTGGAATAAAAAAAGAGGTGGCAGGAGGCCTCCTGCCAGGTCTTTGAGGGACACCCCAAAAGACCAATATACTCGATCTCGACGCCCGTCTACGTATGTATATGCAAAAGGAACCTAAACAAACGCAGTAGAGATCGAAAAAGCGAAAGGCAGTAGAGGACAAAACAATGAGTGTGGATAAGTATGCAGCGGATCTTGACGGGCCACTTCAAGCGATAGTGTCTCGTATAAGGCAGATAATGATGCTCTCAGCGCCCGGTGTGACCGAAGCGTTCAAGTGGAATCGTCCCGTTTTTGAAAATAACGGTCCTTTTGCTTATGTTTTGGCCAATGAGCACTCGGTGAGCTTCGGTTTCTGGCGAGGCATAGACATTCGCGATGCATATGGCCTGCTGCATGACGTCGATGGTAAAATACAACACGTCGAGTACACAAGTGCAGACGAAATAAATACACAAGCGCTTGCCGATTACATACGTCAGGCCATAGAACTAAACAACGTGCTGGGCGACCCCACTCAAGGCTTGGAATAACACAAACCGATTTATGGAAAAACATCTGTAAATACCCCCCGAGTAGAGATCATCCTTACCAATCCCCAACGATAATCTACGTATGTATGGGCTTTATGACCCCAAACAAAACAAAGTAGAATGCAAAAAACTGCCGGGGGAGTTGGGGGTGTCCCCCAATTTCTAAATAAAACTCCCCCATGAATGGGGGATTAAGGGGGCTGATTAAAACCTTATTACTGACAAACAAACGACTATGTACGTACGTACAACATACCGATCATAGTAAAACGAAGTAGAATACGAAAGAGGAAAGGGCAAAAGGAAAAGGGGCATTTTCTATCACTCGGCTCATCGAGGCAGTTCATAACTCCTCTAATAATAAAAAGCGCGGTGTTTTCTATGTCCCTTGTGCCACTATAGTAGCTTATCAGGCAGTGCGCGACAAGAACCAAACGCTATCAATAATGTGAGCAGTAAAGCTAAGGTTTTGTGAGCGGATATCCTACCCGGCATCAGGCAAAAAGACGCATGTACTAATCAAACAAACGCTTATCTACGTATGTATCTGCAATCGAAACTTAAGCAAGGCGCGGTAAAATACGAATGTATACACGGGTATGTGCGATTTGAACTTGAGTAGCAGCGATGTTTAACCCAGGTGGTTTTTGACGAGGGTAACGATGTCGGCGGGATACTTGGCAATGTCCACGCCTACCTCGCGCAGTGCGGCAATCTTGCTTTGCGGCGTGCCCTTACCATCGCTTCTTATAATTGCTCCGGCATGCCCCATCTTCTTGCCCTCAGGGGTGTTAAGGCCAGCTATATAAGCTATCACCGGTTTGGTCATCCAGCGATCTATGTACTCGGCAGCCATTTCTTCCTGAATACCGCCAACCTCTCCCACTATTACCACCACATCTGTATCGGGGTCTGCCTCAAACATTCCCAGAAGATCGG
Organism: Chloroflexota bacterium; assembly: GCA_018648325.1. Lineage (GTDB taxonomy): Bacteria > Chloroflexota > Dehalococcoidia > JABGRK01 > JABGRK01 > JABGRK01. Next base: position 217,451 of record JABGRK010000009.1, read on the forward strand.
GAAGATTGGTAAATACTACCGGATCGGCGCCAATGCCAACCACGGTGCTTTGTCCGTAGCCAGCTGCGGCCAGATTGATGCTGGTCTCATATGACAGGGTGCCGCTGCGGGAGATGATCCCTATGCGTCCCGGATTAAACATGTTACCCGGCATAATGCCCATTTTGGACTCACCCACAGTAATGACACCGGGAGTGGTTGGGCCGATAAGCGTTACGTCCTTATCGCGGGCGTACTCCTTGATTTCCATAACGTCGTGAACCGGCAGATGCTCGGTAACAACGATCAAAAGATTGATACCCGCGTCTATGGTCTCGTATGCGGCCTGCTTGAAAGCTACTGGCGGGATGAAAAACAGCGATGCCTCGGCACCCTGCTCCTGAACACATTCGGCAACAGTGTTGTATACCGGCACGCCTTCAACTTCCTGTCCACCTTTTCCGGGGGTACAGCCTGCAACAATATTGGTGCCATATTCCAGCATCCACGCCGTCTGTACGCGGCCGGTCTTGCCGGTAATGCCTTGGACCATCACTTTGGTATCTTTGTTTAGAAGTATGCTCATTTGGTTTCCTTTAGGACTTTAGCCAAAAGCTCAATACCGCTTTCGGTGGATACCCCGTCGCCCACATGCACGCCATTGCTGCGGAAAATCTCCCAGGTCTCTTCTTGGTGATTACCCAGCGCCTTGGCCACTACGGGCATGGTTATATTGTGTTCCTTCATGTAGCGAACAACGCCCTTTGCACCCAGGTGGATGGGGTTGATGCCACCGTAAACGTTAATGAAAATGGCCTTGATACCCTCTTTTTGCAGTACCAGGTCCATAACATTGTATAGCAGTTCTTCTGTGATGCCACCGCCTGTCTCAAGGAAATTAGCGGCGTTCATTTTCCTGTTTATGATATCCATTGACGCCATACCCAGTCCGGCACCACTGGCGATAATAGCTATGTCTCCATCAAGCTCAACGTAAGTAACACCAACGTCTTTACTCTTGCGCTCAAGCGCGTTGGTTATACGAGCTTTCGGATCAAAACCAAGGTCAGGGTGACGATACAGGCCGGAATCATCCAGCTCTATTTTTGAATCAATGGCCATGTATTTGCCAGATTTAGTTTTAACAAGCGGGTTTATCTCGACAAGCATGGCATCGTAGTCTCTGAAAACATTGTAAAGTGAGCACAATACTTCGGATAGAACAGCCGCCTCTTTACCCTTAAGGCCAACCTCGCGGCATATCTTCCTTGCCAGCTCTGAGGACAGTCCCTCTATAATAGAAATAGGCTTGGTTACCACAGCCGCCGGCTTCTCAGTGGCCGTTTTATTGATGGCAACACCGCCGGAGGCACTGACAATGGCAACGGGAGTACCGGTATAATTATCTATGGTAATTGCCATATAGAATTCTTTTTCAATATCCAGCTTGCGGGTTATCAGGACTTTTTCTACGCTCAGATCATGGATTTTCGAGCCCAGAATGCGCTTTGCAAGCTTCTCTACGTCATCCAGCGTCTCAGCTGCTTTTACGCCACCTGCCAGATAACGGCCACCGGTGAGCACCTGCGCCTTTACAACTACAGGCAGCCCTACTTCCTGTGTTTTTTCTCTTGCTTCTTGTGGGGTTGATGCAAGGCTGGCATGGGGAACGGAAATCCCCTCGCGCCTGAATAAATCAGCCCCTTCATACTCAAATAGTTTCATAACTATTAAATAGCCTACACTATCAACATCGTAAAGTCAAAGGTAATAATTGTAAAATCAAAGGTAATAAGCTCAAATTAGGTGTTTTTACCCATATGCTCACTCATGAGCTGGCGCAGTATTCATTTTACAATCTGTATAAACAAATGATAACATGGTTGTATGTGTAACTGGTGGCTACCGGGGACTGGCCACTGGCACTAGTGATTGATCTATTTATATATATGATGGAGGTACAATAGACACATGGCTATAATGACAAGAGAACAATACTACAAGACACTGGAAGATATGCATCCCAACGCATACATACTTGGCGAGAAGGTGGAAAATGTCTTCGAGCACCCGCTAATCAAACATATGACTGCCGCAGTGGCACTTACCTATCATATGGAAAACGATCCTGAAGGCAGCAAATACCTTGTAACCGAGTCGGATCTGACCGGCGAGAAAGTCAGCCGATTCCTGAAGTTCTATACCAGCAAGGACGATCTGCTGGCCAAGGTTGAAATGCTCAAGTTTCTTGCCCAGAATATCGGCGGTTGCTATATGCGCTGCACCGGGATGGATGCCCTCTCCGCAGTAGGCATAGAAACCTATAACTGTGACCAGAAATACGGCACAGAGTACTTCAAAAGGTTTACAGAATTCGTCAAGATGGTACAGAGCAAAGATTTCATCGTATTTTCCGGTGTAACCGATGTTAAGGGCGACAGAAGCCAACGTCCGTCACAGCAGGCAGACCCGGACATGTACCTGCGCGTAGTTGATCGTGATAGCAAGGGCATCACCATCAGGGGCGCAAAGATGCATCAGACCGGTTCGCTTAACTCACACTGGTGCCTGGTAGTACCCACACGTGAGATGCGTGAGGACGACAAAGACTACGCAGTCTGTTGCGCCGTTCCCAACGACGCCGAGGGCATGATTCACGTCTACGGCCGTGGCACGCTTGAGGCTCAGGCAATGGAAGAATGTGACATGGGCAACGCTCAGTACAGCAAGTTCTCCCCGCTGGTCATATTCAACGATGTTTACGTCCCCAACGATAAGGTGTTCCTTGATGGACATCACGAGTACGCTGGCGATATCGTTCGTAATTTCGGTAACTACCATCGTCATTCACACGGCGGTTGCAAATGCGGCGTAGGAAACGTACTGATCGGCGCAGCAGCCACAGCAGCAGACTACAACGGCCTGCCAAAGACATCGCATATACAGAACAAGCTGGCCGAGATGCTCAAGGTAACCGAAGCAATATATGGTTGTTCGGTAGCAGCATCGGTCAAAGCTGTAAAAACCCCGTCCGGCATCTACAACGTTGATCCGGTACTTTCCAATACATCCAAGCTTTTCGAAGGCAAAGAGCTTAACGAAGTAATCCGCATGATGGTTGAGATAGCCGGCGGCATGACCACCGATATACCTTCGGATAAAGACTTTGCACGTGATGACATTGGCCCGCTGCTTAAGAAGTATCTGCATGGACCGGAAGGCGTTTCCACCGAGGACAGAGTCAAACTCTTCAGGCTTGTTGAGAAACTGGCTTTCGAGAGTCGCGACATCGTGAGCAACATCCACGGCGGAGGCTCACCTGAGACGCACCGCATGACTATCCTGCGAAATGCCGACATAGAGTCCAAGAAGAAAATGGCCAAGAGACTGGCCGGCATCGACGTAGGCGACTAATTTTTATCCCTAACTGATACATAACGAAGGGCCACCTTAACCGGTGGCCTTTCCTTTTTACTGATCACCAAACGCCTATCTACGTACGTACAGCTTCACGAACCCAAGCGAAACGAAGTAGAATACGAAAACTCACCAGTGGATGTAGTAGCTGACAACGTTGGGGTCTACCGTATCAAGCGACTCAGTAGGAGAAAAGTAGGCGCCATCTAAACCAAGTCTTATTTTGTCAGCATCAAGCTGTGCAGCCCACGTGGTCAGAGCAGTACTCCACTCCTGTAGGGTAGCGTAAGGAGCCGGAGGATCATCACCACGGTTATAAGCAACTATCTGAGCGTTACAATCATCAAAGGATATCTGAAAGGCATCGAAATCCTGGACATACGTTTCAAAGTAGGTGTAGGTAAACGCTTGGGCAGCGTCAAGTCTTATCACGCCAAAGTCCTTGCCTATCTCCATGTAGGCCACTTTGTCACCACCAATTGCATCGATAAAAACGGTAGTACCGTCAACATTGAACGCATTGAGAGCATGACCCGGCTCAACATTGAGCCGCACCGGTACATAGGCCGCCCTTATCCCGGCAGCTTCCGCATTGTTGTGCAGCGTTTCGGCAAAATCACCGCAGATAAACGTATCAAGGTCATATTCGATTTCGTCTGTAGCATCATTATTCAGGAAAATCTCCAGCTGCCCCCATGTTGGGTCAGTTGCTTCAGGATTTTCTACCAGAATAATCGGTTGGTCGTCCGCACCTCTGCCCCTTATCACGTCAAAGAGCTGTACAAAATAAACAGTACTGCCCACACTCACAACGCCCACGCCTGTTTCTGTTGCCTCTGTTGAAAGTAAGGCATTGTACAGAGTTGGCTCGCTAATACAAAACTCCACCTGGTCTGCAGCAGTATCGGCAGTGAGACTTACCGTAGCTCCCTCAAAACTGAGCTCCCACGTATTGCTAAGCATGTAAACAATGTTGGTTGAATACGAGGTGGCTTGGGTAAACTTGTTGGTGGCATATTCTCTGGCAATTGTGTCCAGGGAAGTGTTTCTGGTTAGTGCCGCAAGTCCCTGCTCAGTTCTTTCTGCGTTAACCAGATCAAATATGCCGGCCTCCACCTCTGCGTTGGTGGCAGATGGTTCACTGGTTGTAGATGGAAAGCAGGCGGTACATCCAACAAGAAGTACCGCAATGCTTGCGGCCAATAATGCCCTTTTTAGCATCTTACCACTCATGTTTCAATTATAGCATACACAACAGGACAGCAAACTTGAGCCAGTATCGAAAAACGTCCCTACTAAAAAACAAACGCCAATCTACGTATGTAGTAGCGATTAGAACATAGTACAGCGTAGTAGAATACGAAAAAGCCTAGGGTGCCCACGTAAACTGGGAGCAAGCGCCCATATCCCCGGAAAGCTGCGTCTGGTCAGTCCCATCAGCATTCATCACCCATAGCTCAACAGTTTTCCTATCATAATCCCATGAGGTATAAGCAATCCTGCTGCCGTCTATCGACCACGCAAACTCGGAGCAATCCCGGGCAACATCACTAAGCTGCATCCGTCCGGTGCCATCGGCATTGATCACAAATATGGCACTGCGGTTATTTTCCATATCCATACGCATCCTGAATGTATCACTTTGATTATCTACTATATTTGTTTCCGATATAAACGCGATCGTATCCCCCTTCGGCGACCACATAGGATTACGCTTGTTCTCATTATCATCTGTCAATCTTGTCTCCTGGGAGCCATCGATATTGGACACATATATTTGTACCCCCGGAGGATCAGCTCGACCCACAGCAAAAACTATTTTTGAACCATCCGGGGATGATGCTCCATACATCATCCCCAGCCCCCCAACAGCATACGGCTCGCGCAGTCGCATTTCATCTATCGGCCAGCCCGTAATATCGTCCAGCTCATAGTTAAACCTGACCTCATCCGTACCATTGGCATTAATCACCCACGTTTCATGTACTACGGGAAACATGGGATCACTGCAGGATAAAATTATCAACCGCGTATTCAGTGTTCCTTTGCTAAACATTATCCTTGTGCCATCAAGCGACCATACAGGGTTCGAAGCAGAATAACTGGTGCTGCCTAATGGCATTGTAACTTTCTTCGACGAATACGGAAAAACAGGAACATCAATGACATCGCCATTGATTGAAGAAACATCGGTAAGCTGTGTCTGATTGCTGCCGTCGGCATGCACCACCCATATCTCGCCACCCGATTCATACGCTATCCTGCTGCTATCGGGTGACCATACCGGATTACTTCCAGTCGTCGGATTGATCATATTTGTACCATCAATGTTTATTACCTTTATCTGACTGATAGCTCCATAACCAAAACCTGGTTGGACCATCGATGAAGTGAAGGGCGAGCCCTCCATATATAGACTGGATAAGGACAAAGTGGCCTCGGCCGGCACAGCATATATCTTACTAGCCGGATTTTGTGAGGTATAAGCGATTTTTCGTCCGTCCGGTGACCACTCCAAATCCCACTTCTTAGTATCATCATGGGTCAGTCTGCTGCGGTGACTGCCATCAGCCTGCGCCACGTAGATGTCGCTGTACCCGTCACGTTCAACAATAAACGCAATCTTCTGCAATTGACTGACCAGAGCCTCCGGGTTCCAGTCGCCACCAATCACCCTGCTCCCCTGTGACCCACAACCTGTAAATAGCAACAGTACGGCAAGAAAACAAAGCGCCCCAATAACTTTTCGTCTTAGCATATATAAATACCCTTACTACTATATACGCAGTATCTGACAATAAGTTCATTTACGTGTGCGGCAATACTGTGATCGATACAAAACATCCCTACTGATCACCAACGATTATATGCGTACGTACAGCACTCAGACCCCATGCGATACAAAGTAGAATACGAAAACCCCCATGAGTAGGGGACCTGAGGGGGGTGACTGGCTCCTACTAAAAAAACAAACGCAAGTCCATGTACGTACAATCATACGAACCTATACAAAGCTAGTTAGAAGGTAAAATCTACGGCGCCCACACAGACAGGTATTCTCTACTGTCCGGGCTGTCGGTGACATTGACCTGGTTGTTGCCCTCTGAATCCATCATCCAGATATCATCTTCAAGCTCATAAACTATCCTGCTCCCGTCATACAACCACATGGGATTGGTTCCGATAGCAAGCATGGTCTGATTAGAAGCATCAGCATCCATCACCCATATTTCAGCCTGTTGGTCCACAATTACGTCTGTTGGAGACGCCATTGATAGAATCCCCATATCACTCTTGGCAAATACTATTCTTGAACCATCCGGCGACCACTCCGATCTCCCCGGAAAGTCAGGCGGAGCCCCATGAATCTGAGTAGGGCTAGAACCGTCAACGTTTACTGTCCACACTGCTGTCGGAAGAGCACGCAAATAACCTCCGGAAGCGGCCATTGTAAGACTGTCGATAGAGGTATATGCGATTTTTGTGCCACCAGCTAACCAAACCGGATTACAGTGGGAATAATATGAGGAGGAACTGGTGAGCCGGATCCGCTCAGAGCCGTCAGCATTCATCACCCAGATACCATCATTAAGCATATAGGCAATTCTTGAGTTGTCGGGTGACCACACGGGATTTTGCCCCATGCCAATTTCGATTCGATCAGAACCATCGGGGCTTATTGTCCAAATGCCACCATTAAAAACAAAAGCAAGTTTGCTGCCATCGGGTGACCATCTTGCAAACGACCCTCTGCCCAAACTAACCTTGTTTGAACCATCCTTCATCATAACGTAAACTTCACTACTATCGGTTTTATAGGTGTAGCTGATCATAGTGCCATTGGGGGACCACATGGGATCAAACTCAGTGATAGGATCATCGGTCATCTTTATCGAACCTTCGCCACTCGCATATGCTCGGTAGATATCCGCATTATTGCTCTTCTCAGACGTATAAAGTAGCGTGTAGCTGCGCCTGCCCAAACCACCCGGATCCAGGCCCCCAAGAAACGGGCCAATGCCTTCTTCAAACTGCTTATGGTCAGGCAGTAACGTCACCACCAGCACAATACAAAGCACCACCATAGAAAAACCAAACAGTCCTATAACTTTACGGCCTTGCATATAAAATGTCCCTTACTAATATATACGTCAAATTAAGCATAAATGTCACTGAAATATATTTGCTGCCTACGGCTGCCAATACCCTGTGGATTACAATCACCACCCACGCCGGAATTGTCCGAACAACTACACGAACAGCCCATAGGCAACAGGCCTATCAACAGCAGTGGAGCAATACAGAGAACCAACCATTTCTTTCTCATACCACCACCATGTTACTATATACGCATAAAAAAGCAAAACGGTTCATTTTTGCATGCAAAAAGCAGGTACAGGACGCAGTCATGCCGGGGGAATTGGGGGACACTCCCAACGCTTATCTAAGTATGTATAGACTTTCCGACCCCAAATAAAGCGACGTAGAGGTTAAAATCCTATTTCGGTCTCAGCCTGCCCCATCGCCGCTTCTATCTGCTGGTCGTACCACTTCAGATATTCGTCTTTGCTCAGTGTATACGCTTTCAGATTCCACTCCATCTCCTGCAGGTTATCAACTACGGATGGCAGCAGATCGAAGGGAATTGATACCAGCATGGACTCCGGCGGTAATACCTGCCTGAACCTCATACCGTATGAAAGACCAACGGTGGTGTAATTAAGCTCCCCATTCAGATATGGATAAACCATCAGCCAGGCGCACTGCAAATACAGCGATATGCGAGAGGTCCATACCTTGCCGCTCTTGTAGCTGGACGCCCGCAGCAACACCTCCGCCTGATTTACATCGCAGTTGATGATAAGCACATCGGGGTCGAATTTAAGCTTATTCAGAGGGGCAAAAACAACGTATTTCACAATTCCGGCGGGCATTCTGGGAATGGACTGGTTCTTGAACCTGATACCGGCGCGCGGGTCATACCCACCGTGAAACGAAAGTCCTCCAGCCCTTAGCGCGGTGGCATGCTGCCCACCCATTATTATGGTCTCAGCACACGTCAGATTCTCTATATCCACGTAGAAAGGCTCGGCTGTTTGCGCCTCGGGAAGCATCTCGCACCAGGTCATGTTCTTATCAAGGCGCCTGATCCCTTTTGGCTTAAGATACAGGTATTTTATACCAACCGGCTGCCTTTCAAACTCGAACTTTTTAAATACGTCCAGATCCTTTTTAACAGACCTCATAACCATGCCTCCCCATACAAAAGCTGCGGCCCGGCTCACCCCTGACACCCTTTAACCGGTCGATTTAAAGCCTGTCAAGCGGCTTGACATAGTATCCCATAAAGATTGTGCCTGATTTGCACTTTCAAGCCACTCCAGCCCAACTCTCACCTATAATATGTAGACTTAACCTAGACACTGTCCAGATCGGCCATAATCTCAGCAATTTCATCTTCGTCTTCCGCTAATTCCTGCGGCTTTGCCTCCGACGTATCCAGCACGTACTTCCAGACAACAGCCGCTATGATGGCACCAATCATCGGCGCTACAATGAACATCCACACCTAGGATAGCGCCTGTCCGCGAACTATAACTGCAGGACCAAGACTACGTGCCGGATTAAAGGATGCTCTGGTCATATTAACTCCAATGAGATTGACAACCACCAGGGCCAGTCCAATAGCCAAACCGGCAAATTCCCTGGGCGACTTTTTACCGGTAGCACCTAATATCACCAGCAGGAATATAAACGTTAAAACAACCTCAACCATAAAACAAATTCCGAGGGAAAGCTGTAGAGGAGAAGCTGCCCCATAGCCATTCTGCCACAGCCCGTGGTTGACCAGCGAATAAGTTCCAATACCACTGAATATACCCCACAACACCAGCGCAGCAATAATAGCACCTATACACTGAGCTATAATGTAGAAACCTGCATCCCTACCCCCGATCTTGCCCGTAATCAGCATAGCAACTGTTACAGCAGGATTGATGTGACAACCGGATATACCCCCAATGGCATAGAACAAAGCCATTACAACAAAGCCAAAGGCGATCGAAACAGTCAATAGATCAGGACTGACAAGTGCAACACCACAGCCGATAAACACCAGCACAAAAGTACCAATGAATTCAGCTAGATATTTCCTTGTATCTTCTCTGCTAATACTACCCATAAATGCGCTCAAGGATTGGTTCATCTAATCCTCCAATAGTTTTGTGTCATTGTAGAGTAAAGGATAGGAAGGGTCAATAGTGCTGAGCAGATTTGCACAGTAAAAATACAAACGTAAAGAAAAGGGGAATCTTCGCGAAAGTGGACACCTCAAAACAAGAGCTAGATGCAACGATGTGCGGTATCAAGGCCCATCACCGAATAAAGAAGAAATTATGCTTTAGGCAATACCCGGGGCCTGCTTAATCCAAGTGGCAAGCAACATAATGGCCGGGAGACTTCTCAATCAAAACAGGGGTATCTCCACTACAGGCATCGGTCCTCTTGTCACACCTGAGCTGGTACTTACAACCGGACGGCTGAGCAATGTAATAGGCAACTTCCCCTTTTGCTATGTTGTTGCCCCAATTCTTATCGGGGCGCAAGGGGGGAACCGCGTCCAGCAGCAGCCGGGTATATGGGTGTAGAGGGTCATGTATTATATCTTCGGTATTGCCCAGTTCGATAATGCTACCTGCGTACATTATGGCAACGCGGTCGCATATTGCATAGGCTACATCAAACTCATGCGTAATAAAGACATAGGTCAGATCTCTTTGCGCTTTAAGTTTAAGCATAAGGTTAACAATCTCAGCTCTTACGCTGGCATCCAGCATACTGACCGGTTCATCAGCAACTACAAACTCAGGATCAAGAACCAGCGCTTTTGCTATTCCAACCCTCTGCCTCTCACCGCCGCTGAGCGCATCCGGCCTTTTGGCTAACAGATCATCAGTAGACGGCAATCCCACCGCATTAAGAGTCTCACGTACCTTTTCCATAAGCTCGTTTTTGTTTTTATATACCTTGTGAATCTTTAACGGCTCAGCCACCAGATAGAAAATGGTTTTTACCGGATTAAGAGCGGTATATGGATCCTGAAATATCATCTGCACGTGTCGGCGCATTTTCTTTGTCGCCCGACTATTGAGATTGGTCATATCCGTATCTTTAAACAGCATTTGCCCGCCGGTAGCCTTCTCAAGCTGCATGATGAGTCTGGCTGTCGTTGTTTTACCACAACCACTCTCACCTACTATGCCAAACGTCTCACCAAGTTTCACGTCAAAGCTAATGCCATCCACTGCTTTAACGAATCTGTGAGAACCCAATCCACGAGAACGTTTACGCAATTGAAAAGTCTTACTCAAATTTGTAGCGCTAAATAAATTATCCATTCATATTATCCGATATTATTTTGCAACCAGATGGCAGGCCACAGAATGCTTCTTGCGTATCTCCACAAGCGGCGGCTCCTGCTCCTGACATACCGGTTTTGTATAGCGACACCTCGCGGCAAACCTGCATCCCACAGGTGGATTAAGCAGACTGGGAGGTCTTCCCGGTATTCCCTTGGGAGCCTTGCGAGGACCTTCTATGTCTACAAGTGATTCCAACAACCACTGAGTGTACGGATGCAACGGTTCTCTGAAAAGGACCTCCGTCGGCCCCAATTCCACCACTTTACCGGCATACATAACCATGATATTCTCACAAATCTGCCCCAGAATAGGCAGTTCATGAGATATGGCAATAACCGAAAGGTTCAACCTTTCCTGCAACTCCTGAAATAGTTTCAGTATCTGTACCTGGGTTACTACATCCAGTGCGGTGGTCATCTCATCTGCGATTACAATCTTGGGACTACACGCCAGTGCCATTGCTATCATTGCCCGCTGGCGCATTCCTCCGGAAAGCTCATGAGGATAAGTATGAAGCCTTGAAGGATCTATACCCACCTGCTCCAACAACTCTGAGGCCAGCCCCAAAGCCTCTTTTTTAGACATATCAGAGTGTTCCCTGATAGCCTCGACTATCTGCCAGCCCACAGTAAAGACCGGGTTTAAGGCACCCATTGCCGCCTGGGAAACAAGCGACATTTTCTTCCATCTCAGATGGCGGAATTGATCCTCCGGCATATCCAGTATCGATTCGCCGTCCAGTATAACTTTCCCGCCAACAATATCCCTTTGATCCACCAGTCTCATCAGCGACATAATAACAGTTGTCTTGCCACATCCCGACTCACCGGCAATACCAACCGACTCTCCCTCATCCAGCGAAAAACTTATGCCGTCGGCAGCCTTTACACGGCCGGAGTCAGTTTTATAATGTGTTTTTAAATCTTGCACCTCAAGAATCGGCATTAATCTTTACCTCTCTGGTTCAACCTCAAAACAAATCGATCGTTTAGTGTAGTGCCTATAAAAGCCAGCGAGAAACAAACCGCTGTGATAGCAAGCCCGGTTGGCAACCACCACCACCATTGCCCATTAGGCAGCGCCCCTTTCACCTGGGCCAAATGCAATGTCTGCCCCCATGTAAAGCGTGTAGGATCACCCAAACCTAAAAAGCTCAAACCGGACTCAAGCAATATAACTGCTACCACTTCCATAACAAAGTGAGCTACCACAATTCCGGTTACATTAGGGAATATGTGGCGGAAAATGATATGCACACTGCCTCCACCGGAAGCCTTGGTTGATTCAACATAATCGTAGTGCTTCAGAGACAGAGCCAGTGCCCTGATCTGCCTGGCAGGCCGGGTCCATCCCAGCAAAGCAATTATCATCATTATGGTCCAGATAGTCGGGTCCATCATAGCCGCCATAACAATGAGCAGAGGCAATCTTGGCAAAACCATCAGGATATCGGCCAGCCTCATTAGAAGTTCGTCTATTATGCCGCCGTAATAACCGGCAAATAAGCCAACCAGTGTAGCAGCACCTATAACTACAACCGAGGTAACTATACCTATGAAAAGCGAATTACGACCGGCATAAAGTAGCTGGGCGAAAAGATCGCGCCCCGTATCATCCGTTCCCAGTAAATGACCGGCAACATATACCTCTACAGGATCTCCGTTTTCATCTAAAATAGGAAATCCCATTAAATCTGTTTTTATCTCATAATGTGCGGTGGCAGGTGCCAGTAGCTTCTCATCCGCATTCCTCTCCCTGGGGTCAGTACTGATCAAAAAAGGCACTACTACAACGCCGAAAAGAATAATAATAAATATTATAAGCCCTATTACTCCGGATTTGGACTTACGATACTCACGCCACCAGTTCGTTATACCGGCCCTGACCTGGCCGACAAGTCTTACACCTTTTCCAGTTATCAAACTAGGCATTACATATAACCTCTAATCATACCTTACTCTAGGATCGAGACGTGCATATACTACATCAAGCACAAAAATCGTTGCTATCGTTACAAGTGCAAAGAACAGGAAAGACGCCTGAATCACAGGATAGTCTTGTCGCTGTACAGCATCAAATATCATCTTGCCCATGCCGGGGTAGGAAAATATTGTCTCAATGAATATCAAACCGGCAATCATAGTAGCAAATCTCATAGCCGCTGCAGTAATCGTGGGCATCATAGCATTTCTTGCGGCATGCCTGTGTTTTACCCTGAACTCGCTCAATCCCTTGGCCTTGGCGGTGATTATATAATTCTGTTTAAGTGTAATGGTCATCGTATTTCTCATGACCAGCTCATATGCACCGTACTTGGTAGCAAGGGTAAGTGTTGGAAGTATTATATGATTTATTCGATCAGCAATAGTTGGGAAAAAGCCTATCGATTTACCAACATTATCAACATCCATGAATCCACTAAGAGGGAACCACCCAAGCAAATAGGCGAAAATATAAAGAACTACCATGCCAACCCAGAACATGGGCATCGCCCAGATAATCAGGGACGAACCGGTTATAAAGGAGTCCTTTGTACCGCCGGCTTTCCATCCCGCAATAACTCCCAGAAAATAGCCGATGATTAAGGAAATTATCTGAGCGGGAATCAATAATAACATCGTCCTTGGCAATCTTTCCTTAATCATTGAGATTACAGGATCGCCGGAGACGAAGGAATTTCCATATTGAAAGGTAAATGTGTCCTTCAAGTATATCCAGAACTGCGTTATCATGGGCTTGTCCAGGCCCAGCCGCCTGATTATGCCTTCTGCGACTGACGGGGGCTGAGTAGAACTGGTCATGTAGAATGTAATATCGCCGGGCATAAGACGTGGAATAAGAAAATTAAGTGCAATAGCGGCCAGAATCACCACTATCGAAAATACTATTCGCCTCTGCACCCACCCGGGAACACCCGGGATACGTATCGACGTCATTATTAGTCCTCACTTACCAAACAGGGTTATTCGTATCTAACAAAATCCTCTTGATACATCACATCTATATCAGAGGACATAGTCTAAAAACATATTTTATTTTACTTATTAATAATAGCTATCTAGTTTCAATTGGATAAAACAAGGGGTGCAATACATCCGGTAAAACCGCGTTTTGCCTTAAATAATGCACCCCTTGTTCTTTTAAATATTTATGCTAGTCTACCGTTTCTAACTGCAGGATATTGTATATAGCAGTCATTGCTGTAACGGCACCATTAGCCAGCATTCCGTTGTCTTCTATCCATCCGGTGTACTTGTCTGTTCTGTACACACCGGGGTTAATGGAATTATACAAAGGTATGGCAGGAAGATCCGCTGCAAATATCTTCATTGTATCGGCAATAAGGACATCTCTGGCTGAATCGCCTTCTGCAATTGCCTTCAACTCATCTGACTTGCTTGTGTAGAGATCTGCATTGGTACCCGTCCATCCCATTATCCATCCACGCTTGGACAGCCTCAGCGGGTCGGTCTCTTCGTACTGGGACCATTGAGTTGCAATGTAATCATACTCAACCGGCATGGGGCGGCCCCAAACTATCGTGTCCCAACCAGCGGCTGAAGCACTACTCTTCTGTCTGAAAACCTTACCTACCAGTGTAGAAACGTTTGTGGGTATAAGTTCCATTATAATACCCATCTCGGCAAAGTCATCATCAATGAGCTCACCAATGGTGTTGTGCTCATCCCAGGTGGCAACCTCAAGTTTAAATGTCATATCAAACTCATCACCACTGTCGACAGCAGTAGGAGTAGGATCCCAGGTTCTTACTCCAGCGGTATTGGCTCCTATGGCAGACATACCATCTATGGCATCCAGCGCTAAGTTGGCATCTTCAATGCGCTTGGCATGCGTCTTACCGGCATGTTCCCAATCAATGTCGTCTATTATAGCCTGAACGTCTGCCAAACCGGCATAGCGCTCAAACAGTGAGGGGATCGAGCCCCAGTCGTTTGCTGCAAAGCTAATCAGGTTCTGTCTGTCCAGCCCTATGCTTACAGCCTGTCTAACAGCGACATTATCCCACGGCTCAATACGATGATTCATGTAGAATGTCAAGGTAGTGTTATCAGCAATCTGATATACCTCAATGTCATCATCACCGATCAGTCCGGGAATTGCTGTTGGTAGGTTGAAATTAGAAACACAGTCTATCTGCCCCAGTTTGATGGCATACAACTGAGCGTCTTCATTCGCGTAGTAGATCTTCTGTAGATCATCAATCGGCGGTCGGCCTCCCCAGTAATCATCGCGCGCCGTATAAACGGTAGCAAAGTCCAGGGTGCGTGAAACCAGTTCATAAGGTCCACTGCCAATATCTATGTTGTCATCAGTAAGATCCAGTATCTCTGCATCCGTAAGTACACTCCATGCAGCCATAGGCACGATCATGGCGTTACCAAGCTGCCTCATGAAGGTAGCAGAATAGGTATGCAGTTGCATTGTTAAGGTAGTAGCATCTACCACCTGAACGGCATCCTGTGAAGGGCCACCGGCAGTTGCTGTAATAGTAGCTAACGGTCCCCAATCGCTTAAACTGCTAACACCGTTCAGTGTTATGGTATCAGCTGTTACTGATGCAATTCTGTAGGCACCGTCCTGATCACCGGTTGATCCCTTATCAGGACCATCCTCAGTGCCAGCTATACCTACCGCCTCACCAACTATGTAGCCTTCAGTAATGAAGCTTCCTCCGTCGGTTCTTACGATAGTATCGGCTGCATTGCCATTGCCCTTAATCTCAAGAACTACGGTGTCGGCCGTATCAGCTGCGCTCTGTACCAGTAAAGGAGACAACTCAACGGTTGTGCCCAATCCATTGTACATCATGGTTTCCAGTGTCCACTCAACATCCTGTGCGGTCACCGCAGAGCCATCGCTGAACTTGGCATCAGGGTTGATGTTAATGGTCCAGGTCTTGGTTGTATCATCGTAGGTCCAAGACTCTGCAATAGCGCCCTGGGTACCTGCATCAGGATCAAACCTCACCCATACCAGTGGCTCATACATCATCTGGAAATGTGTGGCATCACCAGCACCAATAACGGCCAGGAACGGATTGTCGGTGCTTGGTTGGGTTGTGTTACCAATTTTAAGAGTTAGAGGATCATCCGTCGTAACGGTATTATCCGCTGACTCAGCATCATCGGTAGTCGTTGTCGATAATACCTGATAGTGATAGTCTGTCTCAGGATCAAGTCCTGTGATTGTAACACTATGGGCTTTCGACGTGGAAGATGTTGCTGTAGTTGTCATGCCATACGCGGCACTCGTGCCATACTTTACCTGACTGGTGGCCGAATCATCTGTACTCCAGGTAACTGTCATAGCATGATTGGTGGTAGTAGCTGAAACACCAGAAATTTCCAGCTGAGTCGTATTGAAAGTTTTGTCTGCTGACTCTGCTGAACCGGTATCCTCAGCAACAGATAGCACTCTGTAGTGATAGGTGGTACCAGGTGTTAGGCTATCAAGAGTAACACCGTGTGCTAACTGTCTGGTGGTAGTTTCAGTGGTAGTAGAACCATAAGCGGTAGATGTACCGTATTCTACCTGGCTAGTAGCCGGACGATCGGTAGCCCAGGTTACAGTAACGCTTGTGTCGCTATCCTCAGTTAGCGTGACCAGATTAATATTCAGGTCAAGAACTGGAGGTGTACCGCAAGAGGATATAAACGGCACAAGGGTTACTACAAAAACTGTACAAATACTGAACAATAACATGAGTCGCTTCTTCGTCATAGATCCCTCCCCAAAATTTTAATTCGGAACTACTGCGATACCTGATTGAATACACGAAAATATACGAGATAATATTTCTCATTTTCGCTAAAGGGGATTTTTAAACGCACGGAGCCCACCTAACTCCATAGTCTGAGTTCGCCGCTTTCACGATACTCTCCCCCCCCGTTTCGCTTGGTGGCAGTAGCCCTGCACCTTTCTCTAGCAGGTGCATTTATACAGATACCGAACACTAAGTGACAGCATCCTTAATTGGCTACCAATGCTATCACTCACTATCGGTATTGTCAATCCCTTGTATTTTCACATAATTACAAAGGGATACAGAAATAAATACCACATCGATGTGTGTTTGTCAATAGCCGATTCGTAATTTATTACTCCGCCTTTTACTGAAAACAGTCATTAAATCTTATAATTTGACACACACTCTTATCCATACTTGAGCTAAAATTGCAGTCCAGGCATAAACCTGAGGGGCATGACGTGGGCGACATCACATGACATGACTCGATATAATTCGGTGCTGTGAAATGGTTGATAAACCCCCGTCTTTTCAAGACCAGCGCTAACCTCGAATTATACCTACACATCTTTGTTGCCAGGTCCATTATTGCTTTTCGCATATTCGCCATACGAACTTCCGCGCAATACCCATATATAGGTAGTTATGTTAGAAAAACACCTGGGCGCATAAAGACATCTTTCCCTCTGAACTACCTATACATGTATTATGCACGAGCAAGACGTGGCAATTTCGCTTTTTCACTCCAACGCGCTACCTGATCGTGATAATATCCCACGTTGTGGCTAGCAGACTGTAGAACTATGTAACATATAAAAACCGCCTGTCCGTGTCATAATATTGTTCCCACTTTTTGTATTATTTGACAATTGTGTTAATCTGCTACTATAGACAGTGCAGAAAGGTACTTTAATATGGAATCAGATTTGGGCACGGACAGACACTGGCCGCTCTGGCTGCTTCTTCACCGCACAAGCTACGCCATGAGAAGGGCCAGGGAGATCGAACTGCAAAAATTCGGCCTGTCCGACATTCAGGCCGCCGTTATCTTTCTCGTTAAAGAGGCAGAGACTGCACTAACCCCCGCCGAAATCGCCAGAAGGCTTTTCAGAGAGGCACATACCGTCTCGGCGCTGCTGGGCCGCATGGAAAAACAGGGGCTTGTCAAAAAAATCAAAGACCAGAAAAGGAAAAACCAGATAAGAATAGAACTAGCACCCGACGGAGAAAAGGCGTATGCTCAGGCCAAAGAAATGAAGTCTATTGGCAAAATAATGTCCTCACTAACAGGCAAAAAGCAGGAGAAATTATGGGAGCATCTGGAGACCCTTTTGAGTAAAGCACATTCATTGATGATGCTCAAATATGAATCACCTTTGATTGTAGAAAGACCTTGGTCACGATAAAATACATATCATTATTGCCCCTACATAATCAAAATACCATCGCCTCAGCACGCTCAAATAGATGGTCACAGATACAACCAACTCTACCCTGTTCAAAATGCAATTAAGAGTGACCAGAAGGTCGTTTTTTTTGTTTTACACGATGTATTCAAGACTGAACAAATCTTGATCTCCCATTCTTTCAAAATCACTGCGTGAAAAACATCGCATCTCTTGCCTAATCGCTTTTCTGCTGTGCTTGACACTGCCCGATATATGTGATATCAATAATCGCATGCGACTATCGATTAACCCAAATTATATTAACGAGGTAAAACTATGACATATCCAGTAGACCTGAAGTGGCCCTATCCCATAGAGTATGGCAATGAGGCGGAAGTAGAAGCTGATGTCCTTGTCCTGGGCGGAGGTATCGCCGGATGCTGGGCCGCAATTGCCGCGGCAAAAGACGGAGCCAAGGTCGCCATCGTAGAAAAAGGCGCTGTACTGGGCTCTGGCGCAGGCATATCCTGTGACCATTGGCAATGGGCCATAACAGACGTTCCCGGCGTCAAAATCACCGCCGAGGAATTCACAAACGCTCTGATGGACAATCACGGCGGATACAACAATGGAATCACCCGCTATATTCAGGCCAGAGAGGGCTATGAAACCCTGCTGGAACTGGAGGAAATGGGCGGCAAGATACGCGACACAGAGGATGAATTTAAAGGCGCCCCCTTCAGAGATGAAAAATCGAAATTCCTGTTCGCCTACGATTATGAAAATAACCTTGTGATGCGAGTATGGGGAATAACCTTCAAGGCAGCGCTATACAAGCAGCTCAAAAAGCTGGGCGTTAAAATCTATGACCGGGTTATGGCAACCGGACTTCTGACCAAAGATGGCAAACAAGGGGAAAAGGTAATCGGAGCCACCGGAGTAAACACCCGTACCGGTCAGTTCTACATTTTCAAATCAAAGGCCACTGTACTATGCGGTGCCCGTCCACAATGTATCTGGACGTATGCAACCGAATATGCCGGCCTTACAGGTGCCAGATCACCAAGCTCGCTTGGCGCAGCATATGCACTGGCATGGAGAGCGGGAGCTGAGTTCGGAATGATGGAGCGGGCGATACAACTGGGCAATTTCACCAGCATTTCTCCGGCACACGGCTCGGGCCATAACAGCAACACATGGTACCCATGCAATATGGTCGATGCCGAGGGCAAGAAAATACCGTGGGTGGACCGCGACGGCAATGTTATAGAAGATATCAAGGACAGATCACGCCCTGCACCTGGACAAAAGTTCTTCCTTATGGGCGGAGGGTCGTCTGCACTGCCTCATCCGGGTATCCTGGAATACAAGGGCCCACGACTCAAAAACGTAGACGAACAACTGGCCGCCGGTGAAGTCAGCCTGCCGCTTTACGCAGACCTGCCCAGCATGTCCGCACACGAGCGCAGAGCAATCTTCGGCCTGATGGTAGGACAAGAAGCCAAAACCAAGTATACATATGTAAACTACACCAAGGCCGGTTTCGATCCTGACAAAGACCTGCTGATGAGCAATCAGCAACTGGTCGGAGGAGGCGGTTACGGCACAAGCTCATCGGGAGCAAAAATGGTAGTTGGTTACCCATACGTACGCAACTTCTCCAGTGGCGTTGTCGGAGGACCGATGATCGACTGGAACCTGCGAACTACGCTTGAGGGACTATACGCCGCCGGCGATGGAATTATGGGTGGTAACGACCACGGACATGCCGCAACAACAGGGCGCTACGCCGGTAAACAGGCAGGCAAATACGTAAAAGATGAAAAACAGGTAGATGTTAACCGCTCGCAGATCGATGAAGAAAAGGCCCGTGTGTATGCACCGCTTAAGCGTTCTGAAGGTATAGGCTGGAAAGAACTGCTGGCGGGCATCAATAAAGCCATGCAGATGTACTGCGGAGATATCAAAAGAGACAGGCTTCTCAACATGGGGCTGATGTCGCTTGAAGACATCAAAGACGTGATCGAGTCGGATATCTATGCAGATGATCCCCACTCGCTGACAAATATACTGGGTATCATCGATATCCATACCGCCGCAGAGATGATAATACATGCCAGCCTGGCCCGCAAAGCCTCAAGCGCATTCCTGCATTTCAAGCGGGCGGAATACCCGGAAACAGACCCGGCCGACTGGAATAAATTCGTTACAATTACATCAACAGACGGCAGCGTAAAAGTTGGCGAGCGCCCCT
The DNA here is from genome assembly GCA_018648325.1 of Chloroflexota bacterium. GTDB lineage: Bacteria > Chloroflexota > Dehalococcoidia > JABGRK01 > JABGRK01 > JABGRK01. The sequence goes on from JABGRK010000009.1 coordinate 237,677, forward strand.
TCGGGTACTGGGGTGACATCGTAAAAAATTACGAAGTAAACCGGATATAGGAGATCAGACTTATGGAAGAAAAGATTATTTACGCCAGACCCAATCCTACCAGCGCCACCCGTCCGGTGGTGTTTGATCCGGAAATATGTACCGGGTGCAACAAGTGTGTTAACGTTTGCCAGACAGACGTTTTCATCCCTAACCCTGAAAAAGGCAATCCACCCATCATATTGCATCCAGACGAATGCTGGTATTGCGGTCCCTGCGTGGATGCCTGCACCAAGGACGGAGCTATAACACTTAACTATCCCCTGATGTGGCGGGTTCCGTGGAAACGCAAAGGTTCTGACAAACATTACTGGTACGGCATGAAAAATCCGCCACCACCTAACACCAAACCAATGCCGTAAGACAAATCAAAATACCATTTTGGGTGAAAGCAAAAAGCACCGGCACTTAATAGTTGTGCCGGTGCTTTCTTATGTATTTAACCTTTTATCAAACCAGACTACTTAGCAGCCCCCTGCAAACCATCAAAGCGCTTTTGGCGGGCAAACAGCGGTTTTTCCGGCACCCAGTCGGTGGGCCTTACGCATCTGGCCACAATCGCTTTTGTAGGGCATATGGTGGCACAACTAAGACATCCCCAGCACTTGTCAGGCTCAACATAAGCACGAGGCTTGATGGCAGTCTCTTTGCCTTCTTTTACAACCTCGGTGTCACGCATTTCGATGGCGTCGAACTGACATACATGTATGCACCTGTGTTTGCCCGATGTCTTGTTCTTGCAGGCAATACACTTGTCCTGATCTATGGTTACCTGCCAGCGGCTCTTGGTCCAGCGCCATCCGGGGCTATACTCACCATGTTGGCGGATGTGCGGTGCCCAGTGGTGGCAGCAGCAGTCGCAGCAGAAGCACAGCATAAAAAAGTTTGATGTCTGGTAATGCTCCATGGAACCTACCAGCCCGTCCCTGTGCGCCTGCGTAAGTGCTGCAAGCGATTCCTCTCTGGTAATCGGGCGGTTGTGGCGAAGTATAACCGTCTCGGCTGCAATATCAAACTGAAGGCATACCTGATCGTTCGTTCTTTTACAGGTCATACCTCCGCCCGATACTCGCCTGCGGCACGAGCAATGCGACATCGCCCAGCGGTAGTGGCAGTTAACCACCTCGCGGCCGTCTTCCCACGACTGCAACTGATCAACGTCAGGGCTGGCAAGTATGGCCTCATAGGCAGGCAGTATCCTCCTGCCATTTGGTCTCTGGTTAACCAGTTTTGACCTTTGCCTCTCATAATCACCCAATCCCTCGTCTGCATAACACCAGTCGTTCCACAACTGAAACAGTTTGGGGCCATACTTCAGGTCAAGCGATGAGTTGGTCTGAGACCCGTCGTGGAACTGCATCATTCCACGCGGCAGAAAACGATATCCGTAACGGGTTTTACGATCTCTGGCAAACAGCGCGCCTTTCTGAAAACCGGATTCAAGTATATCCTCGATCTGATCGATCGGTATATCCATCATCTTTGCCAGATTTTGGGGCTGATCCTCCAGAGGAATATCCCTGAGCAAATGAAAAACTTCCAACTCAACCTGTGTAAACAGCCACTCCAGCAAGCGGCGGAACTCAGGCGATTTAGCCGAACCCATTCTGGTCATCATCACGCTGTATATGTCCAAATCCTTGCTCACATGGGGGATTTCCTGAGCATTGGGTCCTTTTTTATATGTTTCCACACGATCATAAAGCGCGTGGTGCTCTCCAATAGTCCAAACTTTTATCTTCTCATCTCTGGTAAACGGCATATATTACTTCTCCTTTGAGTCCAAATTCACGTCATTAATCTTATACGACTATCGCACAATAGTACATTTTTTAGTTGATTCGGTCAATATGTTGTGCCATGATTGATCGTAAAAATGTACCTCATACCCGCTTTTCCAAATACATCGCTACCGACAAGAGATGTCGCAATTGCGGCCAAATTATGGTATATTTGTCGAATCTGAAATCCTTACGTCATGATGAGAATAGTTATGCAAGTTTAAAGAGGAATAGCCATGCTAACAAGGAAAATAGCCTATATTGATCTAACCACTAAAACGATTACGTCGCAAACCGTACCGATTGAATGGCGTCGCAAATACCTGGGCGCAAGGGGAATCAACAACTACCTGCTATACAACCTTGCAGGTCCCCAGATCGACCCCATGGGCCCGGACAATCCGCTTATTATCGGCGTTGGCCTACTTACCGGCCTGCCCGGCTTTGGCACAGGTCGCTTTAATATCTGCGCCATCTCGCCGGAAACCGGCAACTTCGGCGATTCCAACATCGGCGGTCACTTCGGTGCGGAGATGAAATACGCAGGGTTTGATCACCTGGTTATCAGAGGGCAGGCCAAATCACCCGTCTATTTGATGATAACCAACGACAAAATCGAGATAAAAGACGCCGCACACCTGTGGGGCAAGGATACATGGGAAACGCAGGTTGCCATAAAAAATGATTATAACGACGAGCGTGTAAGATCTATAACCATAGGTGTTGCCGGAGAGAATCTGGTGCGCATGGCACAGGTCATCAGCGGCCCCAAGGATGCAGCCGGTAAATTCGGCATGGGATGTGTCATGGGCACAAAAAACCTGAAGGCAATCGCCGCCCGTGGAACGCTGGACGTCAGCTTTGATGACCCCAAAGGACTGCTTAAGTACTACAAAGAGCAAACCGATATCTTAATGAGCCGCAAGTGGATCGATACGCTGGGCAAGCTGGGCACGCCGCTAATGCAGCGCATATCCTACTCCTACCCGCGCTACACTCCGGACGCCTACGGCAAAAAGAAACCAGCCGGGCTTGAGGGCCGCCCAGAAGATTCCAAAAAACCGGCGGTAACAAATGGCGAAGCCACTGCCAGCAAGCCATATGCACAAGGTATTGGCAGGGTGTTTGCCGAAGACCTGATGCCCTATTCGGTGGGAATGTCCGCCTGCATGGGCTGTGCGGTACACTGCCGCCATCGACACCTGATCAGCGAGGGCAATTATGCCACACGGGGCGAAGGCCCTGAGTGGGGAATGCTTGGCAGTGGCCTTGATGCAGAGAGCACTATCTACGGTGCCGACAGATGCAACCTGCTTGGCGTTGGCGCGTATCAGATAAGCTTTGCCTTAAAATTGCTGGAAAACGGCATTATTACCGAAAAGGACATCGGAAGACCGCTACGTAAAGAGAATATGGAAGACCGCATGGCCATGCTGGAGGATATCGCGCACCGCAGAGGATTTGGCGATATTCTGGCAGACGGAAGTTTTGCCCTCAAAAGATTGCCCCCGGAAGCAGCAGAGCATATGCCCATGATAAAAAACAAGTCGTGCAACCATTCGCCGGGTGGGATAAAAAGCTTTGCACTGCAGGTAGGCGTTACCTCCCTGCCAACCCATATACATAGAAGCCGCCCCGGCATCGATATTATAGGGCTTCCGCAGGAAGTGTTCGACAATGTCTACGGACGTCATATACCTACGGACTACACCTCGTACGAAGGCCGGTCGTATATGATCTGGTGGCACGAACTGCTGTATGCCGTGTGTGACTCGCTGGGGCTATGCAGGTTCCAGACGGTGTTTAACAGCCCCAACTGCCCGCAGTACCCCGAGTACAGTGAGCTGATTAAACTGGCCCTTGGCTGGGATATGTCAGTGGACGACCTGAAAGTGATCGCCGAGCGCATCTACAGCACAGAGCGCCTGCTGCTGGGCAAGTTCAACGTTGGCACCCGCAAGCACGACTATCCGCCTGAAAGCTGGTTTACATCAGGACGTGAGTGGTCCCGGCTTGATAAGCCCAAATATGAAACATTTCTGGATGAATACTACGGACTGCATGGCTGGAGCACCGATGGTGTCCCGGGCAGTGATTTGATTGAGAAACTGGCAATAACCGAAGAAAAAATAAGCTAAACACCCGTAAAAAGGATTTTTGATATGGCAAGCAAGCAGATTATAGAGGTTCACACACCGCTTTGTACGGGATGTCGTATATGTGAGATGGTGTGCAGTTTAAACAGCGGCGGCACGGTTAACCTGGAAAAAGCCAACATACGCGTAACCGATAACTACCCCGAGTCGCTGTATGTGCCGCATATCTGCCAGCTATGTGATGATCCCGATTGCGTTAACGCCTGCCCTTCAGACGCACTAACGCAGGACGAGCAAACAGGCATTATCAGTATAAGCGACGAACTTTGCACCGGGTGTGAGGCTTGCTGTGACGCCTGCCCGCATGATGCCATACGCTGGAGCGACGTGACACAGAAGCTCTACGTTTGTGACCGTTGTGGCGGCGACCCCTTATGCGTGCAGTTCTGCACCATCAAAGCACTTCAAATCAAATAGTTATCTTCTGATAACCTATCTTTTTATTTGAATACCTTCTTGGTATACCCCTTGTTTTACAGACATTACCAGTGTGCACAAATAATATACTTGACAACGTTAACTATTTATGTTATCAATTGTTTATGAGAAATAGTATGACAGTAATGCACGGCACTTGCATCAAGGAGGCATACCATGGTTGAAAGCGAAGAAAGACTGGCCAAACTATTGTTGGTGCTTAATCAGGTTTTAACTAAGGTGGGAGTGCACCGCACAATAACCGGCTCGTCAATGGATCTAACCAACCGGCAGGTGGGCATACTGGAAACGCTTCTTGGTAAAGACAACCTGACTATGAAAGAGCTTGCCGAGAACATGCTGATAGAACAATCCGCAGCAACACGCATCGTTGAAGGGCTGGTACGCAAAGACCTGCTTGAGCGTGTGCTGGACGGTAAAGATAGAAGAGTAATAAGAATCAACCTGACCGAAAAAGGCAGACAAATATATAACAGCGTATGCACAGAAAGTTCCCTGCTGCTATCGTTCGTATTTGAAAAAATGAAACCCGCCGACCAGGAAGCACTCAACAGAGGGCTGGAGGTCTTTATCAAGGCAGTGCATGAAACAGAGCAACAATACCTGCCCTGCTGCCTAAATGCCAGCTGCAAACAATTTATTGATACAAATTGGAAAGAGGAGTAACAATGTCACAGCGCAATAGCAATTCAGACTCATCCATCGCTGCCAGAGTAGCTAATTTCATCGAGCGCCGCTCGGGTAAAATAATCATTGCCACTGTGGTTCTTACCTTTTTACTTATTATCCCCCTGCTTCTAATGGCAGATAATGGGGAGGCCTCGCAGGACCCCAAGGATGAGGCTTTTACCTTAAGGGATCAAATTAACGAGAGGTTTGACACTCAAATTCACTATTCCGCATATATTGTGGAATCAAAAGACAGTGAAGCCGGAGATGTCCTGACCCAGGCAACGCTTTGGGAGCTGTATCAGAACCAGCAGGCGCTTATAGATAAAGACGAGCAAGGGGAGCTTGCTCCGGCGGGGTTGGAAGTTCAACCCTACTTGTACACGGCATATGACATAGACTCAGAGCAGTCGTATGTAGGAACATATAGCCTTGCCAGTGCAGTAGCCGACATGCTGGTAGCACATCCGCTCCTGGATACAACGCTTGAGCATGCCACTGATAATCAGGTTAAAATAGCACTTCACTATATTCTTGCCGAAGATGCTGACACCAGCGGTTTCACGCAAGTGCTGTCAGTTAAAAGAACCTCAGAACCAAAAACCATTAACACTATTGCGATAGACTACTGGACATCTCCCGCCCTGTGGCTTGAAGTGTTTGCAGATAATGAAAAACTGGGTGGTGGAAGTGCTGAGATCACCCTTGGCGGAGACGAAACACTTAAGAACAAGGAGCAGTTCAACCGTAACATTCAAAGCTCTTTGCGCGGGGACGAACAAACGTACAACCTGTGGGGAATAGCCATAGATGTCACCCTGGAAGCCGAGGATGAGGGCTTTGCAGCAGGAACGTTTATCATGTTCACCGTTATCGCGGTTATACTTATAGCTGCTATTGCTATGCGCTCTTATTGGGCAGTTATACTAACCGGTGCTGGCCTTGGCATCCTGATGATATGGCTCAAAGGCATATCCGCCCTAATTGGTATTAAAGGCGGGATGGTCATCGACATGATCGTTCCCATTTCCATGCTATCGCTGGGAGTAGACTTTGCTCTGCATTCGTTCAAACGCTACGATGAAGAAAAGCGTCGTGGTCTGACTCCTAAAATGGCTCTGCGTGCCGGTTTTATCGGTGTGCTGGGGGCACTTACGCTGGCCATGGCATCAGACAGTGTTGCATTCCTGTCCAATGTTTCCTCAGGAATAGAGTCAGTCATTCACTTCGGCATCGCTGCGGGTATAGCAGTAGCAGCGTCCTATGTAGTGCTTGGGCTGGTACTTCCGGCAGCCATGATGCACATTGACCGCATGAAAAAGCCCGCTTTAACCGTAAATAAAAGACAACTTTCAATTGCACTGGGATATATCGGAATGGCATCAATGACCGGCTTAGGCATACTCATTCTGGTGGCCGTCAGCGCTCCTATTGGCACAGCTATCCTGCTTATCACTATAGCCTTGTTCGTAGGACTGCCGTTGTGGTATATACAAAATAAAAACCTTGGACAGATATCAGAAACCGTAGCTCAACCTCAAAAGATGTCTGCTAATACTGATGCATCACAAGGGTGGTTTCCAAACCTTATCGCTAGTATCGCTCGCTACCGCGTTTGGGTTATCTCGGTCGCAGTCGCCCTGACCATTGGTGCAACTATATTTGCCTTCAAACTTGAGGCGTCACTGGATGCCAAGGATTTTTTCAAATCCAGTTCTGATTTTGTGGTCAGCCTGGATAAAATGGATATACATGGAGGTGATCAGGGTGGAGAAGGGGCAACTATATATATAGAGGGAGATCTCACCGATCCCGGCGCACTGTCAGCCATGAATATACTTATCGCAAATTTGGCAGACAACCCCGACATCGTAAAAAATAGTGATGGTTCAGCCCAGATTTTCTCGGGTCATGCCATTGATCTTCTGAGACGTCTGACGTCCAGCCAGTACGATATTGATCAGATACTAACTACTACCGGCGTACAAATAACCGATGCCAACGAAGACCGTATACCAGATTCTGCCGCACAAATCGAGGCAGCATATACCTATATGCTGAGTTCGGGTATACACACAGAAATTAACGAAGTTATTTATACCGTCTTTACGGCAGGCCAAATTCAGGAAAAATTCTTCCACGATCCGGAAGGCATCGAGCCGGATGTATCGTTGATACATATAGCCATCCCCGGAACGCGTGAGCAGAAAAACGTCACGGCTGCATTTACCTCACTTACTGAAGACATAAAGGTGCTGGCAGACAGCGAGGCTATCACCAAGACAGGCCTGACCGGTTCACCAATTACGCGCGTTGCACAGTTTAATGCAACAACCGAGACACTGCAAAGGTCACTGCCCATCGCAGCAGTAATCACGCTTTTACTGCTACTACTGACCCTGCGTTCCTTCAGATACGCTATAGTAACCATCGTTCCCATAGCACTGGTAATAGCGTGGCTCTACGGGCTTATGTACCTCACCGGATTTGCCTTAAACTTTATCACCGCCACAATTGGTGCTATATCGCTGGGAGTGGGAATCGATTATTCGATACATATGACCGAGCGATTCCGGGAAGAGATGAAGAACACATCCAGCAGACTACAGGCGCTAAGGCAGGCCGCAGGCGGCACAGGTATCGCGCTGCTGGGCTCTGCTGCATCCAGTATCGTCGGTTTTACCATCATGGGCTTTGCTCCCATGCCCATGTTCTCGGCCTTCGGCATACTGACAGCGCTGATGATATTTTTGGCCCTGATAGCATCAATGGTGGTTCTGCCGTCACTGCTACTGCTGGTAACGCCGAAGAAGAAGAAACAGTAAACGTTTGAGCTAGCAATAACAGCAGTTGTTATAGCAACAATTAGTTGCGTATGCGACCATTATATGCTATATTAATTACTTGGATATAGCCATTTTTGAATGAGCGGAAGTGGTAATCACTTCCGCCTATTTTATTTAGGAGTCTTACGCAATGCCATTTACACAAGATGAGAAGATACAGGCCTGGCCACTGGCCGAGCACCACGCCCTTTATGACCGCGTGGATACCTATAAAAAAGGACCGAATGCGCAAGATATTCCGGATGTTAATCCAGACAGGGACATCTACAGGGTAATGATGACCAGACTGATTGGGGAGAAGCCGTCACCGGAGCTCAGAAGGCTGCTGGAGTGGCTATTCACCCCCATCGAGATGGAATCATTTCATTTACTGAAGGACCTTCCTCTGGAAGATCAGGCTGAGAACGTGGCAAAAATACTGGATATGCCCCTTAATCAGGTCGAGGATATCCTGGAATCAGGTTTCCAGAAAGGCGTTCTTTTTGCCAGGGACCGCAAAACACGCTACGGATACCGATTCCTGCCACGCGGAATAATGCAGTTTCATGATGGTTGCCAGACAAACTCATCGCTTGATCTGAAATACGGCCCACAGGTGTTTAACCTGTGGAATGACTGGTGCTATGCCGACGAGGGCGAAAGCGACTACAACTCACAAGTAAAGCGCAGTACGCGTGAAGGAACCAAGGGCAGAAGAATACTACCTGCCTATGAGGCCATTCTTGCAGGCCCGGACGCCGATCAGATTCAGCCGTGGGAAGATGGCCGTGAAGTGATCAACTGCCACTACCGCTGGGCGCTGGCGCACTGCTCATGCCGCAGGCGTGTATCGGGCGGCGGCATGACCTGTAAGAGAACGAACGATCAGGTATGCCTGCAGTTCGACGTGGCTGCCGAAACGGTGATCCTGCGGCACAACCGTGAGATATCAAAAGAAGAGTCGCTTGCCGCACTGACGCAGGCGCACCGTGACGGACTGATCGGATCGATGGAGCATTACCAGACGTCCAACTTTTACATGCTGTGCTTCTGCTGCGATTGCTGCTGCCATCACTGGGCACCACACATCCGCCAACATGGCGAGTATCAGCCCGGATGGCGCTGGGACAAGAGCCGCTGGCAGGTAACCATAGATCAGGACAAATGTATCGCCTGCAAGAACAAAAAATCAGGCAAACCCAGATGCATACATGTATGCCAGTTTGAGGCCATCGATATGCGCGATACCGAAGTTGTAAAAGAAGGCAAAGAGCCGCAGATCAAAAAACGTGCCTATGTTGAGCCGGACAAGTGCTGGGGATGCCTCAGTTGCGCCACAATATGCCCATCAAAAGCCATTGAGGCCAGATGCGTAAGGCCAACCACATGGGTGCCGGAAAAACCGGCGTACGCGCGCCAGAAGCGCCGAGAGGGTGTACTAAGAAAGTAAAGCGCAAATTTAACAACCGATTAAATAGAAAGAGGCCCTGAATTAAAACAGAGCCTCTTTTTTTTATACTTGATGTTTGTTGTATCTAGTGACCGCAGGCGCCGCAATGGCCGCCGCTATCTTTATTATCGCACTCTCCGCTAATATAACCACCGGGCTCTTTATCAAACGATTTCTTACAATGGTCAGAACAGAAGTAATGCGTTTCCCCCATATACATGGAGCTACCCGCCGCTTTTTCCTCAAAAACCAGCTTATGGCAAACAGGATCAATAACCATGCAAACATTCTCCTAGCAAGCGATAATAAAGCTACCCTAAGTCTAGATCATTAATGATAGGAAAACAAGGCTGACAGAAGGAACCGGGGATAAAAGCTATGGCATCACAAAGCTGGTGGTCTGGTCGTTAACATTAACGGTATATGTCTGCCCCGATGTGAAGTTACTGCCCAAAGCCACGTTTTTCTCAAAATAACCGTATACCATGGTAGCAGGAACGTCCTTGAGACGCCTTGTGGTCACTTCGATATCTATGGTGTTGCCGCTCTGGCTTACGTTAAGCTCATTAAATCTGGTTGCGCCGTCAGATAGCCCGCCCTTTATATAAACAAATATCTGCACCGGGTATGATTCAGCGATGTTGACCTGCACATCATGGATAGGAGCAGGCAATATTAAAAGATCCGTGGCCGGAACACCATCATCGCCAGCCCGCGGAATATCCATCGTAAAACTGTCACCATTGGCCACGCTTATCTCCATCTCTGATGCATCTCTGCCTACCTGGAAAGCATAGCAGTAATATGCCATATCAGCAGTACCAACACCGGGTACGTTGCGCTGTATATTTACAGAGGCAATGCCATCAGAAAGCGCGAGATCGCCGAGCGTCACACCAACTGACCCTGAACCCTCGGTATGGCGGTAAAGAACCAGGTTGGACTCAGCAAAATCTATCCGCCATGAAGCCACATCATTAATAAACGTTGTCTTGTTGTTCCAGTTCTCCTGTGCATTAACTTCTGAGACAAAGGTGTCGAGTTCGGACTGGCTGGTAATAACCATTGACTCAAAATTACCATATCCATGTTCGCGTGCAGGCATGGACAACTGAGATATCTGGCTGGGGTCACCCTGCAAATTTCCTGATGTGCATCCGGAAAGCATCCCCATTCCCAGTATAATTAATGCCAGCAGTATAACAACGTATTTTTTCATGCTAACTCCAGCCCCAAACTATCTTTACTTCTCTACTATTATATACGCATAACAGGCCTATAAAGTTCATTTTGTAACTGGCATTAACACGGATTAAATTGAGAAGAGGGAAATTGTGATGCGAATGTGATACTTTGCATTCCCTTTGTGATTGTTTTCAAAAACTTATCAGGTATGGTTAACCCGTATTAACTATATTCATGCTGTAACAGGAACAAATGATGCCAATTGTCATAAACAAAAAAACGTACTTCCGCACTGCTGAAGTCTGTAAAAAAACGGGTATCAGTCGTGCCACACTGTTGCGTTGGCTCAAAGCCGGTATCATCAAAAACCCACAGCGGGACAGACGAGGCTGGAGGGTATTTAGTGAGTCTGAACTTGCAAGCATAAATAAAGAGATAAACCAAATAGATCGTTGGTAAAAAGCAAAAATGAAACTGACAAAGATAATCTATATATGTTTTAGCATACCGGTGCTGATAACAATCGTACTCACATTGCTGGTTATTGTTTACTCCGGACGTGTCAACAAGGCAACAGAGCTAAGAGAACTGGCAATAGGCCTGAATATAGCCGTAACAGAACTTGATATGGTTTCACACGAGTACTTGCTGTATAAGGAAGATCGTCTGGAGCAAGAGTGGCAGTCAAGATATATCGCAGCTCAGGTATTGCTACAAAAAGCGGCGGTCAATCACATGGAGGAAACCGAATCGATGCCTCCGGCTTTTTCCGATCTCAATACGTGGTTCCTTGCTCTAGCTGAAAACAACGACGAGAGAGAAAGGCTTATCGAAAGTGGCGCATCACAAACAGCTGTTGACGCAATAGTTGCACAAGAGCAAATCCTAACAAACAACCTCCATCTAAAAGCCAAAGAGATCACAGCAAACACTTCACAGCTTGCTGAAACCACTTTCAGTAATGCAAATCGTTATCAGGCAATCAGCAGAAACATGGCGATAGCTTTAATGGGGGCCATTGCTACTGCCGGCACAATTGCAGCACTCGTTATCGTCAGAATGATCACAAAACCATTAAACAAATTAAATAACTATGCAAAAAACATCGCAGAAGGCAACTATGATGTGCGTATAAATGAAATATCTTCAAACGAGATCGGTAATGTGGTATCAACCGTAAAAGGCATGGTCAGGCAATTGCTGTCCACGCGGCATAAGCTAGTCATTTCTGAAAAACTGGCGACAATCGGGCAGTTGGCCTCCGGAGTGGCTCATGATCTGCGCAATCCACTGGGTGTTATAAGCAACTCTGCTTACCTGCTAAAACTTAAGCTAAGTGACACGGACGAGAAGGGGCACAAGTATCTTGAGCTCATGCAAAAAGCGATTTTTCAATCATCTAACGTCATTGAGGGGCTGCTAGATTTAGCCAGAACAAAAGAACCAATATTAGAAGAAGTAGATGTTAAGGCACTTACAACAGAGCTTATCGATACAATTGATATACCTGAAAATGTAAATCTGACCGTGGAACAAGATGATGCACCCAAAATGGCGGCCGATGCAAGCCAAATTGAGCGAGTATTTAACAATATTATCAACAACGCCTTTCAGGCAATGCCAAATGGAGGGACACTCACCATCAGCAGCCGCCAGAACAAGAATACAATTACAACTAAATTTATAGATACAGGCAAGGGTATTGAGGAGAAGCATTTAGGCAAAGTGTTCGAGCCCTTGTTTACTACCAGAAACGGCACAGGAGGCTCCGGCATAGGCCTCTCCATAAGCAAAACCATAATAGAAGCGCACAAAGGCTCTATCAAAGTCAAAAGCGAGATAGACAAAGGCACCACCTTCACGGTCAAACTACCTGTATATATAAATGCAACCAAGCAGAGCAATTATAGTTGATCACGATTAAAAGCGATAATATAAAGCAGCGTGGCACCTGCATGAACAATATTGCATTGATACTGAACACCAAATTTGAACAACAATATGCAATGCATACAAATACGAACGTGATTATTATCGAATGTCCATCAACTCATCTGTTGAGTCACTATGCAAACGTTCGTGAAATAGCTCCAAACAGGGCCTACAGTACAATGCAATAGTGACAGGGCAGGAATGAATACTACCCACTCTACTTTTTAGCAGCAGGTAATAACCTACGTAAATACCTTGACAAACTTATGTAAATGAGTATAGACTTCGGCATAATTACATACCATTCATTTCTGAATATAAGACATTAAAAACAAGCGAACTCATTGAAAATCGAGAGGAACCGGAGTAACAAGTATGGCAAAAATTATCACAGTGGCACAACACAAAGGTGGAACGGGCAAGACAATTACCTGCGTCAACCTCGGCGCATCGCTGGCCGAACTGGGGAAATCAGTCCTGCTGGTAGATCTTGACCCGCAGGCGTCACTATCAATCAGCGTGGGCGTTAATCCGGTCGATTTAAAAAATTCAATGCATGAGGTGATGGGCAATCAGTCATTCCCAATCGATCAGATTATAATTGAAAGCGAACTGCCCAATCTATCTGTTGCGCCGTCAGATATTAAACTGGCGCTTGTTGAAATGCAACTGGCATCAAGCATCGGCAGAGAAAAGGTCCTGCACAAGAAGCTGGTACCCATAAAAGATAACTACGACTACATATTATTGGATAGCCCCCCCCAGTCTGGGACTTCTTACCGTCAATGCTCTTGCGGCTGCCAACGAAGTTCTTATTCCGGTTCAATGTCATCCACTATCGCTCTACGGTGTAAAACACCTGCTGCAAGTGATCAACACCGTCCGCGAAGAACTGAATGTAGATCTATCTATCCTTGGCGTGCTGCTAACCATGTTTGACAAGCGCACCAGGCTGAGTCAGGATGTCGCTAAAAAAGTGCGCGCCACCTTCAAGGACCTGATTTTTGACACAATTATCAATCAACGAATCAAGCTGGCCGAAGGTGCAATGCAGGGACTTCCAATAACTGCCTATGCCGCATCATCAGATGGTGCAGAAGAATACCGATCTCTGGCAAGGGAGCTTTTAAAACGTGAATCGCAAACTTAAAAAAAGCATAAATAATATGGAAATATTCGATGATATGCGCGAACTTCTGGGTTCGACTGAAGGCACAAAAGCTTATAAAGAAGCTCGCCTGATCGATATAAAGCTGATAAAGCCAAACCCCGATCAGCCCCGTACAAGCATGAATAAGGAAAAGCTTGATGAGCTGGCCCGAAGTATTAAGGATACCGGCCTCATGCAACCTATAGTTGTCCGTGCAAAAGGCGATATATATCATATAATCGCGGGACATCGCCGATTTGCAGCCTGGACAATGCACTCCAAAAAACCGATACCATGTATTCTCAGGGAAATTAATGAACTGGAGTCACTAGAACAAAGCCTCATCGAAAATATACAAAGGGAAAAACTGGACGAAGTCGATGAAGCGCGCTACTTAAGAACGCTTATTGACGAAATAGGCTATACCATGGACGGGTTGACCAAGAGGTTGCATAAAAGCCTGGGATATATCGACTCTCGATTGAAGTTACTGCGTCACAATGACGTGGCTTTGGCCGTTAAAGAGGGCAAAATAGGCATTTTTGAAGCCAGAGAGATCGCAAAAATAGATGATAATACATCACGCGCCAGCTTACTCTCTGAGGTAGAAAAAGGAGAGCTTAACCGGGATTCACTAAAGAAAGAAGTTAAAAAAGCTACCGGTAAAGATTTTCAACAGTTGAAAATTGCCCAGATAGAAAAATTAAAAACGACTGTAAGTAGCATAAAATTCGGTGAGTTTGACGAAGACCGCCGCACACAGGCGCGGGGCATTCTAAAAGAAATACGCAAGATGCTTGATAAGATACTCAAACTGGGCTAAAGAGCTTTTACCGTATCAATGAGTTCGTTTACATGGTAGGGTTTAATCAGTAAAATAGTATCTTCAATTTCATTAGCCTTCATTACGATAGGATGATCTCCCCCAAATCCCGTCATCATTATCACCTTGGTATCAGAAAAGTCTTCCTTAATTTGCTTAAATAAGCTCACTCCGTCCATCTTGGGCATCACAATATCCAGAATTGCGATATCGTATTTGTTCTTCTTCATCAAGCTCAGCGCTTTTATTCCGTGTTCAGCCGTATCAACTTTATAACCGATGTCGCGCAAAACATCCTGTATGGTTTCACGCATGCCCATCTCATCATCAACAATTAAAATCCTTTTATTATCAAACACGGGTCACCTCACATACTTGCTTTTGACGGCAGCTTAACTGTAAACGTAGTTCCCTTACCAATCGTACTCTCAACCGTCATTGTACCACTGTGCGCATCGATTATCGACTTGCTTACCGCCAGCCCTATTCCTATACCACCCATAGATTCCTTTGTGGTAAACATAGGTTCAAATATCTTATCAATATCCCCGACCGCTATTCCACCTCCGGTATCGCTAATGATTACAACCAGGGACTTCCCTGCCATCTTGCCATCAATTGTGACATCTCCCCCATCCGGCATAGACTGTATCGCGTTGATGATAATATTGTTAAACACCCTCTCAATCTGCATACAATCAAACTGCAGTTTGGGAATACCCTTCGGGCACTTAACCGATACTGTTACGTTTTCAGGCAGTGTAATGTGCTCCAATACAATATCTATGGTATCCCTGATATCGCATATTTCATAGTTAGGCTGTTTGGTACGGGCAAGGTCCAATAGCCCCTCGATTATATGCGATGATCTGAACACCTCCTGTTGTATAAAGGCAAGGCTCTTTTTCACCTTATCATCATCGTCCTTGACCTTTGCGTTGATATAATACGCCGCATTGTTAATGATAGCCAGCGGATTGCGCAATTCATGCGCTATTCCCGACGCCAACTGCCCGACTAAAGCCAGCTTCTCTGTTTTGGCCAGCTTTTCAACAATCTCTATGCGCTCTTTTTCAATTGCCTTGCGCTCACTTATATCCCTGGCAACAGATATGCTGATACGGCTGTCTTTATAGCTAAAGCGACGTGCATTAATCTCAACTGGCATTCTCTTACCACCCTTAGATATATGCACTGTTTCGTAAGATATTGCACCTTTCTCAAACAGCTCATCTCTTATCTGTCCTATGAACTGAGCTTGGGCCTCCGGTGCCACGAGCGACAGCGGAGACATTTTTGTAAACTCATTTTTTGTATATCCGTATCTGTCCATAAAAACCTGATTAACATTGGTTAAATAACCTTTGTTGGTTGCCGTATCTCGTTCCATAACATATACGGCGTCGTTTGTATTATCAAACAGTGTGCGGTAGCGCTCCTCGCTTTCTTGCAGAGCCGCTTCCATTTCCTTTCGTCTGGTTATGTCCCTTACAACTGATATACCCGCAGCAAGCCCTTTATAAACAAGCGCATTTGCACTTACCTCAACGGCTATCTTTCTCCCGTCTTTGGTTATATGCATCGATTCAAAAATGGTATTGCCGATTTCATCAAATTCTCGCCTTTGTTTTGAATAATCCCTCTTAAGTTCAGGATCAGCAAATTCAAAAGGTGTTCTCTCCAACAATTCTTCTTTGCTATATCCATACAGATTTATAGCTACAGAATTTACATCAAGAATTTTACCCATGTTGCCCTGATTGCTCCGGTCATACATATAAACCACGTCAGCCGTGTTATTAAACAGTGTGCGATAACGCTCTTCGCTATCAGACAGTTGCGCCGTTCTCTCTTCAACCATATCCACCAAATGCTCAGAGTACTTCTTGATCTGCTCCTCGGCCTGCTTGCGCTTGGTAATATCTTTGAAAGTTACAACGGCACCGGTTAAAACGTCCTGCTCATTTCGAATTGGAGTACTAATATATTCCACAGGGAAGCTACTGCCATCCTTGCGCCAAAATACCTCATCGGCAACATGATGGACCTTCCCGTCCTTAAAAGCGGCATATATTGGACACTCCTTACGTTTATAGTGAGTTCCATCAGCGTGCGAGTGATGCAAAATATCGTGTTGACTTTTTCCTGTAAGATCGTCCAGTTCCCAGCCAATCATACTGGCAGCCGCAGGATTAGCAAAAGTGGTCGTGCCATTTAGATCCAGTCCATAGATGCCCTCGCCTGCAGAATCCAAAATCATTTCATTGAACTTACCCAGTTTCTTCAGCGACTCCTCTGCCTGCTTACGATTGGTGATATCGCGCGTAACCTTGGAATAACCCTTAAGTTTGCCCTTTTCATCACGAATCGCTGTAATTATTACATTAGCCACGAACTGCGATCCGTCTTTGCGTATACGCCAACCCTCGTCCTCAGCCCTGCCAATACGAACGGCCTCTTTTAGCAAAGTGTCAGATCTGCCTGTCTTGATGTCTTCCTTGCTATAGAAAATAGAGGAATGCTTGCCGATAATTTCATCTGCACTATATCCTTTTATGCGCTCAGCCCCCTCATTCCAGCTAGTTATCACACCATTTGGATCAAGCATAATGATCGCATAATCCTTCACCTCGGAAACCATCAAACGAACGTTCTCTTCGCTCTCCTTCAACTCCCTGTCAACGCGCTTTCGCTCGGTGATGTCCTGAGCAATGCCCAGAGCCGTGTCCTTATCAAGCACAATAATCCTGTTGTCGTAGAAATGCTCTCCGTCGGGCAATTCCATACTGCCCTCATCCGACTGTAGCTTTCCACTCTTAAAGGCTTTTGCAAGCAACCTCATTAAGCCCGCTGCCATTTCCGGTGGTAGTACATCCTTTATCTTCTTGCCCAAAAACTTATTGACAGGAATGGATGATTTCATTACCGAGGATGGGATGTAATCTATGATGGTGCCGTCCTTTTTCATCACAAATATCATATCCGGAATAGCGCTCAGTATGGCCCTGGTCTTTGCTTCCGATGACACTAGCGCCTGCTCATACTTCTTGCGCTCGGTGACGTCGCGAATTATGGCCATATCGGCAGGGGCACCCTCGTATTTAGTCAAACTGGCGTTTATCTCTACGGACATCTCCGTACCATCTTTACGTACTATCGCAATTTCATACTCGCTTGGAACTTTCTCCCCACTCATTCGCTTTGTATATCTGTCCATTACCGTCTTTTTGTCTCCGGTAGCGACAAATTCAATAAATGGTTTGCCGGCTAGTTCCTCAGGCGTATAACCGGTCATTTTGGCCATTTTTGAGTTGACGAATTTGAGCGAGTTGCCCTGAATAATGATGATGCCGTCATTGCCACGTTCAACAAGGTTGGCGTATTTCTCTTCAGACGCACGTAGTGATTCATCGGCATACTTGCGCTCCAGACAGGTCGTAAGTGTGTTTCCAATTATATTAAGGAATGTAACAAAATCCTCGGTCCACACTATTTCCTTGCCTGTTTCTCCGTATATCCCTACCGTACTGTGTAGCTTTCCCCGCCTGTTTATGGGTACAAACAACATTGAGCGGAACCCGTGTTCCCTGATCCACTCTTTCTCAGATACAGCCTCAGCTGGGTAATCATTAATGCCTGATATCACGATGCTTTCAAGATTGATCAGTTGCTTTTTATGATATCCGAACATATCAAATAGAAAGTTTTGCAATTGATCGATTTGTGAATCATCAGGATTTGAGCACCACTCGTGAGTATTGGTGCCAAATTGCAAATCATCAGAAAACGTGAATAGTGAACTACGATTTGCACCCGTAAACCGGGCAATTTTCTCCAGCGCAAAATTGATGCCATTATCAATTCGATCCGTTGGGATATTTGCAAGCTCATTGGATATCTCGGCAACAAGGCTCTCCAACTCCAACCGCTGTTTCAGCGCTTCCTCAGCCTGCTTGCGCTCAGTAATATCGGCTATAATATGCACACTGCCAATAAGAACACCATCTGCATCAAATTCCGGATGGACGGTTACTTCGTAAATACTATCGCCCGCCTCTAAAACCATCGTTTCCTTTTTTAGGCTTTGCTTCATCCGCTCCAGCGGGCAATCCTTTACAGGTTCCTTTGTGCCGTGTATAAGCTCCCAGCATAGCGTGCCCGTAATCTCATCCGCAGGCTTGCCAACAAACTCTACCATGGCCTTGTTGTATCTGAGTATTTCGTGCCGCACATTGAGTAAGCAGACGGGATCATTCATAGCATCGAATGTGTCTTGCCACTGCGCCGCACTCAGTCTAAGTTTTTCCTCAGCACGCTTGCTCTCGGTGATATCGCGGCAAATTGACAGCACCCCAATTTGCTTGCCAGTTTCATCTCTCAGATTGGTAATCGATAAATAAGCAGGGAAGGTTGTACCGTCTTTTCTAATGTGGTCTATTTCACCCGACCATGCATCTTTACCTCGCACCGATTCCCGTATAACTGGCCAGGTTTGACCACCGTCACCCGGGATCAGGTCCTTGAACCTCAATTCCATTATCTCTTGCATCGTATAGCCATGCATACTCGCATAGGTCTGGTTGGCATATACAATCTTGCGGGTAGAATCGTTCATCGCTATTCCATCGATTGACTGATCAACAGCGCTGCCCAGCTTGCGTATCTGCTCCTCGGCACGCTTGCGATCGGTAATATCTATATGAGTACCCAGAAACCGAACAGGTTTTTTGGCTTTGTCCCATTCGACACATTCACCAACAGCCCATATCCATTTCCAGTTCCCCTCCTTGGTTTTCATCCGGTATTCCAATTCGTATTTTGACTTTCTACCTTCAAGGTAATCACTTAAAGCCTTTTCAAACACCGGTTCGCTATCAGGATCAATACTCTCTTGCCACCACTTGAAATCAAACTCCCTTTCCCCAACAACATACCCCAAAATATTAATCCACTGGTCATTCAGATTGATATGGCCGCTTTCGGGAAACCATTCCCAACTCCCAATACCAGCTAATCGTCGCGCCTCAGCTAAATCTTTTTCACTCTTCCGTATCTGCTCCTCGGCGCGCTTGCGATCGGTAATATCAGATGCAAAGGATGTAACTCCGATTATTTCATTGTCATCGTTGTAAATAGGGTTATATCTAACCTCGTAATAATTGCGCTCAGCAACACCATATTCATCAATTGTGGTATGTCCCTCACCGCCCAGTGCCCTGTCGTAATGAGCCTTAACGGTTGCCACATCCTCTTTATTGGTCATATAGTCAAAAATGATATCCCCTATTTTGGGACGCAAATTATAAACTTGGTTCATTGATTCTTCATGGATTTTGTTAAAGTAGAGATACCGATACTGCCTGTCGAGAGACAGGATTATCATGTCCTTGGGACTTTCAATGCTGGATTTAAGAAGAATTTGGGTTTCTTTGATCTGCTCCTCGGCACGTTTGCGCTCGGTAATGGCCAAAGCACAGGTTGATACACCAATGACTTGCCCATTACCATCTCTCAACGGCTCGGCAATAATATCAAATACATGGTTGCCATTCGATAGTGGAAAACTGATATCTCTTCGTTTCTTACTCGCTGTTTCAATCACCTCTTGCTTCATTTCCATCAATTTTCTTGATCCCTGATTATCTGATAGCTCTATATCTTGCTTTCCAATCATAGTTTCCGGGTTAAAATCTGGATGAGGATTAGTAATCCATGTATAACGTAAATTACAATCAGTGTGTGCAAAGATAATTCCCGAATGTAACACGGCAGTCTTGAATTTCTTCTCACTTTCTCGTAACGATTCCTCAGCACGCTTGCGCTCGGTGATATCCTGTACAAGACATGCAAACCGGTTCTTTGCAGGGCAATAGGCATATAATGCATAATATTTATCGTTGCTTGCATAATAATTTTCGTAGTAGTCACTCTTGCCGGTAGTGGCTACTTCGCCCATAACATCAATCCAGCATTGCTCTATGTTAGGATCTACCTCATGCGCTGTCTTTCCAATGGCTATTTCGCGTGTTATTCCGGTAATCAGAGTATATTTCTCATCTATATCAAGAAATATATAGTCAATTACATTACCATTTTTGTCTGTTACCACTTCACAAAGCGCAGTGCCCATGTCCATGCTCTCGTACAAACCACGAAACTTTTGTTCACTTTCTATCAGCGCTTCCTCGGCCTGCTTGCGCTCGGTAATATCACTCAGGATTAACTGCAAACCGGTAATACCTTCACCATTGCCCAAAATGCCCGGTGTACAGTGTCCTATCCGTATATCCCCGTTTTTATGTCTCCAGGGAAATTCAAACCCCCCACTAATTTGGCCTGCCACAATTGCAGAAAAAACCTGGGCAAAATCAAAACCTTCTATGCCCTTTATCATAGGTAATTGGGCAAAATGAATACCAACTATCTCATCAGGGCTAAAACCTGTAATGTTACTAAAAGCAGCGTTGGAACTTGTTATATATCCGGTTGCATCTACAACCACGATACCCTCAGGCGCACTTTCATACAGCGATCGATATCGCTCTTCGCTCACCCTTAAATCTTCCTCGGCAACCCGCAGCTTACTCTCGGTTTCCAGCTTATCCAGCGTTTGCTTTACTACCTGCGGCAGGCGGTCAAGAAAGTTGTAGTCCTTAACAACATAGTCCCGCGCACCCAACTTCATCATTGCTACAGCCGTCTTTTCGTCGCCCTGACCGGTGGCAATGACAAAAGCGATGTTATGCTCGTTTAAGGCGGTTATCACCTCTTCAGCGGGCATATCCGGCAGCTTATAGTCCAGCAGAACAAGCGCCGGAGGGGTCGCGACGGCTCGGCGGATTGCCTCTGCTCCGCTAAAGGCAACTTCGGAGTTGAAGTCGGCGCGGTCAAGCCGCCTCTTTATCAGATGGCACAGAGACTCATCATCCTCAACAACAAGGATTGTTGCTGTCGTTTTATTAAGCGATTTTTTTACCATGGGACACATCCCCGTTTAGCCTGGGCACCTCAACGACCATTATAAATAAACCCAATTTCTCTATTGTCTTAACAAATTTTTCGTACTCAACCGGCTTGGTAACATAGTTGTTGCAACCCAATGCATGACACTGGTCTACCTCTCGCGGATCATCGGTGGTGGTAACCATAATTATTGGCATACTGGACAATTCCTCATCCTGCTTTATCTGGCGCAGCACCTCAACACCGTCTACCTTGGGCATTCTTATGTCCAAAAGCATAAGATACTTCTCACCCAATACTCTATGAGGGCCGTCGCCTTTCCTGAAAAGAAAATCCAGCACTTCCTGCCCGTCCCTGAATCTTACTATCTCGTTTCTGATAAGCGCCCGACGCAGGTTCTTCTCAATGAGCATCGCATGCCCCTCATCGTCTTCAACTATAAGTATTGCCACTTCGCTAGCCATTTTTTACACCTCGTTTTGTACTTTTGTTTGCCGGCAAAGATACACAGAACTTGCTCCCCTGATCAATCGCAGGCTCAAGCCACACCCTGCCGCCATGCCTGTCAACTATTCTCTGTACAATAGTCAATCCCAGTCCATCCCCTTCTGATTGCTTTGGATTGAGTTGATGGAATATCTCAAATATCTTGGTCTGATATTCGGGCATTATACCGACACCGTTATCCTCAACGCAATATACAATATGCTCTCCGCTCTGGCTGCTTGATATCCTGATGATTGCGCTACGATTTGGATCTCGGAACTTGATGGCATTATCAATTAGATTGGAAAATACCTGATTGATCTGCACCCTGTCCCCATAGCATAGCAATAAATCTTCAAGCTCAAGCGTAATACCATACTCCTTGATTTTATATTCGAATGATTGAGTGACCAGTGAAATAAGATCGTTCATATCTATTCTGATTAAATGCATTGCAGCACGTCCCAGCCTTGAAAGCTTGAGCAGACCAGACAGTAGTGAGTCCATCTTGTATACGCTGGAATTGATATATTTGATCGAACCGCTGATATCATTATCCACAACGGTATTAAACGATTCCCGCACTACAGACGGAATACCAGTTTCATTCAATATACGGCGCACCCCATTGAGCGAGTTTTCCAACTCCCCGGCAAACCCCCGTATGTTTACCAGCGGAGACCGCAGATCATGCGATGACACGTATATGATCTGCTCCAGCTCCTTGGTCTTACTCTCCAGTTGAGTCAACAGCTTTTCTCGCTGCTGCTCAGCACGCCTGCGTTCGGTGATGTCCAGCCCATACACATTAACCTGATCCAGATCGGATACCGGGGCAAATGTCAAAGCAAGTATACTGCTATCACAATCCACTTCAACATCAGATTTCACACCAGACTGCAAAACTTCGGTGATTATTTCTCTTGTTCTCTCAGGAACACACTTAGTATTGGAGTATCCCCAGGTATCTAGCAAAATACCGCTGGCATCGTTGGCGTAGATAACGGTGCCATCCTTGTCAATACGCAGTACAGGGTTGGGGTTCTCGCTGGGAAACTTGGCAAGCCTGCTTATTTCCTGCTCAGCACGCCTGCGTTCGGTGATATCCTGCACAAGGCATGCAAACTGATTCATGGCAGGGCTGTATGCATACAGCGAGAAGTGCTGATCACTCGTAGCATAGTAGTTTTCAAAGTAGGTTGATTTACCGGTAATCGCTACTGCTCCCAAAGTATCAATCCAGTGTTGCTCTATATTTGGAGCTATCTGGGTCGCAGTTTTGCCTATGGCCATTTCGCGTGTTATACCGGTCATATCCGTATATTTCTCATTTATATCAAGAAATCTATAGTTAACTGCTTTACCCTTTTTGTCTGTTATTACTTCACAGAGTGCCGTCCCCATACCAATTGATTCGTACAAACCACGGAACTTTGTCTCGCTCGCCTTCAAATCTTCCTCAGCCTTTTTGCGTTCGGTGGTTATCTGGAAATACACCGATATACCATCCTCATACGGATATACTC
>JABGRK010000004.1 GCA_018648325.1 Chloroflexota bacterium
AATTAATTTCTTTGATTACTTATAACTGCTATCTACTCATAGCGGTCATTCCTTATAGGCTGTAGGGTGCGTCGGGTTCGTGGCGATACCGGCCATATAACAACAGAGTAGAAAAAATATAAATTGCTAATAGGTATACTGTCCCCAGATTCCATCTCCAGATAAAGCCGATGCCGGATTTCAGGCCTTTATACCTCTTGCGGAACATCCCGGGGCAAAGAATAGCTGCTGGCCCCCAGTAATGAAGCCATGTATACCACCCCGGCACCGGGCTTGCCGAGTTCTGCTTTCTCATAGATGAAATCAAACACATCATCAGCCTCGGTTTCTGGCACAATTACTTCGATTATTCTTGCAAAACGTGGTTCTGGAAGCCCGTCACCTACAGTTTTTGCATCAAACAGAGAGGCGTATCCCCGACATTTGATACTGTTGGCGCGTGTAATCTTTTTCTCCTCGTAAAGTGCATGCAGCAGATCGCCTTCTCCATCTATATTTTTACCGTTCAATACGCAGGTAATGAGCTTCACTGCCTTGATTGACAAGTGATGTTTTGTATCAGTAATACTATCCATGATCGATAATCATCCAGATTTTGAGTTGAGGGATTTGAGAAGGTTTTCCGGCAAATACTTCGCCACCTTCTCAAGCTGTGTCATATACATAAAGCCCACACCCGGCATATCGAACTCAGCCGCACGATAAAGCGCATCGAAGACCACGTCCCTTTGCTCAGATGAAACCAGCACACTGACAACCTCCTTTTCAGATTCGACCGCAATCCCCCACAAACCCAGGCGTTCTCGTACTCCGGTACCTCTGGAATGATGTACAGTGGCGCCAATGGATACACCGAGTTTACGTGCAGCCGCTAGAATCTGGTCGCCACGGCCTTCCTGTATAACACAGGTAATCAGGGCGACATCCGTTAAATAGACAATATCTGGTTTGCTCATAAGGTGGCCTGCCCCTCCTGTTCTTGTGATTCAGAAATGATATTAATTGATGCCATGGTTTGTTTCTGGATTTGGTAACGTGCCCACAAGCCCATCACCATGACGCTGATTATCGGCCCTATGGACGCGAGACAGAGAATACCGAAACCTTCCACGGCATTCATCGCCCCACCAATCCCCAGCCCCATGGCTAACACCAGGGGTACGGTGATCGGGCCGGTCGTTACCCCGGCACTATCCCAGGCAACATTCACGAATTGCTCGGTTGAAAAATAAGTCAGCACAGTCGCTAACAAATAGCTTGGCACCAGCAACCAGACCAGCGGTAGATCAAACACCAGTTTTGCTACGCCAGTGGAAATTCCAACAGCAACGCCGAGAGATACTGCTTTTAACAACATACTTTTTTTGAACACACCATTGGTCAAATTCTCCGTAGTCTCACCAAGAGCATTTAACGCGGGTTCCGCCATTGTTGCCCCATAACCCAATGCCCAGGCAAATAACAGCACGAGTGTCTCACCGACAATGAATATGTAAATGGGCGATATTTCTATGCCAGGTACTTCCAGGAATGCAGCAGGAACCAGTTTACCAACATGATTACCAAGATTCGAAAGCCCATAGGTAAGACCCAGGTTAAAGATGCACATACCGATAATGGTGAGCACGACACCGTAAATAATTTCACCTCTGTTCTGCAGCTTCGCTTTCAGTACGACCTTAAACACAAAGAACAGAAACAGAACCAGTGGCAGAATCGCACGCACACCCAGTACAATCTCTTTACCAGGGCTGCTCTCATACCAGGCCGGTGTCATGGTTTGTACCACACCAGAGGCCACTTTGGCTGCAGCAATAATCTCTGCGGGTGACAGGCTGGTGGAGACATAAAGTGCCAGCAGGAACACCCCGATGATAGGAAACAGGGAAGCAAGGGTTACGATACCAAACCCCGACAATTCTGAATCGCCTTTGCCTGCAGATGCCGCGATACCAATACCCAGCGAGAGTACCAGCGGCACTGTAACCGGTCCGGTTGTCACCGCACCACAGTCCCAGGCCAGACCAATCACTTTCTGTAATTCAGGATCCATCGATGCGAATACAGTTAGCGCCAGCAATGGTACCAGAGTGGTATAAATCAGAGGTTTCAGACTCCAGCCATAGATAAATCTTAGTGTGCCAAGTACTGCCGCAAGACCCACGCTGGCACCAACCACCAGTACCAACACATCAGACCAGTCGTTTAGTAGAGTAAAAAGATAGGGTGCTTGCTCGACGGATACATTTTGGCCCGCCGCCTTGAGTGCACTGATTGCCGGTTCAGCGAAGGTCACTCCAATACCCAGTAGTGCCGTAATCAATAACACAAAGGGCAATGGTAATTTGCGTGGCAGCTTGGAACCAATCGCAGTACCGAATGGCATCAGCCCAAGCTTGAGGCCCTCCATAAAGAACATGAGACCAACAATGACGGCAAAAAGTCCTCCGCTAATAACCCAGTAGTCCGCTTCCAACTGTCGCAGAATGAGGATCTGAAACAGGATAAGGTAAATAGCAAGCGGTACCACTGCCTTTATCTGCGTCATGAAACGTACCGAGACATAGGGGCGTATCAGTCGATAAATCTCGGCCGGTACCAACTTCACCCGGGGTTGTATATGTGGAATAGCCAGGCCTTGCGCATTCGTTTTCAGCTTTGGAAATAAACGGTTCGAACTGATTTCATTGCGACCGGCCCTAAGCTTGCTTTGATAATCTTCAAACCGATAATTTGATGACATACTGTTTATATGCTCCTGGCAGCAATTATTATTATGAGCTCTCTTTATTTTGTAAGGTTTTTTCTCATATTATCTGTGTAAAACCACAATTTTTCGTGAAGGGTCACCCATCTCGGCACGTGCATCACGTCCCCTTTGCAACAGCCGAATCGGCATCGAGACCTCGTCCATCTGCATGACAGACAAAGGATAGGAAATATAAAGACCCTATCCACAGATGTCAATATTCAAAACTGCCTTCAGTATCACACCTTTTTCTTTTTAACAACCGTAATTTCTAATAACTCCATCCGCTTTTCAAGAGTATACACATCATACTTCAAGAAAAAATCATCATAAGCCAAAAGTTT
>JABGRK010000013.1 GCA_018648325.1 Chloroflexota bacterium
TGATAATTTTATGACTGGCACAATTTCAGATAATCAGGGTAATGTTTATTCGTTTAAAGATTTTCAATTTAGCAGTGATAACGCAAAGAATCCTTATAAAGATAATGTTTTAAAAAACTATGATGATGGTGCAGCAGGTGCACATCCCGGAACTCCGACTACCTGGACCCAAAATGTAGCTAATAGTTGGACCAAGAAAAATGCCTATACTGATTCTGCTTTTGGTGCATTTTCTGCACCTGGTTCTAATTCAGAGACTACCATTGGTGATGTACAATTTACTGAAAATTTTGGCAGTGATGCGAATTTCGCAGTGGTCCATACCGGATATAGTACTAACGAAAACAACGGATTTCTGAAGATAACGCTAGACTTCAATACACCCGGTACTCTACAAGCTATCTTTGATTACAACTTTATAACCAGTGAGCTTGGTGGTGGTACTGCTCCAGATGCGTTTGAAGTATCTGCTATATCTGGCCTCACAACAAGACAACTTACTTATGAGTCAGCATGGGAGTCAAAGTCATCACTTACCGCGACAAGCGGATTGCCTTATGATACACTGGATACGAGAAATGATGTAAACGGTGATAGAACAGGTCTTGGTGGCACTACAGGCTGGCAAACTTTTGAGAGGCAAATCGTCGTACCATCTGGAATAACAACACTCGTCTTTGACGTATCAGATGCTTTTGATTCTAAAATAGATTCTGCCGTACTTTTAGACAATATTGCCACATATTTTACCCCGGCCCCTGTGGCCCAGACACAGGTGCTAGCTGACTGGACAGCGAAAAATACATGGACCCCCATGCAGAATGCTTATACTTCGGATAACTTCGGTAGCTACTACGCACCTAGCATCGCGACACAGAATGATACTTCCACTGCTAAATTCTTTGAAAACTTTAATCAAGGCGTTAGCACTGATGAATTTGCCGTACTCCATACCTATGACACAGCAACTAACGGATATATGAAGGTAACTATCAATTTCGCAACTCCCGGTAATCTTCAAACTATATTTAATTACAACTTTATTACCGCTGATACTCAAGCGAGCGAAATGTTTGTATTAAAGCTGGTTAAAAGTGGCACATCACATGAGGTATTTCGTGTGACAGCGACTGATGATACACTTACTGAGGTATCCGGATTGCCTGATGCTCCAATTACGGACGCGGTTGGTAAAGCTACAGACTGGACAGTTTATGATAGAACACACACTATACCAAGCGGTGATATAACGTTTTTCTTTGACGTAAAAGAATTCCTTGCCGGTAACACATTAAAGGATTCCGCCGTTCTTTTAGACAATATTGCAATGTATTTTACAGCTAACGCCGACTTGGACACGCCTCAGATCAATCCACAGGACTGGGTCCCTTCCAGCTGGTCTGCGATTGAGACCTGGGACAGAAGGCAGAATGCCTATACTACAAAGGCCTTTGGCCCTATCACGGTACCTGACGCCGGTCCTTCCAAGAGCCATGCAGTCTTTGCTGAAAGCTTTGGTAGTAATGATGCAGGTGATAACAATTTTGCCGTGATCCATACCGGGCTCGGGAATAATGGAAGTAAAGGATATCTGGACTGGGACTTCACTGTTCCCGCAGGTGGTGAAAGCCGCCAGATCTCGTTTGATTACAATTTTATTGCCACTCACATAAATTCCGCTCAGATAAAGAGTTCTCAGCTGAATGATTATTTCAAGGTTGAGTTGCTCAACTCTGTTGGCAACTCAATAGCTGAGCTTGCTACAGGGTCAGTATATAGCTCCTTTGTAAACAACAAAACCCTTAATGTGGATTATTTCTATAAAAGCGGATTGCCACTTGATACATTGGATACGTATGCGGGTTCTGGTAATGGTTACGAAACAGGCTGGCTCTCCTTCGCCACAGCCGCCGGTGGTATAGAGTTGGCATCAGGATTGACAACGCTTCGATTCAGCGTATTCGATGTCGATGCAAGTGGAAATGATGTTGATGATGCTGGTTTCAATACCGGTCATGCTCTATACGATTCAGCCTTGCTTCTAGATAACGTGATTGATCCTCCTGTTGAGGCTTCAAGCACGGATTATCTGCTTACGTTTGCCAGGATGCTTCGTGGAGAGATTGATGTTCATGATGCTGATCTTGAGGCTGATGCTGTGGCCAGTGAAGAGCACCAGGCGTTTGTTGCCATGGTGAATGAGGTTATCAGTGATATGGAGAATATTTCTATTGATGAGTTTATAGAAGGCAAGGACGTGCTTCTTGATAGATTATGGGTTGCCAGGGAGATCGTAGCAGACCATGAGGAAACCGCTGAATTCGTACAACAGACAGCAGTTGCACATAATCTCCTGGAGGCCGCCGTAATCACTAATCAAGGCATTGGTTCGCATAATATTACTGCCATTCAGGATTCGTTAAACCAGGCAAAGTCGTTTCTGGTTGCCCATATAAATGATTTTGGAGAGGTAGACGCTCTTGCAAACATAAAGACTAATATTGATTCCGTGTTGGTAAATATAGATAACATGAATAACAATGTATACACCACGGCTACATTAGTAGCAATACGGGACGGTATCAAGCAGGCATTCAGTGATACCATTGACCATATGACCGGAACTAATAGCTTATGTGGCAGTGCTGCACATCCTGAGTGTGAACA
>JABGRK010000014.1:0-1555 GCA_018648325.1 Chloroflexota bacterium
GGCTGAGCCAACTGCTCCAACATATCCGCCTGTTGTATTACCCTCTACCGTGATATCTGCCGCTGCTATCACTACGGGTGCTGTTGTGTCTACTACTGTTATCAGGACGTCATCAGAGTCGTTGTACTGCTCGTCAGCAACGTCCAGGTTTATTGCGGTAGTTCCCAGTGGTAGTGATATTGCCGGATTCACACCTGTTGCAGAACCACCTGACCATGTCCAGGAGTAATCCAAAGGATCGCCGTCAGGGTCGCTTGATCCAGAACCATCAAGTGTTACACTGGCTCCACCGATTTGGTTACCCTCCACTGTCTGGTCTGCACCTGCATCGGCAGTAGGAGCGGCGTTGGATGCTGCTGTCGGGTCGGTGCCTGCTGCTACTTCGTCGCCATCGCTCACACCGTCACCGTCGGAGTCCGGGTTGTTCGGGTCCGTACCGTATAGAACCTCTTCAGGATCAGTCAGACCATCGTCGTCGGTGTCAGGGAACACTATACCGGTGTTGGTTTCCAGGCGGAACTTACCGCCAGCCAAACCTCCACCGTCGAAGATGATAAATGTGAGAGTGTGATTACCGGACAGGGTCACCGGATAGTCGTTCTGTGATAGGTCGGTGCCCTGGAATCCGACCAGCGTATCGTCCAAGTATATCCAGGAGAGGTTATCCGCGAGCAGCTGGAGCACAAAGTCGCCACTACCGGACACAGGGATCTCATACTTGGTCCAGTTATGTCCACCGGGGCCCTGTGAGCCCAGGTTGGACCACGCATTGATCCACGTTGCCTCGAAGTATCCGGGGAAACCTGAGTTGTCCCACGGGTGTGCCCCGGTACCAAACTCGAAGGCGTTGTGAGGGTTCACCCAGTTTGCATTAAGGCCTACCGCCGGCACGTTCGTGGCAAGCGTTGTAGTCCAATTCGGATAGGCGGATGACGGGAAGATCGGATCCCATGTGGTCACGCCGTCACCGCTGGTGAAAACGACCGGGGCTGCCACGCCTGTAATCTGCGCACCAACTGCGGTACCGTCGATTCCAAACGGGCCATAACCTGGAATAATCTGACGCGTCTGGAACAAGCTTAAGGCTGATGTCCCGTCCGCAATGACGTCAAAATTGATCGTGGCCACGACGAACTCGACGTTAGCCAGCGTCGCGCCCGATGCTGAGTACTCGATGAGGCCGCCTGTATTGTCGTATGTATTCGTTGATACAGTGTTGTAATACAAGCCGCTGGGGGTCACCGAGGTAACCTGCAAAATGGCAGGATCGAATCCGACTTTCCAATCGATACCTGATGATGCGTAGACGCTGTTAACGTGGAAGACTACGTCCACGCTGGTAGATGTACCTACGTCAGCAGATTGGATGGACGGGCTCAGCTCCGTACCCGCAAAAGGATTAGAAGTGGGATGGGCAAAAGCTGGTGCTGCTGCCGCAACCATTAAGCTTGCTACCAGTGTAGTTACAAATAATAACTTTACTACGAGTGGCTTTAACATGTGTTTCCTCCTTTTATTTTGCTGTTATTGCTTGATTTTGTGTACCACATTGTGG
>JABGRK010000014.1:1655-76816 GCA_018648325.1 Chloroflexota bacterium
TGTGTACCACATTGTGGTGGTATAAAGCATACGTGTCTGTGACCTAAATCACATAATGAGGAAATCAGGGGAAGATCTCAGATACGTACATTTGAAGGGGAAACCCGATGTTGTGGGAAAGCTGCTTGAGGCGCATGCGCTTGGTTTGGGAACGGGCTGGATTGGATGCTGCGATGCACCGCAGGAGGAGCCGGCTAAAAGAATACTGAAGATTCCTGATGAGCAAGTGCTGCAAGCTATTATAACTGTTGGGCATTCAGCAGAGGTCCCTGTTCGGGAGAGGAAGGATATCAAGGGATTAACATTTTATAATGAATATGGGAATCGATAGACTGTAAGCAATAGGCTTTTATCATTATATATAATGAAGTGGGTTGCCATTGCTGTTTTGATAAATGCCTCTTTACAATCCATGTCTTATATATTATAATCAGGAACCTTTGAGAAACGTGACTGAGGGTTGTGTTTGCAATTCTCAGTCTTTTTTACTACCCACCAGTGTATTTGTGGGAGGATGATGATGGAAGCAAAAGACGTATTTGTAACGCCTGAGGGCTTAAAAAAAATCAAGGACGAGCTTGATAATTTGCATCTGCACCGACGCAATGAGGTGGCAGAGAAGATTCGCTTGGCCAAAGAAGCCGGTAGCACCGTGAACAATGCCGAGTACGACGATGCCAAAAACGAGCAGGCGTTCGTCGAAGGACGCATCCT
Organism: Chloroflexota bacterium; assembly: GCA_018648325.1. Lineage (GTDB taxonomy): Bacteria > Chloroflexota > Dehalococcoidia > JABGRK01 > JABGRK01 > JABGRK01. The sequence goes on from JABGRK010000014.1 coordinate 2,370, forward strand.
CACCCTTGAGGGTATGATCAAGAATGCCAAAATTATCGAGGAAGATACTCATTCGGATAAAGTGAGAATTGGCTCACACGTAATTGTGAAAAATCAGGATGGCGATAAAGAAGAATATGCATTAGTGGGAAGTGCCGAGGCCAGCCCAAAAGATGGCAGAATATCAAATGAATCACCCATAGGCAAGGCATTGATAGGAAAAAAAGTGGGGCAGGTTGCTCAGGTAAAAGCTCCTGCCGGAACTATCAAACTGACCGTAGTAAAAATTAATTAAATATGAGTATACATTATGACAGACAGAGGCGAAGACATACTGCAGCAGCGCCTGGCCAAGCTTGAGCGCATTCGTGAGCGAGGCATAGACCCCTATCCCTCCAGATACTGCAAAACCCATACTACACAACAAGCAATGGCGCTTTTGGACAAGGACCCCGATGCAGATAACCTGACCGTTAGTGTTGCCGGGCGTATTATTGCTAAACGTGGCATGGGCAAGATAACGTTTCTTCATATCGCAGACAGCTCCGGAAAACTTCAGGCGCTTCTTAAGAAAAACCTGCTGGGCGAAGATAAATACGCCTTTTTCAAAGACTTCGATATAGGCGATTTTATTGGTATAGACGGCAGGTTATTTAAGACAAACACTGGGGAAACAACCGTCGAAGCGAGTGAAATTACAATGCTTACCAAGTCGTTGCAGCCGCTGCCGGAAAAATGGCATGGGCTCACCGATGTAGAGAAAAGATACCGCCAGCGCTATCTGGACCTCATATCTAACGATGATGCACAAAAGATTTTTAAAATCCGCAGCAAAGTGATAACGGAAATGCGCCGGCTGCTGGATGAGCGTGATTTTATTGAGGTATCAACGCCGATACTTAATCCCACTGCCGGTGGAGCATCGGCCAAGCCTTTTATTACACATCACAACACGCTGGATCGTCAATTGTATTTGCGTATTGCCACCGAACTGCATTTAAAGAGGCTTATTATCGGTGGGCTGGACAGGGTTTACGAAATCGGTCCTATCTTCAGGAACGAGGGTATATCTACCAAGCATAATCCGGAATTTACCAGCATTGAGAGCTATGAAGCTTATGCTGACTACAACGATGTAATGGTCAATGTTGAGAACATGATCTCATCTATTGCCCAGAAGGTTCTGGGTACCACCAAGACCACTTATAACGATGAGGTTATTGATTTTGCTGCACCATGGAAACGAATCGACTTGCGCCAGTCTTTAATAGAGTATGGCGGAATCGATGTTGAGGATTATCTCGATACTGAGGGTTTGCGTCAAAAGATGCGGGATTTACACATAGATGTTGATAACCGTATGGGGCGTGGCAACCTTATAGACAAGTTGCTTTCGACCTACGTTGAGCCGAACCTAATACAGCCGACATTTCTTATGGACTATCCTCTGGAGATGTCGCCGCTGGCCAAGAAGAAGCCGGACGATCCACGTTTTGTGGAGCGCTTTGAGGCGTTTGCCGGGGGCATGGAAATAGCCAACGCCTTTACTGAGCTTAACGATCCGCAGGATCAGAGAGAGCGTTTTGCCCAGCAACTTGCCATGCGGCAGGCGGGTGATGAGGAAGCCGAGATGCCCGATGAGGATTTCCTTACCGCGCTGGAATACGGTATGCCACCAACCGGTGGGCTGGGCGTTGGAATAGACCGGCTTGTTATGCTGCTTACCGGCCAGCCATCAATCCGTGAAGTGATCCTGTTCCCTCAGCTCAAATCCAAATAGGAGCTAAGAAACATGCTCGATCTTAAAACTATTCGTGAAAATCCCGATATGGTACGCAGTGCCGTTGCCAGTCGCAATGACACCGCGCCTATTGACGATATACTTAAGCTGGACGTTGATCGCCGCAAAGTACTCTCAGAATCGGAAAACCTCAAGGCTAAACGCAACGAGGTAAGCAAACAGATAGCCAAGATGAAGGAAAAACCCGCCGCCCTTATTGCCGAGATGCGCGAGGTTGGAGATCAGATTAAAGCCTTTGATGAGAAAGTCGGGCAGATTGACCAGCAACTTAACGATTTGCTGTTGCAGATTCCCAACATTCCCCATCCCGATACTCCCGTTGGTAAAGGTGAAGACGATAACAAGGTAGTGTGGAGTTGGGGTGAGCCGCGAAAGCCTGATTTTGAGGTGATAGCGCACTGGGATCTGGGCCCGAAGCTGGATATCATTGACTTTGACAGGGGGACCAAGCTATCAGGCTCCCGTTTCTATGTGCTTAAAGGGCTGGGTGCGCTGCTACAGAGAGCGCTTACGTCGTACATGCTTGATTTGCACATAAAAGAGCATGGCTATACTGAAATATACCCGCCATATCTGGTTAAGTCCGATTGTTTGTATGGCACTGGCAGTCTGCCCAAGTTTGGCGATAACATATATCATGATGAGGAAGACGACCTTTGGCTGGTTCCCACCGCCGAAGTGCCGGTGACCAATCTGCATCGCGATGAGATTCTGCAGCCGGGCATGTTGCCGCTGTATTACGTTTCGCATACTGCCTGTTTCAGGCGCGAAAAGATGTCGGCGGGCAGGGACACACGTGGTATTAAGCGTGTGCATCAGTTCGAGAAAGTTGAAATGTACAAGTTTGTCGAGCCAGAAAAATCGGAAGATGAGCTTGACAGACTGGTCAAGAATGCTGAGACCATATGCCAGCAACTGGAACTGCCTTATCGCGTGCTGGCGCTTTGCACAGCGGACATCTCGTTTCCGGCAAACCGCAGCTTTGATCTGGAGATGTGGGCACCGGGCAGCAACGAATGGCTGGAAGTGAGCTCGTGCTCCAACTGCGGCGACTTTCAGGCCCGTCGCGCCAACATCCGCTATCGACCGGAAGCTGGAGCAAAACCACAATATGTGCATACTCTCAACGGATCAGGGCTGGCACTTCCACGCGTAATAATCGCCATCATGGAAAACTATCAGCAGGAAGACGGTTCCATAGTCGTTCCCGATGTATTGAGGCCCTACATGGGTGGGCTGGAACTGATAAAGTAGCGCTGCTTTCTCCTCAGTGTTAAAATAGCCCCATTACTTTCTTTGTGAGGTTTACCTATGCTTATTTTAGCTATAGACATTGGTGGCGGTACGCAGGATATCCTACTTTTCGATTCCTTAAAGACGGTAGAGAATTGCGTCAAGATGGTGATGCCCTCACCTGCCATTGCTTTGTCTCAAAAAGTCATGTCGGCAACAGCCCGAAAGCGCCCCATACTTTTTACCGGCGTGAACATGGGCGCAGGTCCGGCCAAGGGATCACTTAAAAGGCATATCAGTGCCGGATTTGCGACATATGCCACACCTGAGGCGGCATGTACCTTTTACGATGATCCGGACAGGGTCAGGGAAATGGGTATTACTATTGTTTCGGCTGATGAAGCTAAAAAGTTGAAAGACGTGGAGCAGATATATCTCAAAGATTTGTATCTTGATGAGATCAGATTTGCACTCTCACAGTTCGGAGTAAGTACGAATTTTGATGCCGTTGCTGTTGCTGTGCTTGATCACGGTGAGGCACCCAAGGGCGTCAGTGATCGCACCTTTCGTTTTGAACATATAGAGCGGGTGGTAAAACAAGACAACACGCTGGAAGCGTTTGTCTATCTGCCTCAGGATGTGCCATCGTACCTGACGCGTATGAAATCAGTGGCGAAAACGCTGGATATGGATGTGCCTCTGGTATTGCTGGATACTGGCGTTGCTGCTGCGCTGGGAGCGCTGCAGGACGAGCCGATCAAGAAGCAGGACGACTTGATAATGATAAACCTGGGTAACTTCCATACGCTGGCTTTCAGGTTGCATGATCGTAAAATTATGGGGTTGTTTGAGCATCACACCGGGCGCATGACCACCGAAAAACTGGACTATTTGCTAAACAGTTTTATTGCCTGCCAGCTTACTAACGAAGATGTTTTTAACGATAGGGGCCACGGTTGCCTGCCAATGAGCAGTATTGACGAGCAAATGCCTTTTGTGGCGGCTACCGGCCCTCAGCGCGGACGTTTGACCGGATCAAGCGCTAATCCATATATGGCGGCGCCGTATGGTGACATGATGCTTACGGGCTGCTACGGGCTTATCCGTGGTGTGGCTAGTCGTATAGATGACTGGCGTGAGGAGACTATGCAGGCGCTTGAAGACTAATCAGTAAACTATTAAAGGGTAGTTGGTTGAAAAGAGGGGGAGGGAAGGTAGGATAACCTGAAGAAGCCACTCACAAGAATTATCCTACCATTAAACTATAAGCAATAGCATGTACAACTATAGACCATGGTAGGAAATGGGATTAGTACCAAACCGCTCAAAAAAATGAGCTACTTGGCTCACCTCTTTTTTATGAAACGATTTTTATCGGAGTAGTGTATGTAAACTCACTGCCTGTACCATACTTGCTTTTTGCAGTGATGTCACCGCCCATAAGGGTTGCCAGTTTTTTGCTAAGATACAGGCCAAGTCCCGTACCTGAGTGCGTTCGTATAAGAACCATCTCTACCTGTTGGAAAGGGCTGAATACACGGGACAGGTAATCTTGCTTCATTCCTATGCCGGTATCATTGATTATTATTTTAAGCGAGTTACCGGCGATATCCGCTGTAACGGTTATAGTGCCTTGTTGAGTATATTTTACGGCGTTGCTCAGTAGGTTAATGATGATTTGGGCTATGCGTCTTTTATCGCCGGTCAGGCTGATATCATATGGGATTTTCTTTAATAGTTTCAGTTTTTTAGCGCTGATATCAGACGCAAAACCGCCCAGCGTTTCCTCGATTAGGTCGCTGATCGTAAATGTATCTACGGCAAGTTCTAACATTCCCGCTTCTATTTGCGACAGGTCCAGTATTTCGGTTATCAGGTTAAGTAATTGAGTCGAGTTTTCCTTTACGATTTCAAGCTGCTTTTTTTGGGCCTCGTTTAACTCTCCGGCCATGCCCTGAAGAACCAGTCCGGTAAATCCCATAATAGAGTTAAGCGGAGTGCGCAGTTCATGACTCATGTTGGCAATGAAAATGGACTTCATCCTGTCAGCTTCCTTCAGTTCGATGTTGGCCCTCTCCAGTTCAGACGCTTTAACTAGCAGCTCATTACCGTCTTTTGCCAGCAGCATTTCAAGTTCTGCAACTCGTTTTTTCAGGGTATCGAGCTCTAAAAGAAGCTGCTCTCTGTTTTGTTTCTGTTCAGACAAGTAAGTAATCCTTGTTTGATTTCATGACTAAGTGCTTTATAGCATACTACATATTGTCAAAGGGGATTGCAAGATATATGTAGTAGTTTTGGGGCGAAGCTGGATTTTCCGGTGAAATTGAAGTAGAATTTAAAGCACGGAGGGGTGTCCGAGTGGTTTAAGGTGACGGTCTTGAAAACCGTTGTTGTCGCAAGGCAACCGCGGGTTCGAATCCCGCCCCCTCCGCCATCTTTTGTTCTCTACTACACTTCTACTATGGTCAAAATGGTTTACGTACTCAGATTGGCGTGCCATAATCGTAAGAACGCTCAATTTCACTCCCCCATCTTTTGGCTCATGCGATATCCACAATGTTTTACTCAAACGGATTTGTAGTTGTTTTCTTTGGGTAGCGCAGGTGAAAGTGTATGCCCAGTTTGCGAGACTTGGTTACAACCCAAACCATAGCAAGGATAATTGCCAGAACATCGGCGATGGGGAATGTTACCCAGATACCTGTTGCACCCCAGAAGAGGGTTAGCAGGTATATAAGTGGCAGGATGAAGAAGAATTCGCGGGCCACACCTATCATCAGCGAATTCCATCCCCTACCTATTGCCTGGAAGAAAGCGCTGGAATTGAAGTATGGTCCCATGGTCAGATAGGCCACCGAGAATATACGAATTGCAGGTATGCCATCCCGCAGGAAATCGTCTTCGGAGTTGAATATTGATAGAATCTGTTCGGGAAAGAGCAGCATGACCATAACGCAGACTGATCCCCATGCAAGCGCTGCCCTTGTTGCCTTGCTGAACACCTCGCCGACACGGTCCATCTTACCTGCGCCGTAGTTGTATCCCACAAGAGGCATCATGCCCTGGCTTATGCCGAACGACGGCATGCGGGCAACACTGTTTGCGCGGTTGATAACGCCAAGTATGGCAAGGGTAGTTTCACCGTAGGATATCGCTTTTCTGTTGACAAATATCATCAGAATCGACCATCCGCCCATACGCACCATCGAGGCAATTCCGACGCGATAAATTTCCTTGACTATGGATAGTTTTGGCAGAAAATAGCGCCATTTGAAATGCGCCGATGATCTGCCGGACACAAAGTAGTAAACGAACAGCAATGCTCCGATGCTGCGGGCAATAATCGTGGCCGTTGCTGCTCCTGCAATTCCCATTTCCGGCGCCGGGCCCCATCCGTAGATGAAGATCGGGTCCAGTATAATGTTAAACAATGCTGTTATGATGCTGACTACGCTGGAGAATAGTGGCGAGCCTTCTGCTCTGACAATAGTGGCCATCACCATAAAGTAAGATTCGACTGCGGCAAAAATAACCAGAATTGATATATAGCTTGTGGCCAGAGGCAGTATTGTTTCGGTTGCTCCAAAACCACGCAGGATAGGATTGAGAAGTGGTAGGCAGATGGCCGTCATCAGTCCGCCTAAAACGATGGTCAGAGTCATTGCAATGCTTAAGACGCGGTTGGCCTCGTCAGGGCGTCCCGCGCCCAGTTTTCTGGCGATAAGGGAGGCTGCGCCCATGCCGGTGCCGCTTTCCAGGGCTATGAAAATGAGCATAATGGGTTGGCTTATGGTCATAGCTGCTAGGGATTCTTTGCCGGCACCAGGGATGTGGCCGATAAAGATGGTATCGACTATGTGGTAGCTGGCTGCGGCCATCATGGCTATAATTGCCGGGCCGGAAAACCGGAAGAGGAGGCGCCAGACCGAGTCTGTGCCCATAATATCGCTTTTGTGTCCTGATCGAGGCCTCATCATAACCTCATCGCGCTTCAAAATCTACAAAAAACTGCATGTCAAATATTAACGACATTATAGCGTGTATCGTATGCGATTATCAAGTGCGATTATCTTTGGAATGCTGGGAAACTTGAACTGGGGTTTATATTTGCTAATGTTGTGTTAGAATATGCACGTAAGTTTAGAGTCTATCGATTGAGGTTATATGAAGAAGACACGTATTTTTGATGGCCACAACGACACGTTGACCAAGCTGAATTCGCTTGATTTAGCCAAAGGGCAAACGTTTTTTATGAATAATGCGGATGGCCAGCTTGATCTGCCCAAGGCGCGCAAAGGTGGCATGATTGGTGGGTTGTTTGGTATTTTTGTTCCTCCGCCGAAAACCGCTGAGCATAAGAAAGAAAACCCCTACTCAGGTGTGCAAATGAGTAAAGCCGGTTCAGATGACAGGCCCAAAAATGCGCTGGATCACACGTACGCCAGTACGTATACCAACGCTGTAATCGATTTTGCCTATAAGCTGGAAAACCAATCGAATGGTGAAGTGCAGATAGTTCAGAGCTATCAGGAGCTGGAAGACGCTATCGAAAGCGGTGCACTGGCTATGGTATTGCACTTTGAGGGTGCGGCAGCAATTTCTGAAGACCTCAGTGATCTGCAAGGCTATTACGATAAGGGATTGCGTTCACTGGGATTGGTGTGGAGCCGGTCCAACGCTTTTTGTCACGGTGTTCCCTTTATGTATCCGCATTCGCCTGATACAGGACCGGGATTAACCGATGCGGGTAAAAAACTTGTGGCAGCCTGCAACAATCTGGGTATAGTACTAGACCTGGCGCATCTCAATGAGAAAGGCTTTTTCGATGTAGCAAAGCTTTCAAATCATCCGCTGGTAGTTAGTCATATTGGCGCGCATGCGCTATGTCCGTCGACACGCAATCTGACCGATGAGCAGATCGACGCTGTCGGTGCGTCCGGTGGGACGATCGGGGTTGTGTTTGCCCCGTTTATCGTGGATTACAAGGTGAGCGAGGATGGAACGCCGGACAACAACATGCCCATAAGCTGGATTGTAAGGCACATAGATTATATCGCAGGCCGCATCGGAGTCGATCACGTTTCGCTCGGATCGGATTTCGACGGAGCCAGGATGCCGACCGAATTGCCAGATGCCTCTCATTTACCCAAACTGATCGATGCGTTGAAGTCAGGTGGATTTTCTGAGGATTCGATAGAGAAAATCGCTAGCAAAAATTGGCTCAGGGTTATCCGGCAAACGTGGACAGGTCATGTATAGGTGAGTTTTTGGGAGGGCTCAATGGCAATACAAGAGATTGGTTGTTGTGGGGCATACTGCAAGACATGCCGCACGTCGAGTACCGGCAGCGCCTGTCGAGGCTGCAATCTGGGTTACGAAAATGGCGAGCGGGATATCAACAAGGCCAAGTGCAGGATAAAGCTGTGTTGCTTTAGGGATAGGGGACTTCAGACTTGTGCCGACTGTTCTGACTATACGTCATGCGAAATCATTTATACGTATTTTGATAAAAGCGGCACCAAGTACAAAAAATACAAGCAGGCAATTGAATACATCGGGGCGAACGGATACGATGCATATCTGAAAATCGCTGATCAATGGGCAGGCCCCTACGGCAAACTGCCGTAATTGAAATCAACTGGAGGCGCATATGACAGCCTTTGAATTTGACGGAAATAAATACAAGCAGGCATCTGCTCACCAGAAAGAGTGGGGTTTAAATCTCATATCTGATATTGATTTTGTGGGAGATGAGAGTGTTTTAGACCTTGGTTGCGGCGACGGTGCACTCACCGAGAAGCTGGCGCAAAAGGTCCCAAATGGCAAGGTGTTGGGTATCGACGCATCACAGGGAATGATAGATACCGCCAAAACATTGCAGAAAGACAATTTAACCTTTACCGTCATGGATATCGGCCGGATAGATTTTGTGGATGAGTTCCGTCTCATTTATTCAAACGCTACGTTGCACTGGGTTCCGGACCACAAAACGCTGTTGGCAAACTGTTACCTTGCGTTAAAAAGTGGAGGCAAGATTCGTTTCAACTTTGCCGGAGATGGCAACTGCTCTAACCTATTCGCTGTTGTGAAGGATGCGATTGACTCCGATACATACAAGCGATATTTTATCGATTTTAGCTGGCCGTGGTACATGCCGCCTGTAGATGAATATAAGAGTATAGCTCAAATATCCATGTTCAAAGATGTGAAGGTATGGGAAGAAAACGCCGACCGCTTCTTTTCGGATCAAGAGGCTATGATTAAATGGATAGATCAGCCGTCACTCGTACCTTTCTTGAAGCACATACCTGAAAGCGACAAGCAAGCTTTTAGAGACACGGTTGTTGAGCAGATGATTGCACGAACCAAACAGGCAGATGGTACCTGCTTTGAGACTTTTCGCAGAATAAATCTTACAGCAAGAAAGTGATTTTTATGGAACAGGATGTAAAACAATCACAATATCAATATTACGAAGAACGTGCGCCTGAATATGATGAGATATACTCGGGTGGTGGCCCTGCCACTATGTCTGAACCAGACCTATATGTTAGAGAAACCAAGGCTGTATCAGATCTGATACCAAAACACATAAGGGGTAATCATATAGATATTGCCTGTGGCACCGGTTACTGGCTGCCGTGTTACCACCATAAATGCTCAAACATTACGCTTGTAGATCAGTCGCCCGCTGTGCTTGCTGAGTGCCGCAAGAAAATAGACAGCCTTGGTATCAAGAACAAAGTTAACATCATGCAGGCCAATCTTTTTAACCATCCGCTACCTAAAAACAGTTACGATAGTGCTATGGTCGGTTTTCTCATCAGTCATTTCGATGAGGGCGAAGAACAAAGTTTTTTTGATATGCTAAAAAGTATACTTAAGCCAAACGGTTACTTCATCATTCTTGACTCTTCATGGACGGCAGAAAGGGCGGAGGTGCGCAACAAAAACGGGTTGCAAACAAGAACGCTCAACGATGGCAGGGAGTTCACAATAATTAAACATTATTTTGATCACAATGACATCGTGAACTTAGCATCAAGATATGATGCTGATATAGAGGTGCTTTTTGAGGGGCGGGCGTATATTTTGGCAGCAGGTAAATTCCGCTAATATATCAAAGAGGTTTAGCAATGAACAACACGGTTAACATCGTAAACGTTGATGAGAGCAATATCGATGAGCACCCGCCCGTATGCTTTCTCAACCCCAAAAACGTGGGATATCAAACAAAGCGTGAGTGGCTCGCAAAACGCTTTGCGGAAGGTATGAAGATCAAGCTGTTGTATCTGGAGGGTGAGAAGAAGCCCGTTGGTTTCATAGAATACGTGCCCGGTGAGTATGCATGGCGGGCAGTAGATGCCGCTGGATACATGTTCATACACTGCATATGGATTACCCCAAACAAGTACAAAGAAAAGGGATATGCCTCGATTATGATTGACGAGTGCTTGAAAGATGCAAAGGCAGAAGGCAAATATGGAGTTGCAGTCATTACAAGTGAGGGCGCATTTATGGCGGGCAAAGACCTGTTTCTTAAAAACGGGTTTGCTTCTATTGCCAGCGCTAAACCCTCGTTTGAACTCATGTGTAAAACCATAAAAGAAGGTCCATTGCCACAGTTTAGGGACTGGCAGAAGCAGTTGGATAGTTATCAGGGACTTAACATAGTTTGTTCCAACCAATGCCCGTGGGTGGCAAGGTTTATGTCGGAACTGGATGATACCATAAAAGGCATGAATCTCGATATTAAGATCATCGAACTGGAAACGGCGGCGCAGGCCCAAAACGCCCCATCAATATATGCAACATTCAACATGATAAACAATGGTAAACTGTTATCGGATCATTATATTTCCAATACCAGATTCATGAATATAATCAACAAGGAACTGGGCAAGAAGGGGAAGTGAATGCAAGATATAAAAAGCTATTTCAACGGCAAAACATATCCGGGCAGAGGCATCGTTATCGGACTGTCGCCGGATGAAAAAGCGTACTACCAGATATACTGGATAATGGGGCGCAGCGAGAATAGCAGAAACAGAGTCTTTATTAAAGAAGAAAACAATTTCGTGCGAACCGAGGCACACGATAAAGTCAAGATGGAAGATCCTTCACTGATCATCTACTATCCAATAAAGCATGTTGGTGTAAATACTCATATCGTCTCAAACGGCGATCAGACTGACACAATCGTCGAATATATAAGTAGTGGCAAATCGTTTGAGCAGGCTATAGCCAGCAGAACCTACGAGCCGGACCCACCGAACTACACGCCAAGAATTGCCGGAATCATTGACACGGGCGCAGATGACTGTGCTTACAAGCTGGCCATAATGAAGTCTAATAATAACCAGCCTGAACATGCTGTCAAAAACGTTTTTGCATATGCCAGCGCCATACCCGGAATAGGACATTGCATAACGACATACGTGGATGATGGCAATCCGTTGCCTTCGTTTGAGGGTGAGCCTGTGGCAGGGCCTATTTATGATCGAATTGACGATAATCTGGTTTACTATTGGAAGCTGATCAACAACGATAATCTTATTTCTATACTGGTCAAGCGTATTGAAATCGTCAGTAGTGAGGTAAATATACTGATAAGAAACAATAGATGCTAAAATCGTACGAGAAATTGTCCGAGTACTACTACGATGAATGGGGCAACTTCAGTTTGCAGTATTTGCAGTTGCTTGATCATATTGCGTCCGAATATGGCTTTTCGCCTGATTCCATCTTGGATATCGCATGTGGAACGGGCAATTTGTTATCGGCGCTTAACGGCATGGGCAAGCAGGTGGTTGGGTGTGACATGTCGCCGCAGATGATTGCCATCGCTAAGAAAAACAATCCTGATGTCGAGTTTCACACTGTGAATATGATCGATGTTGCTCTCAATCGTAAGTTTGACCTTGCCGTCTGCGCTTTTGATTCAATCAACTATCTTCTAAGCGAAAACGATGTGTCGAAGCTGTTTTCTGTTGTCTATGCGCATCTAGCCAATGGCGGCATTTTTTTGTTCGACGTGAACACTCAGCACATATTTAGGGATCATGCGGGCATCTTTAAGCGAGACATAAACGGAACAACATTCACTCAAACGGCAACCTACGATGGGGAAAAAGAACTGGCCTGTACTGTTTTCGACTTTGGTACGGGCGAAATCGAACGACATGTCCAAAAAGCGTATGATGATGAAACCATTGCAGCACTGCTTGAGCAAAATTCGTTTGAGATACTGGACACTTTTGCTAATATCGAGTTCGCTGCTCCCACAAAGGATGCTAAAAGACTGATATATGTTGTCAGAAAGTGTTAAGTGGGTTAGTATAGGTCATATAGATTAACTTGGAGACTAAAGAATGAACAGAATACTTTTCGTTGATTACGAAAACGTGCAGAATATAGATCTGGACTTCATCAAAAAGGAAAACCTGGAAACAATTGTCTTTGTGGGCAAGTCGCAAAAGAAAATACCGTTTGAGATTGTGCAAAAGGCACAGCAGCTGGGTAAGCTGATAACCTGGCATCAGATTGAAGGACAAGGTAGCAACGCTCTTGATTTCCACATTGCGTTTTTACTGGGACATCTGACTGCAACAGATACCGGCAAAGAGGGGGAGTACATAGTACTGTCCAAGGACAAGGGTTTTGATCCGTTGCTCAGGTATGTGCAGAAGGAAAATTACAACTGTCGCAGAATCAACAGTCTATTGGAATTGCAGCACGCCAAGCCGGATCAGTCCAGCAATAAAAACATGGAAAAGGCACTTGAGATTCTGGGCAAGATAGAAAAACCCAAAAGGCCTAGAAACCGCAACACCCTGTTTAAATACATTCAGAACATACTGGGAAACAAGACGCCGGAAAAGGAAACAGCCATTGTAATTGACAGGATGTTTATTGAGAATAAACTTTCAGAGCATAACAACCGGCTAAAATACGACTTCTAAGCGGTTTGCATGTCCAACTGGCTGAAACAGCTTAAATATGATCCTATTAGGCTTCTGCTCGCCTCAGGCGACCAGGCGCTTATCTACTTCACTAAACGTGATCTTCTGGATGAGAACGTAGAACCTATCGAATCCATTTGGCAATTGCCCGAGATTAAAAAGATACTTTTTTATCAATTGACAGATGGTTCATTCAAATACTCCGGCAATAAACCTGAAGTCTACTATCCGCCCAACCACTACGAAATTGCAGAGACATGGCGGCAGCTGCGGGTGCTGGTGCAGCAATACCAGATGACCAGGAGTCATCCGGCAGTAGAAAAGGCGGCCGGATTTCTCTTCAAATGTCAGACGCTGGAAGGGGATATCCGGGGGATGATCGGCAACCAGTACGCTCCGTATTACACCGGCGCTATCATGTATCTGCTCATTATGGCCGGATATACCAGTGACCTACGTATACGCAGAGGGTTTGAGTGGCTGCTTTCCATGCGTCAGAACGATAAGGGCTGGACCATACCCATCCTCACCATACAAAACTACAGATGGGATGAGGTTATCAGGGTGACCAGTACAAATTTCGAGCCTCTTGCACCTGTCAAATCAAGGCCATCTTCCCACAACTGGACCGGTATGGTGCTTAGAGCGTTTGCCATTCATCCTATTCAGAGAAAAACAAACGAGGCTAAAATCGCCGGGGACCTGCTCAAATCTCGCTTCTTTAGGAATGATGTCTACACTTCATATCGGGCGGCCAGCTACTGGACTAGGTTCCAGTATCCGTTCTGGTGGAACAACCTGCTTACTGCTCTGGATTCGCTATCGCATTTGGGATACTTAAAAGACGATGAGGATATCAAAAAGGGGCTTGACTGGTTTATCGATAATCAGCAACCGGATGGACTGTGGCCGCTTGATGTTTCCAAAAAGGAACGTAAGGTAACGCCGAAATCGATAAGAGAGCAGCTATGGGTGGCGCTTGCCATCTGCCGCGTGCTCAGGAGGTTTTATGGATAAACCAAAGGAGTAAACGCCATGGTTGAAAGCAAAACTTTACAGTTCAGCTCACAGGGGAACTGCGACATTATAGATATAACCTCACAGGTGGGCCGGGCGGTGCATGATAGCAGCGTGGACAGCGGCACGGTTACCGTGTTTATCATCGGATCAACCGCCGGGGTAACTACTGTTGAGTACGAGTCGGGGCTTGTTGGCGACCTCAAAAAGCTGTTCGAGCGCATTGCTCCCAAGAACATACCTTATGGGCATGATGAGCGCTGGGGTGACGGTAATGGTCATTCCCACGTACGCGCTTCGCTGCTGGGCTCGTCGCTGGTGGTGCCGTTTGAGGGTAAGCAGTTGATGCTGGGTACGTGGCAACAGATCATAGTTGTTGACTTCGACAACCGCCCGCGCAACCGCACGGTACAGCTTCAGATCATGGGTGAGTAGGGATGGGGCAAATATATTAACTCAATAACTTATCGTTGTTAATGGAAATCCCAGCGGCTTTAAGTTCTTTAGCAAGTTTTAATTTCCAACCGCCGTGACTATCAATTGGAATATATATCACTCCTAGGATATCTGTTGGCAAATCTAAATTGCCTTTACTTAAAGAGCAAACATTATTGCGCCCTAGTTTACCGATGAAATAACCAAGTTCTAATATCACGTTTTGACGTGCACGATGCTGGGGATTACCCTGTTGATCTTTAGAGGCACCTATGTCGTCAGGACTGAGAATAACAATAGCAAAGCTAACATTGGCATATTTTTCAAATTTCTCAATAATGGTTTTGCCTTCACTAGCTTTTTTGTGTAGGATAATGGGGTTCAACTCCAAATCTCTAAGGAAACTCTCTACCTGTAGTTTTGCTTCTTCATCATGGCCATGCACAATAAATACATCGCCATTACGTTGACTGACCTTAGGGGTTTTCTTGCTTGTATCTATATTAGGGGCCTTACTCTCTGGTATTAATCCTAACTTACTTAGAATGTTTTCTAATCCCTGTATCTTAATCTCAATGTTATCCCGAAGGAAATCTCTATCATTATCATAATTTAAAGGGTTTTGAAGCTTACTATAGGTATCCTTGATTGAATCATTTGAAAACAATCTCGTTAACAGTTCAACATTATACTCATTCCATTTAAGGAAATCGCTTTGAGCTTCTCTCAGTGCATAGTTGGATCGAATATCTCTATCGGAAATCTCTTCACCCCAATTAACCTGCTTTCTTAATTGCCCAGAAGCAACTTTTCTGGAAGCTACAAGAGATACTAAATTACGTGATCCTTCGTTATTTGCCATTGTCGTACGCTCCTGATTGATATGTATAAATACAAATTGAGACAGGACTAGACTGTTTGCGGCAATTATAACACGTAATACATATTGTTGTTAAAAGTAGGTTTGGGGTATTGTAGCCACCAACGAGCGTCCTAGCTCTAAGCCCAGCGCTTTATCACTTTGATGGCGGTGGCTTTGAAGCTGACGAACACTTGTGTGCCAACGGCCAGACCCATATCCAGCGCTGACCGGGCGGTCAGTACCACGAACAGCGGGAAGCCGCAATCAACTTCAATATGCACAAGCGAACCCAGCGTGGTGATTTTGAATATCTTGCCGCTAAAGGCATTGCGGGCGCTGCCATGTTCTCCGGCAAGACTTAAGGTTATATCTTCAGGACGTATTAGCGCGTAGACGTTCTGGCCCAACTCGTAATGCGAGATGGCGCTTACCAGACCGCTCGTAACTTTAACGTCAACCAGATCGCCGTCCTTTTTATCGATCGTGCCTGCCAGTATGTTATCGATACCGACGAACTCGGCAACTGCCTTGCTGGTGGGTGCGCTGAATATCTGCTCCGGCGTGCCGACCTGCTGCATGCGCCCGTCTATGAGCACACCGACTCTGTCTGCGAGGCGCTGACCCTGCAGCATATTGTGGGTGGTCATGAAGATACTTATTTTGTGCTCACTGATTACATGCTCGATGATCTCCTCTATCTTGGAAACGGAGTTCGGATCGAGGTTGGCGGTTGGCTCGTCCAGCAGCAGCAGATTAGGCTCTAACGCTAATGCGCGCGCCAGTGCGACACGCTGTGTCTCACCACCGGACAGCGTTTTGGCATCGCGATGGGCGTAGTCTGTCATATCCACCAGTTCCAGTGCATGCTCAACTTTTTGTTTGATCGATGCCTTGTCGATCCCGCGCCATTTTAGTCCAACAGCGACGTTGTCGTATACGTTCATGCTGAATACCACGGGCTTTTGCTGTACCAGCGCCATGCGCCGTCTGGCGGCAAGTCTGTTGCTCTCGACTTTGGTAACATCCACATCATCGAAGTATATGCTTCCCGACGACGGTGTCTCCAGCAGGTCGAGCAGCTTTAGTAGTGTGGTTTTGCCTGAGCCGGTAGGCCCGATCAGCGCAAATACCTCGCCATGCTCCAGAGACAGGTTCACATCGGTCAGAATATCCGACCCATCATACGACTGTCCCAGATTTTCGATTCTCAGCAAGGCCATGTGCTTTACGCCTTCTTCCGTTGTAGCATGTGCAGGGATATATTTATCACAAATGCAATAAGTATCAGTATGATTCCAAGTGCTATAGATAGTTCGATATTGCCTTTTTGCGTCTCAAGCGCTATTGCTGTGGGGATTGTTCTGGTGTATCTGGCTATGTTTCCACCCACCATGATTGACAGGCCTACCTCTGATATAGCACGTCCGAATCCCATGATCAGCGCTGCTGTGATGGCATACCTGGCTTCTCGTATTGTAAGGATGGCTTTTTGCATTCGGCTGGCACCCAGTGAAACTGCGGTTTCTGGAATGAGCTTGTCTATCCCATTTAGTGCAGAAATTACCAGCCCAAGTATCAGCGGCGATATCAGCAGCACCTGCCCGATAATCATTACACTTGGTGAAAAAAGCAGACCGAAGATACCGAGGGGTCCACTTCGTGAGAAGACAAGGAATACCAGCAACCCCATGGCAACCGTGGGCATGCTCCACAGGGTTTGAACCGTGCTAATTAAGAATTTTTTGCCTTTGAAGTTGTTGAAATGTATGACGGCGCCCAGTGGTACGCATATGGCTGTGGCAATGAGACAGGCACTGGCCGATATCCACAGCGACCTTGCGGCTATACTTGTAACCGTAGGATCAAACGTAAATATTAGCTGGAACGCTTTTACCAGCCCATCCCAAATCTCAGTCAAATTAAGCTATATCCTTTAAAAGGTTATTATGATGTAGGCTCGTTACCGGCGCAAGGAATAAAGAGTTGCCTTCCGTATTCCGCGACGCCATAGTCGCCTATTATGGTTTGAACCTCATCTGACGTTAGAAACGTAACCAGGTTTTGTCCCATTTCAAGGTTAACGCTGGAATTGGTGTTATCGGGATTGCAAGCAATCACTGAATATACGTTAAGCAATATTGCGCCCTCATCTACAACTGCAACCAGATCCAGTTTGGCTTGTTGCGCCAGAAAAGTGCCCATATCGCTTATGGTATATCCCTCCATTTCGCTGGCCATCAGCAGTGTTGGGCCCATACCTTTTGCTGCTTCTACATACCAGGTTCCGGCACCGACGATTTCGGTGTCATAGTCGTATCCGGCGGCCGTCCAGATAGCTTTTTCCTTGCTGTGTGTGCCCGAGTCATCGCCACGGGATATGAACCTGCTGCTTGCATCGGTAAACAGCTTTTCAAGGGCATCTTCGGGGCTTAAGTCTCCTATGCCCGCCGGATCATCGGCTGGTCCTACGATCACAAAGTAGTTGTAGGCAAATGGCACACGCTCGATTCCATAACCGTCAGCTACAAACTGCTGCTCGCGCGATTTGGAGTGCACTGCTATGGCATCGACATCGCCGCGCTTGCCATACTCAATAGCTATGCCTGTTCCGGCGCGCAGTATGTCCAGTTCAACATTGTAATCTTCCTCAAACATGGGCTCAAGAACACCCCACAAACCAGTGTCGTATAAGCTGGTTGTTGTTGATATAGCGACTCTGGTCTTTCCACAAGCTGCAGAGATTAAAGCCAAACACAGTATAAGTATCGTCGCGCCTAAAGCATAAATTATTCTTTTCAACTACCAAACTCCCTATCTCGTTCATCGTCAAATAAAAAAGCGCATCGCAAATGAAAAACGAAACGCTATTTGGCAGTCACCATAGTTGTTCTCCTTTCCAATTGCGGGAGGCAACACCGTTTCCAGTGGTACCCTATCGGCTTCCCAGCCCTGCGCTTAAGCGTTTAGGCTTTGGGTAGCTCGGAGATATATTTAATTATTTATATTATATATTGCACTCAAAGCGTGGTCAAGTTTGGGCGCACATCTTCTATTTTAGAGCTACTCCTTAGCTTTCTTTTCCTCTTCCACCTTAAGCCTTAGATCATGCAACAGTTCCGGTGGTACCGGCGAAGGTGATCCGGTCATGGGATCGGTGGCGCTTTGTGTTTTGGGGAAGGGGATGACCTCTCTGATAGTTTCTTCCTTGCACAGCAGCATGACGAACCTGTCTATGCCGGGCGCTATTCCGCCATGTGGTGGTGCGCCGTATTCGAACGCTTCGATCAGGTGGCCGAAACGCTCTTTAATCTGGTCATCTGTATATCCCAGCAGGTTGAAGATTTTCTTCTGCATTTCCGGCTGGTGTATTCTGATGCTGCCGCTTGAGAGCTCGCAGCCGTTGCACACAAAATCGTAATGCCTTGCGCGTACTTTGCCGGGATCTGTGTCCAGCAGTGATATATCCTCATCATGCGGTGCTGTAAACGGGTGGTGCATGGAGTCCCATCTGTTTTCCTCTTCTATGCGGTCGAACAGGGGGAAGTCGGTGATATAGCAGAACTTAAGTTCGTCGGGGTCGGTCAGATTCAGACGTTTTGCCATTTCCGTTCTCAGCCCGCTAAGCGCATTGTTGACCACCTTAGGGCTGTCGGCGACGACAAGTATCAGATCACCGGCTTTGGCATCAAGCCTTGTTATCATTTGTTTTATTTGCTCGGCAGTAAGGAACTTGAGGACGCGTGATTTAACATCGTCATCGGTTTCGCCTATTGCCAGTGTGACCAGCCCTTTTGCGCCGTATGTTTTGACGAACTCGATAAGCTCGTCCTGCTGTTTGCGGGTGTAGTCAGCACTTCCCGGGGCACATATGCCTTTGATATGGCCGCCACTTGCCAGCACGGATTTGAACACACCGAACTCGGTATCATCAAACAGGTCGGAAAAGTCGGCAAACTCCATACCGAAGCGTATGTCCGGCTTGTCGGTGCCGAATCGCCTGACCACCTCTTTATAGGTATATCTGGGGAAAGGCTTGTTTATCTTAAAGCTGGGAGTCAGTGTCTCTATCATCTCGATAAACATCTGTTCCATCAAACTTAAGATATCTTCTTCATCAACGAAGCTCATCTCAAGGTCAAGCTGGGTGAACTCCGGCTGGCGGTCGGCGCGCTGATCCTCGTCGCGGAAACAGCGGGCTATCTGAAAGTACTTCTCGAAACCGGCCACCATCAATAATTGCTTGAGCTGTTGTGGCGATTGCGGCAGTGCATAGAACTGGCCGGGATACAGCCTGCTGGGCACCAGATAGTCGCGTGCGCCTTCCGGAGTGCTCTTGAGCAGTATGGGAGTCTCTATTTCGATAAAACCCCTGTCCGAAAGGAAATCGCGCATGAACTTGATTACCCTGTGGCGCAGGATCATGTTGTACTGCATGTGCGGGCGTCGCAGGTCGAGATATCTATACTGAAGACGCAGGAACTCGTCAACATCCGACTCCTTGTTTATATAGAAGGGAGGCACCTTGGAGGTGTTGAGTATTTCAAGCTTGTTCACGTTCAGTTCTATCTCACCTGTGGGTAGATTTGTGTTCTCTGTTCCTTCCGGGCGTTTGGTTACCTCGCCAGTTACCTGAATTACATATTCGCTTCTGAGATCACCGGCAAGCGTGTGCACCTCTTTTGCTCGTTCGGGGTCAAATACTATCTGAGTCAGGCCCTCGCGGTCGCGCAGGTCGATAAATATCAGCCCGCCATGATCGCGACGCCGGTTGACCCAGCCAGCCAGTGTTACACTATCGCCGGCGTTTTTAAGTGTCAGTTCACCACAGTTATGGGTTTTAAGCACGTTTTTCACCTCTGCA
The DNA here is from genome assembly GCA_018648325.1 of Chloroflexota bacterium. Lineage (GTDB taxonomy): Bacteria > Chloroflexota > Dehalococcoidia > JABGRK01 > JABGRK01 > JABGRK01. The sequence continues at coordinate 22,520 of JABGRK010000014.1, forward strand.
TTGAATTATAAGCTAAGGGGGTTGCCTTTTCAACACACAACCTTGACTTTGTAGCTACGAAATGCTAATATTTCAAGAGTTGTCTAAACATTAAAATTGGTAAAAACTATAACTGTATAGAGGAGAAAAAAGAGTATGGATTTTAAACTTTCCGAGCAAAACAAGATGATCCAGACCATGGCAAGGGATTTTGCCGATAAGGAAATCGAGCCGATAGCAGAAGAGATTGACCTTACCAGTAAGATCCCCGCAGATATGGCCACAAAGATGGGAAGCCTTGGCCTTATGGCCCCAACGGTACCCGAGGCATATGGTGGCCCCGGCCTTTCATTCCTGGACTATATTTTAATCGTTGAGCAGTTGGGCTATTCCAACATTGCAGTTGAGACCCTGATGGGAATTCACAGCTGCATGGCTGAGATGATCGACATTCTGGGCACGGAAGAGCAGAAGAAAAAATATCTGCCGAAGTGCTGCACAGGTGAGCACCTTACCAGTATCATGTTCACCGAGCCGGAGACCGGATCGGATGCAAAGGTTATTACCACAAGCGCGGTTGAGAGTGACGGCGGCTTCGTAGTCAACGGCACAAAGCGCTTCATCACACTGGCCCAGTTTGATGGCCCAGGCGTACTTTTTGCCAAGGACGATTCCGGTAGAATTTCCACCTTCATTCTTGAGAAGAATGGCGCCGGCTACAGCACCGAGAAACCCTGGAAGCTGATGGGTGTGCATGGTGGACTGACCGTAGATGTAAACATGGAAGATGTTAAAATGGCAGCCGATAGCAGGCTGGGCGAGAAAGCACAGGGCTACCGCGATCTGCTGCTGGCCATTTCTCTTTCCAAGACCCGATTGTCATCCCGTAACGTTGGTGCGGCACAGGCTGCACTGGATGTTTCGGTACAATATTCCAAGGACAGACAGGCAAAGGGCCAGCCTATTTCCAAGCTTGCTTCTATTCAGTGGCTCATTGCTGAGATGGCCACCAGGGTTGAGGCTGCAAGGCTGATGTGCTACTGGACCGCATGTCTTAAGGACGATGGCGTGGATATCATCAAGCAGTCTGCAATGTGCAAGCTGTATGTAGCCAAAGCTACCGATGAGGTCGCTGACATGGGTATTCAGGTACACGGTGCATATGGTTACTGTCAGGACTACAAGATCGAGCGCCTGTTCAGAGACATCAGGTTGCTTAGAATTCTTGAGGGAACCGACGAGATTCAGAGAGCGATTGTGGGCGGTTACACACTTCTATAAGCAATTGCAAAATAGTTAATTGAACTTAACAAGCCGGGGATAAATCTCCGGCTTGTTTTTATTTGCCCTCGAGTTTATACTTGCTCCAGTCTGCTATTTTCATATCAAATCTGTCGAACACTTATGGAGGTGATTCATGCCAAGCTTGATTGATGCCGAGCGTCAGTACTATGTTGTGAAGGAAAAGTTTTGGGATTCTGGTAGTGGCGACATAAACGATGAAGGTGGCGCCACAATAGGCAAGATGGATAGAAAATTCTTCTCTCTTCGTGCCGCAATAGATGTTACAGAGGCCGATGGCACCACGCTATTTACAGTAAGCAAAAAATTGGTATCCTTGAGAACCAGTTATGATATTAAGGATGAAAATGACGAGCTTTTAGGCAGAACCAAAAAGAAGCTTTTATCATTCAGACCCAAGATGTGGATGGAAGATGCCGAGGGCAGAAAGCTGCTTTGGGCCCAAGGTTCCTACATGGGGTGGGATTTTGAGCTTAAAGATAACACGGGGCAGATAATTGGGCAGGTGCGAAAAGCAGACAGGATGCGAGACGTTTTTCTTGGGGGAATGTTTGATTTTTCTGATACATACGCACTTCAGATTATGGAACCAAGCTTTGACAGACGTCTATTGCTTGGCATGGTTATTGCCATAGATAACAGTGTGCACGATAAAAAAGGATCGCGTGGTCGTGGTGGTGGCGGTTTCCGCTTCGGGCGATAGGTTTTAGTGCAGCGATGAGCCTCCGTCTACTGTAAGCGCCGAGCCGGTCATGAAATCGCTGGCATCGGAGATTAGGTAGGTCAGGGGGCCAACAAGATCTTCCGGTGTGCCCCGGCGTTTGATGATTTGTCCGGCGACGGGGCCTCCTTTTCCCTCAAAGCCCTTTACATTGCGCATCGCTTGTCCCAGTTTTACGCTTGCCTCACCCGATATAGCCCCGGGACACAGGGCATTTACAGTGATCCCCCCGCCACTCATTTCGGCTAGTTCGCGTGCCATAGCGCGTGACATGGAAACGATTGCTCCTTTAGAGGCTACGTAGTGCATAAACATAGCTTTGCCCTCAAAGGCTACGCTTGAGGCAACATTGATTATTTTGCCCTTGCCCTGTTTTACCAGTTGCGGCGCAACTGCCCTGGCGCAGTTCCACGCTCCTTTGACATTGACATTCATCATCCTGTCCCATTCATCCTCTGTAATCTGAGTGAAAGGTTTGGGGTCGATGCCATAGTAGATGGCGGCGTTATTGACCAGTGCGTCTATACGCTCGTAGGCATCAAGTGTTGCCGTTACCATCTGTTGCACGCTTTTGAAGTCGGTGACGTCTGTAGGCGCGAATATGGCCTGTCCGCCGCTCGTTTTTATCGCTTCAAGGGTTTGCATTCCAGTAGTTTCGTTTATTTCGGCGACAACGACTTTTGCGCCGTCGGAAGCTAGTACTTTAGCATAGGTTCTGCCTATTCCCTGACCGGCGCCGGTTACTATTACAACCTTATTCTTTACTGTTATCACTTTTTAATCTCCACTATCGGCTGCAACCGATCTCTTGAATGGCCTGAATTTACCCATATTAAACAGCTCTGGGAAAAATATCTTGCGAACCTCTTCGATAACAAACAGGGCAGCGCCTGCTATCAGCACTATACCCCACTGCGAGATATTAAGCGGCGCCGTTTTAAACGCATCAGAAAGGAATGGTATGTATATCACCGCCATTTGCAGCACCACCGCTATCCCGACGCCCATGAGCAGCCATTTGTTTTTAAGTATACCTAAGGTGAAAATCGTGTGCTCATCGGAGCGGGCGTTAAACGCGCGTACCCATGAGAATGCCGTTATGGAGCAGAAGGCCATGGTTTGAGCTATCATTATTCCTGCCTCATCGTCGCCATAGTGTCCCAGAGCCCATTTAAAGATAAAGAAGATAGAAAGGCTCATCAGCATTGCAAGGAAGCATATGCGCAGCAGTAGTCCCGGATATATCAGGCCTACCTTAGGGTGACGTGGAGGTTGTTTCAGTTCGTCGCCGAACTTGGGCTCAAGTCCCAGCGGTATTTCCACGGATGTGTCTGTTACCAGGTTTACCCATATGATCTGTACTGCCAGCAGCGGTGCGTATCCGGTAAAGGATACTGCCAGAAGCAGTGATATTATCTCGCCCAGATTGGTACTGAGTGAGAAGAAAACCACATTGCGCAGTCGGTTGAATATAGCCCTGCCCTCGTCCACGGCGGCAACCACCGAGGAGAAGTTGTCGTCGGCCAGCACCATATCGCTGGACTCCTTGGCCACGTCTGTGCCGGTAATACCCATGGCTATGCCGATGTTGGCTGCTTTAAGTGCCGGTGCATCGTTTACGCCGTCCCCTGTCATGCCAACCACGTGCCCGCGCGCTTTTAGCGCGTTAACTATCTTTAGTTTTTGCAGCGGTTCTATGCGCGCAAAAACGTTTATATCCTCAACTATCTCACAGAGCTGCTCATCGCTCATACCCTCAAGCTCGCCGCCCGTTATAGCCTTACCTGTTCCCAGTCCTATTTTCCCGGCGATTGCCTGCGCCGTTATATTGTTGTCGCCGGTGATCATTATTACCCTGATGCCTGCACCGTGGCATAGCTCAATTGCCTCTTTTGCCTCGTCGCGCGGTGGATCAGCCATGCCCATGAGTCCGGCAAAAACCAGCGATCCCTGTAGGTGCTCGTCTTCTATATCGTCTATTTCGGGAGGGAACTGGGCGTAGGCGGTGGCGATAACGCGCATGGCCTGTTTGGCCATATCCTCATTGGCCTTCAAAACGTCATCGATATACTGCTGGGTGATCTTGACCTCTTTGCCGTCCTTTATGATGCTACTGCTTAGGGCCAGCAACTTTTCCGGAGCGCCTTTGATATAAGCGACATTGCCTTTTGCAGTGGGATGCAGCGTGGCCATATACATCTTGTCGCTCTGGAATGGTATCTCATCAATGCGCCTGAATTTTTTGTCCAGCTTTTCTTTATCCATCCCCGCCTTGGCGGCTGCAACTACCAGCGAACCCTCGGTGGGGTCTCCGTAAATGCTGCTTTCGCCTTTTTCTTCTGTCAGCAGGGCGTCATTGCACAAGGCTCCGATTCTGAGCATAAGGCTTAACGAGTCGTTATCGGCCGGATCGATTATTTTGTCGCCTTGCTTAAACTCCCCCTCCGGTTCGTACCCGTCGCCGGTAACTTCTATCCACTGGCCGCCGAGGTATATCTTGTGCACCGTCATTTCATTAAGTGTCAGCGTTCCTGTTTTGTCCGAACATATAACGGTTGCCGAACCCAGCGTTTCCACCGCTGCCAGCTTGCGGATTATAGCATTGCGGTTTGCCATTTTGCGCATGCCGATGGCAAGCACCACGGTGACCACGGCAGGCAGCCCCTCTGGTATAGCGGAGACAGCGGCAGCAACAGCTACCATGAATATCTTAATCCCAGGCAGCCCTTTTTCGATACCGACAATTACCAGCAGGGCGCATATGCCAAGGAAAATACCCACGATGTAACGGGATAGTTTGCTGATACCCTTTTGCAGTGGCGTTTTTGGTGTTTCTACCTCGGCGATGGCGGTGGCGATTTTGCCCATCTGGGTGCTCATACCTGTTTGGGTTATCATCGCCGTGGCGCGGCCATAAGTGACTATGGTGCTCATAAATACCAGGTTTTTTCGCTCGGCAAGAGATACTTTTTGGCCTAGCGCTCTTGTGTGTTTTTCCACCGGCATAGATTCACCGGTGAGCGTGGATTCGTTTATCTTGAGGTTGGACACTTCAATAAGGCGTGCATCGGCGGGCACCCTGTCGCCCGTTTCCAGAAGTATGATGTCTCCGGGCACCAGTTTGGTGGCCGGTATCAGCTCTATTTTACCGTTACGCTTTACCTTTGCCTTGGGTGCGGCTGTTTTAAGCAGCGCCTCCATTGCCTTTTCGGCGCGTGTTTCCTGGATGTAGCCGATGGTGGCATTCAGCCCCAGTACTATCAGAACGACTACTGCGTCTATGTAGTGGCCTACAGCGATCGATATAATAGCTGCTGCTAGCAGAACGTATATCAGGGGACTGAGGAATTGCCGTGCAAAAACGATGATGGCGGGAGGTTTTGGCTTGCCCTTAAGCACGTTTGGACCGTGTGTTCTAAGGCGGTTTTTGGCTTCAATAGCAGAAATACCTGTGCGTTTGGTATCAAGTTCTTTTAAGGCGTCATTGGGAGCAAGTGTGTGCCATAGCTTCATGCTCCATACTATAGCATAAAGGTGGCCTAAGCTGCGAGGTGTTTTATATTATTGCTTTTAGGTCATATCATCCAGATGAGACGTGTCGTTCATTCTGATTATTTGACGAGGCTGGTTATCCCTGATTCTTATTTCTGTTATCGACGTGTTGCCTATTTCTATTTTGCGATAGATGCTGGTGGGCACACACAGAATGTGTGCTACCATCACTCTGATGATGATATCGTGGGTGACGATTACTACATGTTTGCCGATGTTTTGTTGCAGCACTTGCTCAAATGCGGTTGCTGAGCGCTTAGCTACTTGTGTGAAGCTTTCACCATTGGGCCAGTCAAGCCCAGATGGGTCGATGCGGGATTGTTTCCACATATCGGGCCATTTTTGGCCAACCTCTTCTGCCTGCAGTCCCTGCCAGTCTCCCAGGTTGATCTCAATCAGATCGTCCATGATGATCAGCTCAAGGTTGTGCTCTTTGGCAACTGCTTTAGCTGTGGAGAGTGTTCGTTTGAGAGGACTGGAGTAGATGGTATCGATTTGGGTGCTGACCAGTCGTTTGGAGAGCAATCGGGCTTGTTCATATCCCGTCTGGTTCAAATCTTCCTGGGACCAGCCCGAATAGTATTCGTTTACATTACCATTGGTTTGCCCGTGGCGAATAAGCAACACGGTTGTTTCCATCAGCATCTCCACTTCGGCACCAGGCTATGCTTATAGTATAAACGAAAGATGTCATGTATGCGAGGATATGAGAGAGAAAGTGCGTTTTAGTTTGAAGGTCTGGCCACCAGTGTAACTTCGGCTGTTCTATTGGGATCGTCGTCTCTAAAGAAACCGATTGTTATCGTATCACCTGCGTCATACGGCCACAACTCCCTTATCAGGCTGGCGTATGAAACTATAGGTGCGCCATTGATGCTGGTGATAACATCATTTGCCTGAAGTCCCGCTTGCTCGGCGGGGAATCCTTCCTGTACCTGGGTGATAAGCGCTCCACCCCAGATTGTGAGTCCGAGATTGGTGACATCTAGGGGTTCCACATCTCTAAGCCCCACTCCTATAAATGGCCTTACAACAGTATGAGTAGAGCTGGCCAGTCCTTCGTATACGGGTTTTGCAGTGCTTACATTTATAGCGTATCCAACACCCTGAGCTTCGGTGGAGACGGCGCTGTTTATTCCTATAACCTTGCCCTCAAGGTTGAGCAGTGGTCCGCCGCTGTTGCCGGGGTTGATGGCGGCGTCGGTCTGGATAACGTCGTAATAGGTGGTAGTATCTATGGTAAACGAACGATCGAGGTTGCTTATAATACCGGCGGTGACCGTTGCACCACCCTCATCAGGGGAAAGGCCCAGTGGATGACCTACCGCTACTGCCCAGTCACCAACTTTTGCCGGATCATCTTCTTCCACAAACTGGGCGGCCGCAAATGGCTGGCTGCCGGCGATTTTAACTACTGCCAGATCCGCCAGATCATCTATCCAGACGTTGGTGGCGTTGTATGTTTTTCTGTTTTGTAGTGTGACATGAACAGTTGTTGCTCCTTCAACTACGTGCCTGTTTGTAAGGATATATCCGTCAGGGTCCATAATGACGCCGGAGCCGGTGGAACTGCTAAATGTGCCTGTGGCTGAAATAAAGACCACGCTGGGTGTAATTGCTTCGACTACATCTGAGAATGACGTAGGTGTTTCGGGCGCGATTATTGTCGTCGTTGGCGCAGCTTGGCAGCAGGCGCTAAATAGTACGGTAAACGTTATAAGAGTCGCCAACAGTGTTTTATAGATTCGATGTTTTATTTTATTCATAATCAAGCTGATATGTAGTATATCACATCACATATAAAGAAATTGTTAAGATTTTCATCTATCAGATTGTACTTATATTTTTACCCAAACTAATACTACAGGTCAAGTGTATCTTTGATATATGACTTAAGTCATACTTGTCGTTTCAGGCATTAAGGCATAATTACTGTTATATAAGGCAAGAGTAGTGTTTTATTGATAACGGATGTATAAGTATTTATCTAATCATAGTTTTTGGGGTATTTGTTGATGCAGGGAAATGAGAGAGGCCCTTCTGCTTTTCTGGTTGAAAACATTGGGATTTTGCCCAAGGGCAGGGCATTTGATGTGGCTATGGGTGACGGTCGAAATGCAGTTTATCTGGCCAAAGCCGGCTATGATGTCCATGGTGTGGATATTTCTGCAGAGGCGGTTGAGGCTGCACTGTCGTTGGCGGTCAATGTCGGAGTGGATATCAACGCAGAGGTTGGCGATCTGGAAAATGGGTATCGCATAGAAGAAAATGCCTATGATCTTATAGTCTGCTTTAACTATTTGCACCGACCGCTGATTCCACAAATCAGGGCAGGGCTAAAAACAGGCGGGTTTGTAGTCTATGAGACGTTTATAGTTGATCAGGCAGGTTTTGGCCGACCAAGCAATCCGGATCACCTGCTTGAACATAATGAACTGCTTAAAATGTTTGGCGACTTTCGCTGTTTGTGCTATCACGAGGGAGTTTTTCCGGGGCCAAAAGCTGTTGCTTCAATAGTTGCTCAAAAGGGGGCATAGTGGATATGTCTGAACACAAGCACTCCAATCGTTTGATTAATGAAACCAGCCCGTATCTGCTGCAGCATGCGCATAATCCGGTGGACTGGTATGCGTGGGGTGATGAGGCTCTAACACGTGCGAAAGCAGAGGATAAGCCAATACTGTTAAGCATAGGTTATTCTGCTTGCCATTGGTGCCACGTTATGGAACATGAGTCCTTTGAGAATGATAGCATCGCCCGGTTGATGAACGAGAATTACATCAATATCAAGGTTGACCGGGAGGAACGGCCTGATCTGGATGCGATATATATGGAGGCGGTACAACTGATGGGTGGTAGCGGTGGTTGGCCGCTCAACGTTTTCCTTAACTCTGATCGCGAGCCGTTTTACGGTGGCACTTATTTCCCGCCGCAGGACAGGCAGGGGCTGCCAGGCTTTGAGCGTGTGCTGACAACCGTTGCCGATGCCTATAAGAATAAAAAGTCTCAGGTACAAGGTACCGTCGATCAGGTGGTGGGTTATTTGAATCGAGCGACGGAATCCATTTCGGACTCGGTTAATATATCGACAAACACGCTTACCAATGCATATGTATCGCTGAAAAACGCATTTGATACGCGAAACGGTGGATTTGGCATGGCTCCCAAGTTTCCCCAGCCGATGGCGCTTGAATTTCTGCTGCGATACTGGCACCGCACTGCCGATATCCAAGCACTTGCCATGGTTGAAAATTCGCTTTCAAAGATGGCCGAAGGTGGTATCTACGATCAGATAGGCGGAGGTTTTCATCGCTATAGCGTCGATGCCAAATGGCTGGTTCCCCATTTTGAGAAAATGCTTTACGATAACGCGCTTTTAAGTGGAATATACATTCATGCTTATCAGGCAACCGGAAATGAACTGTATAAGCGTATTGCATGTGAGACGCTTGACTGGGTAGTCCGCGAGATGACCGATAGTAACGGCGGGTTCTATTCCACGCAGGATGCGGACAGCGAGGGTGTTGAGGGTAAGTATTATGTATGGTCATCAGACGAGATTATTGAGGTACTTGGCGATGATGATGGGGCGCTGTTTAGTAAGCACTTCGGCGTTACCGGGTATGGTAATTTTGAGGGTCAGAATATACTGAATGTGGTAACAAGTGCGGACAGTTTGGCCTTAGAATTTAATATTGAATCTGCAGAAGTTATAGATAGAATAGAAAGATCGAAGAGGAAGCTGCTTGAGCCGCGCTCGCAACGCATAGCTCCACATCGCGATGAGAAAATCCTTGCCAGTTGGAATGGGCTGATGCTGGCAAGCTTTGCAGAAGGCGCCATGGCATTCGGCAGACAGGATTATCTTGAAATCGCTACCAATAATGCCAGATTTCTGACGAAGGCCATGTACAAAGACGGCCGGTTGAGCCATTCATTCAAGGATGAGCGCAGTTCTGCGCAGGGTTTTTTGCAGGATTATGCGTTTTTGGTTGATGGGCTGATTAGATTGTATCAGGCCAGTTTTGATGAGCACTGGTTGAGCATGGCTATAAAACTTGCAGGGGAAATGGTTGCGCGGTTTTGGGATGAATCAGGCAAGTCATTTTTCGATACGGATGAGGGTCAATACGATCTGCTGGTAAGGCCAAAGAATATGTATGATAACGCGGTGCCGTCCGGTGCGTCGATGGCGGTGTACGTGTTGCTGTATCTGTCACGTTTTACCGATAACAGTGATTATGAGGCCATAGCGGTTGCGGCTATAAAGCAACTGTTAAAAGATATTGCGCATTATCCGCTGGGATTTGGGTACTGGCTCTGCGATGTTGATTTTTACCTGTCGCAGCGCAAAGAGATAGTGCTGGCAGGGAAGTGTGATGACGTGAGAACAAAGGGATTTGTTGACATAATATCTAAGCACTATATGCCAAACATGGTTCAGGCAAGTGTTGATCCTGCAAATACAAGTTTGGAAATTGCTCTGCTTAAGGACAGGGAAATGATAGGCGATATGCCGACGGTTTATATTTGCGAAAACTTTACCTGCAAAAGGCCTGTGACCGATAGCGCTGAACTGGAATCAATGCTGGCTTAAACTATGATTAGGCTTTGTCATCCTCCAGCGCTTTACGCAGCATCTCCATCAGGATTTCTTCTTTATCGGCGTGGCTCTCAACTATATGGGTTATTCTGGTGATTACCTGCTGAACTTCCATTTCTTTTGCTATTATCGCTTCTCGTTTGAGCCCTCCAAAATTAATCTTATCAAGTAGTTTCTTGGCGGTATCGATTTCGCTTCTTATCTGCCTGTGGTCTATAACCAGCGCTTTGGTGAGATTTTTCCCTAATAACTCGGGAAATGACGTTTCCTCAAACTCAAAGTGTTTTTTCAGGCCCTCATCAAGCAATCCAAGGGCTTGTTTTAACTTATCCATCCGTGTGGCAAGGACGTTAAACTGACCGGGGATCCATTCTGTATGCAACTTTTGCAGTATAGTTGTCGCCTCCTGATCGGTTACTGTATCTCCGATGAGTTTTATGTTTCCTTTTATAGAGTCGTGTTCATCAGTTATGCTTTGTATTACATGCAGGTGGTTTGTCATGTGCTAACTCCCCTTTTCCGTGCTCTTACATTTCTACCATTATGCTATCGTCCTCGATATGGGTTTTATATGTCTGAAACTTTTTTGAACGGGATAGCGCTTTAATTATACTTACAATTTTGCCTGAGAGGCCTCCCCTAAGCCATCTTACTGGCTGGCCGTTTACTATGTTAAATTGCGACCCGTGCAAAGGGCACTCTACTACCATGCCCGTTAGCGTTCCTTCTGATAGCCTGCCTCCCCGATGAGGACAAATATTTCTTACCGCGTAGTATTTGTTTCTGACCTGGGCAATTAGAATCTCCTGCCCATTAAGGGTAACTGCTTGCATTTTGCCACTACTAATATCGGAGGTTTTTAGAGCTTCAACCAGGGTGCCCATAATCGACCCTCGCTTTCGCAGCCATTGTACATCATAAACGTTAATTATTCCAGATAGGCGCTCAAGTGTTGACTTATGCTGGCCAGTCTGGTAGTTTCCATGCCAGTGCGGAGGTAACTTCTTATGGACTGGATTGATATATCGGTGCCAATTGAAAGTGGCATGGTGCACTGGCCCGGCGATCCTGAAGTGAGGATAGAGCGGGTAAGCGATGTGCTAAAGGGTGACAAAAACACGCTATCCGAAATTTGTATGGGTGCACATTCGGGAACTCATATGGATGCTCCCAGTCATTTTATTCGCGATGGTATTGGTATCGATGAATTGCCTTTCGATGCTGTGATAGGTCCTGTGCGTGTAATTGAAATTAGCGATAATGAGTCTATAAAGGCTGACGAGCTAGAACGGCATGATATTGGCCCTGGTCAGCGTGTTTTGTTTAGGACTAAAAACTCATCTCACGTATGGGGCAAAGCTGATTTTATTGAAGACTTCGTTTATCTTTCCACTGACGCTGCTCACTATCTGGTGGAGCGTGAAATAAAAACCGTTGGTATTGATTACCTTTCCGTAGGGGGATACAAAGGCAATGGTACTGATGTACATCGGGCTTTGCTTGGGGCAGGCATCTGGCTTATCGAAGGGCTAGACTTATCGAAGGTAAGCGCCGGTGATTATGAACTGGTATGTTTGCCGCTAAGAATTGTAGATGGGGATGGTGCTCCGGCGCGGGCGTTAGTACGGCCGTTGATTGATCATGACTAGGAGAGTATATGCCCTATAAGCCCATAGGTGATTATGGACTCATCGGCAACATGCATTCATGTGCGCTGGTAGGCAATGACGGCTCCATTAACTGGTGTTGCCTGCCGAGGTTCGATTCTCCCAGTATCTTCGCTGCTATTCTAGACGACAACAAGGGCGGTCGATTTTCCATAAAACCGCGTGGTAAGTTCACGATAGACCAAGCTTACATCCCTGATACCAACGTACTTAAAACAACGTTTGACAATGACAGCGGTTCTATTGAGTTGATCGATTTTATGCCTCTATATAAAGTAGGTGGCGGCAGACTCAGTCGCTTGCACCAGATCATGCGCATTGTGATCTGCACTCGTGGCGTTGTTACGTTCAATGTTTTGTTTGAGCCGAGGATGGATTATGCCAGAGGTGATACTAACATCAGGTGCTTCAAACACGGTGTTGTCGCTAGTCATAGTGACGAGAAGGTGGTATTAGCTAGTGATGTTCCGTTTGAGATTGATGGAGGCAGGGCAAGCGGTCAACATGTTATCAAGAGTGGACAGAGAGTGAACATTATGCTGGTTCATGGCTCAAGCAGGCCTATGCAAACGCGTTTTTATAAGCCTGAGGAAAAGCTGACTCGTACTGTGGATTACTGGCGCGGTAAAGTAGCAAAGCTGAATATTGAGAGTCCATGGCATGAAAATATAATGCGATCTTATCTTGCGCTGCATCTGCTTGTTTATTCACCCACGGGCGCAATTATCGCAGCTCCTACCACATCGCTTCCAGAGGAGATTGGTGGGCAGCGTAACTGGGACTACAGGTATGCCTGGTTAAGAGACGCTTCGCTTACACTGGATGCTTTTTCTCATCTGGGGCATAGGGATGAGGGCGCGGCCTTTATGGGATGGCTCCTGAGCGTGTGCGATAAATGTGGTGGTAAGGCTCAAATATTGTACGATATTGATTTCAACGATCCTTTGGATGAGAAGACGCTTAATCATCTAAGTGGTTATCGTGATTCCCGTCCGGTAAGAATAGGCAATGGGGCGTATACGCAGCTTCAGCTAGATGTGTTCGGTGAGGTGCTTGAGGCGGCACATAACTATGTGCAGATTGGCGGGTATGTAAGCCACAAGACGTGGCGCTTGCTTGAGAGTTTTGTGGATGCTGCGTGCACGATGTGGCACCTACCGGACAGCGGAATATGGGAAGTGCGTGGTGGTCCGTTCCATTTTACCCATTCCAAAATGATGTGTTGGGTGGCTGCCAACCGAGGTATTAAAATTGCAAAACAGTTGGGATATAAAAATAGGGTTCACGAGTGGGAAGAGAATGAACAAGAAATCAGGGAGGATATTCTCAAGCGTGGCTGGAATGAGAGTAAACAGGCTTTTACTCAGCATTACGATACACAAGCGCTGGATGCCAGTATATTGCTAATGCCTCTGCTTGGTTTTTTGCCTGTGTCCGATGAAAGAGTGAAATCGACTGTCGATTGCGTTATGCGAGAGCTTATCGTAAACGGCCTTGTGCGCCGGTATAACACGTCAGAGACCGATGACGGGCTTGCCGGTTCAGAAGGAGCTTTTTTGTGGTGTTCTTTCTGGCTAGTACGGGTTCTGCTTAAGTTAGACCGTTTTGATGAAGCAAAAGCTCTGTATGAACGGCTGATTGGCTACAGCAATCATCTGGGTTTGCTATCGGAGATGGTTGATCCCGCGTCCGGCCAGATGCTTGGCAACTTTCCGCAGGCACTTTCTCACCTGGGTATAATAACAGCGGGACTTGAGCTAACTCGGATAGGCTCTGAGAGGGCGCTTGGAGGCGATAGATGACTAGTACCTATGATTTGGCCATAATCGGGGCTGGCTCGGCGGGCCTTACGGCGGCTGACTTTGCGATTCAAATTGGTATGCGTGTCGCTTTGCTGGATAATAAGCATATTGGTGGTGATTGCACATGGTCGGGGTGTGTTCCCAGTAAGACCCTGCTTAAGGTTGCCAAGGTTAATCACCAGATGAACAGCGCTGACAGATATGGTTTGATCTCGACTAATGCGCCTGTAAATTTGAAAGATGTTATGGCTCATGTAAAAAGCGTAGTCGACGATATATATAAGGAAGAAACGCCGGAGGTGCTGCAGGGAAAAGGCATAGACGTTTTTATTGGAGATGTGAAGTTTGTTGATGATCGAACTATCTCTGTAGGTGATAAACAACTGACTGCGCGACGCATTTTGCTATGCACAGGAGCCTCTCCTTTTATCCCGCCCATAGATGGGCTTAGCGACGTGGATTATCTAACGTATCAGAGCCTTTGGGATCTCAAGGAATTGCCCAAACACCTGGTTGTTGTTGGAGGCGGGCCAATAGGTTGTGAAATGGCGCAGGCGTTTTGTCGTTTGGGATCAAAAGTAACGCTGGTTGAGGCTGGAGATCACCTGCTACCCCGCGACGAACCGGATGCCTCGCATCTGCTTGCCGAAGTACTCAAATCTGAGGGGGTTGACCTTCTCCTCAACGCTACTGTCAGACAAGTATGGCAAAACGATGATGGTATTCATTTAGACACGGGACAGGGCGAGGTAACAGGAGACGTCCTGCTGGTGGCGGTTGGCCGTCATCCTAATGTTGATGGTCTTTCATTAGAAAACGCTGGTGTTCGATGCAGCCACAGGGGGATCGAAGTAAACAAAAACCTGCGAACCAGTAATAAACATATATATGCCGCCGGTGACTGCACCGGAGGTTATCAGTTTACCCACTACGCGGGGTGGCAGGCGGCCAAGGCAGTTCGCAATGCCTTTATACCGTTTGCATCAAAAGGAGTCCTGGATCATGTGCCGTGGACCACGTTTACCGATCCTGAGGTGGCCCATGCGGGCTTGAGTGAGGCTGAGGCGAGGCAGAAGCATGGTGATAATATTCAAACCTACAACTGGTTCATGACCAAGGTTGATCGGGCGCATACCGAGGGTGACACTAGCGGCTTTATCAAGCTGGTCTGCAAGAAAAGCGGCAAATTGCTTGGAGTAACTATTGTTGCAGCCCGTGCCGGTGAAATGATAAACGAGTGGTCGCTGGCATTAGACCGGGGACTCAAGTTCAGTCAACTATCGGAATCCATACATGTTTACCCCACATATTCAACCGCAAATCAGATGGCAGCTACCGATATACGTATGTCGGGATTGATGAGCGGCCTAACAGGTAAAATGGTTCGATTTCTGGGCAAATTTACGTAACTGTAGGTCAAGTACCATAAATGAAAATCAAGGCGTTTTTTAAACTAATTCGCATAGAATATTCGCTCTTTTTAGCAGTAGGCGTGATTATAGCCGGTTTGTTAACTGGTGATCTGGCTGATTTTACGTCGGTATATCTGCTGGCGTTTTTCATTGTTTTCTTTGTTGCTGTAGGCAGTTACGCTTTTAATGATTTCTATGATTTGGAAAAAGACAGGGAAAACGGCATGGTCGATCGTCCTCTGGTGGCTGGATTGCTTTCTCCCAAAACGTCGGTAGTTACAGGCATTATCGCATTTACTGTTGTTGTAGTATTAGCGATACTGCTTAACAGTCTTTTTTTTGCGGTAGCAGTATTGGTTCACCTGCCCCTTTTCTATCTATACAACTCACATCTCAAGAAGGTACTGGCGGTCAAGAATGCCGTTATCGCTTATGGCTTTGTGGCCCTCATTCTTCTGGGTCCACTGGTTGCAACCGGAACGCTTACCCCCTTGGTTATTTATTTTGCAGTAATGGCGTTTATAGTTGGGTTTGCCTTTGAAGTGATGTTGGATATAGGCGATGTTGACGGGGACAGGCGGCTTGGGGTTAATACCATTCCCGTGCGCTTTGGAAGCAGGCGTGCAGCGATTGTTTGCGTGGCTCTATATGCAGTAATCATGGTGATGGACCCGATACCGTTTTTTACCCGTTTAGACTTACGCATTTATCATGATTACGTTTTTTTGCCGCTGATTCTGATCTCGGTGCTATTTTATCTAATCGCATCCATAGCCATTGCGCGCAACCAGTCAAAAACCAGCGTTTTCAAGCTAAAGAGACTGGTGTTTTTAACCATGCAGGTGGCGTGTGCTGCGTATCTGATTGGAGTTTTTATCTAGATGTGACTAAAGTCGCTTGACACTACTATCACACCTTTGTATAGTTTGTTCCTCGTCAAAGCAATCGTTTAAGGGAGGTTATTATGGCAAAAGCAAGTATGGATGGTCAGGTGTTGGCCGAGAGCGATAATTATCAAATGGTGGAGGGAAATGTATACTTTCCTACGGACTCGGTGAAGTGGGAGTATTTTAAAGATAGTGATACACATACCGCTTGTCCCTGGAAAGGCCTTGCCAGTTATCATCATATAGTGCTGGGCGACAAGGTGGTAAAGGATGCGGCGTGGAGCTATCCTGAGCCCAAGGATGCGGCAAAGCAAATCACCGGGCATGTTGCCTTTGGCGGGATGGTTGATGTAACAGATTAGGTTTGCCATAAATTGAGTAAAAGAGGAGTAGCAGTATGAAGGAGTATGACCTTATAGCTATCGGCTCCGGTGCGGGCATGAGTGTGCTTAGCGATGCGGTGGACAGTGGCGCCAAAGCTGCGCTGGTCGATAAAGGGCCTATGGGTGGGACATGCCTTAATCTTGGCTGTATTCCGTCCAAAATGCTCATATATTCGGCGGACAGGGTAGTCGAGATACAGGAGTCGGCCAAGCTGGGAATAACGGCTGAAGTTAAGGGTGTAGATTTTAAAGCGATAATGGAGAGGATGCGAACCAGCATTAACGGATACAGCGATGGTATGCGCCAGGCTGCTCTTAAAACGAATGAGTTCGATTATTATGAGGGTGAAGGGCATTTCGTCAGTGATTATACTCTGGAGGTAAACGGTCAGCAGATCAAGGGTGACAGGATAATAATAGCCTCAGGTATGCGTCCGTTTGTTCCCCCTGTGCAGGGCATCGACACTGTGGACTATCTTACCAATGAATCGGCACTGCAGCTTACCGAGAAACCCGACAGCCTGATAATAGTTGGCGGTGGCTATATAGGTGTTGAGTTTGCGCACTTCTTTGCAGCTATGGGCACAAAAGTCACCATTATCGAAATGGGCAACAGGCTTGTAGCAAACGAGGATTCGGAGCTATCCGATTTGCTAAGGAAAAAGCTGGGTGATCGTGTGAAGATTCTTACTGTGGTGCAGGCCGATCAGATTAGAAACAATGGTGATTCGGTTACCGTTGTCATTAAGGATTTGGCCAGTGGCAAAAAGAGGGAAGTAACTGCACAGCGGTTGATGATGGCCGTGGGAAGGCGTTCCAACGCAGACACTTTAAAAATAGAAAACACAAGTATTGAAGTCGATAAACGAGGTTATATCAAGGTTAACGATTATCTGGAAACTAATGTGAAGAACATCTGGGCCATCGGTGATGCCAACGGAGCCAGTATGTTCAGACACACAGCTAATAAAGAGGCTGATCTTGTGTCAAAAAACATCTTTGAAAACGCAGGGACGAAGATGGATTATACGGCCATACCTCATGCTGTTTTCTCTCATCCTCAAATAGCAGGTGTGGGTCTTACCGAGCAGGCTGCTAGAAAAGATTACGATGTTTATGTGGGCAAGGCCAGTTACTTTGATGTGGCCAAGGGCGAGGCCATGATGGAGACGGATGGTTTTGCCAAGGCGATAGTTGAGAAGGGCACTTTAAAAATACTCGGTTTTCACATCATTGGGCCATATGCGCCCATACTAGTTCAGGAAGTGGTAAACGCCATTGAGTCGGGTGGGCATTTGCATGAGATATCGGCGGCAACGCACATTCACCCTGCTCTCACCGAACTCATAGAGAGTGCGCTTGGCAATCTTGAGTAGATTGCCTTCTTTTTGATATTACCACCTTTAATGTGCTGCCATTGGCGACTCTATTTCTGTTTGGCGCCACAGTATGGACAATGTGGCATTGACCTATCCATTTGTTTGCCACACTGACGACAGAATTTTTGACGCTTGACTTTGGTTCTGGCTTTACCTGTGGGTCGGCGCTTGGTCCGCGATTTTTGCCTCAGCACTATTATCACAATCGCACCGATAATGATTATTGCCATTACGATACTAACAATGGCGGTTGCGGGTGATGTAGACCCGTCACCTGCAGATCCGGCTGGAATCTCAACAGATGGTCTTGGGTCTGATTTAATGTATTCAATATCAAGCGCGATTGGTGAATCCTCATCCACAGCTAAGTTGGTAAGGCTGTAGTATTCGGCAGGATATTTCCCGTCCCAGGCGTTATGAGTTATTGTAGTGCCTGATGGTTCAACATCAAACTCACTTGAAGTGCGTGGTTGCAAAACGTAAATGTCCAGATCTGCAATGGGATACAGAAAGGAGAATTCATAATCAATTGTTTTTGCTGTGTCTCCAATGATAATAGGGTCATAATATGCAACAACAAAACTATTAGATTCTATAGTAAAGGTGATTTCGTGCCATCCTGCTATCTCTGATTCTATTGTTTCAGGGAAAGGATCACCAATGGTTTTAGTAGGATCAACGTATCCACCGCGTACGTATCCTCCACTAGTACTGAAGAAACCTGCTGTATGCATTGAAGCTGCATCCGGTACTAGGAATCTAACCGTTGCTGGATCTGCTGCGCTTGCTGTTATACCTGTTATTTGACCTCTGTAGAACACCAGAAGCTGTGTCCCACCCAATTCCTGTGGATCATCGTACTCCGGGTATACCCTAAGTTCTACACTACTTAGTCCGGTGGGTTCGTCTTCAGGGGCAGCTAAAGCCAATGGTGCATAGCTTACTGATAGCAAGCCTATTACCACAAATAGCAGCAATAGACGATATATTTTTGTCATTTAAAAAACCTACTTAATATTATTATCCTATTAATTCTAAACGAGTGCCGTAAATTCGTCAAACCAAATACGCGAATAACAAAAACCAGTTTAAAATTGCTGCAAACCTGATAAGCATGGTAGAATTGATTATAAAAGCAACAGTGGATTAATGCACAATTTTTGTTATTCGGCTGGGCACACAGGCCCAACAATACTATATAGATGTGGTAAAGCATGAACGCATGGATAGTTGCGCTCATTATTTTTGTATTGACGCTGCCTTTTGGCTACTGGAGGGCAGCTGTAAGAAAACTCTGCCTGCAGTGGTTTCTGGCTATTCACTTGCCTGTTCTCATTGTCATCGCCATGCGTTTTATTAGCGGGTTGTGGCAGTGGTACACATATCCCTTATTCATAGGAGCGTTTTTCCTTGGACATTTTTTGGCCGCTAGGCTATATCACTGGTGGAAAAGGCATGCTAAAGCAAAGGTTACTGCCTGTCTTGTCTGGAATGTGGTCAAGGAATTGCAATTGCGGACCAAGAAATAGCTTCTAAAAACAGAAAGAGCTGGTAATTGGTCATTGTTTAAGAGGCATACCTTATTTAATAGACAAGTTTATTTACGCGTTGCCATATCTATTGGATTGTGGTTTTGTGTTTTGCTGTTTCATGCTGTTATTGAATACTATACTGAACTGGCAGACCACGTTAATCCCGGGCATAGCTTCTGGGAACTACTGACTCTACAATCTGACCTTCTGGAAGTCTACATATTTACATTTGTATTGTGTATTCTTGTGGCCTTTGGTTTGTACTCGGGAATAATTACGGCCAAGCAAAAAAGACTGGAACAGCAATTAACAGAGTATTCGGATAATCTGGAGACAAAAGTCAAAGAACGTACAAAGGACCTTGAAGTCGAAGTAGATGAGCGCAGGCAGGCGGAGGAAAAAGTGCGCAGCATTTCAAAGCACATGGAGAGGGTGCGTGAAGAAGAAAGAACGAATGTGGCGCGTGAGATTCATGATGAATTGGGGCAAATGTTAATGGGTTTGAAAATCGATTTAGGAGAATTGGATGAGACGTTTCCTCGGGAGCATGAAAAGATAGATTCAATGTCTGAGCATGTTGATTCTCTTATGAATTCCGTACGAAGGATTTCAACGGAGCTTAGGCCCAGCATTCTTGATGACCTTGGTATTATTGATGCACTTGAATGGCAGGCAGCAGAATTTGAGAAGCGCACAGGTATAAAGTGTGAATTTCCTTCTTGCCCGGATGATATTGTTCTAAATAAAGGCCGTTCATCGACCGTTTTCAGGATTTTTCAGGAAACATTGACCAATATAGCTCGTCATGCCAATGCAAGCCAGGTTGAAATTACCGTAGAACTGGAAGGAAGCGATCTTGTTTTACGTATCATGGATAATGGTAAGGGATTTGTGAAAGAAAACACTTATGATCCCAGCGCATTTGGTTTGATTGGTATGCAAGAGCGGGCGCAATTTTGGGAGGGCCACTTAAATATAACCTCCACCTTGGGTGAGGGTACAACCGTTCAACTAGGCATTCCGCTGCCTGACAAGGAGAATTCGGATGATTAGAATACTGATAGTTGACGATCACCCAATTGTCAGGGATGGATTACGATTGCTGATTGAAAAAATCCCTGACATGATTATAGTGGATGAGGCAATCAGTGGAGAAGAGGCTCTCCAGAAGATTGGGGCTGGGGAGTTTGATGCAGTTGTATTGGATATAACCTTACCCGGTATGAGTGGTATTAAGTGTTCATACAGAGGGTCCTTATATCAAAAGAGCTTTTGAAGCTGGTGCGGCCGGCTATCTTTCAAAGGACAGTGCTCGCGAAGAACTGATTAACGCAATCAAAGCAATATCTGCAGGGCAAAGGTATCTCAGTGCATCTATTGCACAGCAATTGGCTATCAGTCTGGATGGTGATAGCGATGGTCAACCTAAGCAACTCACGCCAAGGGAATTTGAGATTATGCGTATGCTATCATCTGGTAAAACGGTTTCAGAAGTCTCAAGAGAGTTGTTCCTCAGCGTAAAAACAGTTAGCACTCACAGAACACGAATTTTGCAGAAATTAAACTTAAAAACCAACGTAGAACTGGCTTACTACGCTATGAAAAACAAACTGCTGGATGAATAGGGTAGCCCTATAATATTTGTGACTGGCTTTTGATATTATCACCCCTGATATCACCTCTAATTAATTACCACTTTGTAGCATTAAAATCGGTTATTTTTAGCATATATCCTATTGTATTTTACACTACACCCTTCGTAGTATTACCACTCCGTAGGACAAAAAACAAGTAAGATTACGCATAACATCCTACGTGCGTATCCTACGCGTAATTCCGAGGCAAATAGGACATATTCCAATAGGAATCCCCGTCATTACTCTTCATAGTATTAGTGTAGGGTTGCTGTGCCAATTTTCTGGGGGCGCATATATATGTTGGGGCTCGGTTCTGGTGTCAGCGCTCTTATAGCAATAGTTATCTTTGGGGTTTCATGATTCAACACATACTATAAAAGAAGGAGGGATTTGAGTATGAAGAACAAAGGACTTTTGATTCTAGGCTTACTCGCACTGGCATTATTGGCCGGAATATCGGCCATGGCTTGTAGCGGGGCTATAGGGCCAGCAGGCGCAGACGGCGCAGATGGTGCAGACGGTGCCGATGGTGCCGATGGTGCAAATGGCATAGTTGGTACAGCTGGCGCAGATGGTGCAGTGGGACCGGCAGGTAATGCTGCAACTTATGTTGGCTCTGATACCTGCGCAGCATGTCACGCTGATCAGGCAGCACTTTTTGAGAAGTCCGGACATGGCTATAAATTAAACAAAGTCGTGGACGGGGTAGCTCCCACATATCCATTCACAGAGATAACGGCTTTACCCGTTGTAGATGGAGTCCAGTTAACCTGGGATGACATTTCCTATGTAATAGGCGGATACAACTGGAAAGCACGTTTTATTGATCTAGATGGATATATTTATACAGGTATAGCGGGTGACACTACTCAGTACAACTTTGCCAACCCGGTGGTTGGTAACGATATCGGCTTCGTCGCATATCATGCTGGAGAACAAAAACCTTACAGCTGTGGTCCGTGCCATACCACCGGCTATAACCCGGATGGTCATCAGGATGATCTTCCAGGTATGGTAGGCACATGGGCTGAAGACGGCATTGGCTGTGAAGAATGTCATGGACCTGGCAGCAACCACGCTGCTTCTCCTTATGGCGTAGCTCTCAAGATCGACCGTGATTCCGAGGCATGCGGCGATTGTCACCTCAGAGGATCTGACACAGCGATTGATGCTAAGGGCGGTTTTATTAAGCATCACGAGCAGTATGAAGAAATATTCCAGTCTGGGCACTTGGCCTTGGATTGCGTGGATTGCCATGATCCCCATGCGGGAGTCATTCAGGGCAGACAGCCTGAATCAACAGTAGCAACTGTAAATGTCAGTTGTGAAAACTGCCATTTCAACGAGGCTGAGAACCAGGCATCTGATGCTATGAAGGCTGAAGTTGAGTGTATCGATTGTCATATGCCGCGTATTGTCAAGAGCGCAGTAGGCGATGCCGCAGCGTATACGGGCGATATTCGCACTCACTTGTTTGCCATAAACCCAGCAGCCACGTCTCAGTTCACAGACGACGGAAAGTACGCTATCTCACAGATAGGGCTGGACTTTGGCTGTAAATCATGCCATCGCACCGACGGCGAATCATTTGAAATAAGTGATGCTGGTTTGGTAGCAGAGGCAACCGGTTACCACGAATAATTTCAATCGGGTAATACAAAGTATTAAGGGAGGAAGCTTTTGCTTCCTCCCCCTCCCCCCAGATTCCATTTCAATGTATATTTCTTTCTTCCCTGATTCTCATTATTTGAAAAGCAGTCATAATAAGTTTCGTTTCCAGTATTAATTACCCCCCGGATATATCAAGTGTATGCGCCTACTTGCTTTGGTGCAAATTCGCTGATTAATCCAGTTGCATTATTTTAAACTTAGGTAAGGTGATTATGAGCTAATACGCTAGGTAAATAGAGCGGAATATGAAGCTGTGGAATAATAACATTTATGGTAGTATTAGCTGGGCATTAAAAAGGAAGGTAACAACAAAGATTTTGAGAACATCATTTTTGGTTTTGATCATACTAATTCTTGGGATAGCCACTGTTGTTGCACTCGATTCTGATAAAGCCAATGCACTTGATGAGTCCGATTGTTTATCTTGTCATAGTGATCCAATGTTGGCTAAGCCAATAGTTGGTGGTGGTTCGATCCCTCTGTATGTTGATGGAGATGAACAAAGTGCTTCAGCCCATCGTTATATTGACTGTACCACCTGCCACACTACAGAGCCGCATTCGGTTGAGACTCCGCTGACCAAGGCGTCACTGGCTGAAAAATGTGGTAGCTGTCATCAATATCAGTACAAGTTGCATTTGGATAGCGTTCATGGAGAACAGTTGGCATTGGGTAATCCCGATGTAGCTACTTGTGTTGACTGTCATAGTGAAAATAGAAGTCCTCATAGCATAATCAGGGTACTAGAGCATAATGCGACTGCCTATAAAAAGAACATTGCTGCGACCTGTGCTGTATGTCATGGTGATGGAGAATTAATGGCAAGCTATGATATCACAGAGAAGGTTTATGAGTCTTACATGCGTGATTTTCATGGTAAAGCGATGGAGCTGGGAGGCACTGAGCTTAGCCAATTAAATAAGGCGACTTGTACCAACTGTCACGGTGCCCATAACATAAAGAGTGTTAATAGCGAGGATTCGCCTGTGGGTACTTTAGAACATCTTGCTGCGACCTGTGAAGGGTGTCACGAAGGTGCAGGCGAAGAGTTTGCCAGTGGTTTCTTGGGGCATAAGCAGACAAGTGCTTCAACTGTACCAGTTGCATACTATGTAGAGAAATTCTTTATCATAATGGTATGGGTTATTGGGGTTATTGCCATAGGGCTTGTGGCGCTGGCTGCTATTAGATATGCATCCCAGCACAGGTGGAAGGAATAATCCATGGCAAGAACAAGAATTATTGTAAATGGCGATGGTATAGAAAGTATTGTTCGCTTTGATAAACATCAGATCGCGCAGCACTGGCTGCTCATCATCAGCGAAATGATGTTGTTACTCACCGGTTTGCCCCAGAAATTCGCTACATGGGCAGCCAGCCAGTGGTGGATAAATGTTTTGGGGGGAATGGAAAACGTCCGCATAGTTCATCGCATTGGTGCGTATTTGATGATAGCTCTTTGCGTTTACCATGTAATATACCTTCTGTATTCTATACTTGTACTTAAAAGACCTTTCCCTAAAAAGATGCTTCCAACGCGTCAGGATATTGTAGGTTTTTTCCAAGAGATGATGTACCTCGTAGGGTGGAGAAAAGAAGAGCCCAAATGGGACCGGTTTAACTGGAAAGAGAAATTTGAGTACTGGTCGATTGCCTGGGGCGGGCCTATTATGATTCTCTCCGGTTTCATTTTGATGTTCCCCGTTTTCTTTACAAATATGCTGCCTGGATGGATTGTTCCCACAGCACTGGTAGCGCACTCGTGGGAGGCGATTATTGCCCTAATATGGATTTTTGTAGTGCACTTCTTCTTTGTCCATTTTGGTCCGGGGGTATTTCCCTTGAATAAATCTATTTTCACAGGGAAAGTTCCTGTTAAGCTATACAAACATGAGCATCCTTTGGAATATGAGAGATTGATTGCGCAACAAAAAGAAGAAGAAGGAAACGATTCCGGTCATACTGAAGATACACTCTATCGCGAAGGCGAAGAGGAAGAAGATAGTCTCTATTCTAAGAAATAGATTAGTAATTTAAAAGATATGTCCAATTACTTGTTTGTGGGGTTTATATAGTGTATAAAATACAAAAATATGTTTTGGTGTGTGTAGCTGTTCTGGCGTTATCATTGATTACTGCTTGTAATTCCGTGACGCCTGGTGAAGTTCCCGAATCTATTACTGTGACTCCTGCAGATACGGCAATAAGAGTAGCTGGTAGTCAGCAGTATATGGCAGTGGCTTATTATGCTGATGGTAGAACTGCTAATATCACCGATGACGTTATTTGGTCAAGCACTAACGGTACGGCTATTGCCCATATGGACGAGTTGGGTTTAGTTCGTGCATATGAAAAAGGTACTTTTACTATTAAGGCTCAATTGGGAGACTTAACTGATTCAACAACGCTTATCGTAACTCTAACAACTCCAGAATATCCGCTGCCCAATGTCCCACTCGACCATTACCCTGCAACACTTTGCAGTGCTTGCCACTCTGAGGGAGTTGCTGGCGCACCACTGTTTCCAGATACCCATACCGATTATACCAATCAAATGTGTGATGGCTGTCATCCTGCCGGATAGTCTTTGGTTTAATGTTATAAACAGTTTGGTTCAAGCCTGTCGTCTGTGTGCTGCGGGTATTTTGCTTCAACCGTTCATTTGTTAAATAATCATACTTACTCATTGTTATGACCTTGTTTCTATCATTCTCCGAAACTAAATTTGGCTGAAGCTTTGTTCCTTTTGTAAGATAATTAAATGCTGTGTGTGGGGGGGGGTATTCTCTCTCAAGCGTGTGATATACCAGGCGTCAGACAGATTTTTGGGTAGAAATAGTTAAAAGCAGGTCTGAGTCTGTAGTTGGCCATGTTAAAATAATACGAACAAACAGGGTCGTTTAGTTGAGCACACATGGCAGCGTACGGCATAGCTTTTTTTAGGCGCGGGGTATGTGTGTGCCTAAGCATGTTGATCTGATACTACTAAATATACTCATTCTGCTGCTAACATTGATGTCGCATTAGCGGAAGAAGTGGCAGAGTTTGCAATTGCTAGCAATAACAGAATTAATTGGGTCATTTTCGAATTCCGCTTCAGCTGCCAGCGTTCCATGGCATCTATTGCAGCCCTCATGAGTTGCATTGTTAGTATGCGTTTCCCAGGTAGCTTTCATTGTCGGGAAAGTTGTTAAAACGGCGATATGCTTCAACTGCTCGATTGCCTTATCGATCTCCTCTGCTTTTTCCACGTAGATATCGGGATAGGACTGTTCGTAGAATCCCCTTAGCAATTCTATTCTGCTATTAGCTTCTTCCAGACTTGCATTGACAGGATCCAGGACTTCAAGCCCCTTTTTCTTGATAAACGGAAGATCGAGGTCGATTTGACCTTCGGTCAGTGCTTTGTCTATTAGGTCTTCAGGTGAATTGAATACATGCGTGGCCCGGTTGTGGCAGTCGATGCAATCCATCAGGAGTTTATCCGATTTAATGAGTTCAGGTGTGATTTGATCTGCCTTGTCCGGATCGATAAACGTTTCTATATCTCCATTGCTGTCGGTAACGCCAACCCAGGCGATCTCCTGACGTTCATCATCTAGTGGTAAATACCATAGTTCAGCACCAATATGCCAATGTATGCCACTGGCTACTTCGGATTGTCCGCCTCCTACCTTGAAGCCAATGCTCGAGGTTTCTGGAGTATTGGCTTCATCTTCGGCGTAGTTGGCGTAGTAGCGGATCAGATCTCCTGTAAATCTCTCGGGCCGATGGCATTGCTCGCAGGTATCTCGTGCGGGTCGCAGATCATGCACCGGTGTTTCAACAGGCGTATCATAAGTATGAAAAAGCGTAGCGAAAATCAGGGGAACACCACTGATCTTGGATTTAACCAGATAGGAAGCCCCGGAACCAACGTGGCATTCTGCGCAGGTAACTTCTGAGTGTGTGGAATCTTGATAGGTTACCCATTCAGGGTACATTTCTACGTGGCAGAGTTGCCCGCAGAACTCAGGCGATTCCATGAATTCCAAGAGATCGTAGGCTCCAATGACCAAAAGCACTATTGCTATAGCTCCACCGCTAAGTAGATACAATAATCGCTTTCGATGTAATCTCTTGTGTGTTTCTGCTGACTCAGGCATACTCCCCCTTAAAATATTCCATGTTTATGTAATACAGCCTATTAGCTCTTCAGAATAGCGCGGACAAAGACAATGGCTCCAACAACAAATAAAACAGGCACCAGCGAAAAAGTAACTAGGCCTAGATGGGGATTGTGGTGGGGCAGGCTAGAGAAATGGTTGAATATAATCACGCCAATCGTAAGTACCAGAATAAGGGTTGCTGCCTTGATTGATTTGGATTCAAAGAATTCTAGCATAAATTATAGATTCTCCTTGTTTTACTGAAAAGCAGCTTATTTTTAAGTCATTTACCGATTAGTTGGTTTTCAGACGAAAGTATATGTCAGATAACGTAATAAATCAAGTTTGCTTAGAACACAAATTAGAGGAAGCGATCAACTTCCTCTAATGATTACTATTACTATCGTATTAGTATGGAACATTTTGTACGACGGTAATAGGAGCTTTACACTTAATTTTGTGGGGGGTAGACAATATTGTTTTTGTATATCTTTTGTACCTATCTATTAGGTCGTTGGTACTAACTCGCCAGAAATTTTCTGGCATACCTGCGAATTGTAGATACCCTGTATTAATCCGTAGATTTACGAAGGAATCTGTGTATAAGTGGTATTCTGTCAAACCCAAACTTTTCGCTACTGCGCAAGAATCCAATGAAGATCAATATAATCCCCAGCAGTTCTGACCAGTAGAGGAAAGACTCGTATCCCCATCGTGCAACAAGTCCGCCGGCGGCAGCCAAAAGGGCTCCTGCAGCGATCAGGATATTGGATGTTACTCGGTGTCTTAGTAGTCGATGGCTCCAATAATGGTAGGCGCTGTATCCGGCTCCTCCTACCAGTGCAATTGTACCGAAGGTATTAAAGGTAGGTGTTAACCACCTTACGCTTTTTGGCAAGGCGTCGCCCGATAGAATCGGTCCGGACGCCGGAAGTAGTTTGATATCTACGTCAGCTATAGATATCAAAATGATAGCGGTAATTGAAGCAACTACCAGAGCAATCATAATAATATTTGCGATACGCTTTTGTATCAGCAGATAAATCGTGCCCATGCCTAAATATGCTGCAACAAGCGTGGCGCCGCAAATATACCACAAGAGATATTTGACTTCAGTAAGTCCGTTAAGCTCAATAAGAAATGCACAACCTGTGCTGATAAAGTACAGCAGCAAGCCGAAAAACCATACCAATTGGTACGCCTTTTTGTTTACCAGATATTGATCTAATACAATTATCGCAAAAATGAGGCTTATAATACTTGTTATGGCTGGAATAATAGTATTAATCATTTGCCTGTTATATCTCCACTTAATTGAGGATTTATTTGGTTACATGTGTCGTAGATAATATACTACAATAATAGTCATTTTAACAGTAATGATCAAGCTACCTCCTATGACGGGAATAATTATCTTATTGATTTAAAGTATCGATTTTGATAGGGGGCACTCACAGATTCATAGTATGCTCAGAAAGACAATATTGTTTAGTAAGTAAACTAATATATAAAGATTGAAAAAGCAATAAAAAAAACATTACTAAACGGGGCATACTTAGTTCACAAAAACAAGCGTAAAGCTCCTTATTGCCTGAGTCTGTGTATTTTACAATTAGGTGTTGAATTTTGGAATTTTTAAGAAAGGTAGGTTGAGTATGAAGAAAAAAGGACTATTTATACTCGGAACAATTCTATTGGCTTTGCTGGCAGCAATGGCTTGCACCGGCACAGCAGGTGTCGATGGTGCTGATGGCGCTGATGGCGCTGATGGCGCTGATGGCGCTGCAGGCGCAGCCGGTGCGGCCGGCGCAGACGCAAATGCTACCTGTGACGATTGCCATAACACTGGCTTAGAGTTAAAGGCAATACAGGTACAGTACGCGGCGTCAACACATGCTAGTGGCGGCAACTTTGAGAGGAACACTGACAATTGTGGTGGTTGCCATACTGGTCAGGGGCTTGCTTTGAAGTTGGCCGGGGAGTACGTCATGGATGGCAGTGCGGATAATGACAAGATTGCTAACCCGGCTCCCATAGATTGCCGTACTTGTCATGATATTCATGAGACCGGCACAGATGCTGACTGGGCACTTACCACAACGGCTGCAGTCGTTCTGGATCTCGGTGCAGAGACTTATGACAAAGGTAAGAGTAACCTGTGTGCAGAGTGTCACCAGGCTAGAACCAGCTATGACATTCCGGTTACTGCTGGACTAGTTAGCGGGAAGATAGAAATTTCCTCTTCGCGTTATGGGCCTCACCATGGTCCTCAGTCTGGTATAATGTTGGGTGTGCTCGGAGCAGGTATTAGCGATTCCGCTAGCGTTCACTACACATTGACCACCGATGGCTGTGTGGAATGCCACATGTCCGATGCTTATGGATCTCAGGCTGGTGGCCATACCTGGAGCATGTCATATGAGTATCACGGATCAGATAGAGGTTTAAATGCTTCTTGTAAAGAATGTCATACCTCAGCGACGGATATTCCGTCCTATTCATTTAACCGTACGACCAGGCCCGCTACAAATGTAGAGGCCATTGAAGGTCTTATGGCTGATCTGAAGGCTCAGCTGATACTTGCTGGCTATATCAATGATAGCAACAGTGTTTTAGGTGCCAGTGGTAGTTCAGCTAGCAGTAGCAATAAGCTTCTTCTTGATTTAGGTGAAGCTGAAGCTCTGTGGAACTACAAAACCATACAAGAAGACAGAAGTAATGGAAGTCACAATCCTACATACGTAAAAGATATGCTTGCCTATGCTATTGCAAACATGACCACTGCTGGATATGCAGTACCGACACCGTAAATAGTATAAGCTGTATCAACGTAATAAACTAATTGGTAAAGGGGAGAGAGCTCCGGCTCTTTTCCCTTTGCTTGTTTTTCACTGCTACCACAAACGGCTAGTGCAGGTAAAATTACGGTTGCCTGCTTCCTAATGATTCTGATATAATTAAGGCATAGTGGCATTTCTATCAAAATACCCATTAAGATAACCGTCAGGTTACTACTGGGGAAAAAACGATGCTTAAGAGAAAAAAATTTGTTATTGGTGGGGTTGTTTTAGCTTGCGCAATGGCCTCTTTGCTTTTTTTTGGATTACGTGACACAACACCACATTATACGAAGATCGGCGACTTGTTATCAGAAGGCACCACCATTTATGGACAAAAAATCAAGGTTGACGGCTGGATAGTTGATGGCTCCATTGTTAATGAGCCCATGAGCCGTCACTATGAATTCGTTATTTATGATGAGGACGGAGTTCAGCTGGAGATAGTTTACGACGGATCTATCCCGGATAATTTTGAGGATGGGAAATCTCTTCAGGTTACAGGAGAGATTGATGAAAATGGTTTCACTGCGACCCAGGTATTAACCCAGTGTGCTTCAAAATATAAACCCGCAGATCAAGAATAGGAGAGTTAGTGGCAGAGATAGGATATATAGTTTTAATACTGGCACTAGTTTCTTCGCTTTATTCAATAGTCGCCTTAGTTATCGGAACCAGACTGAATCATCATTTGCTGCGTGATAGCGGAAGAAGAGCTTTTCTGGCGGCTTGTGCACTTGTTTCTATTGCTGCCGCGATCTTGTGGTATGCCATTTTTGCACACGATTTTCAGTTTGCGTATGTATCCTTATATACCAGAACCGATATGTCCTGG
Organism: Chloroflexota bacterium; assembly: GCA_018648325.1. Taxonomy (GTDB): domain Bacteria; phylum Chloroflexota; class Dehalococcoidia; order JABGRK01; family JABGRK01; genus JABGRK01. Next base: position 52,867 of record JABGRK010000014.1, read on the forward strand.
ATTTATCTACTCTCCTGTTTCTGGGCTGGACACGCCGGTTCCCTGTTGTTCTGGGTATGGTTAATTACTGTACTAGGGGCAATTGTAGTTATAAGAAGTAAGTCTGAGCATGTCAAAGAGCTGATGCCTTACTTCTCAGCGGTTGTTATGGGAACTGTGGCCTTTTTCCTTATTTTAATGGTTTTTGAACCCAGTTCAAGCCCGTTTAACATAAATGCCATTGTCCCTCCAGAAGGAAATGGCCTCAACCCCATGCTTGATAATATAGGAATGATTATCCATCCGCCTCCTTTATTTATAGGTTATGCCGGTTTTACTATCCCATTCGCTTTTGCTATCGCTGCCATGATAACAAAAAAACTTGATAACCAGTGGGTTAAGACCATTCGATCTTGGACTTTGCTTTCCTGGCTAATGTTGGGCATGGGAATAGTTGTTGGTATGTGGTGGGCTTATGTTGAGCTTGGTTGGGGTGGTTTTTGGGCGTGGGATCCGATAGAAAATTCCAGTCTTATGCCCTGGCTTATGGGAACAGCATTCCTTCATACTATTATCATTCAGAGCAGACGTGGTATGCTCAAGATCTGGAATATAGTATTAATTGTTTTAACTTTTACTCTTTGCATATTTGGTACCTATATGAATCGCAGCGATCTTCTGAGATCGGTACATAACTATCGTTTACAGGATTTGCATTGGTACTTTTTGCCCTTTATGGCCATTGTTTTGATTGGCTCTTTTGGGCTGCTTTATTATCGCCGCAGGTACCTCAAAAGTGAATCGCAACTGGACTCGTTTGTTTCCAAAGAAACCTCTTTTTTACTAAATAACATTCTTTTGGTGGGATCTACCCTGATTGTTTTTGTTCTCTCGCTTTGGTTTGCATTTTCGGGATGGTTTGCGAGAAACATGTCATGGTTGCACATTGAGCAAACAACGGTAGAGCCTACTAAATATAATCAAATTGTTGTGCCTATTTTTCTGATTCTCTTTCTTCTTATCGGAATTTGCGTCTTCCTTGGTTGGCGTAAAACATCATCCAAAAAACTTATCCGTAATTTTCTTGTGCCGGCAATTGTAGCTCTAACCGTGTGCGTGCTTCTGGCCATATTGGGTCCACGAGAGTGGTATGCTTTAACGCTTTTCCCATTATGTGCATTTGTGGCTGCTACACATCTGCAGGCCTGGTATCGGGAAGCAAGGGCGCGGCATAAGATGAAGGGTGTTAATTATCTGAGGGCTATCGGGGGATTGATCTTGTCCAACAGACCCCGTTATGGTGGCATGCTTGTTCATTTTGGAATAGTGCTGCTGGCTATGGGGATAATAGGATCATCCGTTTTTGATACGAAAGATCTTATCAACTTGCCGGTTGGTAGTTCTATGACTGTACAGGGATATAATCTTGAGTATGAGGGCCTTTCTGATGAGCAAACCCCCAGCAAGTATATTGTTACCGCTACACTTGATGTGAAAATTGGTGGCAAGCTGGTGGGCAAGTTGACTCCACAGCGAAGATGGAGCACAGGCTGGGAAAAACCTGTGACCGAAGTGGCTATTCGCACTACACTGAAAGAAGATTTATATATAATTTTGGAGGAATGGGACGACGAATCTGCCTGGTTTAGCGTCTTGGTTAATCCTTTAGTTGTTTGGATGTGGATTGGAGGAGGAGTCATACTATTGGGAGGACTGATAGCTTATTGGCCTGATCAGCGGAAACAGCGAGGTACTGACTAGATGGTTATTTTGGCTGGTTTTGCGATAGGGATTATAATGGCGGTTTATATTGCCTGGCCATGGATCAAGGTATACATGGAGGGTGATGAAATAGCAGTTGATATTGGTTTTTCGGGAAGCCCGGGCAGTTTTGCCCAGGATGATGAATTGGGAGAACTATATTCGCAGCGGGATGCTGCTCGTACAGCAATAGAGGAGCTTGAATTTGATTTAAAATCAGGCACTCTTTCTAATGAAGATTTTGATGAGCTTAAAGGAAATTATGAGGCAAAAGCCGATTCTATTCTCAAGCAGATTGACGATAAAGAAAAAGGTGCATGGCAGGACAGCGAGATTGAGAAGCAGATCATGGAGTTACGCCAAGGTGTAGCATGTTTTTGCCCTGAATGCGGGGGAAAATGCCGAGAAGACGACAAATTTTGTGTGCAGTGTGGCGCCAGTTTATAAACAAAAAGATCAGAGTGATTCCATGGGTTGCTATGCTGGCGCTAATGCTTTCATTAGTACCTTTTGCCTCAGTGGCAGCTGATGAGACCGATAATGGGGTTATCCAGGGTCAGGTCATTAATATAACTTCAGATGGTACTAGCTCCACAGCAGATGTAGAAGTCACCTTAAGGGCCCTTGATATGATGACTGGTCAGGAGCTTGACGGAAGCTCTGTTACTGTCCAGACCGACGTCGATGGCAATTATACGTTTGATACTTTGTCAACCGATGCTGAGAGACTCTATGAGGTAAGGCTTACATTCCTGAGTGTAGTATATACCAATGATTATCTTGCCTTTGCTGCTGAAGAGACAAGCAAAACCGCTGATATTAATGTTTACGAGACCACTGAAAGTGATGAACTAATCTACATAGCACGTTCCTCTTCCGCGGTATACGCTGGAGAAGAGACGGAAGAGTCGCTTATTCCTATTTTTGAATCTTACATGATCGCTAATAATAGTGATAGAGTGTATATAGGCACAGATAATGCCCCTGCAGAAGCTGAAGAAGGTAGTAAGGAAGTCTTAAGGTTCACACTGCCCACGGGGGCAACAAATGTGTCATATGTTGCAGGGCTTGTAGAAGGCTTTGTGTTTGATACGGATGATGGTTTTGTCAGCACCTTGCCGGTCAAACCGGGACATCCAACAACCATAGATTTTGCATACTATCTTGAAACAGATGGTAATACTTTAGATTTTTCCCGCAACTTTCATTACCCGTTAGCGGGTTCTTATGTCATAGCCGTACAGGATACGGGTACTATTAAAGTGACTTCTACTCAATTGGCATCAAATGGCACGCAGGATGCCCAGGGTTCTACGTTTATACTTTACGCAGCTGAAAGTTTCTCTGCCGATACAGTTGTAACCGCCAGCATAAACCTTGCCGCGACTAATAGCCAGACAACTGTAATATGGTTTATTGTTATATTGGTTGTGGCTGCCGCTGGGATTGGCGGCGGTTATCTGTTTAAAAGGAAAAGGCCCCGTGATTTAGCTACAGTTCCGATTGTTACAGCTCATACCTCAGATGATACTAGGCAAAAGCTGTTGTTGGAGATAGCGGCGCTGGATGATCAGTTCGCTGCGGAAACTATCTCAAAGCAGGAATATGACGAGCTGCGCGTTGCGAAGAAACAGCAGTTAGTTGAACTGATACGTGGGGCAAAATCGGATGCCTATGGAGAATAAGGAAGACAAGAGCACGAGTAACAGTGATTTTACTATTGAGGCTGAAGGGGTTACCAAATCATTTGGGCATCACCTTGTACTTAGGGGAATTGACCTTAAACTAAAGAGAGGTGAATTCCTTACTATATTTGGTCGAAATGGAGCAGGAAAGACGACTTTTCTCAAAATACTTGCTACGTTGCTCAGACCTTCCTTTGGCAGTGTTTATATGGCTGGTTTGGATCTCAGCAAGAATTCAATGGATATACGGCGCAAAATTGGCGTAGTATCCCATCAAACATTTTTGTATGATGAGCTTACTGCCTACGAAAATATCAAATTCTATGGCAAAATGTATGACGTTCCTAAGTTAGATGAGCGTGCCCGTGAGTTGATTGCTAAAGTTGGGCTAGCATCCTGCATTCATGAAAAGGTAAATACTTTCTCTCGTGGCATGCAACAACGTCTTACTATTGCCAGAGCCATGGTTCACAATCCATCCATTTTACTTCTTGATGAGCCGGAAACAGGATTGGATCAATACGCCAGCGCAATGCTTCAGGACTTGCTTACAACATTTGAAGCAGAGAAGCGAACTGTAGTAATGACCTCTCATAGTCTGGAACGAGGGTTGCAAATGGGCAATCGTGTCGTAATCCTATCTGAGGGCAAGATCGCCTGTGATGTAGCCAGTAAAGATATGAGTGTGTCAGGTCTTCAGGAACTGTACCAGCGTTACACCGGAGAAGAGCAATGAGTAAATCCATTGGTCAGATATTAGCTATAATGCGTAAGGACCTGATCTCAGAATCGAGAACCAGGGATGTTGCAGTGTCTGTGCTTGTTTTTGCACTTCTGGTGATAGTGGTTTTCAGTTTTGCTTTTGAACCTGGGGCAGAAGTAACTAAAATGTTTACAAATCCTCAGCTGGAACAAATAAAACTATTAGTAGCACCAGGTGTACTATGGGTGTCTATTGTTTTCGCAGGAGTACTCAGTTTTAACAGGTCTTTTGCTCAGGAGAAAGAAAAGGGTTGCCTTGATGCATTGAAGCTATGTCCCATAGACAAAGAAGTTATTTATATGGGAAAGATGCTGGGAAGCCTTGTTTTTCTGCTAATTGTTGAGATTATCATATTCCCATTATTCTCCGTATTATTTAATGTATCCCTTCTTGATCCTGCTATCGTCCTGATTGCGGTACTGGCCACAATAGGTTTTGTATGTGTAGGGATTCTATTCTCGGCCTTATCTGTTTATACAAAGGCCAGGGAAATATTACTGCCTATTTTATTCTTTCCTATCGTTACTCCGCTAATTATTGCCGCAGTTAGGGGCACTGGGAGTATCTTGCAGGGAGGTTCTTTTGGAAGTATATCCAATTGGCTTGGGATAATGGTGGCATTTGACGTAATATTTATCATTGTATCGTTATTTATTTTCGAGTATGCTATTGAGGAGTAATAGAGCTAGACTGCAAGGAGGAAACCGGAAATGAAAGAGAGAATAATGCAAAAAAGTAGTATTCTCCCTGTGACCAGTGTTGCGTTGCTGCTAGTTTCAGTGTATCTGATATTAGGCTATGTTCCTACTGAGTCGACCATGGGTTGGGTCCAGAGAGTTTTCTATTTTCATGTACCAATAGCCTGGTTATCTTATCTGGCTTTTTTTATTGTATTCGTTTGCAGCATATTTTATCTTTCGACAAGAGAGCGAAAATGGGATATAATTGCCCGTTCAGCAGCTGAGGTAGGGGTTGTTTTTACTGCTCTGGTTCTTGTTACCGGTTCTATTTGGGCCAAATCTTCCTGGGGTACGTGGTGGGAATGGAATGAACGTCTAACTTCTGAACTGGTGCTATGGCTGGTCTATATCGCCTATCTTATGGTTCGCTCTTTTGCCACCGAGGAAGACCGGGGTGCCAGGTCTGCTGCAGTAATTGGTATTGCAGGGTTTTTCAGTGTTCCCATATCTGCACTTTCAATCAGGCTGTGGGATACAGTGCACCCACAGGTGGATATCTTTAAAGGTGGGCTGGCACCTGAAATGCTTTTTACCCTGCTATTTTGCATTGTCGCTTTTACGGTTTTGTTCGTACAATTTCTGCTGATGAGAATATCGATGAGGAATGTTGAAGTCGAAATCGCTAAGCTAAGATATAGTTTTAGGCGATAAGGAGACTAATTATGAATAGTGAAACTTATTTTTGGGCAGCTTTTATTGTATTGTGGGTAGTAATTATTGGCTATAGTATATTTTTGGTGCAGCGGAATTCGCAATTGAAAAGAACTCTTGCTCAGATGAAAGAGCACTTAAAAGAATCTCAAAAACGATAGTTATGGCGTAACCGGACAAGTAAAGAATGCCGGTTGCTCTAATCAAAGTATGTAAAACCTTGCATAACGAAAGTTTAGTAATAGGTTAAGGGAGAATGATCAGGTGATATCAATAACACGACTACTGTGCAACAACATTGGACCAGGAGACTACCTGCGCTATGAAAAGAAAGAAAATCCGGCACCGGTAATAGCTTGGAACTGCACTCGTCAGTGCAATCTTAATTGCATACACTGCTATGCCAGCGCCGACAATAATAAATCGCCCAATGAGTTAACTACCGCTGAGGGTGAGACTTTGGTTCGCGATCTGGCTGATTTCGGTGTACCGGTTATTCTGTTTTCCGGCGGTGAGCCGCTGATGAGAAAAGACCTGTTTCAACTCATTCGTCTGGCAAAGAGCCTGGGCATAAGAACCGCCCTTTCCACCAACGGCACTGTTATTACCGACGATATAGCCAAGCAGATTCAGGATATCGGTTTTTCAGAGGTGGGCATAAGTCTGGACGGCATTGGTGCAACCAATGACCACTTCCGCGGTAAAAAGGGAGCTTTTGATGCAGCACTTACCGGTATTAGAAAATGCAAAGCTCTAGATTTAAGAGTGTCCTTAAGGCTTACCATAACTTCGCATAATTTTGAGGATATTCCGGCTATTATGAAACTGGTTGAGGACGAGGGAATTGAGCGAGTATGCTTCTACCATCTTTCATATTCGGGCCGTGGCGAAATAATTCGCAAGGAAGATGTTGATCTGACCACAACCAGGGCAGCGGTGGATAAGATTTGCGAAATTGCTTTAGACCTTTACAGCCGTGGTAAAGAGAAAGAAATACTTACTGTGAGCAATCATGTTGATGGTGTGTATCTATATCAGAAGCTACTGAAAGAAAATGCATCACACGCTCAGGAAGTATATGATTTGCTTAAAATCAACGGAGGTAATAACTCCGGTATCAAGATAGGTGCTATTGACGAGGACGGCAATGTGCACCCCGATCAGTTCTGGAGGAATCATACGCTGGGCAACGTAAAAGAGAGAAAGTTTGCCGATATCTGGACGGATATTTCCAATCCTTTGATGAAGGGCCTGAAGAATCGTGCGGGGCTGCTAAAAGGCCGCTGTAGTAAGTGCAAGTACGTTGAACTGTGCAACGGTAGTTTGCGTGCACGTGCCGAGGCTGTGTATGGAGATATCTGGGCAGAAGACCCGGCCTGTTACCTTACTGACCAGGAGATTGGGATAGCATAACAATGACTGAGACGAATCAACAGCCAAAGAAAGCAGATTTGTTGACCCCAAAACTGCAACTGGTAGCCTGGGAAATGACCCAGCGCTGTAATCTGCTTTGTGCGCATTGCAGAGGGTCCTCAACATCCGAAATATATGATAATGAATTGACTCTTGAAGAAAGCTATCGGTTGGTCGATCAGATACTTGAGGTTGGTAATCCCATACTTATTCTCACCGGCGGAGAGCCACTTTCACATCCCCATTTCTTTGAGATAGCTCAGTATGCAGCGGGCAAAGGCATGAGGGTGGTAATGGGGACCAACGGTACCCTGATTACAAAAGAGATAGCAACAAGACTTAAGCAAATACCCATTGCACGGGTGGGGATAAGCCTTGATTTTCCTAATACAGAAGAGCAGGATGAGTTTCGTGGTAAATCCGGTGCTTTCAAAGAGGCACTGGCTGGACTGGCTTACTGCCGTGAAGTGGGGATTCCTACACAGATAAACAGTACTATTACCAAGCTCAATGTTCACTACCTTGATAAGCTTTTAGATCTGGCTTTTGAGGTCGGAGCTATTGCTTTCCATCCATTCCTTTTGGTTCCGACCGGACGAGGCAAGGCGTTGGAAGCTCTTGAGCTACCTCCCGAAGAATATGAAAAAACGCTTAACTGGATATACGATAAGCAAAAGGAACTTGGCGACAGGATGTTCTTCAAGCCTACCGATGCTCCGCATTACCTGCGGGTGATGAAGCAGCGAAGTCATGGACAGGAACAACCACAGGACCAGGGACATCCGGGTGGTCATCCCGGCGGCAAGGGTGGGCATCCGGGAGCTTCCGGGCATCCGACAAACACTATTTCCCGTGGTTGTCTTGCCGGACTGGGCTTTTGTTTTGTTTCAGGGCAGGGTAAAGTAAAAGGTTGTGGCTACTTTGACATTGAAGCTGGAGACGTTCGCAAAAACACCTTCAAGCAGGTTTGGGATGATTCCCCCCTGTTTAATCAACTCAGAGATCTTACTAACCTGAAGGGCAAATGCGGCGTTTGTGAATATAAGAGAATCTGTGGCGGATGCAGGGCAAGGGCTTATGAAGCCACTGGCGATTGCCTTGAGGCCGAACCATATTGTGTATACGAGCCACCGACGTGGGAAAATAACACTTAAATAGAAGATAATACGATGGCACTAAGTACTATAGATCAAAAGATATTGGAACTTTTGCAAACCGATTTTCCTATAATCAGCAAACCATATGTTGAAATAGGAAAACAAATGGGTATTTCCGAGGACGATGTGATAGCCAGGATCGGGGAGCAGAAGGCAACCGGACTTGTCAGGCAGGTCGGCCCGGTGGTTGATGCGGCAAGTCTGGGATTCAAGACAACTCTGGTAGCCATGAGCATGCCCGAGGACGGGCTGGACAAGGCGTCTGATCTTATCAATGAGCATCCCGGGGTTTCTCATGCCTACAAGAGGGCACATCACTTCAACTTCTGGTATACGCTGGCGCTTCCCGGATCTGCTGATGCAGACGCAGAAGTGCAAAAGATTGCGGATAAGGTGGGTTCTAAGGAAGCTTTTTCTTTGCCTGCACTCAAGATATTTAAACTGCGTGCTTATTTTTCCATGACCGATAGTGACCGGACCGAGTTTGATTCTACCAATAATGGTAGTGCTACAAATGCGCAGGTTGATTTAACTGATGCGGACAGGGCGGTAATCAATGCATTGCAGCAGGAATTACCTTTAGTATCCCGCCCATACGCCGATATGGCCACGCAGGCTGACATGAGCGAGGACGAGTTTTTAGCTGTTGCCAGGTCTCTTCTGGCGCGAGGCGTATTTCGTCGATATGGGGCAGCGGTGAACCATCACAAGGCCGGATTTGCTGCCAATGCCATGACCGCTTGGATAGCACCGCCGGACAAAGTAGAAGAGGCTGGGGCAAAACTGGCAGCGCTTCGCGAAGTGAGCCACTGTTATGAGAGAAGAACGAATCCAGCGTGGGCTTATAATATATTTGCCATGATTCATGCTCACAGTAAAGATGAATGTCAACAGATAGTCGATAGAATGTGTGCCGAAATGGGCCTTAACGATTATCTGATGCTATTTAGTACACAGGAATTTAAGAAAATTAGGACGAAGTATCTGGTATGAAAAAATCACAGGTAGCTGCGTACTACCCAATTTACTTGAATATATGCGACCGCAGATGTATCGTTATCGGTGGGGGAGAGGTTGCCCTTCGCAAGGTGGAGATACTTCTGGAGTATGGCGCCAATGTTGAGGTTATCAGCCCGGAGCTGGACCCGGAACTAATCGAACTTGCAAAAGATAACCAGATACCTACATTTGTTAGAGAATACAAAGAAGGCGATCTTGAAGGTGCTTTCGTTGTTATAGCTGCGACTGACAGTGACGAGATCAATCGGCAGGTTGCGGGAGAAGCACGCAGGCGATCTATTCTGATAAATGTAGTGGATGATGCTGAGTATTGCGATTTTATCGTTCCTTCCGTAATGCGGCGGGGCGATATTACAATTACCGTTTCAACGTCAGGGAAAAGCCCTGCACTGGCACGCAAACTGCGTTTACAGATTGAGGATCAGATAGGTGATGAGTATATTGCTCTAACCGAGCTTATTGCCGATGTTCGTACTCAGATAATTAAAGAGGGAATAAAAGTTAGCGGTGCAAGCTGGCAGGAAGCTCTTGATCTTCCCGCTTTATCTAAACTGTTGACCGAAGATGGCAAGGAAAAAGCCATGGCTTATTTACTAGCTAGTTTGAAATCCAAACAGCGTTAGCTGCTTTTGTATAGAGATTAATATGTATATCGACCTTGTTGGATTAAATCATCGCACAGCACCGATAGCTATCAGAGAGAAGTTAGCTCTTAACATCATTGACTCTGATGAGCTGTGGCAACAGTTTCGCACGCGCGGTGCTCATGGAATAGTTCTTTCTACCTGTAATCGTACCGAGGTTTATATTGCTACGGACAAACCCGGTGATGCAAAAAAAACAATTTTTGATTTTTTAAATAGTTATCTTGATACTCAGGACGACACTCTACTTAAACACTTATATATGTTGGATAGTGAAGCAGTAGTTAAACACCTGTTTCAGCTCTCAAGCGGGCTTGATTCTATGATAGTTGGTGAATATGAAGTGCTTGGGCAAGTGAAGCGAGCGCTTGAAATTGCTGAAGAAAACAAGGCAGTGGACTTATCCCTTCGCAATATTTTCCAACATGCTATTCGAGTCGGCAGGCGTGTACGCAGCGAGACGGATATAAGCAAAAATGCATTGTCGGCAAGCTCGGTGGCAGTGGATCTGGCAATAAAAACCATTGGCGATATAGAAGACATAAAAATGCTTGTTATTGGTGCCGGTGAAGCCGGAAGGCTTGTGGCGCAGGTTGCCAGAGATATGGGGGTTGGTGATATAGCCATTACCAACCGAACGCATGCCAAGGCTTTGGGCCTAAAAGAGTCATTGGGTGTTACTGCAATCGATATGCAAAAACTGGACGAGGCGCTTGTTGAGTGCAACTGTATAGTAACATGTGCCACCGTTCCGGATTATTTGCTGGATGTTGATGATGTTGTTGAGGCCATGCAAAAACGCTTCGGCAAGCGCCTGCTGATCATCGATATCTCTGTGCCTCGCAATGTATCGCCGGATGTGGGTAGAGTAGAAAACGTATTTTTGTATAACATTGATGATCTATCCAAGATCACTGAAAAGAATCGCAAGAAAAGAGAAACTGAGTCTGAAAAAGCTCAGCTAATTGTTTTGGATGAAATGGTAAGGTTCAAAGAGTGGTGGGGCCAGTACAAGTTCAGGCCGCTTATCCGTGCATTAACAAACAAGGCAGAATCGATACGCTCTGCACAACTTGAGCATGCTATGAAGCAATTGCCGGAGCTAACCGAAAAACAGCAGTATAATCTGGAGAAGATGACTAAAGCGATTGTGACTAAAATACTCAATGACCCCATATATGCTATTAAAGCCAATGGTCATAAGCATCCGGATTACGATAAACTGGTAGAAGATCTATTTAAACTGAATACTGAAGGTAACGAATGAACAAAAAAATTGTTATTGGCACCAGAGGTTCTCAGCTTGCGGTTACTCAGACGGAAACGGTAGCGCAGCAAATCAGGGATGCAAACCCTGATACCGAAGTTGTCGTCACCAGGATAGTTACCGAGGGCGATCAGAACTGGCATGTGCAGCTCAGTAATATTAAGGACATTGGCATATTCGTTAAGGAACTGGAAGATGCGCTGCTTAAGGGCAAAATCGATTTGGCTGTGCATAGCCTTAAAGATGTGCCGACCATAATGCCTCCCGGTCTGTATATTGGTGCTGTAGGTGAGCGTGCGGATCCCAGAGATGTGCTTATTTCCAAGGGGCAAAAGCTTGCAGATTTGCCACACGGAGCCAGAATCGGTTCTGGCAGTATGAGGCGTGCTATACAGGTAAAAGCGAGCCGGCCTGACATTGAGGTATTGGGTATCAGGGGTAACGTAGATACGCGGATACGTAAGGTTACCGACGGTGAGTTTGATGGCGTTATAGGAGCTGCTGCTGCGCTCAAGCGCCTGGGCTGGCAGGATAGTATAATAGAATACCTGCCGGTAGATGATTTTCTGCCGTCTGTAGGTCAGGGTGCGCTGGCAATTGAAGGGCGAGTTGGTGATGAGAAGACCGCTGCGATAATGGAGGGTATTAATCATTTACCAACGTTTCAGTGTATTACCGCTGAGCGTTCGTTTTTGTTTGCACTTGGCGGAGGTTGCCGTGCACCGATTGCTGCACTGGCAACAATAGAAGGCTCAAAATTATATATTAACGGACTGGTTTCTAATGTTGCTGGCACAGAAATATTACGTGATTCTGATAGCGGAAGTATTGAAGAGGCAAAAGAAATAGGCCAAAGACTGGCTCAGAAGCTGCTTGATACGGGAGCCGGTAAATTTTTGGCTGAATTAGAGGATTATAATGCAAATGGGTAAGGTATATCTGGTTGGAGCCGGGCCTGGTGGTCATGGTCTAATTACACAAAGAGCGCTGGAATGCATAGGGAAGGCAAAAGTACTGGTTTACGACCGCCTTTTGGATGAAAACCTGCTTGCCATTGCTCCGCCGGATGCAGAGCAGATTTATGTGGGTAAGGCGTCCTCGCAACATACATTGACGCAGGATGGCATAAACCAGCTTTTGGTAGATAAGGCCAAAGAAGGCAAAACGGTGGTGCGCCTGAAAGGCGGTGATCCGTTTGTTTTTGGCAGGGGTGGTGAAGAAGCAGAAGTGCTTCTTGAAAACGGCATTCTCTTTGAAATAGTACCGGGTATAACCTCGGCTATATCAGTACCGGCCTATGCCGGTATTCCGGTAACGCATCGTGGGTTAGCATCGTCTTTTTCCGTTATTACCGGACATGAAGATCCTACAAAAGAAACATCAAGTATTAACTGGAAAAACCTGGCGCATGCCACAGATACCCTGGTCTTTCTGATGGGACTCAAGAATCTGCCGGACATAGTTGCCAAGCTGGTAGAGCATGGCAAATCTCCTGACACGCCTGTTGGTGTTATAAAGGACGGCACATGGCCCAGTCAGGCCGTGCTTACCGGCACACTTCGGAATATCGTGACTAAGGTTCATGAAAACAAGTTCACCTCTCCTGTAATCACGATTGTAGGTGATGTGGTTTCGATGCGTGAAAAACTACAATGGTTTGATAACCGCCCGCTTTCGGGCAAGCGTATTCTGGTAACCAGATCACGTTCACAGGCGAGCGCACTAAGTCAGCTTCTGGTTGAGCGTGGTGCCAAGCCGGTTGAGCTTTCCGCAATTGATATCCAGATGAATGATGACTACAGTAAGCTTGATGAAGCTATTTCCAATATAAAGCGATATGATTGGCTGGTTTTTACCAGCGTGAACGGTGTAGGCGCTTTCTGGAAAAGGCTTCGTGAACTTAAATTAGACAGTCGGGCCTTAAGTGGACTCAAGGTGGGAGCCATTGGGCCAGCTACAGCAGAGGCACTTGCGGACAAATCAATAACGGCTGATTATGTGCCCGAAGTGTATACCGGTGCTGGCGTTATCGCTGGGCTTAAAGCTCACAACGTTGCAGATCAGCGCTTCCTTTTACCTCGTGCCGACATTGCCGACAGCGAGATAGTTGATGGCATTGCAGGGCTGGGTGCTTCGGTGGACGAAGTCACGGCCTATCGCACACTTCCTGAGATAGAAGCAATGGCAAAGGCAAGGGCAATGCTGGCCGCAGGTGAAATCGACGTAATTACATTTGCCAGCTCATCAACCGTATCTAACCTTGTTACTGCTTTTGGTGGTGATCAGGTAAATATAAATGGAGCCAAGGTGGCTTGCATCGGGCCTAAAACGGGTAAAACGGCTACGACTGCGGGCTTAAATATTGATATAATGGCCGGGCAGGCAACGATTCCTGCGATGGTTGCTGCAATAGAAGAATACTACAAAAAGGAGAGCTAGATGGCTACATTTCCTGAAGTCAGATTACGTCGTCTGAGACGGACAGAGGCACTAAGGTCAATGGTCCGTGAGAATGAAGTTAAAGTTGCCGATTTGATATATCCCATGTTTGTTGTTGAGGGCAAGGGTATAAACGACGAAATCGTTTCAATGCCGGATGTTTACAGATATTCACCGGATCATCTGCAGAATGCCGTAGAAGAAGTGGCAAAGCTGGAAATTCCGGCTATCATCTTGTTCGGTATACCCGAGCATAAGGATGAAGTTGGTTCCCCCGGTTACGATTCAAACGGAATAATTCAGCAGGCGATTCGCCTTATCAAAAAAACAGTTCCCGATCTTGTGGTTATAACCGATGTTTGCCTTTGTGAATACACCAGCCACGGGCATTGCGGTGTTATTGACCACCAGCAGGTGGATAATGATCAGACGCTGCCGCTGCTGTCCCAAATGGCTCTTTCTCATGTAGAGGCCGGAGCCGACATGGTCGCCCCCTCTGACATGATGGATGGGCGCATTAAAGCGATCAGGGACGGGCTGGACGGCAAGGGATTCACGCATATCCCCATCATGTCCTATGCCGCCAAGTACTCATCTGCTTATTATGGACCTTTCCGTGATGCAGCGGAATCGGCGCCGCAGTTCGGTGACCGCCGTGCCTATCAAATGGACCCGCCCAATTCGCGGGAAGCACTGCGTGAGGTGGAGCAGGACATTGCCGAGGGTGCTGATATCGTCATGGTCAAACCTGCACTGGCTTACATGGATATAATCAGGCAGGTGCGCGACAACTTTAATCATCCGGTGGCTGCCTACAATGTTAGTGGCGAATATTCAATGGTCAAGGCGGCAGCACAGCGCGGCTGGATTGACGAGAAACGCGTGGTAATGGAAACCCTTACCGCCATGAAACGGGCCGGGACCGATATGATACTTACCTATCACGCCAAGGATGTAGCTGGCTGGCTTAAGTAACTAGTGAGGGAAATATGAATTTTACGCGCTCTGAAGCACTTTTTGAGGAAGCACAAAAATATTTACCCGGCGGCGTAGATAGCCCGGTACGTGCCTTTAAATCGGTAGGCGGCATACCGCCGTTCATGGTTAAGGGTGCAGGATCGAAAATCTACGACGTCGATGGCAACGAGTATATCGATTATATCTGTTCCTGGGGTCCGCTGATCCTGGGACACTCGCATCCGCAGGTGCTTGATGCGATAAAGAAAGTGGCAGAGCTGGGTACCAGCTTTGGTGCTCCCACAGAGCTTGAGATAACGCTGGCCAAGATGGTTGCAGCGGCCATACCATCGATCGAGATGGTGCGATTCGTTAACTCCGGTACAGAGGCCACTATGACGGCTTTGCGTCTGGCGCGTGGTTATACCGGTAAAGACAAGATAATAAAATTTTCCGGCGGTTATCACGGGCATGCCGATGGTTTGTTGGTAAAAGGTGGTTCAGGTATGGCCACACTAAGCCTGCCAAACTGCCCCGGTGTACCTACCAAATACGTAGAAAACACGCTCGTTGCAACCTATAACGATGCAGATTCAGTAGAGCAGTTATTTAAGAGCAACCCTGGCGAAATTGCAGCGGTAATAGTTGAACCGATCGCTGCCAATATCGGCCTTGTTCCGCCACTGACGGGATTCCTCAAAGACTTGCGCCGCATAACCAAAGAAAACGATGCCCTGCTTATTTTTGACGAGGTTATATCCGGCTTCAGAGTTGGTTACGGAGGAGCACAGGCGTTGTATGGCATCACCCCGGACCTTACCTGCCTTGGCAAGATCATCGGTGGTGGTTTGCCGGTAGGGGCTTATGGTGGTAAAAGAGAGATTATGTCCATGATCGCGCCGGCTGGTCCCGTATATCAGGCGGGCACGCTATCAGGAAATCCGCTGGCCGTAACCGCCGGTATTGAAACACTTAAGGTTTTATCTCAACCGGGCGTATACGAACAATTGGATAAGTCCACTGACCTGCTGGAGGCTGGCATCAAAAAGGCCATTTCTTCGCTGAATCTGAACATTCAGGTTTCACGGCTGGCTTCGCTGTTGACCATTTTCTTTACCGATAATCCACTAACTGATTATGATTCGGTTGCTACTGCAGATACGGCAATGTTTGCAAAATTCCATCAGCAGTTGCTAAGGTCTGGCATCTACTGGGCACCTTCCCAGTTTGAGGCTGCCTTCATTTCTTTGGCGCACACTGATACAGATATTAATACAACAATCGATAAGATATCTGATGCACTAAGCTTTGCGGCACGCTAATAGTCGAAATGAGTAATGAGGCGTGTTTTTACTACTGCGCTATTGCTTGATAGTAAAATGTAGATGTATAGCTGCCCGCTTCCTGACCTGAAGGTATTGTAATCCAGTTGTAGCATTCTACTGTACTGGATGTCGATGCGTTTACCGAATACCATGTGGTGTAGGAAGTACTTAGCGTAGCCTGCGCTTTCCCCGTTTCTGAGCCCTCATCTAGCGTTTGATCATCATCATACGGGACATCTGCGTTTGACATCAGGAATGTTGCAGATCCGCTAAAGTTATCGCCCCTAAGCTGTATATTTGTGGCCACATTTGTTTCTGCACCTACAACCAGCGTAAGCGTGCCCTGACCTCCCGTCTGATCGGCCGGCTGATCGGTAACCCCATAGGCAAGAGAACCAAAGTCGATGCCGTCGGAATTATAATCGGTAACGGTGAAGCTGATAACCTCGGAGTCGCCGGGGAAATCCGCTGCGCCGGTGGGTGAGGACGCATAGGAAGGTGAATCGGTGGTACCGGTTAGATCAACCGTAAAGCTCTTAGTAGTACATATAATTCGTATCGCAATGTAATCGCCGGAGGCAATTGTGTGTGAGGTTGTAGTTATATCAAAAGGGTTAGAGCCAACACTTATATTACCGGTACTAGCTTGCATACCCCGCGAAGTAAAGGTACCTCCCGATAACTCCCCCACTTCAATGCTCACCTTGGCCCCACCTTGCTTAACGGATAGGTTCACATCTACCGTCCAGGTGCCGCTCATATCAGAGCTGGTAGTCGCAGCCTCGTCAGATACCCAGATATAAGCATCGTTGGAGGAGTACGCAAGATCGGAACTGCCGTTGCCCGTGGTGCGGTCCATCCAGTACTCAGCACCACTGGGGATGCTTGTATTGCCATCGGTAAAATACCAGTTCATGCTGGCGGCACCGGCCATGGGTCCTCCGCCGGGATAAAATGCGGGGATAGATGCCAATGATAGTATTGCAACGTATATGTATATAAGAGTTTTTTTCACTTACTATCTGCTAACTGCACCCTGTAGGTGCCTCAATCGCTTTCTCAGGAATTGTTGTGTTTAAATTATACAATGCGAAGCCATCCAATCAAAAGTGAAATATGGGTGGAAATAATTGTGCTACAGGTCCTACTCAGTAGGGCTTTTTGAAGCTATAACATTCTGTCGAACAGAATGGCCACATAATGACATATGTGTTTTGAGTATTATGGCTTTGAGGGGTAAAAGGCTATGCACAAACCCGCGATGTTCTGCCCTGCAAAGTATGGCTAAATCAAAAGGGCTTCTATATAGAAAAGCCGCTCAAGGTATAAACAATTGCCTTGCGCTTTTTTGGAACCTCTTTTACCAGATCTTCGCTCTTGCCGAATTTAAGTATATCTGCCATGCAATGTACCTGGCAGGCCGGTAACTGCCCGTTCTTGATGCGGGGAGCACACAGATAGCACAGATGCGTTAGTATCGGCATATTGATAATGTCCAAACCACCTCCCGGTAGTTCCTGAAGCAACTCAACAATTTTTATTCCGCTCGTTTTTCCGGCTTCTATGCGGTGTTCTTGTTTGCAGGCAACCTCGCAGGTATGGCATCCGGTACAGTATTCATAATCAACTAATAGTCCATAATCAGACATTTGCCACCTCCTCCGCCTTGTAAACTTTGCACAGAATGCTCTTTAGCGGACAACCGTAACCCGATTCTCCGTTGTGGCTCATGGGTATGAGCTGATTGATGTTAACATCCCATACACCGAACAGCGATGGCTCCGCAGCTTCTTTTTCCGGGAACCACCATCCCGCTGACACCATAACCACCTTGGGGTGAATGGTCGGCGTTGCTTTGATCCTGCGTTTGCATCTGCCCATCCAGTTCTCCACGTATACCATGTCTCCATCTCTCAATCCCAGTTCTTGTACCATCTTGGGATGCATCTCGATGTTGGGTTCAGGATCGATCTCCCTCAGCCATGGTATTTGGCGGTGCTCTGAATGGAAGTAGGCCGGTGAGCGGGCACCCGTGGTTAAAATCAGCGGATACTGCTCATGCAGATCGGGTGTGCTTATGGGGCTGAACGGCGGCTCTTCATAGAACGGCAGTGGATCAAGTCCCCAGTGCTCCAACCACGACGAGTACAGTTCGATCTTGCCCGATGGCGTTTGATAACCCGGACGTCCATCTTTGCGCAGTAGGCCTTTTTCCTGGCGATCGTAGGGAGCTGTTGAATGCCCTGCGGGTGGAATCATCCATCCTTTTTCGCAAAGCTCGCTGTAGGTTAGCCCCGACGGCGTCAGCAGGTGATCATAAAGATCCTCAACCGACTTCCACGGCAGATCAGGTTTAAAACGCTTTGCCAGCTCAAAGTTGATATCAACATCGGAGCGACAATCCTCAACATTGGCTACTTTCTGTATGGCTTGAAGCGGCACCCACCATCCCTTGAGGCTATCCTTCTCAAGGAAGCTTGCAGCCGGAAGCACGATGTCGGCCAGCATGGCCGTAGGTGTCATGAATAGATCGACGACAGCTACAAAATCCAGCTTCTTGAGTGCTTCATGCCATTTGTGAGGATCAAGCCCTGTATTGGCGATGGGGTTGGACGTTTGAATCCACATACCCTTGACCGGATATGGATCTGACGTGAATATCTGCTCCAGCACCATGTCCGGCTGTGCCCATGCCCTGAAATCACGGAAGGCGCCGTACTTCCACGTACCTATCCGTTTATCCTTGGTTTCCTGCGGCAGGTCCAGAATGTTGATGCCGGAATGGAACGGATAGGTGGTAACGTCAAACGGGTAACGTGCGATAACGTTTCCACCCGGCCTGTCCAGATTGCCGGTAAGGCACCACAGATGGCCGATTGCCTGAGACGTTGGCGTTGTGGCGGATATGGTATCGACCGGAAGCCCCCATTGCAGGGCAGACGGGTTGCTCTTGGCATAGAAACGAGCGGCTGCCACGATCTTGTCCTCAGGCACCCAGGTTATCTCAGAAACCTTTTCCGGTGAATACTGACTTAAGGATTCCTTGAGCATTGCCCAGACAGTCTTGCAGCTTGTGGTTTTGCCGTCAGCTAGTTTAACTTCAAAAGCCCCTTCTTTTGCAGGTGTGATTGATTCATCGATATACGCTGCCTTTTCTGAGTTCCAGACGGCAGGACCTGCGGATTTGCTGTTCCAAACCACAAAGTTTTCAGCTTTGCCATTTTTACTAATGTCGCTTTCTCTAAGTAACTGTCCCTTTTTGCCGTCGTCTATCACCAAAAACGAAGCGTTGGTCCATTTGTTTACAAACGCTTCATCGTACAGTTCCTCGTTGACGATAACGTTGAGAAATCCCAATGCCAGCGCGCCGTCCGTGCCCGGCCTCAGTTGCAGCCAGTATTTTGCACGGGAGGCCAGCCATGTAAAGCGTGGGTCGATAACAATGATTTCCGAGCCTTTTTTCATCAGATCAACTATCCAGTGCGCAAAAAAACCGTCGGGGCAGGAGGAGTTGAGGTTTTGTCCCCATATGAGTATAGATTCGGGGACCTTGTACGACGGATTATCATATCTGTCTTCATGCCACTGGGCGGCGTCCATAACGCAGTGGTCGCCGTGTGTTGCCCACATTGTCATCAGGCGCGGCGTGTAGCAGGCAACACCGCTCAGTCCGAAGATCCAGTTGGGGCTGCCGTATGCATAGGCCAGCATGGAAATCCAGCCGCCGATATCGCGGCCGGTGCCCTGCTGAAAGACAATACTCTCTGCACCATGCTTGTCCCGTATGTCTTTCATCTTGGTCTCAATATAATCGAAGGCCTCGTCCCATGATATGGCCTCCCACTTGTTCTCGCCGCGCTCTCCAACTCGCTTGAGTGGCTGGCGCAGGCGATCTTTATGGTACATATATTGTGTCATGGCCAGGCATCGCGGGCACAGTCGCCCCTGGTTCCACGGATGGCCGGGGTCTCCCTCAACCTTGATGACCTTGTCATCCTTAACATGTGCCAGAACCCCGCAGTTGCCATGGCATCCGGGCCCGGCCGACCACGATGTTGTGCGATGTATCGTTACGCCACTTTCAGCCATTGTTTACATACCTCCAAGCGATCTGCAATCAAGATGCATACTAGTATTGCTAGCATATAACACGGCAGGTTTGCTTGGCAAGGATATAGATGGCCTGCACAATGCTTTTATGAAGGGGCAGGAGTTGTAAATATCAGTTATCATAGCCGGTTGTAGCTTGTTTAACAGTGCCAGTGGAGGTGCACCAGTAAGTGCCGGTAGTTGTAGGTGTAGATATCCAGTCGGTGTCGGTAGTATTCTTGTCGTTTCCTGCATCAGTCGGGATAAGCACATATCCACCGTTGGGTGAGGACTCCCAGTCAGGGAAGTGCATCATATTGCTGGTTGGCATTGTCACAGGGTCGGGCAGTGTACTCAACCCCTCCTCAGTCATCATAGAGTCCACCGCTGCTTGCACTATGGCAAGCTCTGCGGCTGCAGCTTTTGTATGCGCAGGATTATCTACTGCAGTGATATCATATATTAACCATTTATCATCGGTTTTTATTAGAACGAAAACACGATATATGTCATTTGGTAGCCAAGCATGACCATCTGCATTAACCATATTCTCAGTAAATGAAGCCAGAGCCGTGGCCGAAGTATCATCCCGATAACGTCCCCTCTCCTTGCTAACTGATACTGTGATGGTATAATGCTGGCAATAGTGTATTTGAACCGAATAGGAGTTGTATAAGTATGTCTGTGTGGGATGAGTTTGTAATTATGGTTAAGGAAAAGTTTGGTTTTTTGGAAACCCAATTTGGGTTCAAATTAGGTTCAACCAGAATGCCCACGGTTGACTATAACTCTAACTTTTACAGAGTTTCAATTTACTGGGACTATGGAAGGAAATATGAACTAGAATTAATCTTATATACGTTTAAGAAAAGATTTTTCCTTAAACTTGAAAAAGATTCTATCGAGCTAGATACGTTGGTTTTAATGCACAATCCCGATTACAAATTTGGAGACTTGATGCCACGAACCAACAAAGATATTAATAGGGAACTTCAAGTATTCGCGGATTTGTTGATAGAATATGGGAAGGATATACTGGGTGGTGATTCTTCTGATTTCGAAACCTTTAGACTGATAAGGGATGAAATGGAGGCTAGACAATTGGAATACCGAACTTATTATGAATTAGTCGATGCTGTGTATAGAAAGCACTCCAAAGAGCACCTTCGTAATTACCACCGTCAAGGAAAATGACGTACTCATACATATCTTCTGTCTACCATCAATCCTCAAACCTGCACCCCAACATACTCTCCAAATGGTATCGCCCAATCGTACGCATCAGTGGATAGACATCCCGATGTTGGCCGCGGTGAGTACTCTCGGATCAATAAAACCTTTAATGGCCGCGCTTTCGGGTGTGGCCTTAATTTTTACATCAAGATATGTGTAGGCGTCCTTTTTATCCCCGTTGTTACAGTTTCCCAGACCAGGTACTACCTGCGCGCATAACTCTTTTAAGTTATCCCCAAAATCAGCCATTTTACAAATCTACAATTTCGGTGTAAAATATTTTACATCTATTGGTAGCCCGTATTGATATTTGAGTCTTGCATACGAGTGGAACACAACAATTAGTCGGTACAAATAAACGAGTAAAGTGGTGATTCCCTCTGCCATAACCTAAAAGACAAGAATGTATTTATGTAAAATATTTTACATAAATAGAATAGGGGAAATCATGTTCGGATATAAATGCTCTAAGTGCGATGAAGGTACAGTTAGAGAGAAAATCATACTCAAGTATCCTACAAAAATGATGGGGTACCCGTTCGTCGTAGATGAGGCAAAGCTAGGCATTTGTGACAAGTGCAAAACTGAGTATTTTTCCGATATAGAAACCCAACGATGGGAACGACTTTTTGAAGAAAGCTTGCTTGAGAATAAACTATTCTTGTTGCCACAAGAAACAATTGATATCAGAAAGCAGCTAGATCTGTCAATGGAGCAATTTGCATTTCTAATCGGCTGCACTCGTCAATCTCTACACAATTGGGGGAAAAAGAATAGATCGCAACCACAATCTCGTACAGCTGATCTAATGATGAAGCTTGTGTACAAAAGCCAAATTGAAGGACAAATAGATGTCACAGGCTTCCTCATCGAAGAAGCACAAAAGCTTGGAATTACGATTATATTGTCTCAAAAAGCAGCAGACAAATCAGATAGCTTATCTCAAAAGGAGATTCTTGAGGAATTATATAGACTTCATGATACTACGATCCCGATTCGAGACGTGCGTAATGCTCTCATAATTCGAGACGCAGATTTACGTGAAACTATCAAACAAGGCCTTGATAGAATAGGGCCTACAGAACATTTCCATGAGGAGTATTGTGAATATGTATGTCATTTTGAAAATGGAGATCAAATGCTGTGGGTAAAACAATATCCTACAGGGGACCTTACTATTGAGGGACATGCAGGAGAACTTTATAAGCGGATTCTTGAAGTAATTATTCCTGCATACAACATGAAATACCCAGGGACAAAGATCTTTATAAGGGACTATATAGCACTATAAGAATCAAGTGCCAATAGGCCTAACAGGGACAGTGAAACAAACCGAATGCACTATAATGCTAATTTTATGGATACCATATTTCTGGCTGGATGTAACCCCAACTTTCAGGATTGATCACGATTGACTACGATTGTAATATCAGTGCAAGTCCCGTTTGTACACGATGGTTTTAATCTCTATTTCACCTTTGAACAGCTTGACGAATAACACTTATGTTCACCAAACGTGATTTACTATCCATTAGCCAACCATAACATCAATTGAATCACGATGTAAATGATCGTGAAATAACTTTTATCACCATTGCTATCGATCCCTGTCAAATAATCAGGTCAAACAAACTGACAATGCCACTAGAAAATGAATATGCAAAACATGTTGCAAATGATGCGTTCTACTAAGGCGCTTGGTAGGCATACATGAATACGTGTCCCTCTCAGACAGCTGCACTTACACACATCGGTGTGGCCCACACCCTATTGCGGGGAAAAGGCTGCGCGGGGACACAGGTAAAGCTAATGTTTGCCAGAACAGATAAGGAACATAGACATAAACATATTGCGATTAATAAAAGGACACGGACCTTATCTCCTCATCGTGCTCGCTCAATTAAAGTAAGAATGCGAAGGGGATCGTCCAATCGTACGCATGGATGGATAAACATCCAAGGTGCTGATGCTATCCTCAAACTTTACTTGTATTAGCTTGGTATATCTTCAAGACATCATCAAAGATTAGGCTTGCTGCATAGTGGCTCACCATGTCGGGAGTCTCCCAACCACCCAGACTCTGAATTACCTTATTAGACAATCCTGATTTAACATTGTGTACACAGAAGCCTCGCCTGAAGGAGTGGGCATTACATTTTATGCCTGTAACTTGTCCTAATCTCAGCAGCATAGTCTGTATCCCTTTGGGGCTTGTCTCTAGGCTGTCATGCATGGTGAACCATTCCTTCACAATGCCATTACCGGCCAGTGCTTTGCGATAGCGATTGCCCTTACCCGATATAACTACAGTTCCCTCTTGCCAGTTGAAGTCTTTAGTATCTACATTAGCAGCTTCAGATAGTCTCATTCCCGAATACCATAGCAGGTTAAGTACAACGCTGTCCTTTTCAGTAAGGGCATGATTTGTCAGTATATCCAGTTGCTCCTTCGATATAGCTGGCAATATCCTCTTTTGCCTTCGTGGTGGTAGTACCTTCTCAATCGGATTAGTGGTGAGTTGGTCAGTGTGATAGAGCCATCTACTAAGGGTTTTAATGCAACGATAGTAATTGTGCTTAGCGTTACCACATGTAAGCGATTTTAGGTAGGCATTTATGCCCTCAGGGGTGATAGGATAACCAACAAGGTTATCTAGTGCCAGATGGTAGACTCCTATGGTCTTAGGACTTGTGCCGGATGCTCTGGAGCTAAGGAACTTATCCAGCAGTTCGCTTGTGAACTTTTTTGTGAACTTTTGTGAACTGTTTGAAGGTGGGTTAGTGGAGCGGGAGACGAGATTCGAACTCGCGACGACCTGCTTGGAAGG
>JABGRK010000005.1 GCA_018648325.1 Chloroflexota bacterium
GGCTGAGCCAACTGCTCCAACATATCCGCCTGTTGTATTACCCTCTACCGTGATAGCTGCCGGTGCTGTGATTACCGGTGCTCATTAATTAAAATCATCATGTGTATTACGAATATTTGACTAATATGGGGTATCTGCATTTAAGTGGAATCAGACAACTGCTCATGGTATAATTGTTTACTGTAATGGCATATAAAAACACTCAGCAATTTATCGCGTCTTTGGAAGCTGATGGTCAATTGCATAGAGTTTCGGTGGAAGCTGATCCGGCACTGGAAATTACAGAGATTGCCGATCGCATTAGCAAAAACGATGGTCCCTCACTTTTATTCGAACACGTAAAGGATTCCTCTTTTCCTCTTTTTATCAATGCATTTGGAAGTTACAAGCGCATGCAAATGACACTTAACTGCAATTCGTTCGATGAGATCGGTCAAAAGCTGGATGCGCTTCTCAAGTTACAGCCACCCACTGGTTTTGTAGATAAAATCAAGATGCTTTTTGCCTTGAAAAAGATGGCAAGTCTGTTTCCCAAAAAGGTCAGGAAAGCACCATGTCAGGACCAAGTATTTGGCCCTGATAGCGATCTGCTTGATATGTTGCCGATACTTACTTGCTGGCCGCATGATGGTGGTCCGTTTATAACACTACCCATAGTAATTACCAAGGATCCTGATAACGGCATTCAGAACATTGGTATGTACCGCATGCACAAGTATGACAAGTCCACCACCGGGATGCACTGGCAGTACAACAAGGACGGCAATCGTCATTTTGACAAGTACAAAAGAAGCGGACAGCGCATGGATGTGGCTGTGGCTCTCGGAGGGTCTCCGGCCGTTACTTACGCAGCAACCGCACCGCTACCACCCGATGTGGATGAGCTGATACTGGCGGGCTTTATCAACTCCAAGGCAGTTGAGGTGGTCAAGGCCAGGACGGTTGATCTTTACGTACCTGCTGAATCTGACTTTGTTATAGAGGGATACGTTGATCCCGATGAGGAAAGAATCGAAGGGCCCTTTGGAGATCACACCGGGTTTTATTCTCCGGCTGATACCTATCCGGTGTTTCATGTTACCTGCATTACCTGTCGCAATGACGCTGTATATCCGGCAACGATTGTCGGTAAACCGCCGATGGAAGATTGTTACATGGCCAAGGCTACCGAGCGTATTTTCCTGCCCATGATCAAAATGGTAGTACCGGAAATTGTCGACATGGTGTTGCCCATGGAAGGGGTATTTCATAATTGTGCGCTGGTATCGGTCGACAAAAAATTCCCCGGACAGGCAAAAAAAGTTATTCATGCCTTGTGGGGGCTGGGTCAGATGTCGTCAACAAAATTCATTATTGTATTTGATAAGGATATAGATTTAACTGATTCTCCAACGGTGGTATGGAAGCTTTTAAATAACGTTGATCCCAAACGAGACCTTGTTTTTTCCGAAGGTCCTTTGGATGCACTGGATCATTCTGCACCTTACGCCGATTTTGGTGGGAAAATGGGTATCGATGCGACCCGCAAGACCCGCGAAGAGGGTATGGGCAGAGAGTGGCCGCAGGAAATCAAAATGTCTGATGATATTGTTGATCTGGTAAGTAAGCGCTGGAAAGATTATGGCTTTTAGAAAATTTAGACAACTGGTAATGGTTGAGCAGACCCTTTTTGCACTCCCCTTTGCTTACCTTGGAGTTCTTTTTGCCGGCGGGGGCTCTGTACTTACATGGGTATGGGTTACCGTAGCATTCGCCGCTGCCAGGATTGCCGGTATGTCTTTCAACCGTGTAATCGACGCTGACATCGATGCCAAAAATCCCCGCACAAGCGGCCGCCTTATCCCCAAAGGGGAAGTTAAACGTTTAAACGTCTGGTTATTGGCTATTGCTTCGTCACTGGTGCTTATCGGGGCATCGTACATGCTTAACATGCTTTGTTTCTACCTGTCGTTTGCAGCTGTTATTTTGCTTTTTGTTTATTCTTACTGGAAACGCTTTTCCTCCTCATCCCATTTCTGCCTTGGTATGGTAGAGGCAACTGCACCCATCGGAGGATATCTGGCCGTTACCGGTCAGTTTTCCCTGTCGTCAGTTATTTTGGGATTTGTAATTATGATGTGGATTACCGGTTTGGACATTGTATATGCGATGCAGGATGTGGATTTTGACAAGAAGGAACGTCTTCATTCACTCCCTGTGTTCCTGGGCAGGAAACGAGCTCTTACCGTATCTACTGCTTGTTATGTGCTTGCCATGTGCGCACTGGTTTGGGCAGGCTTGCTTAAAGCTAATATTACCTTTCCTTACTGGATAGCTCTTGCAGGCGTGGGTATGATCTTTGTATACCAGCAAAAACTTGCCAGAAGCGATCATTTCACTATTGTTACCAAAAAGATTTTCCGCGCTAATTTGTATGTTGCTGCCATGCTGTTTTTAGGGACGGCAACCAGCTTCATTTTTTAATTATACTTTTATCAGATATAAACATCTGTGAGGCAGTAATGATTGTTGTGGCAATTACAGGGGCCAGCGGGTCAATTTTGGGTGTTCGGCTTATCGAGCAGCTGCTTGCTTGTGGCGACGAGGTTGCAGGCATTGTTTCCGAAAAAGCCTGGCCTGTTATTGCCCATGAATTAGTCTTCCAGCGATCGAGTGATTTGCCTCTGACCGAGTTGCTTAAAGGCAGGGGTGTTGTCAGAAATTTTGACCTGTTTAAAGAGTTTGACGATGGTGATTTATCATCGGCAATAGCCAGTGGTTCATCGCAGTTTGAGGCTGCTGTTGTCATGCCTTGTTCCATGAAGACGCTCTCAGCCATTGCCAACGGATATGCCGATACACTGATTACACGCACATGTGATGTGGCTATTAAAGAGAAAAGGGCTTGTATTATCGTTCCAAGGGAAACCCCTTTAAGCCTTATTCATATAGAAAACATGCGTAAAGCAGCACTTGCCGGGGTATCAATCGTTCCTCCGGTTCCCGGATTTTATGCTATGCCCAAGACAATTGACGATGTAGTGGATTTTGTTGTAGGCAAGGTACTCACTCTTCTGGGTAGGGAACATACTTTGTTTAAAAGCTGGGGAGATGACAGTCACTAAGCCAAAGCAAATTAATATGAAAGATAAGAATGCAGCTTCAGGATAGAATTGAAAACAAGACTCTTCGCGCAATTGCTGAAAAGGTTGAACAAAACATTCCCGTAGATGAATCAGATGCACGATACATGCTTGCCACAAACGATGTGCTTGATCTGGGAACGATTGCAAATCATATTCGCACCAGGCTTCATGGAGACACTGCGTACTATGGTGTGAACATGAATCTGAACTATACCAACATCTGTCAGTTGCGTTGCCCGTTATGTGCCTTTTCCTGTGATGATGGAGATGCGTCCAGTTATGTATTATCGCTGGATGAAATCGAAAAACGCGTGAGTAGTGCAGTCGCATCGGGTATTGATGAGGTTCATATTGTGGGGGGGCTTCATCCCGCACTAAAACTTGATTATTTCGAGCATATGCTAAGGCTCATTAAAAAGATTAGGCCGGATATCTTCATCGTTGCTTTTACTGCCGTAGAATACGAACATTTTGCCAAATTGAATGGCCTGTCTATCGAGGATGTATTCAAACGGCTTATCGACGCCGGAGTAAATGCACTTCCCGGTGGCGGAGCGGAGATATTTGCCTCAGGCGTGCGAGAAATCATTGCTCCTAAAAAGATACCGGGTCAGCGTTGGCTGGATATCATGCGGATAGCGCACAGTATGGGCCTTAAAACCAATGCCACAATGCTGTATAACCATCAGGAAAGTATGGATGACATAGTTGATCACCTGTTTAAAATACGTCAGCTTCAGGGCGAGACGGGTGGATTTAAGACCTTTGTTCCTCTGCCGTTTCATCAGGAAAATACGCAGATCGAATCCAAAAGCCGGGCCACTACGGGGTATGACGATATTCGCATCTATGCCACCAGCCGTATCGTACTGCACAATGTGCCGCACTTAAAGGCCCTGTGGATGTATCTGGGGGAGAAAATGGCACAGGTACTACTGAGGTTTGGCGTTGATGATATTGCCGGGACCTATGATAACGAAAAGGTGGTACATGCCGCCGGGGCAAAGACGCCTGATTTCGGGTCTGAACGTTTCTTGAGACGCCTTATTGAGGAAGCAAAACTGGTTCCGGTTCGGACGACTGCCGGCTATGGCGCAAACGGAGGCATGTAAGTGAAGCTTGGTTATATTGATTATTTGAACTGCTATCCCTTTTACTACCACATGTTTGAGCATCAGTCCATTGATGGGGTTGATATCGTCGCGGGATATCCGACAGACCTGAACCGCATGATGATTTCCGGTCAGCTCGATATGAGCCCAATCTCCGCTGCAACTTGTGCCCAGCTGGGTGATGATGTTGTTCTTCTGCCCGACTTTTGCTTAAGCTCTGAAGGATATGTGGGATCAGTGGTCTTAAGAAGCAAGGTTCCTATTGAGGATCTGGATGGCCGGATAGTAGGGGTTTCCAGCGCATCACACACCTCTGTAGTGCTACTGAAAATCCTGCTTGAATATTACTACGACGTCAAACCCGTTTATTTCAAAACGGATCCCAATCCTGAGCTGGATGGAATGGATGCGGTGCTGCTTATTGGCAATGACGCAATGATAGAGAGCCGTGAGCCGGTTTCGTATTCGTATGATCTGGGGGAGCTTTGGCTCAGAAAAACCGGATTTCCGGTCGTGTTTGCCGTGTTTGCGGTTCGTAAGAGTTCTATTAAAGCACATAGTTTACAAATCAATGCAGTGATTAACACGTACCACGAGTCACTTCGTTGTCTTGATGTGGAACCGCACAATGTTATCAGCAGTGTTAAGCAGAGATATCCGGGTATTGTGTATGATATCAGTGACTACTACCGCACGCTACAATTCCAATTTACCAATGAGCTGAAAAACGCTTTAAATTACTACCTTGATATGGCTGCTAAATTGGGGCTTCTTGATAGTGGAACTGCTCCCGAATATCTTGAGTGGAATGCAGATTTATCTGCACTTGTCAGGCGTCAGGAATAACACTTTTCATGGAATACAAAAGCGATAGTTTAAAACAGAAGATAATCTCAGGTGAGCGAATATCGCCGCTGGAAGCACGCCAGCTTTTTGAGATGGATATTATCGAGCTGGGCTATCTGGGCGACATGAGACGAAAGCTGGTGTTTCCCCAGGAGCAGGTTGGATTTATAATTGACCGCATTGTTAATTACAGCAATATATGTCAGGCCGCCTGCAATTTTTGTGCTTTTCATGCCCGGGCAAACCGCATAGAGGCATATGAGCTATCCAGTGACGAGATATTTGCCAAGATAGAGGCGTTGCTGGCCGCTGGCGGTACGCAGGTAATGCTACAGGGCGGGCTTCATCCCGATCACACGCTGGACACTTATCTGGGCATGGTCAAAAAGGTCAAAAAACGATTTCCGGATGTTTATCTGCATTCGTTTTCACCGGCAGAACTGGTTCATATTTCCCAAAAGACGGGCATTGATCTAAACAGCGTGGTTAGTGCTCTAAAGGACGCGGGTCTTGGTTCGGTGCCGGGGGCATCTGATTTGCTGGTTGATGAGATTCGTTCGAAGGTCAGTAATCGCAAGCTAACTACAGACGAGTGGTGCGAAGTGATGGACTGCTTGCATGCCCACCAGATGAAGTCATCTGCGACCATGACTTATGGAATGGGCGAAACGCTTGATGACAGGATTGAGCATTTGCGTGTTATCCGCGAGGTTCAGGACCGCACAGGCATACTGCGTGCCTTTATTCCCTGGTCTTTTTCTCCACCGATGACACGGATGGAAGACATTGTTCCTGCAACCGGCATAGAGTATCTCAAAATCGTTGCCATTGGCAGGATATTTCTGGATAATATCACCTATATTCAGGCCGGATGGCTGACCGAGGGGCTTAAGCTGGCACAGTTAGCACTTATTATGGGTGCCAATGACATGGGTGGCGTGCTGATGGAAGAGGTGGTGGTTAAGGCAACCGGTATTGAAACCAAAACCAACCGGGATGAGATGATCTCACTTATCTCAAATACGGGCAAAACTCCGGTACAGCGCGATTCCGATTACAGGGTGATAAGGAGCTTTTAGATGCCTGCTCCTTTAGTTTACCAATCCAATAACAAAAGCCCGCAAAAGCGCAAACAGTTTGTTCAAAATATGTTTGACTCTCTTGTTCCTACCTATGATCTTCTGAACCAGATATTATCCCTTGGGTCGCATCGCAAGTGGCACAGGGACATGGTGAGCCGCATAGGCCGTATTGAAGGCAGCATGGTTCTTGATCTGTGTTGTGGCACCGGTGATATCAGTAAGGTGTTAATAGATCGGGGTGCAAAGACAACCTCGCTTGATTTTTCTCTTGAA
Organism: Chloroflexota bacterium; assembly: GCA_018648325.1. Classification (GTDB taxonomy): domain Bacteria; phylum Chloroflexota; class Dehalococcoidia; order JABGRK01; family JABGRK01; genus JABGRK01. Next base: position 6,439 of record JABGRK010000005.1, read on the forward strand.
ATGCTGAAGCGGGGGCTTAATAAAGGAGCTCTTGGTGCTGGGGCAAACATTATGGGCGATGCAAGCGTTCTGCCTTTTAAGAGTGACTGCTTTGATGCTGTCACCATTGCTTTTGGCATCCGCAATCTGCCTGACCTTGATTCCTTTATGAGGGAAGTTAATCGTGTGCTAAGGCCCGGTGGGAAGCTGATCATTTTGGAACTGGTCAGGCCTGATAACAGGCTTATGCGCGCTTTTTATTCACTTTACCTTAAAAAACTACTGCCGATAATCGGTGGAATTATATCCGGCAGGCCGCTTGCTTATAAATATCTGGCGGGCACTATTTCAACCTTTGTTCATCCTTTAGCCATAAGCGAAATGCTTTTAAAACGTGGTTTTGCGTCTGTGGCAAATTACCCCAAGACATTTGGTGTTGCCACCGTTATGGTTTGTGCGAAAGGGGGCGTTTAAGTGAAGCAGATTGATCTGGCTTTTTCTCCGTGCCCCAATGATACGTTTGTTTTTCACGCAATGCTCAATAACTGCATTGACACCGGCCCTTTTAAGTTTACCCCTCATGTGCATGATGTTGAAGTGCTCAATCTGGTTGCTGCTCAAGGTAAATATCAGATTACCAAATTGTCGTTTTACGCCTATATGCTGCTCAAGGACAAGTATTTAATGCTTAATGCCGGTGCGGCTTTGGGTTATGGATGCGGGCCCCTGCTGGTGGCCAAAAACAAGGATATATCTGTTGAGACAGCGCGTATAGCGGTTCCCGGAGAACATACAACGGCCAACCTGCTTCTCAAGCTCTGGAGGCCGGATTTAAAAAACATCGAAGTGACCGGTTTTGACCAGATACTTCCCGGAATCGAGTCCGGACGATTTGATGCCGGGGTGATTATTCACGAAAGTCGATTTACATATCAGGACTACGGGTGTGTGAAGATTGTTGATTTTGGCGAGTGGTGGGAATTCGAAACCGGTTTGCCTATTCCGCTGGGATGTATAGCAGTGCGAAAAGATCCGGAAATGCTGGAAATCAAGGATGAGATCGAGCGCATCATCAGGGATTCGATAAGGTATGCCTTTGATAACCGCGATGCATCGAGGCAGTTCATCAAGCAGCATTCTCAGGAGCTGGATGACGATGTAATCGATTCACACATCGCGCTGTATGTAAACGATTTCAGTCTGGAGCTGGGCGATACCGGTTCAAAAGCGATTGAGAGACTGGAGGAGATGGCACGATGTCAAAAAATTCTCTAACAGCAATTATAATGGCCACCATGTTGGAAGCGGCACCGCTTGTGGATATCCTTAAAATGGAAAAGATAGAGCATGGTCCGTTTGAACTTTATAAAAACAATGAAGCCGTTCTGGTTATCTCCGGCATTGGCAAGGCCAATGCTGCTATGGCAACAGCGTATTGCTGTCTGACATTTGGGCCGAAGAGGATTATTAATCTTGGGGCGGCTGGAGCACTTGGCCCATCACATACGCTGGGAGAGATGTATCATATTAACAAGGTAATAGAGCATGACCGGCCGGAGCTGGGATCAGACAAGCTGCATGTACACATTCCCGGCGTACTGCCGGGATTTCAGACTGCTACGCTTGCTACCGGGGACAAGCCGGTTGTTGACGGGGACGCCCGCAGCCAGCTTTCACGTCACGCTGATCTGGTGGATATGGAGGCGGCGGCGGTGGTTCAGACCTCAATCCGGTTCAAAACACCGTGTTTGCTGTTTAAAATGGTAAGTGATACACCAGAGCACTTGAATCATAGTGATATTATTAAACATATCATGATATATAGAACATCGTTTAGCCAGACCTTTGCTGACGCGGTTCTTCCAGTGCTAAAAAGTATATAAACAGGGTTTTTAAGGGTGGTAACATGCTGCTGGTATATTCAGGAGGGATGGACAGCACCGTTCTTCTCTATAAAGAAGCTGACAACATTAAGCTGGTAGTAACATTTGATTATGCCTCAAAGCATAATGCCATTGAATATGAGCACGCTGTAAGGAATACAAAACGGCTGGGCATTGAGCACATAAAAATAGATCTGGATTTCATGGACGCTTATTTTAAAAGTGATCTGCTTAAGTCCGGCGGAGCGGTGCCGGACGGGCATTACGAGCAAGAGAGCATGAAATCGACGGTGGTTCCGTTTCGCAATGGTATAATGCTATCAATTGCAGCAGGGCTTGCTGAAAGTAACGATCTGTCAACCGTTTTAATAGCCAACCACGCCGGTGATCATGCCATCTACCCCGATTGCCGCCAGTCATTTATCAGTCCAATGCAGGAAGCGATATCACAAGGTACGTATGCTAAAATCAAACTGTTATCGCCATTTATGGGCATGAGCAAACGGGACATCGCCATCACGGGTCGTGACCTTGGTGTTAACTGGCAGGATACATGGAGCTGTTACAAAGGTGGTAAAATACACTGTGGCAGGTGTGGTACCTGCCAAGAGCGCAAGGAAGCGCTTGCCGGATTTGATAGTACGGAGTATGAATACTGATGTATAAGATAATAAAAAGTTTTACAATATCGGCGGCACATCATCTTGATCTTACTTATGATAGCCCCTGTGCCAAGACTCATGGTCATAACTACGTTATAACCGTATATTGTCAGTCCGAGAAGCTGGATAGTAATGGAATGGTTGTGGACTTTGATGAGATAAAATCGCTGGTTGGCGATGTGCTTGATCATAAGAATTTAAACGATGTACTGGATTTTAATCCGACGGCTGAAAATGTAGCAAAGTGGATTGTTGATCAGGTTAAAACTGCTTACAGATGCGACGTTCAGGAAAGCGACGGAAGCATAGCGATTTATGAGCTATAAGATAAACGAAATTTTCTATTCACTACAGGGCGAAGGCCACTTCGTAGGTACTCCCATGGTTTTTATCAGGTTTTCCGGCTGCAACCTAAAATGTTCCTACTGTGACACATCACACGAAACCTTTGAATTGATGGACAGGGAAACTATCCTTGACACTGTGAGTCAATACCCGGCTAAAAGGGTGGTTTTTACCGGTGGTGAGCCGACTTTGCAGCTGGATGACCTGTTGCTGCGCCTTTTTACTGAGCAGGGTTACAAGCTGCATATTGAGACCAATGGGACCAGTCAACTCACGCCGAGGTATTTAGACTGGGTAACGGTAAGTCCCAAAGAGAATTGGGTTTTGAAAAAAGGCGACGAATTAAAGGTTATTTATTCAGGGCAGAGCCTTGATAAGTATACTGACGGCACGCAGTTTAAGTACTACTATTTACAGCCTCAATCGGGCAGCAACATAGCCGAAACGGTAGCAAAGGTGAAGGCAGATCCAATGTGGAAGCTATCGTTGCAGATGCACAAGCTGATTGGCATAGATTAGCGTTTTTTTCTAATTATTATAGCTTTGATGATAAGAGTACGTAAATATGATTATTGAAACGATTGTTTTAGGTCCTACCAGGTCTAATTGTTACATAGTTGGCTCAGAAAAAACGAAAGAGGCGATGATTATCGACCCATCTGCGGAAGCCCGGATGGTCATCGACAGGGCAATAGAAAAAGGATTTGAGATAACTGCCATCGTTGCCACTCACAGCCACGCAGATCACATCGGAGCTATCAGCGATATTCGAGATATTACTGGTGCAGCATATATCAGGCACAGCACCTGGCGCGATCCGGAAACGACAATGCGGTGGGCTCACTTGGCTGGACCTGCCTTTAAGATGCCACCGCCTCCTGATAGAACTGTCGAGGATGGCGATACTATAACAATAGGTGATTTGAGCTTCCAGTCTGTTTTTACTCCGGGGCATTGCCCTGATGGCTTATCTCTTTACGGGCATGGTGTTGTGTTCTGCGGAGACACTTTATTCAATATGGGTATTGCACGCTATGATTTTACCGACTCTGTTAAAGAAGACCTACTTAATAGTCTCAAAGGAAAATTAATGACCCTGCCAGATGAAACTATAGTTCTATCTGGCCATGGGCCGCAAACTACCATTGGTTATGAGCGCAAGCACAATCCGTTTTTGCTATCATATTAAACCCCTCATATTCTTCCATTGTTACGTCTTCAATTAGATGTTGCCGACGTCTTTTATTTACAGTTCCAGCTTCATTTCCTCATGTACCTGTGTTTGTGTCGTAGGTAATAAGACTGGTATTAGTACTACCACAATTACGTGATTTTATTGCGCAAGTGGTCGGATTTTACCCATGACTTCAAATAAGAGAGAGTGCATTATTAGGTTGAAGGCGCATATACGATATACAAAGGTGGAAGCATTATTGTAAATAATTTGTGAGTGACAACTGAAATGAACACAAACATCACAAACACAGAACAAAAACACCGAGGCTTTTTCCATAGCCTAGTTGGGCTGCTGATAGCAGCGCTGCTGTTTGTGGTGGGAACCGTAGTCATTTCTCAAGCTATTCCATCAGGTCAAACCGCCACCAGCCTTACAGACGTATATCATGTTTCTACTACCAGCACTCCCTCACAGACCAGAGGCTATAACATTAATTATCAGGTTGACCCTTAGGGCAGTTATATCACGCTTGAAACACACGTGATCATTTGTACATATCGCATGTTGACTATTTATCCCAAAACACGCGTTAAAATCACCAGTAACCCCACCATGACAAAAAGTATGCCGAGCACAAGCTTTGAGGTGTTTGGGGGAATCTTCTTCTGAATGCGGGGACCAAACTGGGCACCAATCATTACGCCGGGAACCGACCACACTATTACGTTCCATGCCGATTTAGCGTTTAAGGCATGAATGCCAACTATGAACAGGCCGGTTATCATTACAACGAAAATTGCAGTGGCAACCGCCACCCTTGGCGGGACCTTGCGCCATATTATCAAATTTGTGGTGGTAATTTCTGGCAGGCCGGCACTTATCAACCCAGTCAGAAGTCCTCCCACTGCTGCCAGCGCCGAGCTTACACGTTTCATGTGTGATCTGTAAGTGAACACCGCGCCGTCTTTGGCCCGTATTACGATTTTTTCGGCATCGGGGTATGTGGTTTCTTCGGCTATCTGCGATTTACGGGTGCTGTTATATATCAGTATCGATGCCAGGGCTATCAGCGCTACACCGAATGTTATTTGCAGGGCGTTTGGAGCTATATAACGCGCCAGAAACGATCCGGCGATGGCAGCGGGCACAGCGGGGATAAGAAGCAGCTTTGCGGTTGTGTAGTCTACAACTTTTTGTCGGACGTAGTTTATTGTACCGAAGCTGGTTCCGAACAGTTGTGTGATTAGCCCTGCGCCAATGGCCTCGGCGGGTTCAAGGCCCAGAGCCAGCAGAAACAGCGGGCTGAAAAAAAGTGCACCGCTTATGCCACAGGCAATGGCAGCGGCAGAAATGCACGCTGAGGCAGGCAGTATCCACCAGATTTGCAATACATCAGCCCAGCTCAATAGTAATCTCCTTAGATAATGATGTTATATTACTGCATATTTCACTCATTTTGTAAACTGATATTATGCACATCAGTTCCCCCTATTGCAATAGCTTTGTAAAAGTGGTATCTTTTTCGAACCAATATTAACAGGTATTATCGGCCAAGCAAATAGGTTCAACTAGAACGCTGACCACGAGGTGATTCTTGTGGAAAAACCGGATAATACAAAAGAACAATTTATTCAGGTCATAGACACGCTTCGCGACAGTTTGGCGGAGATGGAGAGGCTGCAGGCCGAGAGAACCAAGGCTGTAGACGAAGCACTCAGGCTGTCAAAATTCCCCAGCGAGAATCCCAACCCCGTGCTGCGTATTGCCAAAAATGGCACTGTAATCTACGCCAACGATGCCAGTGCATCCCTGCTTGCGTACTGGGGCTGTAAGGTTAACGATAAGCTACCTCTGGACTGGCGAAAAAAGATAATAGCTGCTATTAAAGCTAATGCGCCTGTAACCGTTGATGTTGAGTATCAGGATGTGGTGCTGTCGCTGACACTGGCTCCTGTATCCGATCTGGCGCAAGTAAACATATACGGGTTGGATATCACTGAGCGCAAGCGGGCAGAGGAATCGTTGCGGGAAAGCGATGAGATACTAAATAAGGCAGAAAGCATTGGAAAAACAGGATCATGGAAACTCGATCCCAAAACTTTCACAGTAACGTGGTCAAAAGAACTGTATCGCATATTTGGACTTAATCCAGATGAAGATCAAAACCTGTTAGAGGCCGGCACAAAACAGATCCATCCGGATGATAAAGTTCAAGCGTGGAACGATTCAGCAGAAGCGGTAGAAGAAAAACGACCGTATGAGATAGGCTATCGAATAGTACGTCCTGATGGAACACAGCGATATGTGATAAATAGAGGTGAGCCGGTTTTTGACGACAACGGTGATTTAGAATCGTATGTAGGTGCAGTTTTGGACGTCACGGAGCGCACGCGGGCGGAGGAGGCACTAAAGGAAAGCGAGCAAGAACATAAAAGCATTCTCGGGAGTATCAGCGATGGCTTTTTTACATTGGATAACAATATGGTCGTCACCTCTTTTAATAGTGCTGCCGAAATACTGTTGGGCAAAAAACAGGAAGATGTACTGGGTAAAAATCTGTTCGAATCATTTCCTGAAGCCAAGGGGTCTGTTTTTGAGGAGAACTACAGCCTGGCCATTAGAGAAAAAAAGCATATTGTATTTGAAATATACTTCAATGTCCCCCCATATATAAACTGGTATGACGTAAGAGTATATCCGTATGAGGATGGTATATCGGTGTATTTCCAGATAACCACCGAACG
>JABGRK010000012.1:0-102448 GCA_018648325.1 Chloroflexota bacterium
GACCGACTTGATAGCATTTTATTTGTTGTGGTTGTAGTATACTATTACGTGTTATTTAACGGACTATAACTGGAATTGAACTGAAATATCAGAGGCATGGCTTCTTCCCACATTTTAACAATAGGGTGATTGTCCAATATTAAAGTATCAGATTCACTATATGGAGTTTGGTCGTAATAAGCCAACATTCCGAGCTCACGTGGCTCACTCCATCTCATAAAGCGATAAGCGTCAATATCGCTATTACCTACTTTCCTAACTGTAGTGGCTACTCTCCTCCTTATCCAATGAATCCCAGCCTTTTCTGGCAAGTTAACCGAGGCTTGTTTACAAAGCTTTTTAAATTGTCGATCAACTGTGTGGGCATGCCAAGAGCTAATAGGAGTATCAAATAGCGGAACAAGCGATTGTGGGATCGGGTGAGGGATTTGTTCTCCACCTTTGCTGGTAGGAAATAGCACTGTGCTGTTTGCTCCGTTCAGGTGTACTTTAAACTCAGCAAGCTCGCTTCTTCGCTTACCGTATACTGTAGCGCAGAGCAACCGTATCACCATATCCACAGGAACGGCGTCAAGAACACAATCGTAGATCAGGGTTTCTATTTCTTCAAGCGAGGCTATGGGGCGATATAGCGTGCTCTTTTTTGGTGCTTTAGGCATGCCCAATGGTAATTCTCTATCTCTAAACTTATCTGGTAAACTGCGTAGAAATTGCAGCAACCTCCGCATTTCCTGATAGTAAGAGTTGTCGTTTTTGTACCTTTGCATAGAATGGGATTGGTAGTCCTCAATATCTTCGTCAGTATAATTTTCTTTGATACCTTCTTTGAGAACAAATCTTGCTGCACACTGCATATAGGCTTCCTTTGTCCTTGGACTTTTTCGTTCAAGCCTTTTTCTAAAGTGTGTTAGTGGATTGAAGGATTGATTTTGGAATTCAACAATGGGATTTATCAATGCATCTGCCATTGGCTCAGTAGCTTCGCTGGCAATTACACCTTGTAGAATATTTGAATATGCCCATGCTTTGAGTGCCCACGGCTCGTTGGACCTGTACACTTCGAGGGCTTGCTGTTCAATATGGGCATAGACTCGCTTCAGCAACTCTTCCATACTATCGCATTCAAGCGGATTATTAGTATTGCCGTTGTGCGTAGTGTAGGATATTTCCTGCTCTACAATTTCACGGATGCTTTTTGGAAGTGAAGCATCCGGTTCAAAGTCAGTTATAATTTTCATTTCTCAACCCCCTTTTCTTAATCTCATTTAGCTCTGATCCTCATCGTCGATGTTGTACCATGTACCAATAAACGCCTCAACGTCATCCTGCCTAATAAAAAGCTTGCCACCTGGGCCATGTTTCACGGCTCTTAAACCATCACGATTAACCCAAGAGCGAACTGTATTAACATGAAAGTCATATTTGTCACTTATTTGCTTTACAGATAGCATAGACACTTTTTGCCTTTGAATCATGTTTTTCTTTCGTTTCATCCTACTCGCTCTCAATTGAATATATTAACAACTAACTTATCAAGAACTTAACTTAGCTTATTAATGCTTGTGCAATATAGCGATAACTTTACACGTAACATAACAATATAATAATACTACAATATGTGAAATTTGTCAATATTAGGCGCTCTGGATTTCTGTACATTTTTAGCACTCGTAGCTCATAGGCAATCTTTCAAAGGCACTTGCCATTTTTTTGAAGACTAGCCTTGAATGTCTAGATTCCATCCCACTATCAAACATCCCGTTTAAGTTGTATGTGCATTAGTTTTGACTTAGAACGTGAGATGATAGCCCTGTTAAGTCAATGTGTTGCTTAACTCATAGCTCTTTTGTGTGAGTGCATTAGAGTGTGTTTAGATTGAGCTAATTGCTCTGTGCTACCCTGGTTTGTAGTTGATAGTGCATCCATATAAACATCCCGATAACTGACCTCATTCTAACTTTACAGTTATCAGTAATTTATTTAATGGCAATTAATTGACAACTTATTTTGTGGTGATACAATTAAGCAGCCATGAAACGACTACTTGCATGCACGTTGATACTGGGACTTGTAGCGGGTATTGGTTGCCATCATGCAGGCCCGGTAGTAACCCCAAATGTACGAATACTTGCCCCTGGTAATCGTGCCGTATTGGAGCAGGGCGAATCCGTCCTTGTTGAAGCACTTATTTCAGTTGATTATGTGGTAGAAGAGATGCAGGTTAGACTTTGGGATGTTGGGGATCTCAATGCCCCTGTTCAAGTGGTCAATGACGATACTTTCTGGGAACATATTTGGACATTTGAACATCCATCGCAGTCACAGACCTTTACTTTCGAAGAAACAATAGTGGTTCCATCTGACACTCTACCTGGTGAAAACTACAGGCTTGAAGTCATGGCAGTGAACTCATCGGGTGGTTCGGGATATAGCTTATTTGTGCAAGTCATCGCTACCCAGTAAGAAGAGGCATGTCGAGCAAGGAGAAAGTAGCTACATAACACCCTGATACACCCTGAAGTTTTTTACAACTCTATCCCAACGTACTCTCGAAATGGTATCGCCCAAGAGTAAGCATGGCTGGATAGACATCCCGATGTTTGTCCTGTGATGATACAATACTGGTATTACTAGATTAATAATTGGACTATATTGATGGAGAAGGATAGTTTTCAAGTAGTGCATTCGTAGAGTTTGCCGAGGAGTTTGATGATGACTGGCCTTTTCCCACGTTTGAAGACGAATGAGCAGCGCGGCAGCAAACCTCGTTGTCACCTGCTTACACACGGCTCGCCGAGGCAGGTCGCTCTGCGTCTTACGCAGTTAATTGAACCATGGGGGCAGATAACCGCCACTGACCATTGGATGCCACGGGGTTTTATTGATACCAGTGAGGCCCAATTGGGCAAGAATGATTACCTATTGGCTCCGGACCTGGGAGATCTCCTAATCAACTGGTGGTTGGCTATACCCAAAGGCGCACGTGTTCCTCACTGGGACATCGCTAGTACCTGCACCGTAGAAGGTCGATCAGGTTTGTTGCTCGTTGAAGCTAAGGCACACGATGAAGAACTTATTAATGAAGAAGCTGGTAAAAAATTGGCAAGGGAGGAAACTTCTGGGCAAACACAGAATCGCGAGCATATTCATGACCGGATGCAGGAAGCCAGCGTTGGCTTGACCACTTCAACAAAAATGGACTGGGCATTATCCATCGAGCACCGCTACCAGATGTCCAACCGCTTCGCATGGGCTTGGAAACTAACTGAACTCGGCCTGCCGGTTATCCTTGTATATCTCGGCTTTCTTAATGCTAGTGAGATGCATGACCGTGGTAAGCCCTTTCCAGATCAGGAAGCGTGGGAGAAACTTGTGATGTCACACAGCGAACCACTATTTCCAAGCAAAGTTTGGAACCAGCGTTGGATAGTAAATACAGAAACATTTATTCCCATGATAAAGTCCGTGGAGTTGCCACTGGTAAAATCGTAGTTTCATATTGTTTAGTTAGTAAATCCAAATAAGTGCAAATCACGTACATAGCACTATTCCTACACTCCACTCTGCCATCAAACATCACGTTTAAATTGTACGTGGATTAGTGTTGCCTTAGAGGCCTATTAGGTCAATGTATTGCTCAACTCATAATGCTCTTGTCGGAGCATGTTAGCGTATGTTTTTGTTTGAGTTCATCGTTCTGTGCCATCCTAGTTTGTAGTTGAGAGTACATCCATATATATATCCCGGTGTTCGTCCAGTAGTGGTATAATGCTGTCATCACTGGATTATTGAGTGGATTGAATGGGTGTGGGCATGTCACATCGAAACTGATACTATATTTCTTTCAATATTTTAATTAGAAAGGTGTATTATGACTATTTCGAGTTCGGTTATTCCGCAAGCAGATAATTTAGCAGATGTTGTTCGTACTGTCGAAGCTGTTGCTTCAGGTGCAACAACTTTCAATGATATAGCAGCCCGAATAGATAAGGTGGATCGCCAAGGCAGATACTACAGAAAAGCAGCGGAGATACTTGGTTTCATTCGTAACTACCAAAATCAATCAGGACTGACTCCCCTCGGCCTGCAATTAGTAAACGCTAATCGAACTAATCGAAATGGCATACTACTCAGTTCTGTTCTAAATAGTGAACTCTTCCGTCGCTTGGTCTCTTTTTTTGAGAATCAGCAAAGGGGTATTGCCAGAGAAGAAATAACTACTTTTATGGAACAAATTACAGAAGCAGTCGGCATCACGATGATGCCAAGGCGAGTATCAACTGTCTTAAGTTGGCTTAATTATCTGGGAGTTCTTCGTAAGCGCAATGATCTATTCACACTCGCTGCTACAATGCCACAAGATGCTCCAATAATGGAAGTTCCAGACGAGGAGCCCATATTGCCTGCTGTGGGAGATCTAAACGAGTACCATAATGTTGCAGATAGATTAGGTTCTGCTCGATCAGAAGTAATATATATGAGAAATCAGGCTGCTTTGGAAAGAGCAAATCAAGCGCATACAAACCTAGTTAACTTGGTAGCAGGCAGAATACGCAATATTGGATCTTTGCCCAGATACAATAACCTAATAGATCTTGCAGCAAGAATCAACAATCAAACGTATATCTTCGAAATGAAATCGATGCACCAAGATAATGCGAGATCACAAGTTCGACATGGGCTAAGTCAATTATATGAATACCGATACCTGCATGGCAATCAAGATGCTATACTTGTTCTAGTAACCGAATCGGAGTTACCAAGGAATTGTTCTTGGCTTCAGCAATATCTTGAGCAAGATCGAGCAGTGCGTTTAATATGGGATGGAAGTGATGAATTATTTGCATCATCTGACACTCAAACAGAATTATCATTTCTCTGGTAACTTCAAGCTATTCAGGAGTGGTTTTTAATTTCCACCAAGTATGGACATTTGTATAGGATAGTATTATGAAAAAAACTCAGCCCTTTCTAAAATGGGCTGGAGGCAAAACGCAGCTACTCCCGAGCTTAGTGAAACATGTACCGAAAACCTACGAAAAATATATCGAGCCGATGATTGGGGGTGGAGCACTATTTTTTTATCTGTGTCCTCAAAAAGCGGTATTATCTGATTCGAATAGCGACCTCATAAACGCATATCAAATTGTCAGAGATAATGTTAAGGCATTAATCAACGCGCTTAAACACTACAATAATGATGAGGATTTGTATTATCAAATTCGCGGTATGGAACCAGAACTCTTGGATCCCATTGATAGAGCCGCACGTATGATATTTTTGAATAAGACGTGCTTCAATGGTTTGTATAGGGTCAATAAACAAGGTAAATTCAATGTGCCATTTGGAAAACGTAAAAATCCAAAAATCTGTGATGAGATAAATCTATTAGCAGCACATGAAGCATTGCAGAACGTGGAATTAGTATGTGCCGATTATAAAAGCACGATAAAACAATATGCTAAAAAAGGGGATTTCATATATATTGATCCGCCATATCATCCAGTTGGAGAATACTCTGATTTTAAGAGATACACAAAAGAGCGTTTCTTCGAAGAAGATCATGTAGAATTACGCGATGTGTTTATCCAGTTGATTGAAAACGAATGCTTGCCATTGATCACTAATTCAAATACACCATATATACTAAAATTATATGAAGCATTCGACTATGAAGTTGTGAATACCCGACGAAATATTAGTAGTAACGCATTAACGAGAGCAAACGGGCAAGATCTTATTGTTTTCCCTCCCGCTAATATCAGAACACAAAAATCAACGCAAAATACTACTAATGGTGGCTTATTAGAGCATTTCCCTGGGACTCGATTCATGGGTAGCAAATACTCTGTTTTGCCCTTCATTTGGCAATGTGTGAAAGACTTGAGGTTTGAGTCAGTTTTAGATGCTTTTTCTGGCAGCTCTTGCGTATCATACATGTTTAAGCGATCTGGAAAGCGTGTGATAAGCAATGATTTTATGCATTTCACCTATCATTTTGCCAACGCATTAATTGAAAATTCTGACCATGTTATTAGTAATCCTGAAACACAAATGTTAGTCTCGCCAAACAATAGTGCGAGCACTTTTATATCTGATACATTCCAAGGTCTTTACTTTTCGGATGAGGAAAACGCATTTCTTGATTCTCTGTTACTCAATATCGAAGCATTAGAAGAACCATATAAAAAATCATTAGCGTTTGCAGCAATTTCTAGAGCGTGCCTGAAGAAACGTCCACGTGGTATTTTTACTTACACTGGAGAAAGGTACGACGATGGGCGAAGAGATCTTAGGATGAGCTTACAGGAGCATTTTCTTGCCAATATTGAGGCTTTTAATGCCGCCGTTTTTACAAATGGACGAAACAACCTTGCTATTAATAGCGATGTTTTTGACCTGAATGTAGACGCTGATTTAGTGTATTTGGATCCTCCATATTACACTCCGAAATCGGATAATGAGTATACGCGTCGTTATCACTTTGTCGAGGGGTTGGTTAGAAATTGGGAAGGTCTAAAAATAGAATATCATACCAAGACAAAAAAATTCGAGAGATATAATACACCGTTCACATCAAAAGATACGATTGTATCAGCTTTGGATAGACTATTTTCTAAGTTCAAAGACAGTATTTTAGTGGTGTCGTATTCTTCAAACTCTTTGCCTGGCAAAGGCGAGATTGTCGCAATGCTAAAAACATACAAAAAAAATGTGTTGGTTCATCAAATAAATCATTTATATTCATTTGGTACTCATAATCACAGAGTAAACAGTAACGCAAACCGTGTACAGGAATATATATTCATTGCGTATTAATCACCGCAGCTTTACAAGTGAAACTTCAAGGTTTTGCACACTGTACTAATTTGCTCACTAAATAACTAGTCCATTTAAAATATCAGGATCTTAACATCTCCTTTGATGTCTCTATGTTATAATCAACCGCACAGAGGTAAAGGGACACGCGAATGATCATTGCAATACTCAGCTACCTTAACAGAGCGAATAGGAGGTCAGATTATGCCGGATAGAATACTTGGAACCACCAGGTCTGAGTCAATACGCAAGAGGTTCCAAATCGCAGCAGCAATGTTAGGTGGAAAGAGAGACATATTATCGGTCGGTTCCCATGAGACGGGCATCATAAGTGAAGTAGAACTCTCCGCGTCATCAATTCGGCGTTTCCTATCTTATCTCACAGAGGAAGGATATGTCTCTTTGGATTATATCAGTGCTTGGCGTGCACCGCATGCCGCTTGGTGGCCAAACCATATTGAGTACACCTTCACAGAAACTGGCAAGCGGTTTTTAGAGACCGAGTTGAAGGCATGGTCTGAGTCTCAGAAGTATGACTATATGCTTGGAGAAAGAGTCAGGGCCCTCTTAATAACCTAATACCAATTATTGAGACAGCTTTTTATAGCGAGACTTCCTTAACCAGCATTGGGTAAAACATTAGTTTACAATGGAGCTCGATTAGCAAAATACGCCTTTGCCAAAGAGGATTTGGCTATTCCACCACGATCCAAACATAGTGTCTGTTTGTAAGGAGGAAAGTGAATTTATCCAACATTTTATTTGAATCAGATGGAAAGGCAAAAACACCATCAGAAGTCAGAAAGAGAATTGTCGCTTTCTCATACGCTGATGCTTCTTATCAAACAATTTGTGATTCCACAGAATTAGACAAAAATGGGGAAGTATTCATCAAATGTGCAGCACGCATTCTATCTAATTTCGGGATGACCAGAAGAGGACCCTTTAAAGACATAAACCAAACAAACATATTGCTTGATTGCTGGGAAGTTGTAGGAGATCAGGTATTTGAAATCCATAATTTAGTATTAGGAAGTGGCTATTCTAGAGACCGCTATCTTTTAGAAATAAGTAACATTGAACGTGAAGAATTACTAGCTAATGTCTGGTCAGTTACAAAACAACTTTTACCTTTTACGATGGGGAAAACATCATTCGGTCTTGTTGGCGCGAGTAAGATTCTTTTTGCAGTACTACCTGAAATTGTTTTGCCAGTTGATAATAGCCAATGGCTGAAAGTTTTTAAAACTGTTGATCTCGGAGATGTAATAAAAGGCATGGTATCTGATATACAACATTGGGAAAAAGTTATTGGGGAAAAATTAAACGAAATGGATCCTCAAAAAAAGTTGACTACGCTTCCATCGGCATACAATGTCATGGCAATGGCAGCTAGACCAGAATAACTCAAAGGATTAATTGTACGCACTATGATGGTATAGTACCTATATGATCACCCAAACTTAGAACTGGCGCTAAAGCAATTATTCGGAGTCGCTCGCACTCCTTTATTAACTCGCCAACGCTTCCACTCAAATCAATCGAAATCTGTAACTTTGAAGATACTATACAAGTTCATTTTTTAGATATACCTCACTAATCCGGCTGGCAAGCTCGTTTCTTGCCTCACTATCCATCAATAATTCACTATTTTGCTGTATCCAGTCTTGAAGAACGAACATAACCAGCCTGTTTGTGAGTATTTGCATGAGGCCTGACAGAGAGAACCATCTTTCTTTTACACTTTTGGGTACACGAATGCCCCAAATGATGGATTTATGCTTTGTTTTTCTTCCAATTAGCTTGTTCGGTATGGTCATTCTACTCCTAATCGAGTGTTCTTAAAGAAATAGTTTAGAAAATGAACTATTATCAGGAATAATATTAAGATCAAATAGTTGATGCAACATGCCCCCAAAATTAGAAAACTAAACATTCTGCCACGTATAACCTCGCATTTTCCACGCAAAATAACTGTCATATTCTAACAATTATTTGCTATATGACTCAGTGATGGTATAATGCAGGCAAAAGTAACTTCAAGAATAGATAAATCGCTGTGTGTAGAACACCTATTCCATTAATCTGAGGTGAGAAATAATGCCAGTTAATCAATCGATATGGAGAGTAGACGAGAAACCGACGAAGCTATCATCAAGTTCATTGTCAAGCGAAAATGAGCTTGAAGATATGATATGCGAAGACATAAGTATTCTCAATGAGAAATGGCTTCCAATAGGCCGTCAAGTATCAACAATATATGGCGGTTTTATAGACATACTAGCCATGGATGAAAGCGGAAACCTAGTTGTCATAGAGTTAAAGAAAAACAAAACTCCTCGCGAGGTTGTCACTCAGGCAATTGATTATGCGTCTTGGGTAAAAATATTAGATTCAACAAAGGTGGCTGATATATATAAAAAGTACGGAGGCAGCTTCAATCCTCAATATGAATCAATAGACGAGGCCATGGAAAACACCTTTAAGAAAACACTTGATGAAGATGAGATAAATCAGGCACACCAAATACTCATTGTTGCTTCTGAGCTAGACTCAAGTACAGAACGAATTGTCAAATACCTTAGTGATTATGAAATACCAATCAACACAGCATTTTTTAACGTTTTCCAAGATGGAGAAAATCGTTATTTGAGTCGTGCATGGTTAATAGATCCAGTCGAAACACAAGAACACGTAAACTTACCGAAGACCGGTGACACCGAGCCTTGGAATGGAGAATACTACGTATCCTTTGGCCATAATATGGGTAGACATTGGGATGACGCACGCAAGTATGGCTTCATTAGCGCAGGTGGTGGTAGATGGTATAGCCAAACCCTTAACCAGCTTTCAAAAGGTGACCGTGTATGGGTGAATATTCCGCAAACAGGGTATGTTGGTGTTGGACTAGTAGAAGAGCCAGTGGTCATGGCAAAGGATTTCAAGGTGAAAATTGATAATGTAGATGTTTCAATCACCGAAGCACCTTTGAAACTCGATGAGCAAAGCAAAGAAGATTTCTTGAAGAAAAACATGGATGACGAAGAGAAATCAGAATACTTTGTCAGGGTTCAATGGATACATAGCTTTCCAATTGAACAAAGAGTTTCAAAAGTTGGCTTTTTTGGCAATCAGAATAGTGTTTGCAAACCCAGATCTTCAAAGTGGTTATTTACTATTAATGCACTAAAAAAGATGTGGGGAGTGGATTAAATCGACTAAAATGTTCTTAGATACCCTGCTTCCCTAACTAGTATTAGAAGCCTAATCGAATTGACTATGTTTTATTCTTAAAAACCTTGAATGGGGCAAGCTTGGTGCCAAAGTTGTTGAATAATCAAGTGGACCAAATAGACGGGGCAGACCAATTGAGATAAATAAGTAATGACATCGGTATTAGCCGGAGGCAGCATTGAGAGAGTATATACCGCTCCTATCCAAATCCCGATTTATGACAGGCCTTAAGTGTCACAAAGCACTATATTTGAGTTGCTATCATTATGATCTATCGACTCCACCTGATGCTAGCCAGCAGGCCATATTCGACACAGGTACGAAAGTAGGGGAACTGGCCAGGGACATCTATCCTGGTGGAATACTAATAACAGAGGACTACCTCCATCACAAACAATCGGTGATATCGACCCAAAAAGCGCTCCATGACCACTCTACCACAGCATTATATGAGGCTGGTTTCTTGTATGATGACATACGTATCAGGGCAGATATTCTGGTACGGATCGATAACGACCTCTTTGATTTGATAGAGGTGAAATCTACAACGAAGACAAAGAATGAGCATATACCTGATGTAGCAGTTCAGCTCCGTGTCCTTGATGGTTGTGGTATATCAATACGACGGGCCTGCCTTGGTCATCTCAACAACCAGTACATGTATCCAGGGGGAGAGTACGATCTTAGTCAGCTTTTCCAGGTAGACGATATCACGATCGAGGCAAAGGATCTGTTGCCAGAGATCGATAGGCAGCTTAGAGATATGAGGTTCATGCTGGGGCAGACAAAACCTCCAAACGTTAAGGTAGGGCGCCAATGCTCAAACCCCTACGACTGTGCCTTTCAGGAGCACTGCCATACCGATAGGTCGGAGCATCATTTGCTACAGCTACCCAGAGTGGGGAAAAAGGTCCTAGCCGCTCTTGATGCTGCTGGAATTGAAGATATCAGGGATATACCCGTAGACTTTCCCGGCTTGAATGCAACACAACAAAGAGTACGCGATTGCGTTGTCAACAATCGAGTGCATATTGAGCGTGATATATCAGAAGAGCTGAGGCGACTGGAATTTCCCATCCATTTTCTCGACTTTGAGACATTTAACCCCGCACTACCTCTATATCCAGGGACATCGCCATACAAGGTTATACCGTTCCAGTGGTCAAATCATATCCTTTATGATGATGGGACAATTAGGCACGAGGAGTACTTGCACGATGGATATGATGACCCAAGAGAGCCATTCGCTAAAAGTCTACTCCAAACACTGGCCAGCGATGGGCCAATAGTTGTTTACTCCTCCTTTGAGGCTTCGCGGATAAAGGATCTAATCGAAGCTTTACCGCATCTGTCGGCTGAGCTTCATGAGCTGTTCGCTCGCTTCGTAGACTTATTGGTATTGGTACGTGCGCACTGCTATCACCCTGAGTTTCATGGATCATTCTCGATAAAGTCGGTACTACCTGCTCTTGTGCCAGATTTAGATTATAAAGATTTGGAAATCAACGACGGTGGACTTGCCTCAATCTCTTATGCAGAGATTATCAGTACTGATACTAATAAGGACCGCAGGGAGCATCTTAGAAAGTGTTTATTGAATTACTGCAAGCGGGATACCGAGGCAGAAGTGTGTCTTTATAAAACACTGGTAAACAATCAAACATATGCTGATAAAAAACGCGAAAACAATGTCGATCTCATATATAGAATAAATCAAGGAGAGTCAAAAAAACTAGAATTTAAATCTACCCTTAGATGGAACCTGTTTGCGAACAAAGCGGATAAAGAAATGGAATATATGGTACTAAAAACGATTGCGGCTTTCTGTAATACTGATGGAGGGGAACTCCTAATAGGTATATCAGACACAGGTAGCGTTTTAGGTATTGAATCAGATAAATTTCCAAATCAAGATAAGTTTTTGCTGCATCTAGGCAACATACTCGATGAGAGGATAGAACCATTAGTAGTAGATTTAGTAGATTACGATATCATCAATGTTGATGGGCATCCGATATGTCAAGTAATTTGTAAAAAGTCTACAAATGAAGCGATATGGCTAAAAAAGGGAAAAGATCAGTATGAATTCTACGTAAGAACTGGCCCATCATCAAAGGTACTCCCCACTCCTAAGGCAATTAAATACATCAAAAAGCATTTTGATCAACCAGCTCTTAGTTAGAAAAGTGCATCAAGTTTGCCGTGCAGCAATGGGCGCAGGTGGCTTGCCCCTAAAACTAGCCCAGACAAAATGTTGGAAATAAGCAGTGTTGGGCTTGCCCCATTTTATATCTAGAGTTTTCCAGCTGTTTCCCACATTTTTTCTTTATACACCTGTTGCAATATGGTTGACGTGCCTTCTACAAGTGGTAAATCATTGGCTTCATTAATAGTAAACCATCCGATAGCAGCTACTTCTTCCTTCTGTGGCTTTAAATCAAATGTAATCGGTGTGGCAAAATAAACCACAAATAGTATCTTGCCTTTATTGTTTTCAGTTACATTTGAGGCAAAAGAGCCCACATAATCGACTATAGCTACATCTATATTTGTTTCTTCTTTTGTCTCACGGATAGCTGACTTTTCGAGAAAACTAAACTCAATTTTTTCTTTGAGATCACTTTTTTCAACCTTGCCACCAGGAGCTATCCACAAATTACCCCAGGTATCGCCCGCAGGTCTTTTTATAAGTAGGGTTTTCTTATCTGCTGGATTTACCACAACAGTCCATACGGTGATTCCAGTAAACATGCAAGCCTCCTGTGAATTACTTTGTCCTACCTGTTTACTATACACGCTAAGATCACGGTTTGCTTGATGTAGTAATTCATCTTCGTTTAATTCCCTGCCAAGAAGATGACCATCAATCAAATGCTCTTTAAGCCTTTCTCGCTTTTCCAAATCATTAAGGTCTTCTAATAAGTGATAACTACCCACCTGAAGCAAATGCTCACAAGCAACATACAACGGGACTTCAAGCATTGCTGCAATAAACCTGACGGCCTCTATGATATCCTCATTCATCGTAAGGTTAAACTGTCTACGTTTAACACTCTTGTTGTATTTACCACCTATTAAGCGGTGATATGTCGTTGTTATTCTGTTTATGATGTTCATTTTTACTACTTTTTACGTATTTCTAGAACCAAACCTAGAATGCCACCTAGAGTAGTTCAATTTACACGTCAAACATTGCTTTTTTATCGCATAAATGCGTTAATTAGTAACGAAATACGGTGTATCCTTCCTCATTGAGCCCGCTAGCAAGGCCCAACAATGGAAGGCATGTCTTTATTCCTCTTCGACTGGATTTTCTTCGATGGATTCCTCGGCATCGGCAACCATGTCATCGTATAGCTGTCCTGGAATGCGGATTGTGTTTGGCTCTACACCCATATCGCCGAGATCATCCAATAAATGCCTCAAGTTTGGCATTGGCTTGTCCTCCTTTCTTTTAACTGTAATTACATTGTACTTGCTCGCAATTTCTGTTAGATAGTTTGATGCGTGAGCTAGAAGTGTCATGACATGAACCATTGAATAGATGTGATCTTTATAGTAGTATGGCGGAGCTTGCTGGACCAGAGAAAATGATATTAAGGAGTGACTATATGAACGTACGAGAAATTGCCCAATTGTCTCCGAACTACTCTGAAATCAATAGAGAAGAGCGGAATTACGCAGCTATTTTTTTTGCTGCTCTTTGTAAACCCGGAAATCCCGAAAAGTTTCTAGAATATTGTGGATTTTCTGGTGAGACTGGACCCGAATTCGGTATATATTTTGAATATGCATATCTCCGAGATCTTTGGTACAAAATATCAAATGAATCTATAAAGAAAGAAATTATTCAACAAAAGCTGAAAATTAAGGATATAGACAGAATACTTAATAAGTCGTTTAAAGAGATTAATCAACTATTTGGCGTGGGTGATAAAGCTTCAGAGACTTATATACAGTTTCCGGGGAAATGGTCTATAGGCAAATACTGCAATAATTTTCCTGACGATGATGATTTTTTGAGCATATGTAGGTTCAAATGGTCTTTCAATATCAAGCCGGATATAGTAATTCATTTGGATAAAAACCGTGCTATATGCATTGAGGCTAAGTATGAATCTGGTGAGGGGTCTTATCCTGCGACTAATCAGGAAAAAGCCATTTTTAAAGCTCGTGGAATCAAATACGTTAGGCAAATGGACCTGCAAAAATATATGATGGTTGAACTGTTAGGTTTAAGTACAGATTTTATGTTCCTTGTGTTTAAGAAAGAGAAGAGCGAAACCCACAAAGTTGTGAGTTGGTCAGAAGCATTTGGTAGCGTTGATATGAAAGAAATGCCAGCATTTGCTGTTGAAATGGCGGGGAAAATATCGGTGTAAGATCCGATTTTGACCAGTCCCCAAATCAATATTACCGTTGATTTAAAGTGTAATAATCCAAAATAAATAGGGTAAATTCGTAGCTAGAGTTTAAAAAATGGATGGTATAATAGTATAGGGGGAGATTAGTAATGAAAGAAGTATATATTGATGGAGGCGGGGTGTTTTCATACAAGTGCCCTCAATGTGGTGAGTGGATGGACGAGTTGGGCGGAAGAGGTGTTTTTGTGTGTTCCTATTGCGACATAGAAGAGAACCACACACCATGGGGAAAATTAGAGGAATTGAAAATTTGTAATTTCTGTACGGACTTATGTGATATTGCATTTAAGCGGAGATATAAACCTGAGGAATTCATTGTAGGCCATAAGACATCACCTATTCTCATTGTTGGACTAAATCCAAAGACTCCCAAAGACGAAGAAGAGCCTTATAACGATTTGTTTTCATCGGAAGATCTTGAGCAATATTTCGATAATGCAAATGCAGTACATCCATATTATGGAGCTTTTAAAAACGTATCAGAGAAGCTATTTGGGTTATTGGGGAAAGAGGGTGGTGTAGCCCACACAGATATTATTAAATGTTATTCAAAGGAATTTCCGCCCAAAGATTGCACGAATAAAGAAATCGAGATAATTTTTGATAACTGTGTGCCATATCTTGCTAGACAATTGAAAAAACAGCCACCGAAAATAATAATTTGCAACGGCGCAGACGTATGCAGGACGATAAAGAAAATTATTAAACCACCGGCTAATACTGGAGACAATGCGACGTCATATATTGGTAATCTGGATGGAGAAAAAATCGCGGTAATTTTATCTGGGTTTATTCGTCGAATTGACAACTATGCAAGGGCTCGCTTAGGTAAAGAAATTGAGCACTATATGAAAAAGTATAAAATAATATAAAATACTGTGGAATATTGTAATCACGCATAGCTGAAACCATTAACACATAAGAAGGAAAGTAATTGTCAAAAAAAGGAACACTTGAAATAGAATGCACTGAATGTGGAGCGGAAGGATATTTAGAGGGTTGGGCTAGCATCAACGCAAGTTTAAATCCTGAGCTAAAAGATAAACTTCTTGAAGGCAAACTACATGTTTACCAATGTGATCAATGCGGAGCCAGTGTGCATATAAGCGCGCCACTTCTGTATCATGATATGGATAAAGAGTTCATGGTACAGTTTTATCCCTTTGGAATGACAGAATCCTATAGAGTCCTTAATAACTTTGATAGGCATGCCAAACTCAATGCTAATTGGGATTCGATTACCGAGAGTATTCCTGAATATATGAGTAATATTCACGTTGTATTCAGTATGAACGAACTTGTACGGTACATCACTTTTATGGATCGGCTTATCCAACATAAGAAATCGATAGAAAATGGTCTTACAGCTTGCTTTACATGCGATCGAGGCGTGCCAATTGGTGAACTCTGCTATTGTGTCTCAAGAAATAAGGCTGTAAAAACGAATGATGATATGGATAAGGATGAAATAGTAGAGTCAATGACATCAATACAGGTCTGCGGTGAATGTTTTAACAAACCTAGGGCGAAAGATTTAGATTTTGGGGAGCTGCAAATATATCAACTTAAACTTGAGATTAAGGGTTTTTCTCAATTTAGAGGATGGAGGACAAAACAATCAAATGATTGGCAACCGCTAAAAAAAATCGTAGACTCTTGTTCTTTATGTCGTACCTCAATTGATTCTGGGGATACTTACACCAAAATAGAGCTATCAGAAGAACAGCAAATAGGGGATCTAGTCCAAACAGAGGGAGTCTATTTATTGTCAATAATATGCGAAAAATGTGCTGAAAAGTACATGGTTTGGTTGTATTGATTGTTGCTTATCATCATGACCATTGCATATGGATAAATCCTGCTTTTTAAGCATTCAGATGTATGTTACGAATAGATAATTGTTGATCCTCATTGAACATGGATTGTCCGTTTCTTTTTTCGCCATTTACTATTTCTCTCTTTTAATCTTGAAGACTCACAATCATCACAATACTCTTTTGGCCTACCTATCGTACCATCAGGTTGAGCAGGCAGCACTAAATCACACATACGACAATGTATAACACCATCACTGTCTCTGATTTCATTCCTTCTCTCACGGTTCTGCTGTAGTTGCTCAAGTTGTAGAAGTCTCCTCACAGTTTCCAAATCTGAACGCAGATAGTAGCCATATCGCCCAATAAATCCACATTGAGTCATGTCCCGTATATCCACAGCATCTACCTTTCGGTATGCACCCTGCACTTTATGATTAAACTTCGCAGCAAACTTATTAGAATTATTTTTGTCCTGTCTCATGTTTCAATTCCTTCCTATCCTACTCACAAACTTATTTATTGGATCTACGTAACTCTTGCCTGTTCAGCCACTCCCTAACACATGCATTGGAACAGAATACATACCGTCGATATTTCTCAGCCCTTATGTCCCAAAAGGATGTCTCAGTCCAACCTGCTGGTGGCTGGGTGGCTACAGCTTCTTGATGGCATGTGTCGCAACCCCAAGTTATTCGTTTCACTGTCCACTCCTTTGCAAGACAATATGAGTAAATGATGTTATTTAACTATATATACTTATATTCCTGCTCTTATTCTCATAATGTCATGCTCATAGTTTTTCATCCTCATAGCCAATCTCTTTTGCGATCTTCCTTATTTGGTCTATTGTTGTGCGCACTCTGGGAACGCCGCCGATTTTTTTGGTTTTTGTGAAGCCCATTTTCTTCAACTGAGTGCTGATGGTCTTGGAATGTATATATGGGATTTCTTTTCTCACGATTTCTGTGATAGAGGGCAAGGGAAGAGGGATTTGATCAATTTTATTCGGCATTAGCCCTATCCCAGACACGTCGCAATATGCCTCAATCAGTGCACTGAAAATCACCATCTCAATCTCGAATTGCTGCCCCTCCGCCAGTCTGTCCGTCATTTCTACTACTCTGTCCTGTGCCCATCCTAGCCAGTCGTCATCCCCAATGCCATTGGCAATCCGGATGAGTGGCTCCCATGTATCGAAAGCAGGGCCGGTTGTTTTTGTGCTATTAAATTCATCTGGCACCTGCCCAAAGTTACGTGGAGGCAAAGAGAGGGTTTTGAGATAGGTTTCATCCAGAAGTAAGAAATGTTTACCCCGTTGGTGCTTGATATTGATAACAATGCTACGACGATCAGCAGCCATGTCTACCATCTCGTGGCGATCGTGAAGTATAGTAGCGCCAAATGTACCAAACTTAATGGTTTCCCATTGTTTACTTTTATTTTGTACTGTAACAGCAACCTGAGCAGTCCTTTTCTTATCTACTCGATTAATTAAGTAAGACTCCAATTCCTTCCGGTTGGGGAATAAATCTCCCTCTTCAATTATTGCTGTCTTATTCTCCGCTTTGCCGAGTTCGTTGCGAAGCGTAACGCTCGTGATTCTTTGATGACCTATTATCCTATATGGTTCGTAGCACAAGGCACAAAGAATATCCATCAGCCTACTTTTACCTGAACCTTTCTGTCCTACAATCTCTAAGTTTGGCATCCAGTTTATTTCATTCAACTTATGGGTGGCCATGCAGTAATAGATACAGGTCTTTCCCCAGTCCTTGTTTAGACCGCACACATTTTCGATGAGTTTGGCCAGTTGTCGTATTGCTTCCTGCTCCGGTGTTATCGTCATTGGTGAATCATCAGGTTCGAAATCATTACGTGTTTTCGTCATTTTGCCCCCTATTCAATCAAATTTGAGAAATATTACGATATGTGCGGTTCATCTGATGACATGCCTTGAAATTCTCTCCACGCTTGTATATCAGTGATACAATTTTCGCAGTCTTGCGCGAGTACGTGGAACCTATTTATAGTCATGTTGAGCTTGTCAATCACTTCCTGTCGTTCCTGCCGCGTCCACGTATGGAAATGGTCCATAACGTTTTTAATCTTGACTGATATTATTTTGAGATCAAAACCGAGCAAGTTTTCGGGTGGTCTGGTTTCAAAAACCTTGTCGTTAGATGATTTCGATAGTGAATCACGTAGGGCATCATAATCAAGACAGTGCTCCCTGAAATCGTTAAAACTTAACGATTTGTTGTAGGCTTTTTCTAATCCTTGACGTACATGCTCTTCATTTATTTTTTCAGGTTCATGGAGAATACCAGCCCACACTAGAAATTTTTTTGCTCTTTCTTTTCGGTTTCTAGCTGTTGAAATTGTGAAACCGCACTTAAAAAGATATGGATACAATGTCCCGTGTTTTAGGCAGAGGTATGCTCGCCATAGCTCAAGTCCACACTTTACTTGTGCATCAAGTTTTTTGCTTTCAAACACGTGTATACGGTTAATACTCTCATCAGCTGAGAAGGGACTTTCCCAGTAGTTATCACCACTTGCTTTAGTCGGTTTGTCTTGTACTTGTGCTGTCATTGTTTTACTCCTTTAGTCTCTATTTAGTTTTACATTCTATGTAAGAATGTAAAATCCACTCGTGTACTATGTAT
The DNA here is from genome assembly GCA_018648325.1 of Chloroflexota bacterium. Taxonomy (GTDB): domain Bacteria; phylum Chloroflexota; class Dehalococcoidia; order JABGRK01; family JABGRK01; genus JABGRK01. The sequence continues at coordinate 18,961 of JABGRK010000012.1, forward strand.
AAATTTCATCCACCTCCTTCAAGGCACGTCTTCTGTCACTTCGTACGTATGCTTCTGCAGACGATAGGCGTGCCCATCCTAAGAGATATTGAAGTGATGCGCTGCTAATGCCTCTGTGTGCAAGCTCAATAGCACAGGTACTTCTAAGGCAGTGAGGGTAGCTGTTGTGCAAAATCTTAGCTTGATTAGCGAGTTGTTTGACCTTTTGCCATAGCCGTTGCCTAGTTAAGCTAATGCCATCATGTGAATACAAGTATTCTTCTAGTATCGATCGCAGTTGTGGATGAATTCTGATGGTTCGTGCACCATGCTTTGTCTTCGGGCGCCATTCGCCATCGCGTTTCTGTGTGCACTCCCAGCAGGCGCAGAATTGCCTAATTGGAACCGTGATATTGTTTTCGTCAAAGTTGACCCATGAGCGCTTCAGATGGGCCAGTTCGGAGACTCTCAGTCCAGCTAGCAGCAGACAGCCAATGATAAACTTATCTCTGATGCTGATACATACCAGCAAAAGATCATCAGCTTGCTGTGGGTTGAGTGCGTCTTCTTTGCAGGAGAGGCCTTTGTGTTTACCGGGCATAACAGGCCTCGGTATCGAGCTTATGGTTTAATAATGCCTGTAAGTGAGGCTTGCCTTCAAAAGTCCGTTCTAGGACTTGCATTTTACTTTCGTCTGTCGAATAATACGTGTTATGGGTGATATAAAGCAAATTGCTGTACTGGGCAGTACCGGTTCTGTTGGCGTGCAAACGCTGGATGTGGTACGAGCCTTTCCCGATAGGCTCAAGGTGGTAGCGCTGTCTGCCGGCAATAACGCTGATCTACTATCAAAACAAATATCAGAATTTAAGCCGAAGTTTGCCTCACTTGCGAGCGGCGCTTTACCCTCTGGCGTTACACATTTATCTATTGAAGAGATTGCGGCTCACCCCGACGTTGATCTGGTCGTAATTGCCACGGCGGGTAAGGCGGGGCTGGCTCCTACGCTGGCTGCCATACGCGCCGGTAAAAACGTTGCATTGGCCAACAAAGAGGTTTTGGTTATGGCCGGCCAGATTGTTATGGCCAAGGCGCGTCAGTACGGCGTACAGATATATCCTATTGACAGCGAGCACAGTGCCATATGGCAGTGCCTTGGTGGCGAAGATCGACAGGATATACGTCAGATTTTGCTTACTGCTTCCGGTGGGCCGTTCCGCAATTTATCGATCGAAAAGTTATTAAAAGTTACTGCCAAAGATGCACTCAAACATCCCACGTGGAGCATGGGTAAAAAGGTTACGATTGATTCTGCCACGCTGATGAACAAGGGCCTGGAGGTTATAGAGGCGTGCTGGCTGTTTGACATTTCAGTTGATAAGATCAAGGTTGTTATTCATCCTGAGAGTATAATTCATTCCATGGTGGAGTTTGCTGATGGATCGACCAAGGCGCAGTTGGGGGTGCCCGACATGAGGCTGCCGATTCAATACGCATTGTCATACCCTCAACGTTGGTCCGCTCAAACGCTGCCCCGTATCAATTTTGATGAACTGAAATCACTTAACTTTGATCGGCCGGATGTGACACGTTTCCCCTGTTTACGTTTAGCTATTGAGGCCATGGAAAAGGGCGGAACTTATCCCGCAGTACTTAGTGCTGCCGATGATGTTGCAGTGGCGTTGTTTATAAATGGTAAAATAGGGTTTATGGATATACCCGCATTTGTAGAAAGTACGATGAGCAAACATCGGTCTGTAGATAATCCGACACTTAAGCAGATACTTGATGCAGATGAGTGGGCCAGAGAGGAAACTTTGAGCGTGACAGGATCATGACGGTTATTATTACACTACTAATTTTTGTTGTTATCCTTGGTGTTATTGTTTTTGTGCACGAGCTGGGTCATCTGCTGATGGCCAAGTGGCGCGGTGTAAAGGTTGATGAGTTTGGCATCGGATTTCCTCCCCGGCTTTTTTCATTCAAAATGGGTGAAACCAGGTATTCGCTGAATCTGATACCTCTGGGCGGCTTTTGTAAAATGGCGGGCGAGCAGGACGTTGAGGAAGAGCGCGGTTTGCAGAGTAAAGGGTATGGCTCTCGCCTACTGGTATTTGCGGCCGGATCGATAATGAACCTGCTATTGCCGTTTTTACTAGCGATCATTGCGGTTTCTGTTCCACATCCTGTTGATGTGGAGGGAGTTAAAATATTCAGCGTACTGGATGACTCTGCAGCTGCTACTGCCGGGCTTCAGGCGGACGATATACTGATTACGGCCAATGGGCAGGAGCTGATTGTTACAGATGATTTCAGCAGGATACTGAACGCAACTCCAGATGCTCCGTTGGTGCTTGAGATAGAAAGAGACGACGCTCCGCAGACAATAACGATTAATCCTCCATATGCGGTTGAGGATGAGGTTTCAAAGGCGGGGGTGAGCATTACCGTGACTAATTATGTAATGGGATCGGTTTCCGGTTGGCAGGCCATACCTACTGGTTTTAGCGAAGCGGGACGTATGTATGCAGGTTTTGGTCAATGGATCAAAGGACTTGTTACCGGTCAGGAGAAGATAGAACTGCATGGCCCTATAGGTATTGCTCAAGGTACGGGCGAGATAAGGCAGTATGGTACTTATTATGTGCTGATGTGGGCGGCGATGATAAGCATGTCAATTGGAATAATGAATCTGCTGCCGATGCCGGTTTTTGATGGTGGACATATTTTGTTTGTACTAATTGAGATGGCCCGTCGGGGCAAGCGTGTATCGCTTAAGAACCGGATGAAGGCGCAGATGGTAGGATTGGTACTCATATTAACGTTGTTTTTCGTTGTGGGCTATCAGGATATATTGCGACTTATCTCTGGTGAGAGTATGCTTCTGTGATCGAGCGCAGGTTAGCAAGGTCGATTCAGGTTGGTGGTGTTACCGTCGGTGGCACTGCTCCTGTCATCGTTCAATCTATGACCAACACTGATACGCGCAATACATCTGCTACGGTTGATCAGATTGCACGTCTTGCAAGTTTAGGCTGTGAGATAGTACGCATTGCCGTGCCTGATATGCAGGCGGCCCAAACACTGGCCGAAATAAAAAAAGGCTCATCCATCCCAATCATTGCTGACATTCACTTTGATTATCGTTTGGCACTTGCTGCTATGGAAAGCGGTGTTGACCAGGTGCGCATAAATCCGGGCAACATTGGCGATGATGATCGCGTTCGTGCAGTTGTTAACGCTGCCAAAGATCGAAACATCCCCATTCGCATTGGTGTAAACGCCGGCAGTTTGCCAAAAGATGCCGATGCTGGTAAATCGCAATCTGAGCAGATGGTTGACGCTGTACTCAAAGAGGTCAGGCTGCTGGAGGCCGCTGGATTTGAGGATATAGAGATATCCTGTAAATCATTTGATGTGCCCACTACGGTGGAGGCCAATCGCAAGATATCGCAAGTTGTCCAATATCCACTTCACCTTGGTATCACCGAGGCGGGATTGCCAAGCAGCGGTTCAGTGCGAACGGCTGTCGGACTCGGTATTTTGCTGTACGAGGGCATAGGTGATAGCCTGCGTGTTTCCTTAAGCGGCGATCCGGCTGTTGAAATACCTGTGGCCTATGACATACTCAAGTCGCTCAACCTGCGGCAGAGAGGGCCAACGCTGGTTTCCTGTCCGTCGTGCGGACGTGCCGACGTGGACGTTGCCGCATTGGCGCTTGCTGTTAACGATCGATTGTCTAAGATGACCAAGGTTGTTACTGTTGCGGTGATGGGCTGCGAGGTGAACGGGCCGGGCGAGGCGCGCCACGCCGATGTTGGCGTTGCTTGCGGCAAGGGCAGGGGCGCTATCTTTTGCAAGGGCGAGATTGTTCGAACGGTTCAGGAAAAGGATTTGCTTGAGGCGTTGATGGAAGAGGTCCAAAAGGTTTAAACTAAAGGCTGATTTTATCATTTCAAAAAAGGATTAATTTAGTATGCGTGTATCTAATCTGTTTGGTAAAACGCTCAGGGATGTACCCAGCGATGCCGACACTGCAAGTCATCAACTACTGCTTAGAGCGGGCATGATTCATCAGGTAGCTGCCGGTGTATATGCCTATCTGCCGCTGGCATGGCGGGTGCATAAGAAGATTGAAAATATTATACGTGAAGAACTCGATAAAATAGGCGGGCAGGAACTGCTTATGCCAACGTTGCAGCCGCATGAATTGTGGGAAAAGAGCGGACGCGATGTGGCCTTCGGGCAGGCGCTGTTCACGTTTGACGACCGCAGAGAACGCAAGATGGTACTTGCGCCCACGCATGAGGAAGTGGTTACGGAACTGGCACGCTATAATATACAAAGTTATCGTGATCTTCCGATGATGCTTTACCACATACAGACCAAGTTCCGCGACGAGCCACGGCCCAGAGGCGGTTTGGTGCGGGTACGCGAGTTTGCCATGAAGGACCTTTACAGTTTTGATGTCGATGTCGATGGTTTAGATGCGTCCTATGAAAAAGCGCTTCAGGCGTATAAGAACATATACTCTCGCTGTGGACTGGATTTCATCGTAGTTGAGGCCGATAGTGGTGCCATAGGTGGCAAGGGATCGCATGAATTCATGGTTATTGCCGAGACGGGCGAAGATGAGATTATCTTCTGCTCCAAGTGCGATTACGCTGCCAACGAGGAGAAGGCTGTTTCTATAAAGCCGAGAGCTGCAAGCGATGAGCCGTTGCCTTATCAAGAGGTTGCCACTCCCGGAGCTAAAACCATTGAAGAAGTGGTCTCATTTCTGGAAATACGCAAAAAACAGACACTCAAGGCGGTTTTCTATATCGCAGACGGCCAGTTTGTGTTCGTCACCATCAGGGGAGACCTTGATGTGAACGAGATTAAGCTTAAAAACGTGCTCAAATGCGCCGATTTGCGCCTTGCTACTGATGACGAGGTTAAGGCTGCGGGTGTCGTGGCCGGTTCCGCGTCGCTGATCGGACTTAAGGGCATTAAATCAGTTGCTGATGATTCTATTACGCTGGGTACCAACTTTGTGGTTGGGGCCAACAAACCGGACTATCATCTCAAAAACGCCAATTACCCCAGAGATTTTGAAGTAGACCTTGTTACTGATATCGCTCTTGCCCGGCCCAAACAAAGTTGCATCAAGTGCGGAGGCAAACTCAAGTCTGTCAGAGGCATCGAAGTGGGGCATGTATTCAAGCTGGGCACGGTTTATAGCCAGCGTTCCGGCGCCTACTATCTGGATAGTGATGGCAATCAGAATCCGGTGGTTATGGGCTGCTATGGCATTGGTGTGGGCAGGTTGCTGGCGGCTGCTATAGAGCAGAACCACGATGACAGAGGCATTGTATGGCCGGTACCGATTGCACCGTATCAGGTTTACCTGTGCGCTTTGAATATGGACCGCTCTGATGAAGTGGTGCAAGCCGCTGACCGGATTTATGGTGAGCTACAGGAAGCTGGAGTTGAAGTATTGTTTGATGATCGCAACGAGTCTCCCGGTATTAAGTTCAACGATGCGGATTTGCTGGGAATACCTCTTCGTTTGCTGGTCAGTACCAAAAGCCTGCAAAACGGTGGGCTTGAGGTCAAGGCAAGAGGCGACAAAGAGTCTGAGCTAGTATCAATTGAGACTGCGGTAGATAGTGTAAAAGCACTCATTGACAAATTTTACAATCGGTAGCACAATGGGAGCGGCTTTGTACGATGCTTGCATAACAGGCTGAATCGTGATACAATTCGAAGGTTAAGAGGATAGGGATTATGTGAGTGGGTCGGACCCACTTTTTTGTTAGGTAAAGGAGATCGAAAAAGCAAAAATGAAGAGCGATTTTCTGGTTGCCATAACTCAACTTGCAGCGGAAAAAAATCTGCCAAAGGATCTGGTTCTTAAATCAGTTGAGGCTGCTTTAGTCTCGGCTTACAAGAAGGACACAGTCATGGCGGATCAGGACGTTGCTGTCAAAATTTCGCCAGGCAGTGGCGAGGTAAAGGTGTATTTGCGCAAACTGGTGGTTGAGGAGCCAAACAATCCTGACACCGAGATTGCCATTAAAGAAGCCAAAAAAATCAAAAGCGATATCGAAGTAGATGATATCCTGGATATAGAGATTACGCCAGCCAATGCAGGAAGGATTGCAGCCCAAACTGCCAAGCAGGTTGTGTTGCAGCGCCTTCGTGAAGCCGAGCGTGATATGGCCTATGAAGAGTATGTAGACAAAGAAGGCCAGATTATTCTGGGAGTGATTCAACGCGTAGAGCCGCGTCAGATTATCGTTGAGCTTGGTAAGAGCGAAGCGGTTATGCCTACAGGTGAACAGGTACGGACGGAGCGCTACCGCGTGGGCCAAAGACTCAAGTTTTATGTGGCTGAGGTACGTCGTACCGGCAAGGGCCCTCAGATTGCCGTATCACGTGCTCATCCTAATCTTTTGCGCTGTTTGTTTGAACTTGAGGTGCCGGAGATACTCAATGGAAGTGTTGAGGTCAAGGGTATTGCCAGAGAAGCCGGCCATCGTAGCAAGGTTGCCGTATGGGCCAATCAGGAAGGGCTTGATCCTGTGGGTTCCTGTGTGGGCTTAAGAGGCGTGAGAATTCAGAATATAGCCAATGAGCTCAACGGCGAGAGAATTGATATTGTGCACTGGGATGAATCAACCGAGGCTTATATAGCCAATGCACTAAGTCCGGCTCAGGTAAGTCATGTTACAACCAATGATGAATTTGTGGCTGCCACCGTGGTAGTGCCAGACAATCAATTGTCACTGGCAATTGGTAAAGAGGGGCAGAATGTTCGGCTGGCGGCAAAACTTACCGGGTGGAAGATAGATATCAAGAGTTTAACCATTGCCGCTCAGGAAGCGGAACTTAAAAAAGCCGAGCAGGCTGAAGCCAAGGAAGAGGAAAAACAATCTGAGGAAGAGGAAGTAGTAGCAGAGGTTCAGGTCATAGAGGAAGAGGTTGTGGCGGAATCTGCTCCTGTTGCCGAGGTTTCCGAAACGGTTGAAGAAGTGGTTCTGTCTGCAAAAGATGTGCTGCCTGAGTTTGCAGATATAGATACGGTTGAAGAGGAAAAAGAAGAAGAGGAAGAAGAGGCGGAGGAAGAAGAGGAAGAAGAGGAAGAGGGTGTTCTTTACGAACCCGAATTCTCCATTGAGACCGAAACTAACCAGATTCGTTTTGCTGAAGACATTCTGGGATACGATAGATTTGGTGGTGGTAAAAACAAAACCAATAAGGGCAAAAAAGGCAAGAAGAAGAAGGGGTCTAATAATTAAATCTGCACATGTGCCAAAGCGCACCTGTCTGGGGTGTCGCCAGGTTAGACCCAAGGCTGAATTGACACGAATAGTCAAACGGTCCGACGTAGTAGAGGTTGATTTGACCGGTAGCAAGCCGGGGCGTGGAGCATACATATGCAAGTCTGCAGGCTGTTTGGACAAGATGCTCAGTGAAGGCCGTTTGGCGAGGTCTTTTAAGGCACAGGTTGCAAAGCAAGACTTAGAAAAACTCGTTAAGTATGCGAGTAAACTTGAAAATTAATAAAGCAATGATAGTTGAGAGTAGTTAAATGGTTGAATCTTCTGCTGAAAAAGTTAAAAAAAAGGCCACAGGTACTACCAAAAAGAAAGTCAAGAAGGGTATTCCAATACCCAGTAGCGTTTCTGTGAAACAACTTGGCGAACTGCTTGATGTGGACCCTGTTGCTGTTATCAAAGATCTGATGAAAAAGAGCATTATGGCCACCATCAATCAGGTGATAGACTATAAAACCGCTGCGATGGTTGCCAGAGATCTTGCTATTGATGTACATGAAGAGCAGGTATCTGCCATTAAGGAGATGCCGAAGTATCATAGATTCGCTATAGATGATAACATCACGCAGAAGACACGCCCGCCGGTGGTTACTATAATGGGGCATGTTGATCATGGGAAAACCCGCCTTCTGGATGCTATTCGTCAGGCCAAGGTTATGGACTCTGAGGCCGGTGGTATTACTCAGCACATTGGTGCTTATCAAGTAGAGGTAAATGGTCAGAAAATTACCTTTTTAGATACCCCAGGGCATGCGGCCTTCACGTCTATGCGTGCTCGTGGTGCACATGTGACCGATATAGCCATTTTGGTGGTGGCGGCAGACGATGGCATTATGCCGCAGACGGTTGAGGCTATCGACCATGCCAAGGCCGCCGAAGTTGCAATTGTGATTGTAATCAATAAGATCGACAAACCAGATGCCGATATTGAGCGAGTGAAACAACAACTGACGGAACACAATTTGCTCATTGAGGAGTGGGGTGGAGATATTATCTGCGTACCCGTATCCGCTAAAACGGGCGATGGTATCCCCGATTTATTGGAACACCTACTGCTTGTTGCCGAGATACAGGAGCTTAAAGCTGATGCAGATCGTAAGGCTTTGGGCGTAGTCGTAGAGTCGGAGATGGATACCCAAAAAGGGCCACTGGCCACTGTACTTGTGCAGCAGGGCACCCTCAAGGTTGGCGATAGTGTAGTTGTGGGTGATACCTGGGGTAAAGTAAAGGCCATGTTCAACGATGAGGGCAAGCATATCAGAAAGGCCGGGCCGTCGATGCCGGCAGAGATAATGGGGCTAAACAGCGTGCCTCAGGCCGGAGACGGGCTTAAGGCTGTCTCAGATGATCGTTCAGCGCGCCTACAGGTTGAAAAGGCTCGCAAAGCAAAAGAGATGGAGTCCACGCAGGTTGTCAAGGTATTGGCGCTGGAGGATATATATAATCAGATCAAATCTGGACAGGTCAAAGAACTCAATGTAGTTATTAAGACCGATGTTCAGGGCAGTGTTGAGCCGATAAAAGATTCACTTGAGGGGCTTAATGTTGAGGGCATCAAGGTACGTATACTACGCGCTGATGCTGGTAATATAACTGAGTCTGATGTGACTCTGGCTCTTGCATCTCAGGCTATTGTTATAGGATTTAACTCCCGTCCTGAAGCGGGTGCCCGACGTATGGCCGATAGTGAGGGTGTGGATATACGCGTTTATGATGTTATATATGAACTGATTGAGGATGTTCAAAAGGCACTGGGTGGCTTGCTGGAACCGATTATTATAGAGGTTGTCGATGGTCATGCCGAGGTCAGGGCTGTGTTTACAGTGGGCAAGCGCGACAGAATTGCCGGTTCGTATATTACCGATGGGAAGGTGCTGCGAAGCTCATTTGCACGTATAATCAGAGATGGCGAGAAAATCCACGACTCAACCATGAGCAGCCTTAAACGCTTTAAGGACGATGCCAAGGAAGTGCTTACTGGCTTTGAGTGCGGTATCAGTGTTGACGGATTTACCGATTTCAAGGTTGGTGATATAGTCGAATCCTACCACAGTGAAGAAGCTCACAGGGGAACAGCTTTATAATAAAAAATCCTACCTCCAGTTTTCCTCCGTTTGACGGTTTTTGCGGTTTGGCAACTTAAGGTATATTTCGGATGTGAAATGATGAGCAGACGTACCGAACGAGTTAACGACGCCATTCAAGTCGAATTAGGCGATCTGATCAAACGCCGCGTAAAAGACCCCAGGTTGTGCGAGCTCACATCCATAACTCAGGTAATCACATCTGCCGATCTCAGGCATGCCCGTGTGTTTATCAGCGTCATGGGCGACGATGAGCAGAAGGCTGAGACGCTTAAATGCCTGAAATCCGCAAGTGGTTATTTACGCAGAGAACTTTCTCAGCGTTTCACCATGCGATACACCCCCGAGCTTATTTTTGAAGCAGATGACTCCATTGAAAAGGGCGTACACCTCCTTGATGTAATCCAGAATCTGGCTATTGATCCAGAGATTCCTGATGAGGAACAGAGTTGAGTGTAGATGGTATTATCAACGCCATCAAACCTCACGGAATGAGTTCTTTCGCCATGGTTTCACTGGTGCGCCGCGTAAGCGGTGAGCGCCGAGTGGGACATGCAGGTACCCTTGATAAACCCGCCACAGGAGTTCTTCCCATATGCATTGGCAAAGCCACCAGGGTTGTTGAGTTTTTAACTGCAGGCCGAAAAGTATATAGGGCCAAGGTTAAACTGGGCATTGTTACCGATACATACGATGGAGAAGGTAGCATTATCGAGGAGAGGGATTGGTCCTCTATTGACAAGAACCAACTGGAACGCCTGCTCCCATCCTTCATAGGAACTATTAAGCAGGTTCCCCCCATGTACAGCGCTCTCAAACGAGACGGAAAACCGCTGCATCGTCTTGCCCGCGCCGGTGTTGAAATTGAACGTAAGCCACGGGATATCGACATATACAGTATTGATATTTTAGACTGGCAGCCGCCTTATTTTACGATTGACGTTGAGTGTGGTAAGGGTACGTATATTCGCTCTCTGGCTTATGATATCGGTCAGACCCTTGGCTGCGGGGCGCATCTGGCAAACCTTATCCGCACCAGAAATGGCATATTTGATATGGCAGGCGGTCTTACGGTTGATCAAATTGAAGAGGTGTTCAGTACAGGGAACTGGCAGGACGTGCTTCATCCCCTAGATTCGGTTTTGGGGCATATGTCACCTGCTACCGTCGATAGTGATACTCAAAAGAACATCAAAAACGGCATATCGATCGAACTTGAGGTCGAAAACCCGTTGGATGATCAATGGTGTCGTGTCTACTCAGAAGATGGGCGTTTTATCGCATTGCTTAAGTATGATCAATCCGAGGGGAAGTGGCATCCGTCCAAGGTGTTTATTTAGCCGCCAATTCGTTTAAGCAGTTCTTGCGGGTTGGTGATTAGCACTTCGTCTAGTTGTATGTCCTCAAGGCCTGCTCCTTTTGCCACCGCTTTTGCCTTATCTGCTGTAAGCAGATCTGTCCAGGTGTGGCTGTCGGAGTTGAGAATAAGCTTGGCTCCCGCAGTGTTTGCAACTTTGGCGACGTGTCCGTTGGTAAGGCAGTGTCCTTTTCTTGCGGATATCTCAAGATAAACCCCGTTTTTTGCCGCCAGCTCTGCCTCTTCAACTGTTATCAGTCCCGGGTGTGCCAGGATATCCACGTCCGGGCAACTTACTGCCGCCAGGTTCGTACCGGGGCCTACGTTTTCGGAGATTGTTTCACCATGAACCACCACTATTTTTGCTCCTGCCTGCTTTGCTTGTTTGGCGGCATCGGCGATTGCCTGTGGTGGCAGATAGGTTAGCTCTATGCCGGAAATAGCTACGATATCCCAGCTTTGCATGGCCGCATCACAGTCTTTGGCCACCTCGGCAATAACTCTACCGGAGTATCCCACACCGGCGTGATCGGTTATACAGATAACCCTGTAGCCCTTGTTGTATCCCTGATAAATGAGTTCGGACGGGGAAAGCTCACCGTCGCTAAGGGAAGTATGTGTGTGAAAATCGTATACCATATTGGCTTGAGGATAACATATTACTATGTCTTGCTCAAGCCTTCCATATGTCTGACATGTCAGACATATGGCTTTATATTCTTTAAAAAAGGGAAGAATTGATTGACGTACTTTGACAAAGTATAGTAGAGTATAGTAGCTTGAGCCAAAGTTATGACTAAAAAAAGAACAAAAAATCAGCTACAGCCAAAGGAGGCCAAACCGGTGGATAAGATTAATGTTGCTATAATTGGGCTGGGAAACTGCGCATCGTCGTTTGTGCAGGGCATACATTACTATGCCAACGCAAAAGAGGGCGATTTCGTACCCGGTCTGATGCATATAAATCTGGGTGGATATCATATTAGCGATATAAACATTGTTGCTGCTATTGATATTGATAAAAACAAGGTGGGCAAGGATGTATCCGAGGCCATCTATGCAAAACCCAATAACACTTTCAAGTTTCATGATGTTCCCAAGCTTGGGGTCAAAGTCGAGCGCGGTATGTGTCACGATGGGTTAGGTAAGTATCTTTCGAAGGTTATTGAAAAAGCCCCGGGGCAGACCGCCGATATAGTAAAAATTCTTAAAGAAACCAATACCCACGTGGTTATTAACTACCTGCCGGTTGGCAGTGAGGAAGCCACCAAGTGGTATGTGGAGCAGATTCTTGCCGCAGGGTGCGGACTGATTAACTGTATACCGGTGTTTATTGCGCGCGAGAAGTACTGGCAAAAAAGATTTGATGAAAAAGGATTGCCGGTAATAGGTGATGATATTAAATCACAGGTAGGTGCTACTATTACTCATCGTGTGCTCACCAGGCTTTTTGCCGATCGTGGCGTGAAATTGGAACGCACTTATCAACTGAACTTCGGCGGCAATACCGACTTCTATAATATGCTGGAGCGCGAGCGTTTGGAATCTAAAAAGATATCCAAGACAAACGCCGTTACCTCACAGCTTGACTATCCGCTTGATGAGGGTGATATTCATGTAGGTCCCAGCGACTACGTTCCGTGGCTCTCCGATCGCAAGTGGTGTTACATTCGCATGGAGGGCAGGACCTTTGGAGATGTCCCGCTTAACGTTGAGTGTAAGCTTGAGGTGTGGGACAGCCCTAATTCGGCGGGCGTGGTGATTGATGCGGTAAGATGTGCTAAGCTGGCTCTGGACAGAGGGCTCAAGGGCTCGCTGGTTGCGCCGTCGTCTTATTTCATGAAATCGCCTCCTAACCAGTATACTGATGATAAGGCCAGAAACATGGTGGAAGGCTTTATTAAGGATGAACCTCAGGATGAACCGACAACTTTAAATGGTTAGCATCGTGATGGTGTCTGCAATTATTACTTAGCAGGTCAAGGTCAAAAGCTTTTGACCTTGGCTTTGTTTTATACGATGCTTTTTGACAAAAGTTGCTGAGAGGATAGTAACAAGAGTAATGGGCAATTGGGAAAGGCCTGATGGCCATGGGATTGCTGATTTACATATGCACAGTAGCCTTGGCGATGGTATGGCAAGTATTTATCAGATTCTGGAATATGTTGAGCATAAGACCGATCTGGACGTTATTGCCATTACTGACCACGATGACATCAGGGGTAGCTACCAGGCACGCGAACTGGCAGCCAAAAAGAACTACCGCTTTGAGGTTGTCACAGGTATGGAAGTTACTACTCTCCATGGGCATTTGATTGCAGTATTTATCGAGGAGCCGGTTGCGCCCCTTGCACGGTTGGATACAACGGTTGAGGCGATTCATAAGCAGGGTGGGTTGTGCATAGTTCCCCACCCCATGAGCTGGCTTATGCGTTCTATTGGGCAGACCACACTGGATAGATTCAGCTATCGACGTGACGGGATTCACCTCAATGGTATCGAGCTGGTTAACTCCAATATCGCGGCACGCATTTCCTACGAAAAGAGCAAGCGACTCAATCGCAAGCGTTATCATCTGGCAGAAACAGGTGCCAGCGACGCTCATTTTCTGGTGATGATTGGTAGCGGATATACGGTATTCCCCGGTAAAACAGCCGCTGACCTGAAGCAGGCTTTAATTGATAGAACGACGAATGCCGGTAGCAACGGCCCGGTAAGCCTTAAAAAAATCGGTTACGGACGTGTCCTTAAGCAATTAATGTTTAAGGGCTCTCCCCTTATAGGAATCCCCAAGCTGTTGGCTAAAAAATTTGGCAGGAGCAAGGAAACGTCTAAATGAAAATAGGGCTTGTTTCGGCTTACGACCATGCGCATCCCGGTGGCGTTAAGGCGCACATTGATCATCTCAAGGATCATTTTGACAAAATGGGCCATCAAGTCAAAATCATGGCTCCGTTTTCTTACCAGCAGCCATTGGGAAAAGACGTTATTCCCATGGGAAGGCCCACTTTTTATATACCGAGCGGTGGATCTACGGCCAGGATGAATCTATTCCCCCGGCCCTGGAGTAATCTCAAGAAGATACTTAGGGAAGAGGCCTTTGACATATTGCATTTGCATGAACCACTGTTGCCCTGGTTGCCGGTAAATGCATTGCGTTTGTCTAAAACCATTAATATAGGCACGTTTCATGCCTATCATCCCAGCAGCCTCGGCTATGCGCTGTGGAAACCCTATCTTAAGAATATATCTTTTCGCCAGCTGCATGGCGTGATTGCCGTTTCGGAAGCTGCAAAAGAATTTCATATGAACTTCTTCCCGGGTGATTACAGGATAATCCCTAATGGCATTTCCTATACGCATTTTGCCAAGGATGTGCCGCCGTTTGAACAGTACCGCGATGGCAAGAAGAACATCCTTTTTGTGGGCCGCTATGATGAAAAGCGCAAGGGACTCAAGTATTTGCTGGGCGCTTTTAAAATACTAAAGGAGCGTTTTGGGAATATTCGTCTTCTTGTAGTTGGTCCCGGCAGTAAAAAACTGCGTTTGTGGAAAAGCGACAACAACGATGATATTATTTTTACCGGATATGCGTCGTATGATGATTTACCACGCTATTACAAAACGGCTGACGTTTTTTGTGCTCCGGCCACAGGATCTGAAAGCTTCGGCATTGTGCTCTTGGAAGGTATGGCAGCGGGTGCTCCTGTCGTGGCATCCAACATCAAGGGGTACGCAGGTGTGGTAGATCATGGAAAAGACGGTTTTTTAGTTCAGCCTATGAACGAGCAGGCTTTGGCCAATGGGCTGGCACATGTTCTTGAAAACGAGCCTTTGCGGGAAACGATGCGCGCTAATGGTAAAATAAAGGCGGAGAGATTTCGCTGGACAAACGTTTCGGCAAAAGTTATGGACTTTTACCTCGAAACGATGCACCGCTGGGGCAGGAAAGTATAACTTTTTGGAGCTGATAGATGTCATCAGACGTTCGTCATAATATAGGCGACAGGATAAGTGAGCCGATAGCACGGTTACTTGTTAAAACGAAGGTTACCCCCAATATCCTGACCGTCATTGGATATGGGTTCAATGTGGTTGTTGCCGTCCTGATTGGCTACAACATTTTAATGGCCGCCGGGCTGGTGCTGCTTTTTTCCGGACTGTTTGACATGCTGGACGGTGCGCTGGCACGGGTAACCGGCAAAACCAGCAAAGCGGGAGCCATCCTCGATTCTGTTCTCGACAGGTTTTCAGAAGCCACGGTTCTTATTGGGCTGGTAGTTTATTACCTGTATGTCTCTGCTTCAAATCTGGGCGTGATTCTGGTTTTCGTAACCCTTACCGGTTCAGTGCTGGTAAGTTATGTGCGTTCCAGGGGTGAGAGTCTGGGGCTTGAGTGCAAGGTGGGCTTTTTCACCAGACCTGAACGGGTTATCCTTATTGCGGCAGGCCTGATATTCAGTAGTGCGCTTATCTATATTCTGTGGGCATTGGCTGTTGGAACTGTTGCTACTTCGTTGTGGAGGCTTATTTATCTGCTGCGTAAGGCCAATCAATCGGCTGGGCAGGATGCTGCAAAATAAGCCTGTATAGCCCTTCTATTCGTTTTTATCTGATTTAAGGTAAGCCATCAGAAATCCGTCTATGTCTCCATCCAGTACCGCATCCGGATTAGCTGTTTCATATGTTGTGCGGTGATCCTTGACCATTTTGTACGGGTGCAGTACATAGCTGCGAATCTGGTTCCCCCATCCGGCAGTTATATGTTTTCCCTTGAGCTTGGCTTGTTCCTGCGCTTTTTTCTCCAACTCACGCTCGACAAGTTGTGCACGCAGGATTTTGAGGGCTATATCTTTGTTGCGGTACTGCGAGCGCTCGTCCTGACAGGTTACCACGATGCCGGTGGGGATATGCGTTAATCTGACTGCCGTGCTGTTTTTCTGTACGTTTTGCCCGCCCGGACCGCTGGCTTTGAATATATCGTATTTAAGGTCATCGGGACTTATGTTTACTTCTATATCGTTATCAACTTCCGGTAGTACCTCTATGAGTGCAAACGATGTATGGCGGCCGTGGTCGGTATCGAAAGGAGACAGGCGCACCAGCCGGTGCACGCCGCGCTCGGCCTTTAAGTAGCCGTAAGCCCAGTCGCCCTGTATATCTATCATCACGCTTTTTATGCCGGCCTCATCTCCGGGTGACATTTTAAGTATCTCGGTTTTGAATTTTTTGCGCTCGCACCAGCGCAGGTACATACGCATAAGCATTTCGGCCCAGTCCTGCGATTCTGTACCGCCGGCGCCAGCGTGTATCGCTAAAATTGCGCTGTTTTTAACGTACTGCCCGGAAAATGCCATTAGCAGTTCCTGCTGCTCAAGTTCGTTTTCCAGCTTCTCGCCCTCGGAGATGAACTCGTCCTCCATGGAGGTTTCGCCTTCCTCGATGGATATGGCAATCATATCTGCCAGTTCAGCAGTTCTTTTTTCGAGATCACGCCATAGAGCAACGGTGTTCTTGAGTTCGGAGAGTTGACGCATTGTACCTTGCGCTTTGGTCTGATCGGCCCAGAAGTTGGCTTCGGCGGATTGTTTCTCTATATCTGATAGTTCTTTTTCTTTTGAGGCAATGTCAAAGACGCACCATTAGGGTATGAATGCGTTGTTTGAGGTTTTCCAGTTTATTTAACAGTTCCTGCATTTAACCACCTTGCTCTTTATTATAGCAGGTAAAATCTCATATTTCTAAGTCTTGATAGATGCGGCCTGATGTGTCTTGTTCTATTTCCCTGTTTTTGAAGTATTGGCTAACGTTATAGATAGCCTTTGTGGCACGTTCCAGCGTGGGATAGATGGGTATCTGTCCTTTTGCATGGCTACGCATCAGCTCTCCCTGCATGTCAGGGTCGAGGTGTTTGGCAAAGATATTGACTATTGGTTTGTTTTTACGTTTGCTGATGTCGGATAGACTGTCTACCAGTTCCATTACCGACGCAACCAGCCTTGATTTGGCGTCTGAGAGCCCTGAAGTTAAAAAGGTGGGGTCGACTATGACCAGGTCTATATTGGGGTCGTCACACACGATTTCTATTATCTTGGGCAGCCTGCCTTCCGGCCCACGCGGGCCGATGTCGATGGGGTTGCGCAGTATTGCGCCGGCGATGTTCACATGTTGTTTGAGTTTGTCTCTTGTCTCGGGAGTAATCTCAGGTACATCCAGTCCGGCGCTGATGCAGGCATCTGTGGCACTGACAGAAAAACCGCCGCCGCCGCGGTACACCCCGCCAATTATAGCCACGCGATTTCCGGTAAGCCCCTGTAAGTGATTTAGTCCGATGATGGTGTCTACCATCTCCTCAAGGTTTTCTACTTTGATAGCACCTATCTGCTTAATAGCTGCGGTCCATATGTCGTAGGAGCCGGCCATTGATCCGGTATGCGAGGCTGCAGCCTCGGCACCTGCTCCGGTTCTGCCGCCCTTCCATATAAGCAGCGGCTTCGTTTTTGTTAATTCTTGCGCTAGTTTCATAAACCCAGGGCCGTCCTCTATGCCCTCGAAGTAGGCGCCTATTATATCGGTTTTTGGGTCGGCACCGAAGTACTGAAGGAAATCGACTGCCTTCAGGTCACACCCATTACCAAAGCTGACCACCTGCGTAAAGCCAATACCGCGCGCTAGCAGGTCATCAATAAGTGCTGCTGCATGGCCGCCGCTCTGGCTGACAAACCCCACGGGGCCTACCTCGCGCAGGGCCACTTCGCCTATGCCATAAGCTCCACCCTTGTTGGCCGCGTTGTAAATGCCCATACAGTTGGGCCCGATTATGCGGAAACCGCCCTGCTTGGCCTTGACTTTAAGCTTTTCTTCCATCCGGCAGCCTTCGTCGGTACCGGCCTCGGCAAATCCGGCGCTGAATATGTGCACGATTTTGGCCTTGTTTTTGGCGCAATCATCAAGTATATCGAATACGAGTTTATATGGAACGGAGATAATTACGTAGTCAATCGGCTGTGGTATGGAAGCAACATCAGGGTAGCATTTGTGGCCCAGCACCTGATCGTAATCGGGGTTGACCGGATACAGCGTGCCGTCGTATCCACAATTCATCATGGTTTCCAGGAAGCGTCTGCCCGCCTTGGGCTTTTCGGTCGCCCCGACAACAGCTATCGACTTGGGGTACATTACTGGTTGAAATTGCGTAAGTACATCGTCGCTCATGAGTTATGCTCCATATCATCAATTATTGATAGAATAGCGGAAGGCGGCTTGATATACAAGCCGCCTTCTTTAAAACGTATAAGTTTATTTGGTTTTAGAACAGGCCGCTTACTTTGCCTGTTGCGGTGTCGATGTCTACTTTCCTGAACGCCGGATTGGAACTGGTGCCTGGCATCAGGCTGATGGCGCCTGCCATGGGGCACAGGAACTTGGCGCCAGAGTAGATCAGGATGTCGCGGATGGGCAGTGTCCAGCCCTTCGGTACACCCTTCAGAGCCGGTTCGTGGCTCAGGCTCAGGTGAGTTTTTACCATCATGGTCATGTAGTCATCATACTTGGGATCGCTCTCAAGCATTTTGGCTTTGGCTTCGGCTTCTGCTGTCCAACTGACGCCGTCTGCTCCGTAGACGTTCTTGGCGATTGCCTCGACCCTGTCACGCAGTTTCATTTCCAGCGGATAGAGGTACTTGATTTCCGTCTCTTCTTTGCAGGCGTCGATGACTGCATCGGCCAGCTCAAGTGCGCCGTCGCCGCCGTCGGCCCAGTGGGTTGATACGGCACAGCGTGCTCCGGCTGCTTCGGCTGCACGTCTTACCAGCTTGATTTCTTCTTCGGTATCGGTGTGGAAAACGTTTATGCATACAACCGGCTTGATTCCGGACATTCTGATTGTGTTGAGGTGGTGGAGCATATTGGGCAGACCAGCCTCGAGCAGCTCCAGGTTCTGTTTGATATATGCTTCCGGCAGGGCCTTACCGGCCACTACTGCGGGTCCTCCACCGTGCATCTTGAGTGCGCGGATGGTGGTTGTAAGTACGGACACATGTGGCTTGAGGCCACTGAGTCGGCTCTTAACGTTCCAGAATTTCTCAAAACCGATGTCTGCGGCAAATCCGCTTTCGGTTACATGATAGTCGAACAGCTTCAGTCCAACCCTGTCGCTGATGATGGATGACTGACCGATTGCGATGTTGGCAAACGGTCCGGCGTGTACCAGACAAGGCTGGTATTCGGCGGTGCACATCAGAGTGGGGTTGATGGTGTTGCGCATCCATGCGGTCATTGCGCCGCCAACTCCAAGGTCACCGGTGGTTACCGGTTTGCCTGCTCTGTTGAAGGCTACGGTTATGTTGTCCATTCTCTCACGCAGGTCGGCCAGATCGCGAACGATTGCCAGCATAGCCATCAGCTCGGAGCCGACGGAAATGCCGAATCCGGATTGCATGGTAAAGCCGTCTTTGCGTCCGCCCAGACCCATAACAATGTTTCTCAGGCTCTGTGCGCAGAAGTCCATGATCCACTTCATCTCAACCTTGGTAGGATCGACGTTTAAGCGTGGCATTCCGGTGAGCCTTTGCAGCTGCTCGTCATTGTAGTTGCGCTCATGCTGCATTCTGGCTTGAAGTGCCACCATGGCCAGGTTGTGTGCGTTGGTGATGTCGTTGATATCACCGGTCAGTCCCATGGAGAACTCGGTCATGGGAATAAGCAGTGAGTTTCCTCCACCTGCGGCGGTGCCTTTGACGTTCATGGTAGGTCCACCGGATGGCTGTCGCAGAGCGCCTCCGACGTTTACGCCGCGCTTGCCAAGGCCCTCCATAAGACCACAGGAGGTGGTGCTTTTACCCTCGCCCAGCGGGGTTGGTGTAATAGCGGTTACTTCGATGAATTTGCCATCGGGCTTGTTCTTCAGGCGATCCATAACCTTGATAAAGTCAATCTTGGGGACTCTGCCAAAAGGTATCAGTTCGTCTTTTTTCAGACCCAGCATGTCAATGTATTGCTCCGGGCTGGGCATGTTAGCTTCGGCAGCTTCTGATATTTGCCAGTCTTGCATTTCTACTGCATTGTAAGCCATGTATTCCTCCCAGTATATTAAGTTATTTTTTAATTATAGTCTTGCTTTTTAAGTCAAGACGTATAGCCTGTGTTATGCCGATGCTGATTCGGCTGCGTTAACAGTGTTCCACATGAGCATGGTGATGGTCATTGGGCCTACGCCGCCGGGAACCGGTGTTATGGCTTTGGCCTTTTCTTTGATGGCCTCAAAATCGGTATCGCCTACCAGCCTGAAGCCGCTCTTCTTGGTGTCATCGGGAACGCGGTTTACCCCGACGTCTATAACCACTACGCCCTCTTTGACCATGTCGGCAGTGATCACCTTGGGTCTGCCTACTGCTGCAATCAGGATGTCGGCTTGTCTGGTGACAGATGCTGTATCCTTGGTGCCGGTGTGCACCATGGTCACCGTGGCGTTGGCGCCGTCCTTCTTCTGCAGCATAATCGCCAGGATTGGCTTACCAACGATGTTACTGCGTCCGCAGATAACTACGTGCTTGCCAGCTGGGTCGTTGCCGCTTCTGACCAAAAGCTGCTGAATACCTGCCGGTGTGCAGGGCATGAAGTACGGGTTGCCGATGAGCAGTTTGCCCACGTTTACCGGATGGAAGCCGTCGACATCTTTTCTGGGGTCGATGATATCGATGACCTTGTCCTCGCTGATGTGTTTAGGTAATGGTAGTTGTACCAGGATGCCGTGGTACTTGGGATCGTTGTTGAGCTCAACCAGCTTGTCCAGCACGGTTTTCTCGTCGACATCATCCGGATATACGATGGTTTCCTGATAGATGCCTACCTCGTCACAGGCTTTTTCTTTGCCCTTGACGTATGATACGGACGCAGGGTCCTCACCCACGCGCAGGATTACCAGACCGGGAACCACTCCCTTGTCTGCCTTGAGTTTTGCTGTTTTTTCCTTAAGCTCGGCGCGGATTTCTGCCGCTACCTGAGTTCCGGATATAATCTCAGCTGTCATATTTATCCCTCCCGAGTTAATTTAATAGCTATATTTTAGACGTAAAAAAAGAGCTGGTTGAAAATCGGAACTTAAGGGGAAATAGAAAAATGAATCGAAGTAATTCATTATTATGGGTCTGAGGTTGTGGTGCTAAGTGCACTCCCAAATCCCCCCTTTACACAAAGCGCATTATACCATATATAGCTCAAAAATTACAGTCAAATACCCATATTAAGTAAGTAAAAACCCCTGACTTTTTATAAATCAGGGGTCCTTTTGTTTTGGTTGTGCGATTTTATCCGATTGCCTAAGCTATTAGCTTATGGCAACAAGCTGTGAATCGTCCATGTGGCTGGTATCTTTTGATAAGGTATCTGGTAAATCTTTTGACTTTTTGTGTTCAATAGAAACCAGTGTTTCCCATCGTCTTACCTCACCGCAATGGCGGCACGTGCTCTCAACGAATCCGCTGACCGGCTGGCCGCACACCCAGTAGTGTTTGCATTCCAACGTAATATCTCCTTGTGTATTTTTTTAATATTTGCAATAATCGTATACTCATGGTAAACTAAGCATGATAAAGATTGCATGATAAGTATATCACGATGGTTTAATTTGTCAATAGGGAATTTCACCAGTTTTGTATGATTTTGGAGGGTTCTTGTGACCGAATGGGCGTTTTTAACAAACCATGCACTGGTGTTGATGTGTCTGGCGGAAAGTCCGCTCATTACGGCCATTGATGTCGCCGATTCTGTAGGTATTACCGAGAGGGCTACACGCAAGATCATCGCTGATCTGGAAGAGGCTGGATACATAGATAAGGCCAAAGAGGGCAGGCGCGTCAGGTACAGCGTACAATCCGAGATGCTGCTGCGCGGTGGTAGTGTGCATGACACCGCCATAGGCGAACTGCTCAAAACGTTGGGCTGGAAGCAGATCCTCCCACCGGAAAAACCCCTGAGTTTGTAAGCCTAAACGTAAGTAAAAAAGCTAAGCCCCTTGATTTTTAATCAGGGGGCTTTATATATGTGTTTATATAGGAGGTTATCCGATTTTTAGGGCAATGAGTCGTGAGTCATCGGTGATATCTTCAATCTTGGATAAGTCGTTCTGCTTACTCATTGCCAGTGCTTTGCGAGCTTGTATGGATGTCAGCGTTTCGGTGTGTTTTCCCTCCCCGCAATGGCGGCACACGCTTTTAACATAACCGTCCTCCGGTTGACCGCATACCCAGTAATGTTTACAGTCCACTTTCCCCTCCAAAACTGTTACTAAATTTAATTGCAGCATAATTATAGCAACGTAATAGAGCGTGTCAATTGGTATTTGTACCAGTTTTATGAGCTTAATAGCTCATAAAATTAGCGAAAAACCAGATGGTTTTGTAGTTGAGAGGTAAGTAAAAAAGATAAGTCCCCTGACCAAAAATCAAGGGACTTATTATTACGTGAACAAGGCGTGTATTGATCGTGAAATCAATATTATCACTTGTCTGGTATTAGAACATAAGCTGGGTTGATGCTGCGGCCACCTTGCGGAAGTGGAAGCCGTAAATTGCCAGCGTTATCGACAGGGTCATTGCACGCGGATGTTTGAGCATAGTCCAGGCCAGCAGCTTCCAGTAGTGTAATTGGCCCTTCTCCTTAACCCCGATGTGCCAATTGCTTTTCATGAATGCCTTGATCGTGGCCCAGTCAAGCTTGGGTAAGGCTAGTTTTTTCTTGCGTTTGTTGAATTTGGGCTTAAGCTCTCTTAAGAGAGTTTTTATGCGTGCGTAGTAATTTTTGTGTTTGAAAATGCCGTGGAGTATCTTTTCATAGCCCTTTACAAGATCATTCATGGGCATCTTGGGGGTGAAGTTTATGGAACCGTCGGTGTTATCACCGGTTATTCTTGTTAAAAGACGCTCTTCTTTTTCAAGCCGTTTGTACAGCTTGGTGCCCACGGGTGCATTAAGCATTCCCACCATGGCGGTAACAATCCCGCTTTTTTGAATGAAATCTATCTGCCTTTGGAAGATGCTCTTGGGGTCCTGATCGAATCCCACGATAAATCCACCGTCAACCATCATCCCGTAGTTTTGTATCTTCTTTACCGATGAGATCAAATCGCGCTTATTGTTTTGGAACTTATTACATTCCACGAGACTGTCTTCATTTGGCGTTTCGATGCCGACGAATACGCGGTTGAAGTTTGCATTAACCATGAGCTGCATCAGTTCATCATCATCGGCCAGATTGATTGAGCTTTCGGTGAAAAGGGTGAAAGGATAATTTCTCAGCTTCATCCATTCGATCATCGCCGGCAAGATTTCATTTTTTAGCTTATTCTTATTGCCGATAAAATTATCATCGACGACCAAAGCTTCATTGCGCCAGCCTATTTTGTACAGGGCCTCAAGTTCTGCTATCATCTGATCGCTGGTTTTGGTGCGGGGTACGCGTCCGTTGAGCACTGTAATATCGCAAAACTCACAGTCCATGGGACAGCCGCGCGAGTACTGGACGTTGAGTAGGAAATATTTCTCCATATCGATAAGGTGCCAGGCGGGAATAGGTGTTTCGGTTATAGACGGTCTTTCATCCGTAGTATATACATGCTTGGCACAGCCGTTTTTGACGTCTTCAATAAATGGGGCAAGCGTAACTTCTGCTTCACCCAGAACGAAATGGTCGACTCCCTCAAACTCGTAATGCTCGGCGGTGAAAAGCGGTCCGCCGCACACCACTTTGATGCCCAGTTTGTTACAGCGTTTTATTATGTCTCTCACCGATTTTTGTTGCACGGCCATGGCGCTGATGAAGACATAGTCAGCCCACTTGATCTCTTTGTCCCAGAGATAAGCGGTGTTCATGTCCACTACTTTTTTCTTCCAATCATCAGGCAGCATTGCAGCAACGGTAATAAGTCCCAGCGGAGGGAGGGCTGCTTTTTTTGAGATAAAACCGAGAGCGTGTTTGAAACTCCAGAAGGTGTCGGGGCACCTAGGGTAAACTAATAATATATTCAAATTTAATATCCTTTATGTTAAGTATAAATGCTTAAATACCCTCTTGTCTATGCCTAGTTTGAGAAGGCGTCATTTTGTGAAAGATGAATTCTCCCATGATGATACTCTAAAAAAAACGTTTGTGCAAATCTTTTTAAAATCGGTTATTTTAATCAAAAAACTGTTTGGCTGTAATCCGCGACTACCTTACGAAAATGGTATCCGTAGATGGAGAGCATGACCGCTAAGAACATGGCGCCCGGTTTTTTGATCAGCGTCCAACCCAGCAGGTCCCAGAACATTTTCTTGCCTTCTTTAGGTTTTACCCCCACATTCCATGCCAGTTTAAAGAACGCTCTCCAGTTTGACCACTTAAAGGTTGATAGAGTGACCTTGGTTTTGCCCTTTGGCTGGTACTCTTTAATGAAGGTTATTATCCGATCATAATAATTGCTGTGGCCATATATGGTTTGAAGCACTCTCTTGTAGCCTTCTACCAGCTCTTCATGCTTCATCTTTGGCACGAAGTTCATGGAAAAGTCGGTATTGTCCCCGGAAAAGTTTTCGATGAGCCTGTTTTCTTTTTCCAGGCGCTTGTATAGTTTGGTGCTGACAGGCGCGTTTAGCAGCCCCACCATGGCAGTGACTATGCCGCTACGCTGGATGAAATCTATCTGGATGTCGAATATCGATTGAGGATCGCTGTCGAAGCCGAGAATAAATCCACCGTGCACCTGAAAGCCGTGGTTTTGAATCTTATGTACAGAGTCAATAAGATCACGGTTTCTGTTGTGGCTCTTGCCACACTCAAGCAGGCTGTCCTCGTTGGGTGATTCGATTCCGATGAAGACGGTGTTGAAGTTGGCTTTTGCCATCATATCCATCAGCACTTCATCGTCGGCCAGATTGATGGAGACCTCGGTAAACAGCGAAAACGGGAAGTTGCGCTCTAGCATCCAGCGGGTTATTGCCGGTATTATCTCGCTTTTGAGCTTCCTTTTGTTGCCGATGAAGTTATCGTCTACCACGAATACGTTATCTCTCCATCCGCGCTTGTACAATGTTTCAAGTTCTGCCAGCACCTGCTCTTTGGTTTTAGTACGCGGTATGCGCCCGTTGAGCACTGTAATATCGCAGAATTCGCAGTCAAACGGACAGCCGCGTGAGTATTGTATGCTCATAGAAACGTAATTTTGGATATCTAATAAGTCCCACATAGGGATAGGCGTGCTAGAAATATCCGGTTTTATCATGGAAGTGTACCTGGGTTTGAGCGTGCCCGTTTCTAAGTCTGCAAGGAACATGGGTAGGGTGACTTCACCCTCGTTAAGCACGTAATGATCGATGCCTTCAAATTCGTCTGGTTCTTCGGTGAATAGTGGGCCACCGGCAACCACCTTGGTTTTAAGCTTGTTGCATTTTTTGATAACCTCTTTGGCCGATTGCCTTTGCACCACCATGCCGCTGATAAAAACGTAATCGGCCCACTCGATATCTTTGTCTGAAAGACGATTTACGTTCATATCTATCAGCTTCTTTTCCCACGCCTCTGGAAGCATTGAGGCAACGGTGAGAAGCCCTAATGGAGGAAAGGCCGCTTTCTTGGAGATGAACGACAGCGCGTGCTTAAAACTCCAGAAAGTATTTGGATATTTGGGGTAAACAAGTAATATTCTCATTTGATAAATATTATACAATCATTAAATTGATTTGCACAGTAGTACAGACGTGTGGTTATTGTTTATACAAAACCCCCCTGATGTTAAATCAGGAGGGTTTGATTACATTGTATATAGAAGGTTTACTTAGTTCTCACCTCTTTTACGGAACATGAGCGTGCCGAAGGTTATACCTATTACCATCCATAGACTTAAGGCCAGCAGCGCTTTCCATTGATCGTCCCAAACCCAGCCGTTATTTATGATGCTGC
The DNA here is from genome assembly GCA_018648325.1 of Chloroflexota bacterium. GTDB lineage: Bacteria > Chloroflexota > Dehalococcoidia > JABGRK01 > JABGRK01 > JABGRK01. Next base: position 44,637 of record JABGRK010000012.1, read on the forward strand.
GTACGCCGCTTATGGCGTATTCCACCGGGTTGATCTGCCTGATTATATCGATCCATCTTGGGAGCAAATTGGACGGGACAAACGAGGATGTAAGGAACATAACCGGCAGTGATACGAAGTTAAGTACTGCGATAAGCGTTTCCTGCCGCCGGAAGAGCAGGGCCAGCCCACAGGAAAAACCGGCAAAGCCGGAACCCAGCAAGGTTATAATGAACAGGGTAAATATAACTCCCGGGACGCCTGAAGTAATGGTGAGTCCCAAAGCCAGAGCTATTCCGAATATGATAAGCGCCTGAACCAGTAGCATTACCATAGATCCTGCAACCCGGGCCAGAATGATAGACATTCGTGAAACCGGTGTGGCCAGTGTCTTGGATAAAACTCCCATCTCTATATCCATGAGCAGCCCCATACCTGACCAGACCGATCCGAACATCACCGTCATAACTATGACCGCCGGAGAGAAGTGCTGAATGTAGTCAATGTTCTGGGCCTCCATGGTGGATTTGAATATCTGGGTAAACAGCAGTAGCCACAGTATGGGTTGTACTATATTAACGAATAGCCAGATAGGTATGCGGATGTCGGTTCTGACGTGGCGTACTATCTGGTACCATGTATCTGACATGAAATAGGTCATTACTTATTCCTCTCACTTCTGCGCGCAATATCAGTGAAACTTGTTTCTTTGCCCTCCTGATGTCTGATAGTTTTACCGGTATATTTTAGGAAGACGTCATCCAGCGAGGGACGGGATATGGACAGGGTTTCCACATCGATCCCCTTTTCCGCCAGAATGCGCATTATTGCGGGTGTCGCTGTTTTGGCGTTATCGACGTATACAGCCAATTCCTCCTCGGCGGGCTGTGTGCGTTGCACGAATGATTCGCCTTCAAGAACCTTCTGCGTATTAGTCATAAACTGCGAACGTGCCTCCTCATCTCCTTTGCCTGGAGAAAGGTTGATTACGTCGCCACCGATAGAGCTTTTTAGCTCGGACGGTGTGCCGGTGGTAATTATCTTGCCCAGATCAATAATGGCGACGCGGTTGCACAGTTGGTCTGCTTCTTCCAGATAGTGAGTTGTCAGGAATATAGTTATGCCCAATTCCTTGGTCATCTTCCTTATATACTCCCATATTTTGGAGCGCGTTTGCGGGTCAAGGCCCGTTGTGGGCTCGTCCATAAACACCAGCTTTGGATTATGTATAAGGCCCATGGCAAGGTCCAATCTCTTACGCATGCCGCCGGAGTAGGTCTTGGCCATCTTGTCCTCGTAGCCTTCAAGGTCAACAAGCTTGAATATTTCAGCAATGCGCTGTTTTATGGTGGCCTTGTCCAGGCGATAGAAGTGACCATAGAGCGTAAGGTTCTCTCTGCCGGTGGAGTGCTCGTCCACGCCCACGTCCTGAGCCACGTAGCCGATGCTGGTTCTTACATCGGACGGCTGTTTTACGATGTCGTAACCGGCCACTTTGGCCGAGCCTGATGTAGGCGGGATAAGGGTGTTAAGCATCTTGATTGTGGTGGTTTTACCGGCGCCGTTTGGGCCTAAAAAGCCGAATATCTCGCCCTCTTTAACCTCAAAGTCGATGCCGTCAACCGCCCTGACATCACCCTTAAACACCTTGGTTAGTTTATCGGTTTCTATTATGCTCAAGATAATTGCCTCCTACTTAAGATGCACATATATATAGCTTTTGCAGGATAATAATTGAAGTTAAAAGCAGAGTACCCAGATAATTATACTCAAAACGCTGTTAAAGTCAACGAAACATGACAATTCATCACGAATTGATATCAGTATAACGCCTCATTGCGTGTCAAACTTGCTTTTTCTTGCGATAGGCTTTGCCGATATTGCTGCGTCTCGTATGATATACTTGGTTTCGTTATGTACAAGGATACTATTGCAGCTATATCAACGCCCGTAGGTGAGGGTGGCATCGGCATCGTTCGTTTGAGCGGGCCCAAGGCGCGCGCCATCGCCGAAAAGCTGTTTGACCACACGCTGTCCGATCATCGTCTGGTTTACGGCCATATCGTTGATCCCAAAAGCGGCGACGTGGTCGATGAAGTCCTAGTGTCATATATGAAGGCGCCCAATACATATACCCGCGAAGACGTTGTGGAGATAAACAGCCATGGCGGCGCGATGCCACTGCAACGCGTACTGGAGCTTGTCTTAACAGCAGGTGCACGCCTTGCCAACCCCGGCGAATATACGCTGCGGGCATTTCTAAACGGGCGCATTGATTTGGCTCAGGCTGAATCTGTGCTGGATGTGATAAAGGCAAAAACAGAGGCCAGTTTACGCTTAGCTGTAAGCGGGCTTAAGGGCCGACTTTCCGGTGAACTTAAAGCTGTTCGATCTGAGCTTATCTCAGTGCTGGCCTATCTTACGGCGCGCATTGATTTTCCCGAGGATGAGGTCGAAGCGCAGGATGTTCAGCCACCACTTGAGCAGTGCCGAGAGCGACTTGGTGATTTAATCGCCAGCGCTGATACCGGTATAGCATACCGGCAGGGAGTGCGTACTGCCATCGTGGGCCGTCCAAACGTGGGTAAATCCAGTCTGCTAAATTTATTGCTGCGGGAGGACCGTGCCATTGTCACCGAAGTACCGGGCACAACCCGTGATACGGTAGAAGAGGTGGTCAATATAAAGGGTGTGCCGTTTGTGTTGATCGATACAGCAGGTATTGCCTTTAGCAAAGACGTAGTGGAGTCACTGGGTATTGTTCGTAGTCGTCAGGCGATTGAAATGGCAGATTTCGTATTGCTGGTCATAGACCAGAGTGAGAAACTTATGCACTACGACAGGGAGATAATGGAACTGCTTGAGGGCAAGACTGTGCTGGTTGTGGGCAACAAGTCTGATTTGCCGCCAAAAGACGTCATAAAAGACATCGCCTGGCCTGTGGTTTCCGTGTCAGCATTGAGTGGCAAGGGACTGCATGTACTTGAGGGCAGCATGGTTGAGGCTGTGTTGGGTGGCAAGGTGATTTCTTCAGATGCGGCGCTGGTGACTAATCCACGGCATAAGGCATTACTCACAAACGCATATGATAATCTTGTTCAGGCGCAAAAATCGATAAAAGGCGGTATGCCGGAGGACTTCATCAGCATCGATGTAACTGCTGCTCTAACCACACTGGGCCAGATAACGGGAGACACTGTAACTGAGGAATTGCTGGAGACCATCTTCAGCCAATTCTGCATTGGCAAGTGATTTCGTCCTCTACTGCTTTGTACTAAGATCGTTTGTTGTTCAGTAACAGGGTTTCATCGTTAAGACATCTTTTGTTTGACCAGTTGCATTACCTTTTCCATAACGTCGCCGGCCTTTTCCGAGATGCGCACATGCGCCACGTCGTCCAGCGGGGTATCGCCCATGTTTATGATAGCCAGCTTGGCTCCTGCGTTCAGTGCTATCTCCGGCATCTGTGCTGCGGGATAAACCAGTAGCGTTGATCCTATCACGATGCACAGGTCACATTGAGCAGAGCGCCTTTGCGCCTCCAGTGTTTCCTCAAATGGCATGGCCTGTCCGAATGATATAGTTGCTACTTTCATCAATCCGCCGCACTCTAGGCAATTGGGTGATTCCTCCCCGGCCTCAAGTCTTGGTCTCACTTCTTCAATGGGGTAGGATTTCTCGCATTCCAGGCACTTGGCCTTGGTTACGGTGCCGTGCAATTCAATAACGTTGTCGGGATTACTGCCTGCTTTTTGGTGCAGGCCGTCTATGTTCTGGGTGATGATGCAGTTTAGTTTGTCCATCTTTTCCAGCTCGGCGATGGCGTAGTGAGCGCGGTTGGGCTGAACGTTCCCCCCAAATTCGCCTGATCCATAGCGCGCCCAATGCTTCTTTCTCACCGCAGGATCGATAAGGAACTTCTGGAAGGTCATGGCCGTCGGATCTTCAGACTTAGTCCAGATGCCGTTGGGGCCGCGGAAATCGCGCAGGCCGGACTCGGTACTGATACCGGCACCGGTAAAGACGACAATATTCTTCGAGTTTACGATTAAATCTGCCAGCTGTTCTATCTGCTCATTAACATATGACACGATGACTCCTCCTCATGCGCTTATGGTTTATGATCACTATTATATATGATAGTGCTGTTTGGTGTTTAATCAGGTTGTGGTATCCACACGGCGCTTTCCCCTGAAGCAAGTCTGGTTACATTAGTGCCATCGGCATTCATTACATAGATTTCGTCTTGGTCATCACGATTCGCCGTGAAGGTGATCTTTGTACCGTCTGATGACCACATGGGGCTACTGCCGGAAGTAAGTTTGGTTTGATTATTGCCGTCTGCATCTATTGTATAGATTTCGACTTTGCCATCACTATTTGAGGTGAAGGCTATTTTTGAGCCGTCTGGCGACCACATGGGGCTGTTCCCGGAAGTAAGCTTGGTTTGATTTGACCCGTCTGCATCCATTGTATAGATTTTGTCTTTGCCATCACGATTTGAGGTGAAAGCTATTTTTGAGCCGTCCGGTGACCATGCGGGATAGCTTCCCATAGCGAGCCATGTTTGATTTGAACCATCTGCATCCATTACATAAACGTCGGTAATATTGTTTTCGCCATCCCAGGAACTGAAGGCGATCTTTTCCCCATCGGGTGACCATACAGGGTCCCTATAATTTTCGGAGAGGAAACTATTGGTAAGTCTGTCCTTGAATGTGCGGTCGACGTTTATAATGTAAATATTGCCGTTGCCTAAGTCGTTGGCTGAAAAAGCTAACTTTGTGCTGTCGGGTGACCATACAGCCGAGTAATCACTTGATTCTGGGTAATGAGTGAGCCTTGTTTGATTTGAGCCGTCTGCATCCATTACATATATGTGTCCGGCGCCGCCACCTGAAGACGTAAAGGTGATCTTTTCCCCATTAGGCGACCATAGAGGATTTGTGCCATCTGCCAATTTTGTCTGGCCCGATCCATCTGAATTTATCATATAGATACCATCATCGGAAGAATAGAGAATTTTATAACTACGCTGTCCAATTCCGCCGGGATTTAAGCCACCACCGGGTATTTCGCTGCCGTCATGCGAGCAGTTGCAGGTGCAGGACGTGGGCAGTAGCGCAAGTGCCAGCACGACGAGTGCTAATAGAAATACGTATCGTTTTTTTTGCATACGTTGTTTCCTTAATCAGACTGTGGCGACCACGCTGGACTGGCGGCTCCGTTAGCAAGCTTGGTTAGGTCTGTTCCATCGGTGTTTATCACATATATGCTCTGATAACCACGGTCATTGGCTTCGAAAATGATTTTGGAACTATCGGCTGACCATACCGGATTGTAGCCTTTGGCAAGCGAGGTCTGGTTTGAACCGTCAGCATCCATGAGGTATATTCCATCGTAGCCATCACGGTTAGATACGAATAAGATTTTATTACCATCGGGCGACCACGTTGGATACCCATCAAACGCCGGGTTATTGGTAATCCGAACCGGATTTGTGCCGTCGGCATTTATTACATATATATCTTCATTGGGTTGTTGGTCTCCTTCGGTAACACTGCTCTCAAACGCAATTTTTGTGCCATCGGGTGACCACACGGGGTCCCTATTTTCCCATATACTACCTGGCTCTGTTGCAGGGGGGAAGTGGCCGGTAAGATTGGTGGTACCTGAGCCATCGGCATTGATTATATAGATGGCGCCGGTTAAATAGCATGCTATCTGAGAGCTGTCGGGGGACCATATTGATCCGCTGTAAGGATAATAGTTGAGCCTGGTCTGGTTGGATCCATCAGCATCCATCACGTAGATACTCTGGTCCTTGCGGTAAGTGATTTTTTCTCCGTTGGGCGACCAAATTGGGTTATCGGCACTGGTTGATCCATTGGTGAGTCTGGTCAATCCGGTCCCGTCAGCATTTACAGTATAGATTTCCCTATATTCGTCGGGAAGGTGGGAAACAAAGACAATCTTCTGTTCAACGGGGGACCATGAAAACTGTTCAGCATACTCCAGTTCATCAGTTATGTTCGTTTGTCCCGTGCCATTGGTGTTTATTACCCAGATACCTTCATATGTTCCGTACGCTAGCTTATTGCCATCCGGTGACCATGTTGGGCGATTATAACGGCTCATTTGTAATTCACCGGTAAGAAGTGTTTTGTTTGAGCCGTCGATATTCATTACACAGACGACAGTATCGTTATTCTGCCAGGAGACATAAGCGATTTGGGGGGCATGCTTACCGATATCCTCGGGGTTATATCCCCCACCCGGTCTCTCGTCGTCGCCGGTTGAGCAGTTACATGTGCATGACGTGGGCAGTAGCGCCAGCGTCAGTACGGCGATTGTTATGAGTAATGCATATTGTTTTTTGGGCATAAGTTTTCCTTTTGCCTGGTTATGGCAACGACACGGTGCTGTGTCCGGAAGCTAGCCAGGTTCTATTTGTGCCGTCGGCATTCATTATATAGGTGTCCATACTGTCTGTATAGATGATTTTATTGCCATCTTGCGTCCATGAAGGAGAGCTTGCACGGGTGCTAGCGAGGGTAAGGTTTGTTAGTTCTGTGCCATCAGCATTTACTGTCCAGATTTGCCTTGCGAAACTGGGCTCAAAGGTGGTTGTGGCAAAGAGAATTTTTGCGCCATCCGGCGACCATGAAAGACTGTTCTCCATACTTTCGTTATTGGTAAGCTGAATGCGATTTGTCCCGTCGGAATCTATTATGTGAATTCCGCTCATCACGTTAAGGGCGTGAGTGTAAGCTATTTTTGACCCATCAGGTGACCAGGTGAGATCAGTAAGATTATAGCCCTCCTCTTCTGTCATGAGCCTGGTCTGGTTGGAGCCGTCAGCATCCATAACGTATATTCCGTCGCCGTCAATATAAGAAGATGAGAAAGCGATTTTAGTGCCATCGGGCGAGAAGGCGGGACTTTCATCTCCGCCGGGGTTATTGGTGAGCCTGGTTTTACCTGTACCATCCGAATTAATAGAATATAGTTCGGTGATGCCGTTCGGCCCGGTTTCAAAGACCATAGTGCTGCCGTCCGGCGACCATGACAGCGCTGTTCGGATTCCGTTATGATTATAGTCATTGGTGACCATGATTGGCTCGTTGCCGGTAGTGTCCATAATATAAAGAGAGTTCTTATAATTGGAGTAAGAGCCCGGATCATTTGTTTCTTTTCGTTGTACAAAGGCTATATTTGAGCCATCCGGTGACCAGACGGGATCTGTTCCGGCAACCACTCTGAGTTTTTCCCAGCTGTCCAGGGCCTTAACATAAATCTCATTCATGTAGACAAAAGCGATGGAATTATCGGGCTGTCCGATGCCGTCAGGATTCCAGTAACCTTCAAATTGCCCGCTGGTGTCGGTTGGATTTGACTCCTCATCAGCTGGATCGCTGGCGATTGGCCCTTCACACGTGCAGGAAGTGGGTAGTAGTGTCAGTGCCAGCACGGCGATTGCTATCAGGAATGCATATTGTTTCTTACGCATAAGTTGTTTCCTTTCAAAACTGGTAGCGGACACGCAGAAATGACGTGCTACAGCCTATTGTAAACGCGATTATATTTAGTAGTATCATCTATATATATAACGTATGTTTCAATATGAGCGTCACAGGTTAGTAGAAATGTAAACATATTGTGACCGAGCGACTACGGGATGTATCTTTGTAGAGAAAGGCACTGGTGTTCAAGCGGCAATTGTTATGGGAAATACGCAATTTTTTTAAGTATTAGTTATGTTTATGGTAACCATACTGGATTGGAGCCAGCTGCAACCCGGGTCTTTTTAGAGCCATCGGAGTTCATTACGTATATTGCATGGTTAGCTTCAAAGGCGATTTTCTCACCGTCCGGTGACCAGCATAGAGATTGGTTGAAATTATACAGTGCATCGCTTATTTTGATGGCGTTGGATCCATCGATGTTTACAATCTGCATGATTGACTTGTTATCCTCGCGTGAAAAAAATGCTATCTTCAATCCGTCGGGAGACCACGTAAAGGCTTTTTCTACATCAACCGTATCTGTAATTCTGGTTTGGCCTGTGCCGTTGGCATTTATTACATATAGATCGTAATTAAACTCATGGTGGGCAATATATACGATTTTAGTTCCGGCGGGTGACCAGATCGGTGACGGAGAGAGCCAGGGGTCACTGGTAAGAATGCTCTCTTCTGTTCCATCGATGTTGATAACATGCGTTTGGAAAAAGCCCCTGTATTCATAGGAAAACGCTATTTTATCGCCGTTAGGCGACCATATCGGTGTGTGTACGTTGGCGCCTGTATCTGTGTTGTCAGTTAGCCTATTTTGTTTTGTACCGTTTGCATCCATCACGTAAATTTCATGATTGCCGCTACGATTGGACTGAAAAGCGATTTTTTCACCATCCGGCGACCATACGGGAGCAGCATCATCGGCCTTATTATTGGTAATATTAGTTTGGTTAGTACCATCTGTATTCATTACATATATTTCAGCGTTTCCTGATATCCGGGAGGCAAAAGCTATTTGGGATCTATCGGGGGACCATGCGAGGTTAAAATAGGGCACGGTGATGTCGGTCATCCATTTTTCTCCTGCTCCGTTGGGGTATATCGAGCGGATTTCCATGTCACCATCACGATCATAGACAAAGCCAATGGAGTAACGCTGGTTGACCCCATTGGGATCAACATCGCCAAAATGTCCGTCATTAGGTGAGCAGTTACAGGTGCAGGACGTAGGCAGTAGCGCCAGTACGATGATGGCGATTGCTAGTAGAAATGCGTATTGTTTTTTGGCCATACGTTTTCCCCTGCAACGTTTATGGCGCCCATACCGGGTTAGTATCATCAGCGGGGTTATTGGTGATTCTGGTCTGGTTCGTACCATCTGCATTCATCACATATATTTCTGCATTACCTGTACGATCGGAGTAAAAGACTATCCTGGTGCTATTTGCTGACCACGCTGGGCTTGAATCGATTGCCAAATTATCGGTAAGGTTGGTTAGGTCTGTACCATTGGCATTGATCACATAGATCTCATTACGATTAGTAAAAGTGATTTTTGAGCCGTCCGGCGACCATGATGGGCTGTCCCAAATGATCTCATCGTTAAAGAGAGTTAGTCCTGTTCCATTCGCGTTTACAGTATATATTCCTGAAGAGTCATCGCCTTGAGAATTTGAGTAAAAGGCTATTTTGCTATTGTCAGGCCACCACAACGGCGCAGATTGATACAGTTGATTGACCTCATCGGCGAGTTTCATTGATCCCGATCCGTCGGTACCTATCACATAGAGACGATCGCCTTGATCTATTGTACTGGAGAAAAAGGCTATTTTTGAGCCGTCCGGCGACCATGACGGGGCGTGAGGCGATTGGTAATTATTACTGGTAAGGTTGGTCAGGCCAGTGCCATCGGAGTTTATTATCCCGATATCTCCGGCGGTAAAGGCGATTTTTTTGCTATCCGGCGACCATGATAGTGATTGAGAAAATGATGCTCCTACGTTTAGCCCTTTAAGCTCGGAACCATCAATATTCATTACGTAAAGTTCACCGCTCAGACCATTATTGTGAGAAATAAAGGCTATTTTAGTGCCGTCGGGCGACCATGCATGGTTGATATCCGACGCATTGTTTTTCGTGATGTTTGTTTTGTTGGCGCCGTTAGTGTCCATTACATATATTTCATAATTTCCATCACGATTAGATATGAAAGCGATCTTATTGATACCTTTTTTGCAGCCCATCTGTATAAGCGCTATCGATAGTATGGCTAGTACTAGAAATAATATACTTGTCTTTTTCACGATGATTGTTGATCTCCTTAAAAACCGCTTTGTTCAGTTGGGTAATGATACCGATTGTAAGGAGCAATAGTCAAATAATTAACATATATGGCTGTTATGCTCTGGTGATAGCACGAGCCAGGAGTTCATCGATGGTGATTTCGTTGTAGTAGCGGCCTATGTCCTCCAGGTGGTGGGCGTCGCTGTTTTTTAAGAGCATCAGGTTGTGATCTTCAGCCGTCCTACGCGCAAGCTTTTCGTTGGCGAAGTGTATGGCGTTTTTCATCTCAATGCCCTGCAGGTTGTTTATGGGTATGGGGCCGGGGTAGTAGGGATCGCCGGGGTGGGCCAGAAAGCGGAACATTTTATCATCGGAAAGATATAGCTCAACCTCATGGTTTAGTCCTACCTCGCGCTCGCAGGCAGGAATGATCAATATGGCATTGTTAAAATGCTTTTCCATTATATCGCGTACTTTGAAAGGGTAGTTCGGGTCGTAGCCATCATGGTCGGCGATGGCGATGCCGTCCAGCCCTTTTTTTACCACAACCTCAATCAGACGCTCGACAATATCCGGGTTAAGCGGCGCAAAATCGGTGGCCTCGTTCATATGGACATGAAGGTCCAGTTTGAGCATGAATTACTTCTCTCCGAATTTTTCGGAGTATACAATCTGGTCAATGTTCTTTCGAGGGCGTACGGCGGGAGCCTCATCAGGATAGCCCAGCGGCGTCATTGCGACGACTGCATGACCTTGCGGAACGCTCAATATTTCGGCAACCTTTGCAGCATCAAACAGGCCCATATGCACTGTTCCCAGTCCAAGCGCGTGGGCAGCCAGGACCATGTGTTCCATGCTCAGCGCTACATCGTACATATACCATTCGTTTTTATCGGTAGAGGGCAGGCCATCGAAGCAGCCTGATTTGTTCAGCTCGGCACAGGCCACTATTACTATCGGTGCTTGCCTGAGAGCGGGAGCAGCGCCGTTTTCTCTGCCGGGCCTGCTTGAGGTGGTGGCTTTGGCCAGCTGATCACGCTTTTCGTAGTCTTGCACCACAACAATGCGTGAGCACTGGGTGTTGGCCCACGACGGTGCCCAGCGAGCGGCTTCCAGCACTTTATTTAAGTCTTCGTTGCTGACTGGATCGGATTTGAATTTGCGTATACTTCTTCTCTCTTTTATGGCCTGCATCAAGTCCATCGTTAGTCTCCTTTTAAGTCGTGATATATTTTATCGAACCCGTCAAGTGCCGATCTCAGGCTTTTGATTATGTTCGAAGCTATCGTTTTGGGGTCGGCAAGCGTATCGTAATTCGTTTGTTTTTCGTCTCTGAGCCATGTAATGTCCAGGTTTGCCTTGTCTCGTGCCATCAGTTCGCTGTAGCTAAAAGATTTAAACCTCTCGGTCGGCTTGCGCCCATGTCGATCATCGCGATTATAGCACGTGATAAAGTCATCCAGATTTATGCGTTGTATGGGGTTGTTTTTAAGAGTGAAATGCATGTTGGTTCTAAGATCGTATATCCACAATTTTTCAGTTTGTGGTTTCTTGCTTGCAGGTCTATTGTTAAAAAAGAGTACGTTGGCGTTTACGCCCTGTGCGTAGAACACGCCGGTGGGAAGACGCAGCATGGTGTGGACGTCGCACTGATCTAGCAGTCTGCGCCTGATGGTTTCTCCTGCTCCGCTCTCGAAAAGGACGTTATCTGGAACTACGATTGCTGCCCTGCCGTCCCTCTTGAGCATGGTTTTGACGTGCTGTAAGAAGTTGAGCTGTTTGTTTGACGTTGTGGCCCAGAAATCATTTCGTTGATATGTCAGCTGATCTTTGCTTTTTTTGCCATTGCCGCTGGTTATGGTGACGCTGCTTTTTTTCCCGAATGGGGGATTGGTGAGTACCATATCATATTTCTTTACGGGTTTACTAACAAGGCTATCCTTTGTATCAACTACAGCATCACCGCTTATGCCATGCAGATATAGATTCATGGAGCTAAGGCGGGTGACAGTTTCTACGATATCGGTTCCCTTGAGCGCTTTTGAGTTTAGATAATACTTTTGGACATCGGTTAATTGATATGAGTTCATGATATGGTCGTGTGCTGTTAACAGGAATCCGCCGGTGCCGCACGCCGGGTCGCATATGTCTATATCCGGTGCCGGATTCATTACTTCAACGATGGCTTTTATCAACGGACGCGGTGTGAAGTACTGGCCAGCACCGCTTTTAACGTCCTCTGCATTTTTTTCTAGTAGTCCCTCATAGATTTCGCCTTTGATGTCCAGATCAAGCCCTGTCCATTTCTCATTGTTGATCAGTTCTATGATTCTTTTGAGTTTTGCCGGGTCCTTGATTTTATTTTGCGCTTTTTTGAAGATGACTCCCAGTGTCCCCTTCTTTTTGCCCAGAGTTTTCAGTATTAAATCGTAGTGATTTTCAAGCTCATCGATATTCTTGCTGAGCAGACTTTGCCAGTTTAGATGCTCTGGTATTGATGATTGCTGGTTGTGCGAACTACCATTGGCCATTTTAAGGAACAGCAGATAGGTAAGCTGTTCTACATAGTCGCTATAACTTACACCGTCATCACGCAGAATGTTGCAGTAGTTCCACAGCTTTTTTACTATAGTTTTGGCATCACCGGGCATAAGGTTTTGTCCTTAATTTAATAATCTACCGTTAAAGGCCTGTTTTAAAATACTTTGCTTTAGCAGTTTTGCTTGCTCAAGATTGTGGTTCAGTTGTTTCCTAAGGGTATCGGATAAATTGTAGCAGCGCTTGATTTCTGTCACTATCCGCAGTTGCTCGGGCAGCGGTGGCAGAGGGATCAGGATACCTTCTACATCGCTCTTTCTGATTGATGGAATGGTGGTTGCTCTGCCCACTTCTTCAAGAGACAGGCTTAACAGGAAATAGTAAAGGTATGTGTTATCCAGTCTGTCGCTTGTGCTTTTGACTCCCATCATGTTGTTATCGATAAGCGACGGTACGTTTAGTATAGCCCGCCGGTTTAGTTTAATTGCCTCGCCGGTTTTGGCAAATACTATTGATCCTGCTTGCAGTGGCCTTAGCCTGGTATTCGTGTTGGTATCTATTGGTACATGGAGCTTTGCATTATTTAGGTATGGGGTTTCGCTTATATCTACTTGTGCAAGGTCTGCTACTTTGAAAAAGGGGATATGGTTGCCACCAACGGTTGCAATGTTGTATGGCAGGCTGTAGCCGTGTCTAACGCTGGCCACTTTGCCCAGCTTCACTCTCTTCACGTCCGGATTGTTGTTGAGGGCTTGATGCAGTACGGCCTTTTTGTAATGGTATAGATCGATTTCTGCCCGCTTCAGTTTTTCTTCGGCTCGCTGCTGTGGGGCAAGAAGTGATTTGGTTTTAGCCGCGATTAGTTTTGCCTGATCTGCCGGCGGCAGGGGTATCAGACACGATTTTATTTGATGGGCACTGATGTTTTTAATGGCTTCGCCTTTGGCCAGCGCGATAAGCTCGTTTTCTATATACATCAGGTAGTATGTAGCATACTCAGCGTACTCGGGCACAAGGAACTTTATAAGCCCCGTTCGCTGGTTTTGTAGAGCGGGTTGCTTAAGATCATATCTGGACAGTCGCCCTATGGACCCCGACATTCCGATAAGAATATCACCATTTTTGATGAAGTATCCGGAGTATCTGCTCAGATAGTCATTTGGCAGGTGCATAGCTTGATTCGTACTAATGCCTTTTGCAGTGAGGTTGGATTGCCTGATAAGCAATACGCCGCTTTTTTGAAAGTCTTTGCTTTTGAAGGCATAGCCGTTTCTAATATCTAATATATGATCAAGCTGCTTCAGACTCCATCCGTTTGGCAGCACGTCTTGCTCATGTGCATTAAACTGGTTAGCTGTTTGGGGCATTGCGTTTTGATCTTATCCTCACTCTAGACTGGCGCTATTATATGCGGAGGTATGAAGTTTTGTAAAGCACCTGTAAAAATATGTGGGTTATATTTTATACGCTACGAGGCTTGCTGGTTGGGGGGTAGTGGTGGCGGCGGCTGTTGCTGCTTGGGAGGAGGGGTTACTTTAAAGCCTATGTTTACCATTTCTGTACCATCAATAACCGCTCTGACCGAGTAGGTGTCATAAAGTGGAAATTGTACGTTGGCAAATTCCATAACGAATCACCCCACGCTCTCCAGTCCTCCGGGCGTTTTGGGTATGTTGAACTTGCCTTCGAGTGGTTTGATTACCTCTTTACCGTCGGCGTCAATCAAAAAGACCTTAATGTTTTTTTCGCCAGCCTCGACCGTGCTTGTTCTGAGCTGTATGACCAGGCAAAAATGGGGATGTCTTACCGGCAGTTGTTTGCCGATGATGGTCTCAAATCCTATGCCCAGCGCATTGAGTTTGCCTGTAGCCTCGGCGTAATCACAAACAAAAGCGAAATCTACGTTCACAAGTTTTCTCCTAGTTTCTGGCGTTGTGCCATTATACACATAAGGTGTAATAAATAGGAAGGCCTTATTTATCAGGGTGAAGTTTGATTGACACATGCTTACATCTGACGCTATATTTGAGTGTAATATTTATCGGGAGTTGATTTAAGTGGAAATTCAATGGGTGTTGCTGGCCAAAAAGTGCCTTTTTAATGAAGATAGAACTCTGGATATTGAAAAAATCATGCAAAAAATGGAGTTTGATGGTATCCCTTATGTCGGTTCATTGAAGATAATAATAAAATCGATAACAAGTCCCACCGAGGTTGGTGAGAAAAAGACGATTACGCTCAAAATTCATCACCAGAATGATGGAGAGGTGTCTGTTGTTGACATGCCTTATGAAATCCCCGACCTGCATGTTTGGGCCAAGTACTCTCCGTACATTACTATCGACCTAAGTGATTTCATTTTTGCCCAGACTGGCGAATACTGCCTTGATTTTTACGTTGACGGAGAACTTAAAAACAGCGAGTGGCTGACCATTGTCGATAAAAGGGCGAAGTAGATGCCTGAAAACCATGGATGGAAATCGAAAGAGACGGCGCAGCGCTATAAACATGTTGCGGACGCGGTGGTGCCGGGCCGTCGGGAAGTGCTGTCGCTAATTGCAGGCCTTGCCATACATTCTGCCTCAGGCACGCCTCATATACTTGATCTTGGTTGCGGACATGGCGATCTTGCCGCCCAAGTGCTTGAGCTGTCACCCGACGCTAACATCACATTGGTCGACTTCTCTGACGAGATGCTGCGTATGACATCCGAGCGCTTTGTCTTAAGCAGCAATATTAGAGTGATAAAGCACAATCTCAACCTCGGTATACCCCCCGAAGTTGAGTCCACAAAGTATGATGCGGTGACCTCATCTTTTGTTCTGCATCATGTGGATTATGACAAACGTGTGGGCTTGTATCGTCAGATAAATCGCATTTTGAAAGACGATGGTTTGTTCATCAATGGTGATCGCTTCAAGGAGGAATCGCCGGATGCAGATGCGTGGGTATTTGAAGACTGGGTGAGGTGGATGCTTCCACATGTTAAGGAGCATTTTGATCATGAGGTTAGCTTTGATGCGTTGAGGCAGCGTCAACTGGATAGTGAGGAGAAATTGGGGGATATGCAGGGTACGCTGTGGGATATGGAGCGTGATTTGCGACAGGCTGGTTTTAGCTACGTGGATTGCCTGTATAAGAACATGATTGTTGCTGTTATAGCTGCACAAAAGGCAGGGGGAGATAGTAAATGAGCTTTGATACGTCAAAACTGGGTGAGCACTGGAGCAGCAAGTACGAAATCAAGAAGTATATCTGGGGCATAGAGCCCAGCGATGTGGCTCGAAAAGCGTTTGGTATCTTCAAAAAGCATGACTTCAAAACGTTGTTGCTGGCCTGCTGTGGCTATGGGCGTAACTCCAAGCTGTTTGCCGACAACGGTATGGATGTTACCGGTGTGGATGCATCGCAAGTGGGTATTGAGCTGGCCAAGGAGCTTGATTCGAAATCAAATTACGTTTGTGCATCGGTGCTGGATATGCCGTTTGACGGGCCGTTTGATGCCGTATTTTCGCTCAATGCATTGCACCTGTTTCCCAAGCACGAACGAGCGCGATTTATAGCCGAATGCATGGGGCGACTAAGCAAAGGTGGGCTTGGTTACTTCGCCGTTTTCTCAGAGCATGAGCCCAGCTATGGTAATGGCCCTAAGCTGGAGGAAAACACCTGGGAGAGCCTGCCGGGCAGACCGGCCCATTACTATACGGATGAAGACATCAAAAGCGAGTTTGCCGATTACGAAATCGTCGACACAGGTATTATTGAGGATCATGACATGCACGCCGACGGTCCGCATACGCATATGTTGCGGTATGTACTGGCGCGCAGAAGGTAGGCATATTCATCAAACCCGTTTTAGCACATCAATTGCCTGTCGCATCTCCCGGATAGAAACATCTACCTTCTTGTTCAGTTTGGCGGTTTCCATGCCCAGCCGTGCTATTAGCGATACCAGTTCCAAATTCATCCAATTCAGGAATATGCCGTTGAGCACAGGTGCCATCTCAATAGAAGTTTCGTTCATGGCAACAGCTTTTTTGAGTATGAGGCGCATTTCCAGTTCGGTGCCGCTTACTTCCTCCAGTATATCCGCCCATTCAGAGCTATGGACGGCTAGTGCAGGGGTGCCGTTGATGTTCATTGCCCAGTGTGGGTAGCCGTTCTCACCGTTTTTATTCATGGCCCTCCCTTGTTGTGCAAAAGATGTCATATAATATAATGGTATTGTAATTACAAGACATATAATATACATGTAGTAACGCATAGTCAAGAGTTTTATTGGTCTAAATAATCAGGTATTCGCTCTTTTCATATGTGGGTGTATGTAGGATAATAGTCAGGTTATGCTAGGTAGGCGATTGATATTTGCTAGTTCATTTTTTGCAGCGATGGCGCTGGCGTTTATTATGGTGTTTGTTTTTTGGCGGATACCTGCGACCGAGCCATGGCCGGATGACTATGCTTTGATTTTTACTTATACTATTGATGATTCTGGTAGTGATTTTGATCAGAACATATCCGGGGCTCCTGCCTATATTGACGAGATCAACTATTCTCCAATTAACGTTACAAAAGTATGGCTGGGCATGGATGGTGATTATCTGTACATGAGGCTTGATTACGCCAGCACTATTCCCGATGATCCACTTTGGATAGCCGCAACTGGTAATGTTCAGGAGCAAACGGTTGGTGTCCAGGGCACTAGCCTGGCACTTGATGTGGACAGTAATCCGGATACGGGCGCCGAGTTTAGCGGTATAGAAATCTTTTTTTCGGTGAACCACGAATATGGGAGCCGATCTGAGGCCTATGCAAAGTACGATTTGTCGGCACTAGTCGTTGTTAAGCATCTGGACGGCGAGGTTGGTGATGGTGGCATGGGTGATAACTACGTTATTGTCAGATACGATACGTCGCAACTGGGCGAGTACTTTCCACGCGGCGATACGGTCATGCTCGAGTTCTGGTCAGAGGCCGAAAGCGATTTATACCACCACTTCGACTTTGAGGAGATAGACGCTGTGCAGTGGACAATACCGCAGTAGATTGAACTATATCTCTTTATACGCTACATGCATGTAGGCGTCGTATCCCTGTTTTTTCCAGAATGAATAGCCTGCCTCGTTGCCGGGCACGATCTGCACCTCCAAGCGGTCCAGTCCTTCCGATTCCGCCCATTTGTAAATCTTTTCAAGCATCATGGTGCCCACGCCGCTGCGCCGGTGCCCTGGTTTTACCATCATACCCATTATATAACCGTAGCGCGCTTTAGTGTATACGGGAGGATGTCCTTGCTCGACATACCACGTACAACCTATAATTTCATCGTTTTCCATAGCCATAAAGGCCTTCAGCTCCTCAGCCTCCATCCGGTCACTAAAGCGCTGTTCAAATAATTTGGCATCGGCTGGTCTTCCCTCAAACATGGGCTCGAAGGGGACGTGGTACCTCATCAGCTTCCACCATAGTTCCAGTACTTGCGGTATGTTCTTGCTTTCTGCTGCTTCTATCGTAATCATCGCATCTCCTTTAAAGTAATCGTTAGTCATTATAATTGTTTCCTGAAATGTAACACGAATATCGTATGGTGTCAAGTTGATAATATAAAATGCGTACTAATAGCGTAAAATGTACTGTTATCATCGTTGTTATCAGTAAAGCTAGTGATAATCGCACAGTAGAAATACGAAATGCGCAACAAGAACCTGCAAAATTGTAGCCGTGATGTGATAGTTAATCTCAACAAGCTGTTTGCATGGCTTGGAAAATTACTGGTAGTATGATGAACAGGTGGTACATTTACTAATATCGTACGGTAAGCATATCAAATGCATACTCGTAACGTGTTGGGGGTAGTATGTTTAGATTTTTTTATAGAGTGATTGTAGATAGTCGGTAAATCCGTGCTTGCTCCAAAAGGCGCAACCCGCATCGTTTTTGGGCACAACCTGCAATTCGATACGGTCAAGTTCCATGAAGCGTACCCAATCGTAAATCGTATTAAGCATCTTGGTACCTATACCCTGGCGCTGGTGTCCATCTTTAACTGCCATGTCCATTATCAGGCCGTAGTACTCTTGCTTGAAAAAGGGAGGATGTGCCGCCACACGGCAGACGGAATAGCCGATAACCTCATCATCTTCCACTGCGATGAAAATTCTGGACTCTTTGCTTCGCATCAGATCACGCAGGTATCGCTCCCAGTTCTTTGCACCGTCTTTTCGTACTTCAAACAGTGTATCGATCCGGGCGTGGTAGTCCATCAACTCTTCCCATATATGGAGTATCTGCGGGATGTGTTTTCGTTCGGCAACATCGATTGTTATCATATTCCCCCCGAAAGTAAACGATTGCTATTATAACTCAACATGGAATTTACGGAAAGGGCCATATTACAGTAGATGGCAGGTATACAGGCATATATATTGTGATAGAAGGAGATAAATCATATGACACTAATTTGACATTAATTGGCTTGAAATAGTAAGGTGAAGCATTATGGTTCGTAAGACTAATAAATTCCAAAGGAGAGATGAGAAGTGATAAATAATCTTAAACTGAACAAAATATTGTGGTTGGTGGTTGCATGTTTGGCGCTGATTGTTGCCTTTATCGGAGTGATCAATCAGGATATTTACAGCAAAGTGGTGACTGACGAGTGGCTACCAACGATAGTTGCTCAGGATGGAGCAACCATTGCTGCAGGCCTGATTCTTTTGTTTCTGGCTTTGAAAACGGCGAAGGCGATAAAAAGAAACAGCTTATTGCCATAAGCCTTCTGGCTTACATGTTTTATACATATGGCATGTATAGCATTGAGCAGTTTTATAACTGGTTCTACATTGTCTATATTGCAATACTTGCACTGTCTTTCTGGTCTATAGTATATGGACTGGTTAGTATCAATAGAGACGTATTGCATAGTATAAGGGTGACCAGGCGGATCAGGAATATATCGATTGGATGCTTGATATTTGTTCCGTTGATGTTCTATTCGCTCTGGATTGTTGAACTGATACCTTTAATGCGCGACGGAGACAGGATTGACTATATATATTCTATTTTCATTCTGGATATGGCCTTTGTGTTTCCGGCTTTTATTCTGAGTCTTGTTTTGATTTTGAAGAGAAACGCTTTAGGGTTGCTACTGGCGCCTATATTATTTATCAAAACATTTACCGTTCTTTTTTCGGCGACTTTGGGCGGACTTGTGAAGCAAATTGCTGACGGAGGAGGAGACCCACTGGAAATTGCCTTTTATTTTGTTTTCTCGTTAGCCTTTTTGGCACTTGCTGTTTTTTACTTGCGTAGGATCAGTTTTGAGGAGATAAGAAATGAGTGAGGAAAACTATTCGTACGCGAACTACATGAATGTACTTCATGATCCTTTGCAGCTAATTGATATTCCTTCGTTAATAGAGAAATGCACTGACACGTGGTATAACCAAACGTTATGCCGAGTAAACGACTCAGTAGTCCGTTTAGCAATAGTGCAGGGAGAATATCATTGGCACAAGCATGACAAAGAGGATGAGTTTTTCTTCACACTGACCGGGAAGTTGCTGCTGGATATAGAAGGAGATGGAACTATTGAACTTAATCCACATCATGGTTATGTAGTCCCAAAGGGAGTAGTTCATAAAACTAGGGCCCTAGAAAAAACTGTTGTCATAATGATAGAGTTAGCTGGTATCATTCCAACCGGAGACGTATAATAAAGCTAATTTTGCTGATGCTAAAAGGACGGCAAGAAGTTTTTGGCTACGAAGCCGTAGTATAGGAGATCTTATTCTGTAGGAGGACTTATGGATTTGCAACCAACGGTCATCACATGGATCCTGGTCGGGTTCGGGATTATTACAGTGATGGGGCTGCTGTATGCTCAATTTCTACTCCTGCGTGAGCCACAGGGGCAAAAAGCCAGGAATCTGATTATCGGTAAGGGCGAGGACTGGCGCGATAGATCCCATTTCCGCTTTTCCTATGGGCTTGCTTGGGCCGATTGGATGGTATGGATGCCGTTGATGGTTTCCGGCACTATCGGTGTTTCGTTAGGGCAGGTTTGGGGCTACGTGGTTTGGGGAGCGGCGGGTATAATCTCTCTTTATACTGGTGTTGTTCTCTGGTTTGCAGAAAGGGAGTACGTGTATCCCTCGTGTGGGCCACTGGCATACTACACCTATATATGGGGCAACTTTGTATACTGGGGGATACTTGCAATAGTTTATGCCGGATTAAGGCTATCCGGCGTGTTATTCTGAAGTCGTAGTGTTGAAAAAGGAGCTACTATCATGAACCTGATCTGGGGTATAATCACCCTCATTTTTTCTCTATTTTGCTGGGGAGGGCAAGCCATTTCGTTGTTCTGGCCAATAGCTGCCGCGAAAATGGGCCTTACTGAGCTGGAGGCTGACGTTGATCCGGCCTACTTTGCAGACCTTCGTGCTGAGGCGCTTTGGGATACGGTAAGCACATGGGTCTTGGTGGTTGCAGCCATACTGATGATCATAAACAACGCGGTATGGCCTTATTTTGGGCTGATTGGCGGCGGGATATATCTGTATTTTGCCGGACGTGGGATTGCAGCACGCATGTTGTATCAACGTCGTGGCATCAGCATCGGAAAAGCATCAAGTGTTAAACAGGCCTATGTGGCACTTTCCCTCTGGGGTATGGTGGCTGTAGGCATGATTGTGCTGTCCATACTGGAATTATCTTAAGTATAGGAGATCGAATATGAAAGCGATTATATGCACGAAATACGGGCCACCGGAGGTCCTTGAGCTTAGGGAAGTAGACAAACCTGTTCCCAAAGACAATGAAGTGCTCATCAAGATTCATGCGACAACTGTAACGGCAGGTGACGTGGCGGATCGAAGTGGCAAAGTCTCTGCCTCATCCTGGCTCCCCACGCGAATGATGTTTGGTTTTACAAAACCAAGAAGAAAAATACCGGGGTCTGATCTGGCAGGCGTTATTGAAGCTGTGGGCAAAGATGTAACGCTGTTTAAGGCAGGTGATCAGGTTTTTGGGGCTGCCGGTTGGGGATCTGGTGCCTATGCCGAGTACAAATGTGTAGGGCAAGACGCGAGGTTGGCGTTAAAACCAGACAATATGAACTATGAGGAATCTGCCGCCGTTGCTTTTGGGGCAGGTACGGCATTGCATTTCATTAGAAAAGCAAATATTGATCCTGAACAAAAAGTTCTCATCTATGGGGCTTCCGGAAGTGTAGGTAGCTATGCTGTGCAGATTGCCAAGTACTACGGGGCAGAAGTTACAGGGGTGTGCAGTACTGCAAATTTGGAGCTGGTGCAATCTCTGGGAGCCGATAACGTGATTGATTACACTGCCGAGGATTTTACCAAAAACGGTGTGACCTATGATGTTATTTTTGATGCGGTATACAAGACTTTTTATTCAGCATGTAAAAACTCACTTGCGCAGGCAGGGGTCTATGCTACAGTTGGCATGTCGATGGTGCTTATGATGCAAATGTTATGGACTAAAATGGCAAGCAGCAGGAGAATAATATCCGGGGTAGCGAGCATAAAGGCTGAAGATATATTGTTGCTTAAAGAGCTTGCTCAAGAGGGGCACCTAAAGTCGGTCATAGATAAAACCTATCCGCTGGAACAAATTGCCGAGGCGCACGCTTATGTTGAAGCAGGGCACAAAGTGGGAAATGTAGTAATCACGATCTAGTATCGTCGTTGGAGGTTTTTAGCATGCGAACACTCAATAATATCTGGGAGGCAATTTGCGGGACATCACTCATGTTTGTTATCATCATACTGCCTTTTCTGAGGTCCAAATTGCGTAAGTGGGGATCGACAAAGGAGGAGCTTGCGCGGGAGTTGTCGGGCGATGATTTGATCGAAGACATGAAAGGATGGTACAACCACGCCATCACCATTAAAGCAACACCCGCCGCCGTGTGGCCGTGGATAGTGCAACTGGGACAGAATAAAGGTGGATTCTACAGCTACGAACTGCTGGAGAACATCGCTAAAAGCAAGATTCACAACGTTGATAGAATCGTACCTGAGTTTCAGGATACGGCCATTGGCGATGCGGTGATGATGACTCCCACGGCGGCTCCTTATATCGTATCTGCCATTGATTCAGGCAGGGCATTTATTCTTCGTTTAAGAGTCAATCTTGAAACACAGCAAACTGTGAATGTGGCCGAGCCGCTGCCGCCCAAATATCAGGACGGAAGTTGGCTATTCCTGCTTGAGGAAACATCAGAGGGAAAAACTCGGATGATAACGCGCTCTCGCAACAAGTGGAACCAGAGCAAGACGAACACGTTTTTCTACGGCCTGTTTGGCATAATCTCAATGGTGATGGACAGGAAGATGCTTAAAGGTATCAGAAAGCGGGCGGAGAAGGCGGCTAAGGCAGGCTGATTTCTTGACAATATTCAAAGAGTAATGTACTGTTTTCTAACTTTGCAAATCTTTAAAAAGGGGTGATCAAATGGCTAAACTGACTGAGGAGATTAAATCGTTTATCGCAGACCATGAGGCATTTATTGCCACGGCCAGCGCGGATGGCACGCCCAACATAGGCACTAAGGGCAGCACACAGGTATTGGACGACGAGCATATCGTTTTTTATGAACTGACCGGTGGTCGTACCTGGGCAAATCTTCAGGAAAACCCACAGGTTGCCATCGCCGTAGCTGAGAAAAGCACTCTCAAGGGTTATAAGTTGATAGGGAAGGCAGAGCTTGTAACAGATGGAGAATTGTACGAAGGTGCTAAAAAGTTAGCTGAGATGCTAAAAATACCTGTTCCACCTAAAGCTGCTGTGAAAATCAAGATAGATGAGATCTATGACCTTGGTAAAGGCGGAAGCAAGATAGCATAGATCATTAGGATTTTTGTCTTTCGGTGCAGATGACAGTGCATTCCATGCACTGATCACCACAGGGTTCGCAGTGTATTATAGCGTTTGAGCCAGGCAGTGTGTTTTCCAGTTCATCCTCTATATGGTTACAAATAATGTGCGCTTCTTCAAGGGTAAGATTTTTGGCCATTGTCAGATGCAGGTCTATGTAGCGCTCGCTTCCGGCTTTTCGCGTGCGAAGTTTGTGATATCCGGCTATCATGCAGCCGTATTTGGTTACGGATGATATTATAGCGCTTTCCTCATCGTCCGATAGTTTGGTGTCCATCAACCCACTGATAGATTTTTTCAGGGTGATGAAGGCAGCTCTGGCAATAAGCACAGTTACCAGCAGGGCTACGATGGCGTCGGCAATCACCCATCCTGTGAATCTGACCAGCAATAATCCGATGAGTACGGCAATAGAGCTTAAGATGTCGGCGTACATATCGCGGGCCTGCGCTTCCAGTGCCACCGAATCGGTTTTCTTGGCAACCCGCATGGCGTGCCACGATGTTAGCGATAGCACTACAATGGATACCGCTATGACATATATTCCCAGCGAGACAGTTTGAATAGAGGCTCCCTCGACCAGTCTTTCGATAGCCTGGTAAAGTATGGTGCCGGCAGCGACGAAGATGAGGATGGAAATGAATACGCCGGCAATGCTCTCAGCCTTTCCGTGACCGAATGCGTGATCTTCATCGGCCGGTTTTCTGGAAATGCGTATACTTATATAGCCGACTACGGCTCCGGCAAGATCGATCACGCTGTGAATGGCATCTGCCCTGATGCTTATGCTGCCGGTGATGAAACTTGCTACCAATTGCAGAATCACCAGAGCACCTATAGCAGCGATGACAAGGATGGAAACACCTTGTTTGGTGTGCAAAAATCCTGTTTTTTTATCTGGCAGCTCGGCCTCTCGGTTCATGCTGGCCTCCCGGGCGACAAAAAAATCCGCGGAACACCCAGTCCCGCGGATTTCATTATTTCCGCTGCCTTCTTAAGATTAGGCCCGACTGCCTTACCAAAATAAGGTAGCGCCTGATCCAGGTAGAGCTATTTTAGTCTGCTTGAACGTTAAGTGTCAAGCTCCGATTGTATCATTTTTAAGGTGATACTATTACATATTCCTGGTCTGGTCCGCTCTCTTCTTCTAACGGTGTCAGATCGTAATTGATTCCACCAGGATTAAGTAGCGTCAGGTCATATACGAAGTTGGTTACTTCGTTATCGGCTATGTCGAATGGAATTCCCAGTATCAGATCTTCACTTACAGTGATATTCATGTCAACAGGGACACCTTCGTATAGCATTACTGCCTCAACAGTGGTAACACTGACACTAACTTGAGTATAGTGTCCTGTTGGTAAATTACCCTCCCAAATCTGCTCGGCCAGATTGCCTTGAAGTTGGGTTATATCGACTGTAGCCGGTGCATCCAGCACATTTTGCCATCCCTCGTCTTCATGATAGACTTTCACCTGGTCGATAGTTACGTCGATGCTCTCGAACATATCTACTATTGTAGGATCATCACTGATAAGAAGGGCGAAATTGTGGTTGGGACCGTTAAGCAGTGGCATTATGCCGAAAACTGCTATTAGTGCCATAATCGCCATTGCCGTTGCGCTTGCCCATACCTTTGTCTTGCCGAATATGCTGGCCCAGAAGGGGCGTTTTTCGATATAGACGGGCTCTACGCCTCCCATAGCTGCTATCAGCTGTTGCCTTGCCGCCTGTTTCTTTTCGACAGATGGGGTAAACTGAGTGGCCTTGTGTGCACTGGCGACAGTTTTAAGCAGTGGCAGAAGCTCGCCGGCATGCTCCGGATGGCTAGCTAAGCATTCGTCGATGCTTTCTCCTTTGTTTATACTGTCTATGCATTTGTCCAGGATTTCCTCGAATTTTTCATTCATTTTCCTTGCTCCTTGACCGATTATTTTTTCTCAAGTAGCTGTCTCAACCTTTTTATAGCATGGCTCTGCATCTGTCGTACCGCGCCATTGCTCTTGTTCATTACATTACCCACTTCTTCTGAAGTGAGTCCTCCAAAAAACCGTAATTCTACTACCTGCCGCTGGTCCTGTGTAAGCTTATCCATTGCTTTGAGCACTTTGCCGTATTCCAGGTTGGCCATGGCTGCTTGCATAGGATCGCTTTTATCTGCAATTTGCAGCTTATCGTCTATTTGCACCGTTTTCATTTTAGAATGCTTGCGATGGTGATCCACTAACAGGTTATGTGCTATTTTAAAGAGCCATGCCTGCATGGGAACCTCACGCTTTTTAAACGTATCCAGCGATTTGTATGCTTTAAGAAATACCTCACTGGCTAAGTCTTCAGCTTCGGCTTTGTCCCCCAGCCTAACATAAATGTAACGTGCTATCCTATCAAAATACTGGTTAAAACAGGAAGTTAGCATAGCTTCCTTATGATTTTTGTCCACAGCGCCTCTTCTTGTGCTTCTACTTGTAGTTATCCGCTCCATTGTAACTGCTGGTCTCAAGTATAACACGTGTGTCATGGCTGTGCTTTGTTCTTTTTTAATGACACTTCTCAGGCACTCATACTTATATAACGAAAACAGCGCTGTTTTGTCAGCACTTTGCGTAATTATAGATTGATAATCGCTTCAGCATGTTAATAGTAGGGTGGTTTTTTAACCTGTTTTGATATTGATTTAGAGATTGTTCGGAATTAACGTCGCTAACCCCAGTGGCTTTACAATGAGCAGCATCGATGTTACTCTAGCGTGTGAAAGTAATGTATGACTGAAAGCCTTTGGTTTGATGCATTTGTGCACAGGCTGACAGTGCAGTAAACTGAATTATTTTTTCACATAGGACATAATGATGGTAGAGAAGCCAAAAGTCGGCAGGTATAAAAAGTGGCAGAGAAGAAAGCGTGATGTGCTTCTTAGTATTGCGGCTGTTGTGCTTTTTATCGGTCAGGTAGCAATGTGTATTGTTGCCTATAATTTTTATGGTATTGGTGCATTATTGTATCCGGGATGGATACTTATGGTTGCTGCAATTATCGTCGGTGTGCTGTCGTGGTATGCCGCAAAGCGGCAGAGCCGGACTGAGGATAGGGAATGGCTTGAAAACACGGTGCTGGTGGACACCGGCATATACGAGGTTATCCGGCATCCGGTATACTTCTGCTTCATGCTTTTCGTGGTTTCGCTGATGTTTATTTCGCATTGGGTAACTATAATATTGGGAGTTCCCATTGTCTGGTATCTGTATGAACTGATGAAGGTTGAAGAGTGGATAAACATAGACAAGTTTGGTGAGGAGTATACGGATTATACAGACAGGGTCCCTCGTATGAATTTTGTCTCCGGACTTATCAGGTTTTACAGAAAAAGAAAAGATCAACTCTAATAAAGCTATAATCGGGTTGTTTTAATAGTTACTAGCTAAATCCTGCCTTCCAATATGTTGTGTTATCTCTTATTATAGGTATATGCGGCGTATAAACTCCAGTCAACTCGTATCCGTAGTGATGGTTGCCATCATCATTGGGCTGGGCGTGTGGCGACTTCAGAATTCAACCAAGACATGGTGGACCATAGTGGTAGCCGTGCTTCTGGCAATAGGTGTGGGTACTTTTATCTACTCCGTTACGAACAATAACAAAAGCTCGGATGATTAATTAACCTTAAGCTATTCCTCAAGCGTTTTAACTATCTCAAGCGAAGTGCGTATGCGTCCGTGGCGGGGGAACATGGTTTGTATGAAGTAGTCATGACGCTCCTTGGTACTGGATGCGCAGCAGTCTGATATGACAATGCAGTGGTAGTCACGCATGCGGGCCTGGTTAAAGGTAATGGCTACACATACATCCGTCAGCACCCCGGCAAACAGTAATGTATCGACACCGCGGTTTTTGAGCAAAAGCTCCAGGTCTGTCTGGTAAAAAGCGCCGTGCCTGCGTTTAAAGATAATGTTTTCCCCATCTGTCGGTTTAAGCTCCTGCACAATTTCCGCTGCCGGTGTACCTTCGACAAGGTGGGGCAGCTGCGCAGTGGACGTCATATCGGTGATGGTGGGCACAGTATCGGATCGGTCGGCTTTGTGTCCGGTGGTTATGTGGTAGATAGGCAGTTTTGCCTTGCGTGCCACACTTAGCACGCTTGCTGTGTTATCAATTACTTTACTTTCGGCAACCTGATTGTATACGCCGGCAAAAAAGTCGTTTTTCCCGTCAAGGAAGTGTTTTTGCATATCTATAATTAGCAGTGCTGTTTTTGTAAGGTCGATTTTCGTTTCTGGCATAGCGATCCTCCGTTATTTGGCGTTTTTTACCTTCATCAGTAATAGTTCGGCAACGCCATCCTTAAACAGATCAGGTATCTCTCCGACTTTTACATAGCCGACCTCTTTATACAGTTTTTGCGCCCGCAGGTTAAAGTCGCTGGTGGTCAGGAATATTTTATCAGTTGATTTGAAAGTGACATCTTCATAAAAGGCAAGCAGCATTTTACCTATACCCTTGCTACGATGCTGTTGTTTTACGACTATATTCTTGAGGAAGGGGAATTTGTAGAATATGCCATCAAGGGTAAACCAGATATATCCTATGCATCCCAGTTTGTCATCCATCGCTACATACATTTCACCTTTTGACAGGCCTATACTTAGAAATGTTTCCTCCATGTCTTCAGTGGGGAAGAATACCTCGCCTAGTTTTGAATTGCGCAGGGCTTCTTTGCAGTCCTCAAGGTGGGTCATATTTCCCGGCAGGATGGTAATGGTCATCATATGCCTCCTAAATCAAATGTCATATGGCTGGCAAAGTGATTATAGCAGATGTTAATTATTTTGTCGGCAGGGAAAAAGTAAAGGTGCTGCCCTGTCCCTGAGTACTGGTGACCCAAATTGTGCCGCCATGCGCTTCCACCAGCTTTTTGGCAACGGTGAGTCCGATGCCACTGCCTCCAGTAGCCCTTGTTCGGGACTTATCTACCCGATAGAATCTTTCAAAAATGTTAGGCAGTTCTTGGGGGGCGATCCCCTCGCCATTATCGGCAACGGAGATGTTTATCATCCCGTCCTGCTGTTTTGCCGACACTAATATGTTGCCATTTTGCGGTGTGTGCCGTATGGCGTTTTTGATCAGATTGCCCAGCACTTGATTTATGCGCTGTCTGTCTATGCTCACGAGATATATAGGGTCAGGCAAGTTGACTGAGATTGCTATGCTTTTACTTTCTGCTTGAGTTTGAACAGCATTTGCTGCCTGAGTGATCAATCCTGATATGTCTTCTTGCTGAAGCACCAGTTTTAATTCACCCGCCTCTGCCAGGCTGAGCTCCTGCAGGTCGTCGACAAGTCTGGCCAGTGTTGTAGCTTCTTCTGATAGTGAACTTATTGTTTCTGAGCTGGGTTGCATAACGCCGTCGCCTATCGCTTCCAGGTAACCGCGAATATTGGTTAGCGGAGTGCGCAGTTCATGAGCGACGTCCGCTATCATGTTGCGTTTAAGTTGTTCGGCATGCTCCAGGTCCTCGGCCATGACGTTGAATGCTCCTGCTAATTGCCCTATTTCACCTGTGGCATTGATATGTACACGCTCGGAAAAGTGGCCCTTGCCTAGTTTTTTAGTTGCCTTGGTTAGTGATTTCACCGGCCTTGATATGAAGCGGGACATAGGGAAAGAAATAACTACGGCCATGCTCAGCCCCAGTAGTCCGCCCCACAGCAGATAGTTGCCTACTGATGACATAAGGCTGTCCTCCGGACCGGGTGGGCGTACTTCATCTCCGGGCGCCCATACAAGGTCGCCCGCAACATTGTTTTGTCCGTTGGGTGGAACATAGGGGGCCTCGGAGAAGCTATCGGGGTTGTAGTGCTGTCCCATCATCATATTTCCTAAAGGATCTGCTATGATGTTGCCATCATTATCGATGAGCATTGGTCTGCGGCCGTGCATTCCGCGTCCGGGGCCTTGCTGCACGATAAGGTCGAGTCCCTCCCAGTCATTCGGATTATTATGAAGGTAATCGTAAATATCCTCTGTCAGGTAATTCAGCTGCTCTTGCTCTTGCTCATTGTAGACACGTTTGATTTGCGCAGCGGTGGCACGATTGACAAAGATGAGCACTGCTCCCACTGTAACCACAACTATCATTATAAAAGCCAGAATCATGCGAAATTGCAGGCTATTTAACATGGCTTACCTCCAGTTTGTAACCGGCACCATAGACGGTTTTGATGTATTTGGGTTTGCCCGGGTCTGCCTCTATTTTCTTGCGCAGATTTAGGATATGCACATCGATTGTGCGGTCAAAGCCATCGAAGTCGTAGCCGAAAGCGTCTGTTATAAGTTGAGGGCGACTGAACACCCTCCCCGGTTCCTTGGCCAGTATACCCAGTATCTTGAACTCGACCGGTGTAAGGTCGAGCGACTTGTCGTCTAAATATACCTGATGATTGCGGAAACTTATGATCAGGTTGCCGTTTGTTATTTCGTCGGGGCCACGCTCGCCGGGAAGCCTGCGTAGCACTGCGCGCACCCGTGAGGCCAGTTCCTTGGGGCTGAATGGCTTAGTCACGTAGTCGTCGGCACCGATGTCCAACCCGCTGGTACGATCGTCGTGTGTGGTTCTGGCAGTTAGCATGATAATGGCCACGTCTGATTCCTCGCGCAGCGTACTGCACACCTCAAGTCCGTCCATTCCGGGCAGCATGAGATCGAGCACGATGAGGTCGGGACGGCTTTCTCGGGCTATACTGAGCGCCTCTTTGCCGTCGTAGGCAGTCAGTACCTTGTAGCCATCGCGCTCAAGGTATGCTTTTACCAGCTCCACCGTCTTCTTATCATCGTCTACCACCAGGACTTTGTGCTGCGCCATTTTTAAGTCCCTCCTTTTGTGCTTCTATATAGTATAACGACAATGTTAAGGAAATGTTAATGTTAATGGCATAAAAAGCCAAGAAGAGGGGATTTCCCCCTCTTCTTTTTAATGAGTTATTCGTTTTTGTATGTGTACCTTGATGCGGCATTAGTCCAGTATGACTACGTCTTCGTCGCTACCATCACCCCAATCTTCGCCGGGGAATGGGAAGTTACCGCCACCCATTGGTCCACCCATGTGACCACCGCGTCCGCCACCCATCGGTCCACCGGGGCCTCCACGTTCGCCGTGTCCACCTTGTCCTTGTCCGCCACCCATGGGGCCGCCGAGAAGGCCTTCAACCATGGTATCGGGTCTTGCGCCCCACCACTCTAAAAGCTGGTCGGCCTCTTCCTGTGTGATGGTCCCGTCTGCTACCAACTCGGTCAACAGGTTGGTAGTCATTTCATCCTGCTTCTCCTGTTGTGCCTCATCAAAAGCTGCCTGAAGTGCTTCTGCGTCGATGGCGGTGCCGGTGTTGGTTTCATATATCTCGGTTACCCTGGCCAGCATTTCTGCTCGCTGGTCCACAACCTCGGTATCTGTCAGGGTCTCGCCGGTGTCATTAGCAAATGCCACCCCTATCCCGCTTACCGCCAGTGCCAGTGCTGCTATGGCTCCAATCCAGAATTTCTTGATCTTAAACATCTTTCTTACCTCCTTTCTTATACTAACTCTAGCTTAAGAATGTTAAGAACCCATTAATATTTCATCAGGCATATTCCAGGTCATTGAAATGATTGTACAAATGAGCGTGTATTCGCTCCAAATCAAGGTTTTTTGGGGCAAATCGGGGGCAATGCGTATTGACTGAAGTGTAGTTATATGAGTAAAATGACATATATGTTTGAAGCACTGTCATTGGGTCGAAAACGTAATCGTTTTAGGTCTTATAATGCTTGACAGATAGGATTATAATAACCTCCTACAGTGAGAGTTATTGAATTTAACTTAAAGTATTTGGGATGCAAAAGATGAATTTAGAGCAAATAGATTATCACTTCATATCGCGTAATTCGCCGTACTATCGTACTGCGGTAGCCCTAAGGTATGAGGTTTTCTTTAAACCGTCCGGTGCCTTGCTGGATAAACTTCTTGACAGCAAGGAGGATAAGAGCATGCATTTGGTGGCTACTCATAAGGATGAAGTTGTGGGTTATATAAGAATTACGCTGGATGGTAAAAAGGCTCAGCTCAGTCAGTTTGTGGTTGCGCCTTCGCAGCAGGGCAAAATCGAGCTAACAAGGAATCTTTACGACAAGGCCATGGCTAAGGCTAAGGAGATGGGTGCCAAAAAGGTATCTGGTGAAATCAGGTTGCCCATGGCCAAGCTCGCATCCAGGTTTGGATATAAAGTATCTGATGATGTTTATGAGTCTCCTGAAACCGGTATTGAGCATAGGCATGCGGAAAAAGATTTGTAGCATGGTTTAACTTTTTGATTGATCATCATATGTTTTAATAGTAAAAGCCGAAAGTATTATGCTTTCGGCTTCTTTATTGAAAATCGTCTGGCCATCTAATAAGTTGAACTTTTTTGGCGCCTGTTGCGTATATAGTTAATAGAAGGATATATATATGAGGTGTGAAGTGAAGAAAACAGTGTTGGCAATTCTGGCTGTATTAATATTAGTGGCACCGATGGGACTTAGCTGTGGTGCTACTGCACGTGCTTTGACTATTGATGAACAACAGATTGTTGAGTCGGGCAACGAGTTCGGCTTTAATCTGTTCAGAGAGGTGGTAGGGCAAGAGGGCGACAAGAACATATTTATCTCACCACTGTCTGTTTCCATGGCACTGGGCATGACCTTGAACGGCGCTGACGGCGATACGTACGAGGCGATGAAACAAACGCTGGAACTGGCCGGACTTACTGAAGAAGAGATAAATAAATCATACCAGAGTTTGATTGAGCTACTGCGCGGGCTTGACCCGGAAGTTGTTTTCCAGATAGCCAACTCCATATGGTACGAACAGGATTTTGCGGTAAAACAGGCATTTCTGGATAATTGCCAGCAGTACTTTGATGCCGAGGTTGAGGGGTTGAACTTCAGCGATCCGGCTGCTGCAGATACCATTAACGCTTGGGTTAACGAAAATACAAATGGCAAGATAGAGGAGATCGTTGACTCGCCAATTGATCCTCTTACAGTTATGTTTCTGATCAATGCTATTTACTTTAAAGGAACGTGGAAGTACGAGTTTGACGAGCAGGATACGCGTAATAGGGATTTCCATCTGTTGGACGGATCTGAAGTGCAGTGCGAAATGATGGTGCAGCAGGCGAAGTTTGATTATTATCAGAATAACGATTTTCAGGCAATAGATTTGCCTTATGGCAATGGGAAGTACAGTATGACAGTGCTGTTGCCTTTGCTGGACAATAACATCGACGATATGATAGCAGAACTTAACGATAATAATTGGGATGAATGGATGGGGAACCTGACAAAGCAAGAGGTGGCACTGTATTTCCCCAAGTTTACTCTGGAATATGAGCTCACCATGAACGGTGTGCTTGAGGCATTGGGCATGGAGGTTGCTTTTGATGAAGATTTGGCGGACTTTGGCAGGATGTATCATGCCGATCAAAGCGACGGTAACGTATACATAGACAAGGTGAAACAAAAGACCTTTGTAGAGGTGAATGAGGAAGGTGCTGAGGCTGCCGCGGTTACATCGGTTGAAATGATGTCGAGATACAGCATCGGTAGTGAGCCGCCCCTAATTTATATGATAGTAGACAGGCCGTTCGTTTTCGCAATACGGGAGAATCATTCGGGAACGTTGCTTTTCATTGGCAAGATCATGAATCCCGTTTCATAGCGTTTATATTTTCCAGCGCGACATTCGTTATGTCTCGTGCCGACTTGTCGTTTTTTATGACATTGTCTATGCGGCTCAGCAAGTCGCTTGGATCAAATGGTTTGAGTATGTACTCATTGGCTCCCAGCCTCATAGCACGTGTTATTGACTCTTCATCTGTCCTGGCGGTGAGTATTATTACGGGAATGTTCGAAAACTTGCGTACGCTTCTTAGCACCTGCATACCATCTATATCTGGTAAACCCAGATCCAGTATCACTACATCAGGAGTGGCGTGTTTGGTGATTTTGATTCCCTCAAATCCCAGCGTTGTGGTTAGTACCTGCACCCCCGGTATGTAGATTTCTAGACAAAACCTTATTACTTCCAGAGTTCCTGTATCGTCTTCTATAAGTAGAATTTTCATTCTAGCTACCTTTCATGAGTAAACCGGCAGGCAATTGAATTTGCTCAAAGATTTTACTGGCATGACATGTTTGAAATTGTTATAATACGGGTTCATAAAGGCAAGGCAACCCCTTATATTTTGTGCTTTAACATACCAGAGGCGTGAGATATTTAAAATAACAATTCGGTGAATATTGGTAGCGGTTGTGTAACAGATAGCCAGTTCTTTTAGTAATCAGATATATGTGAGGGATTGATGTTGCAACGTTTCATCCTTTTATTGAGAGTTTCTCGCAGAAACATGCTGGTTGGCACCTTGATTGGGGTTGGGTTCTGGCTGCTTCATACCATCATCGTCTATGCTATTGGCGACCACGACAAATCATTTTTTGATGAGTTAATACTTCATGTTAGTGTTGATCATTTGGTGCTGCGGCTTATCGTTCTTTTTGGCTTGATTGTATTTAGTATGCATGAGGCTGTGCGCATTCATAAAAACGCTCAGGTTACACAAGAATTGGAACGAAGCGAAAAGAAGCTGAGAACTTCATTTGAAAAAACGGGTGAGGCCATTATAGAGACCAGTGCCGATGGCATAATTGTATCGGCCAACCCGGCGGCGGCCCGTTATTTGGGCTATGAACCCGGATTGCTTGCTGGAAAGCCTATATCAGATATGTATTTTGACCATGAGCAACGTGATAAGGTGCTACGTAAGCTTAGCGAGAATGGCAGTATTGATAATATTGAAATAACTCTTAAGCACAAAACTGGCAAACAGGTAAAGGGTTTGGGCAGTATAGTAATGACCAGAAATGATAGTGATGGCTCGTTGGGAACCATGGGTTTCTTCACTGATATTACTGAGAAGAAGTATATTGCTAAAAAGGTTGATCAGCTAACACTGGCTATGGAGCAAACCTCGGATGGAATAGCTATCATCGATCATGACCGTACAATTACTTACGCCAATAAAGCCTTTACTATAATGCATGGCTATGATCCATCGGAGCTTCTTGGCATGCAGTTGAAATCCCTCTTTTTTGAAAGTCATATGGATCAATATAAGGCTGACCGCAAGCGTCTTTTTGAGGGGGGTTCGGTGATAGATGAAGTGATCCATCGCCGTAAAGATGGCCTACCTGTTCCGATATTATGGTCGATCAATGCGATAAAAAACGATGATGGTCAAACAATTGGTGTGGTGGCAGTTGCCAAGGACATAACGGAACATAAGCAGATGGAGGAAATGTTAAAGAAGCAGGCGCACGATCTGGGTAAGCGCTTAAAGGAGCTTGATTGTCTGTTTTCCATCACCGCGCCTGTCGAATGGGAAATGTCGCTTGATGACAGATTGCAGTGGGTAGTAGAGCATATACCTCCTGCCTGGCAATATCCCGAGATTGCTTGCGCGCGAATTACCATAGATGGTGATCAGTTTGTATCCGATGGATTCAGGGAAAGCGATTGGGTGATATCGGGGGAGGTCGTATCATTTGATGGGGAGGTTCAAGGTAGGGTGGAGGTTTTCTATCTCCAGGAGCGGCCTCAGGCTGATCAGGGGCCGTTTGTAGAAGAGGAACGCAAGCTCATTGAATCTATTGCTGACGTTGTAAGCAGGCTAATAGAGCATAAGAACATGGAAAAGCAGGTAAAGGAGTATTCTTTAAATCTGGAGACTATGGTTGACGAAAGAACCAAAGAACTCCAGGACGCGCAGGATAAGCTGGTGCGTTCTGAAAAACTGGCTGCCATTGGTCGGTTGTCTTCGGGTATTGCCCATGATTTAAGAGGACCTCTGTCTGTTATAAATAACATTGCTTACTATCTTAAGATAAAGCTGTCTGATTCAGATGAAAAGATAAAACAGTATCTGGATATGCTTGAAAAAGAAGTTTCGATATCCAAGAACATCATTGATGATCTACTTGATTTCGTTAGGGTCAGGAAGCCGGAGTTATCTGAAACTACCGTTGAGACGATGCTGGCACAGGCACTGTATCGAACAAATATCTCGCCTAATATTGAGGTTGCAAGTAATTTGCCTAATGATTTGCCGGTGCTCAGTGTTGATGCTGATCAATTGGTAAGAGTGTTTATTAACATAATAGATAATGCGGTAACTGCTATGCCAAATGGAGGGAACCTTGATATATCTTCAGCACAGCGATGACTTAAAACAGGTTATTGATGCTATGCCGTCGTACGTTTTATTGATTGATGAGGATCATTGCATCTTAATGGCAAATCAGGCCGTTCAATCGCAATTAGGGCTTAAGCCTGACGATCTGATTGGGGGATATTGCCCCAAGGTGGTGCATGGGCTCGATCACCCGTTTCCGGGTTGCCCTTTTGAAGAAGCTGTGGTCAGTGGGGAATCTGTTGAGAAAGAACTCTATAATCCGGATTGGGGGAGTTGGCTTATGTCAGCGGTTTACCCCACCGGGCTTAAAACTGATTATGGCAAACGGATCTATCTGCATACTGTCCGTGATATCACCGAGAAGAAGCATGCCATTATTGAGCTGGAAAAACACGATGATATTCAGCATATCCTCAATTCGCTATTGCGTCTTTCCCTGACTGATGTCTCGCTTGATGATATACTGAACAGCGCTATAGATCTTATTCTTTCCGTCAAATGGCTTGTTTTTGAGTCCAGAGGCAGCATATTTTTAGTTGATGACGATCCTGACGTGCTGGTTATGAAAGCGCAAAGAGGCCTTGCCGAACCGTTGCTCGAATCGTGTGCAAGGGTTCCTTTCGGTAAGTGCCATTGTGGACGGGCAGCGGCAAATGGGCGTATAGAGTATGTAAGTGCCATTGGAGATGGTCATGAAATAACTTATGAAGGCATCACCCCGCACGGGCATTGCTGCATTCCAATTATGGTGGGTAACAGCGTGCTTGG
Source organism: Chloroflexota bacterium (assembly GCA_018648325.1). Lineage (GTDB taxonomy): Bacteria > Chloroflexota > Dehalococcoidia > JABGRK01 > JABGRK01 > JABGRK01. Next base: position 80,881 of record JABGRK010000012.1, read on the forward strand.
TGTATTAAACGTGTATGTGAAGGAAGGTCACCAGCGTGACGAAGACGAAATGGCGTTTCTGGTGGCTGTTGTTAATGCAATGGCCGGGATAATCCAGCGCAAGCAGACAGATAAAAAACTGGCCAATTTGTATGATACGGCAAAGAAGCAACTTGAAGAGCTGCAAAAAGAGACTGCAGCCAGATCCAATTTCATCAAGGTGCTAGCTCATGAACTGAGAACGCCGCTGGTGCCAATTATTTCATCAGCCGGACTTCTCAAGAACATGTTTGCACAGGAGCCGGCACGCATGGAGTATAAGTTATCCTCGATGTTACTGGGCGGAGCCAATAGTTTGAATTCACGATTTGAGGAATTATTAGATCTGGCAAGGTTTGCAGCAGGTGACTTTACCTTTGAAATTGCACCACTGGATATTAAGGAACTCATTGTCAGGGTGACATCGCAGTTTGATTCTGATGCAGCCCAAAAGGATCAAACCATTACACTTAATATTTCCGATAATTTACCCAAGGTCAGCGCTGATTTGATACGGCTGGAACAGGTTGTTACTAATATGATGTCCAACGCTGTTAAGCTCAACACAGATGACAAGAGCATTGTGGTTCATGCCAGTATGGACGGCGAGAGCCTGGTGGTTGGGATTCAGGATCATGGCCAGGGCGTTACACCTGAAGAGCAGGCCAGGATATTTGAGCCGTATCATCTTGCCGAGCAGGACCGCCAGCGCTTCCACGGAATCGGGCTGGGTATTGCTATTAGCAGAGAGATAGTAGAGGCACATGGCGGCAGGATGTGGCTTGAGAGCAAGCAGGGATTTGGAAGCACCTTTTACTTTTCCATACCGGTTACCGGCAAAGGGGGAGATACAGATGAGTGATGCGCATAAGGTACTCATTATAGAGGATGATGTGCCGACAGTGATGATACTGGAGAGTTGTTTTGAGTTTATTGAAGCTGAAGTTGAACTGCTCAAGGCTACCAGGGGCATGGAAGGCGTTTTGTTGTGCAAAAACGAAAATCCCGAAGTTGTCATACTCGATCTCGGGTTGCCGGATATGGATGGATCCGAAGTGGTACATCAGGTACGCCAATTTTCAAACACACCTATTGTTATTACCAGTGCCCGCAGCAGGGACGAAGTGCCCAGGGAACTAGCTAATTACAGCGAGATTTATTACTCCCTTAAACCGTTTGATGTAAATGATTTTCTTTTAAAGATTAACACACTTTTAATCCGCAATACCTAGAGCAATATCCCACAAAAGTTTGACAAAAGTCACATACATGCCTATAATTAACCATGATAATATGACCATGTGGTAATATGGTCATGAGGTGGTGTAATTTGGATGATCTGGAAAAAGCGGCCATATACCGGTTACATGCAGAGTTTTGCAAAACTCTGGCTGATGCCAACAGGTTACTCATAATAAATGAACTGGGTAAAGGTGAGCTTACAGTTGGTGAGCTTACGGCCAGGCTGGGGCTAAATCAATCCAATGTATCCAAACATTTGGCGGTAATGAGGCAGCATGGCATGGTAAAGCGCCGTCGCGATGGTTCCAATAGTTACTACGATCTGTCAGACCGGCGCATTTCAGAGGCGATAGGTTTGCTTAAGGAAATTCAAGCAGAACAGCTGCAAAAGCGTGTGAGTTTGGCTCAATTAATATAGTTAAGTGCATTTTTAAAAAGGAGAATAGTTATGCCTACGTATGAATATAAATGTAAGAATTGTGGCGAGAAATTCGATGAAGTGAAGAAAATAGAGGCATTAGAAAACAAGGCCGTATGCCCCAAATGCAAATCTGATAACACACAAAGGGTGTTTAATTTTGCATCGCTGTTTGGCACGAAAGCAGGCGACTCCTGTGGTACTGCGAGGCACACCTGAGGCCCATCCTGGTAGAGCGGTTCGCTTTACCCGTTTGATTTAAGGAAAGCAAATGCCAGGTAAACTAGCCATAGTAGATTTTAACAAGTGTCAGCCTGATAAATGTGAAAACGGCGTGTGCTCGGCGGCAAGGGCTTGCGAGAAAAAACTAATGAAGCAGCTTGACCCGTACGATCCGCCCATGACGCGTTCCGTTTCCTGCAAGGGCTGTGGCGATTGTGTGACCGCCTGCCCCTTTGAGGCGGTTAGCATAGAGGTTATGTAGTTGTGACGATTTTTATATACATAATAGGTATAGTTGGTGGCGTTGGGTTTGGGACTATGCTTGGTTTCATGAACAAGGGTGCCCAGGAAGATTGCGCCACTCCTACTTGAGGCGGCACCAGCAGTCCCTGGTCAGGGGCTATTTATGGCGGAATTCTTGGTCTTTTTGCTGCAATTGTTATAGCCGGAATATAAATCTGTTTTTCCTAAAACAGATGACTTATAAGTATCCTTGTCCCTATCCCTATCAGTACGATTCCTCCTACGATCTCGGCTCGCTTGCCGAAATCTGTGCCCAGCCTTTTACCCAGAATCAGCCCGATTATGGTCAATGTTAGAGCTGCTGTTCCTATTAATGCGCAGGCGAAAGCTATGTTGACATCCAGGACGGCGAAGCTCACGCCAACCGCCAGCGCGTCTATGCTGGTTGCGATTGATAACACCAATAGCGCAAGCCCTTTTGTTACATCGACAGTTTTGGCATTGTCGCTATCGGCATGAATCGATTCCCAAATCATCTTTGCCCCCACCAGCGCCAGCAGTCCGAAGGCAATCCAGTGATCAACGGAGGCGATGTAATCGACCACCGTCTGCCCTACGAGCCATCCCAACGCCGTCATTCCCGCCTGAAACAGGCCGAACGCAAGCGCCATGCGCAGCATTGGCAGGCGGGCAACCTTTTTCATGGATATGCTGCCGCTTACGGAAACGGCGAAGCAATCTACTGCAAGCCCGACAGCTATTATGAGTATCGAAAGAAGGTCTATATTATTCATAAATATACTTGTCATATATTATCAATGTTTTAGTGCAAAGACCAGCTTCGTTATAATGCCATTTCGAACTTTTGGCGCTTGGTGTGGCTATTAATATATAAGAGGGCAGAAGATTTTAGTATTAATCACTACTTATATAAGTTGACTGCCCTGATTTATGAGTGTATGATATGGCGGATAATGACTGCCTTTATATAGGGTCTGCCGCAAGGGAGGTGACTGATGGAATTTGCACATGAGTGGCTATGGCTGATATTTGCCGGTTTGGGCTTGGTTCTTATCATACTTGAGATGATTGGGCTTGATATGGAGTTTGATCTGATTATTATCGGGTCGGCCTTTACGCTGGGAGGTCTTGTAACATCATTTTTTACTAATTGGATAGCTACGGTTGCTGTTGTTTGTGTTTTGCTGGTGTCCTATGTTGCTGTGGGGCGCGCCTATGTGCACAGAAAATGGCTGGCGCACAAAACGGAAAAAACCAATATAGATACGATTATTAGCAAAAAGGGGCTAGTGAAAAAGGCGATAACCCAATTTGATGAGGGCCAGGTAAAAGTTGGGTATGAAGACTGGCGTGCTCGGTCCGATGAAGATATCGCTGAGGGCATAGAAGTTGAAGTGGTAAGTATAAGTGGAGTGACACTTACCGTTAAAAAAATAGAAGGAGGCAAGTAAATGATTGCAGGTATTATAGTTGGGATTATTGTAGTTATAATGTTAGTTGTGGCACTGGCCAAATCGATAACCGTGGTGCATCAGGCGGAAAAGGTTATCATTGAGAGGCTTGGCCGGTACAAGGAAACACTAGATCCGGGACTCAAGTTTATCGTACCGTTCATCGATAATATATCGGCACGCATAGATATGCGTGAGACGGTGCTGGATATTGCACCGCAGCCGGTTATCACCAAGGACAACGTTTCGGTTACGGTTGATGCGGTGGTCTACTACTATGTGACCGAAGCCCGCGCCGTTAGGTATGAAGTAGCTAACTTCAATGTGGCGGTGAGCAAGCTGGCGCAGACCAGTTTAAGAAACCTGATAGGTGATATGCAACTTGACCAGTCACTGACTTCCAGAGAAGTGATTAACACTTCGCTAAGAGAGATACTGGATGAGGCAACCGACAAGTGGGGCGTAAAGGTCACCCGCGTTGAGGTTAAAGAGATCGAGCCGCCGCATGATATCGCCGACGCCATGAGCAAGCAGATGAAGGCCGAGCGCGAAAAAAGATCGGTTATTCTTTCTGCCGAAGCCTACCGCGACAAGCAGATACTGGAGGCAGAAGGTGACAAGCAGAACGCCATACTGGTTGCCGAGGGTAACAAGCAGCAGAACATACTTATAGCCGAGGGCCAAAGACAGTCAGCAATACTGGTTGCTGAGGGTGAGGCGCAGGCTATCCAGAATGTATCCCTGGCTGCCGAGAAGTTCTTTATCGGCAATGCGCAAACTCTCAAACAGCTTGAGGTGACACAGGCATCGCTGGAGAAGAACTCCAAGATCATAGTGCCCGATAAGTCGCGGCTGATAAACGTTATCAGCATGCTTAAAGGCGAGGAAGTTATAGAGAACCTTACCGGGGAGTAATCGGTAAGTCAAATACGCATAGTTTTTTATGGGGGCTCCTTCAAATGTGGAGCCCCTTTCTTTTTTGCAGAAAGAGGTTTGTTATGGGTTTAGGGACAGGTCGTTCACAAGTACCTTTAAATCCGTATAGCTATTTGGGAGGGCCACCTCCCAAAGGTCAGCGCCCTACAGAACAGAGACGTGGAAAAGGCAAGTGGAAAGAAGTCTCTGATGAACTTGATTTACCTTTTGTTGAAGCGACAGAAAGAATACTGATTTCTTATGAGAACGCGTCTGAGTTAGATAGAGATTCTTCTATTAAAACACGTTTAAAGCATGAGCTTGCGCAGATGGGGTGGCAGTTTAATAGATATGATACTTTTAAGGCAAATTTCCCTTTCCGCAGAAACTATCTTGTTTTTCCGATCAACCATCACATAATTTGATAGTCGGGTAACGGCGGCACTATATCATCAAGCCTCTTTTTAGACCAATTTTCATCGTATTATTTTAAGACAGGTGTGTTCACCTATTGTCAAAAACACATGCATTGGTTATTCTAACCTTGTTTGACAGAAATAGCGTATTAAACGTTTGAAATAAATTAAATGCTAATTCATGAGGTGGATAATGAATGATGAATTGGTCAAAATCAGAGAAGATTTAATACAGGGATTGGGGCGGTTCAGCGCATTTGCCGGATTTAACAAGATAATCGGGCAGATATATGGGGTGCTCTATCTGAGCAGTGAGCCTTTAGCGCTGGGTCTGATTGGTGAGCAGCTTGAGGTGAGCAAGGGCAATATCAGTCTCAATGTAAGATCTATGGAGCAGTGGGGGCTGATAAGAAAGCTTAACAAGAAGGGCGATCGCCGTGATTATTACGAGGCGGAGACCGATTTCTGGAAGGTTATCAGAGGTATTCTCTATTCTAGGGACAAAAAAGAGATAGATTATACGATGAACACCATCTCAGATGGGATTGCCGCTATCGCCGATATCGATCAGGCTGAAAAAAGCGATGAAGCCATATTTTACAGGGAGCGGCTTGCGCATATGCAGACATTTGGCAATACGCTTGATGTCATGGCCAAGGCCTTTCTCGCGCTGGAGTAGTTTACTCGCTTTGAATGCGATTAATTTTGCTGAAAATAGGAGACGAAATGAGTTCTGTGAAAAATTATTTGCTGTTGACCAGGCCTAATTTCTTGCTACTGGTGCCGGTATGTGTGCTGGCCGGTGTTGCCGCATCATACTTTACATCGGGTACAATCAATGTTGCCAGTTTAGTTCTGGCCTCTGTGGGATCATTGCTGGCTCATATGAGCGTTAATACCCTGAACATCTACTTTGATTACAAGAGCGGTATTGATTTTAATACTCCCAAAACACCTTTTAGTGGAGGCAGCACTATTCTTACTTCCGGAGAAGTGGAGGCCAAGAACGCCTTTATCTTTGGCCTTATGATGCTGGCAGCGGTTTTTGGCATTGGTATATACTTCATCGTCGTATATGGCTGGGCGGTATTACCGATAGGCCTTGGAGGCATCGTGATCATATATGCCTACACGCCGTATCTGACCAAACTGCCGATCCTGACCGAACTTATCGGTCCCGGTCTGGGGTTTGGATTGATGACACTGGGAACGGCCTTTACTCAAACACAAACAGGCAGCTATAGCTCTATAGCAATAGTTGCTTCTGTCATAGTGGGCCTGCTGGTGCTCAATCTGCTGTTGCTCAACGAGTTTCCGGATATGGATGCTGATAAAATCGGAGGCAGGAAACACCTGCCAATACTACTGGGCAAGAAAAACACTGCTGTGATTTACTGTGCCATAACGGTTGCGGCCTACGTGCTGCTGTTGGTAAGCGCAATTGCCGGAATTCTGCCATTGCTTGCGCTGCTGGGTTTGCTGACGTTGCCGGTGGGTATCAAGGCGATGATAGGTGCGCTCAAAAACCATAGCGATACGCCAAAGCTTATTCCGTCGCTTGCCATGAATGTGCTAACTGTGCAATTGACCCCGCTGCTTATGGGCATAGGCATTATTATCGCTAAAGCGGTGCTTTAATCGTTGATCGTTTGTAGAGGAGGCTTATGCCTGTATCACATGCAACGTGGGTAACCGAAGAAGAGCAGCATATGGTTTTCCCCTGCGATGATCTGGGCATTGATTTTGATCAGTCTTATAGTCTGCTGCGTGGTATTAGCGTAAATGCCAGCCCCGAAATCCTCTATAAATGGCTGAACCAGTTGCAGTATGGCCCTTACAGCTATGACTGGCTGGATAACCCGGGCCGCAGAAGTCCGCAGTACCTTGTCGAAGATAGCCCTAGCATGAAGCCGGGTAAGCCGGTAATAGAAATGTTCACGCTTGCAAGTATCGAGCTCAATCGGCACTTCACGGCTGTGATGAAACCGAACTTTTCCCGGGACTTAAGGAATGCGCCGTTACTTATATGATTGTACAGCAGCGTGACCATTGTCGTTTGCTGGTCAAGATAAACGTGATTTACAAGAAAAGCCCTGTGGGGTTTGTTATGCGATGGTTGTTGCTGTGGGGTGACGTTATTATGATGGGCAAGCAGTTGAAAAACCTGAAAAGGCTGGCGGAAAAAACTTAAAGCTACTTGCGCAGTTTGAGCAGATAGCCTTTTTTTAGTGCGATGTTGTCCAATATTGAACGTAGTAGTTTTGCCTTGGCCTTGATATCCAACCCACCTGATTGTTGTTTTGCCTCATCAAGCGCTTGTGAAAGTTCGCTTTTGTCCATGACGGTGGCGGCAATACAGTAGTAGCTTTTTGATCGTCCCTCGTTGAACCCATCAAGTATTTGCCTGAGTAATGCTTCTTTTAGCTTTTGCTCTTGGGTAAAGGTTTCAACGCCGTGTTTGAGAATGAAGGTGATATCTTTTTCCAGTGATTGACGGCATTTGAAGGAATCATGATTCAGACTGAATTCCCGGCTTTTTCTCCATTTATCGCATGTTTGGTGCTCGTCACAGTCCCAACAAAACTCAACACTTTTTTCTTTATGGCGCAGGTTATAAAGGGGCAGCCCGCTGTCAGCCTGTCCTCACTTTTACAACCCAGACATCTGCTCTTGGTGTCGGTTTGGTATCTGGGACACAAATAGCAGGAGAGCCCACATATGCCGATCTCTTTAAAGCGTATATTCATGGCGCTAAGATTGTACTATTGTGACTTGTTTTAGGCAACTGATTGGGCTGTTGCGAGACTGATAAGTGATGCATCTGGCATGCTTTTGACGCGGTGAGCTACATGAGTTACTTTTGTGAGCGGACTGATTCTTGACATCATTGACGCGTGGGGCTAATATGTACGCACATACGAACTAGGAGTAGGCAAGTGCGAATACACTCTGATCGTTGTTCAGATGAGTCGTGCGATTACAGTATGGATTTTCTAATGCATACTGATGAACGCAAGTGCCCGGTATGCCGTGATAAGAAAGTCGTTTTGACTGAGCAGACACAAATGATTCAATATCGCCTGGTTTGCCGGAACTGCGGCTATCAGGAGCCGGTTATTTCGGTGGAAGAGCTTCACGAACTGCTTTAAAAATATCATTTCAGCTTAATCCCGTGTTATAATGGAATCAGTCGAAGATTGGTTCCATTCTTAGTTAATAGGTGTGATAAATGACTGATACTAATCATGATGATGGTTGTAGCGAACCGGGTTGCGGTTGCCACTCAGCGTCGTTTTCTCCCAATGAGGTGCAGCATTGTCCGCAATGTGATAAGAGGCTGAAGGTGTTTGGTCTGGCAAGGGCTGTTAAATACAGGCTGGCTTGTTCTGGTTGTGGTTACATGAGCGATATTCTAACTCGTGACGAGGTCCACGACACCCTGTAGTATCGCCCGTTGGTGTTATAATTACCTTTTTTTGCGGCGTTTGCTGTTTTTTACTCTTCGCCGCTTTTTCTTGCTGTTACGTAGCTGGATGGGAGCTTGCTAGTAATGTCTTCCCTGGCTGCAAGTATTTGCTCAACGTACAGCGTATCTAAATCACGTGAGTAACCGCACTGCAGGCATTGTTCGTACCAGCCGTACATGTCTTTTTCTAGATATACATTTCCCTTGCATCGGGGGCAGTTTTTGTGCGTCCACTTCATTTTCATCTTTGTCTTTGCTCCTGCAAATTCTTCTTTATTTGTCCTAAAAACCAGATACAAAAAAGGCTTAAAGAAACGGCTTGAAACTGAATCCAAGGTTTCTTTGTGAGCCCTTTTTAAAATTAGGTGCGTTTGCCTTTTCTAATCTCTAAAATGGCCTTTGCTCCGATAAGGTTTATCCCCTCGGTCTCAAGTTGGGTTACTTCTTTTATAATATCGATGTCGGAGTCAGAAAAAAGACGTTGTCCTCCATCGGTTCTATCCGGGTTGAGTAGTCCTGCTGCTCCAAGTCTTCTGATGTGCTGAGGATGAGTCCCGGTAAGTTTTACTGCCACTGACATGGTGTACTTACCTATTTCGTGGTCCTCAGGTTTGCGATTTTGCCTACCGTTATTCTTCATTAATCTGGATGACCTTGGATTATCAATTATTTCCCTTAATGCCAACTTTCTAGCTCACTACGGATATTACCATAGCTATTTATGCCTGTCAATAACATTTACAAAAGTTGTTAGCTATTTTATCACTTGGCCTTGATTGCTGGGTAAACGGTGGCGTTTTAGATACGACAATGCATAAACGGGTGATATATATTGACAAAAGTGCAAGAAGTTTAATAAAATGTCTTATAGGACATGTGTTTATATGGTCACAAGTTTGTTTGGGTGAGTGGATGGAATCAATAGAATTGCTGGAGAGTACATAGATGCCACCAAAAGATACTCAAGATCTTTTAACGCTTGAGGAAAACGATTATTTGCTTTCCATTAGCGATCCTGTTAAGGCTATTAATGAGTATATCTGGACTGTTGGTTTAACTGCATTTGATTTACCTGAGTACAAACCTGGTGGCATATTGGGTAAGCTCAAGAAGTTGTTTAAGCGACACTACAAGTTATCGGCTGAATCGCCTCATCAGTATATCGAACGTGTTCTCCGAACATTCCATCTGTACGTCGATGATGTGAATGAAAATGGTGAGTGTTGGCTAATAGCTCAAAAGCGAGGGCTAAGCCTTCATTTCAGGCTTATATCACAACAGATGAAGATAGCTTCGCATAAAAGCACTATTTATACTCCTTCAGTAGATGATCCTGCATCGGTTATTGTTCGGGGCGAGGTTGCTACGCACCACAAATTGGTGAAACTTGTTTCATGTTCGCACGATGATCAATCAGATTGTCTTAAGCGGATGAGTGAGGTGCAGTTGCCTGAGTGCATCAAGATAGAACCTGGCAAATAAAGCTTAGCTGGGTCGCAATTAGGCTCCCTTTAGCAACCACTTGTAAATATCTCTGCCGTAGTCACATCCCAGGTTAATGGCTACATAGCTTACATCTTCATTCATTACACCGGTTAGTGGATATGTATTGCACACTTTTGGACTGACATCGTATATCTGGCATTGCCCGTCCGCATAAAACATGCAGGGCAGCGAAATACACAAGGCATCTTTTTTCATAGGGTGTTTTACAAGTTTGGCCGATAGTTGTTCATAAGTGGTATTGGTTTTTTTGGCAATTGCTTTTAGCTCTTCTTGCCCTGCTATTATTGAGGGATTGTTGCCATCGATTGCGCTTGTTTTGCAGCAGTTCCCACACTGACGGCAGTGTGATAGCGCGAGTAGAGCCTCAATGTTTTGGTTATTAAAAGATATATCTACGATCGGAGCTGAATTGTCACTGACAAATGAATCAAATAGTTTAGTGAAGTCATCATCGGTCCATGTGTTAACCGGCTTCATTTTGAGATACCCAAGTCCGTATTTATCCAAATCAATCACAACTAAAAATCCTTGTATTTTATCTTACTATTGTACGGTCTAAAGGGCTTATTAGGCAACTTTTTAAAGTGATGATTGAAGGATTTTAATGTTTAATATGGCTTATTTGTATATGGATGACCTGTTTTGTACTGAAAAGTGACCGGGAGATTCCTTGGGATTGCAGTGGTGGAATCTCCCGATCATTGGACTCTTAAAAGATCACTAATGAGTCGCTATTTATACGATATCATGTATTTCTAAATGACTTTAGCTATGTTGCTTAAGGAACTGAATAGCTCCTCTCATGGTCTCCAATGCATTGGCTAGATCTCTTACACTGTTTGCTGCCGGGGTAAACTGTTGCTCGATTTCCCGAACATTGTTTTTCACTGTGCTGAATGAGAAATATAAAACGATTGCTAAGACTAGGTTTAAGATGATAATCAGTGAAAAACTGGTTATCAGTTTTGTCTTTATTTTCATCTTATTCATACTTATACTCATGTCTAGGGCTCCCTTTTTAATTTATTTTATATGCTGTCGAAGGCGCCGCCTTTATCTTTGCCCAGTAGCCCCTCGACTTTGGCTCTGGACTTGGCAATTATCTGATCTTCCGATAATCCGTCTTTCATCCAGTAATCCACCTGTGCTGCGGTGGCCGGACCGAAAAACTGTCCCAGAAGATCCTTCACCTTGTCTGTTCTTACCATCGTGTTACCTCCTTAATTGTAAAATAATGCCTCTATTGTTCATGCCTCTTCTTGTGCATGATTTATCTGGTTTTCGACTAGAACTTATATTGATAAAATTTAGAGAAATTTGAAAGTAGCAGCCGGTTAAAAAAAGTAAGCCAAAGAGGTCAATAAAAAATTACGCATGTATTAGTTATCACGTTTGAGTTCACAGGGCTATGTCATCTTTATCATTGTGTTTATCCACCTGCATTAGAATTTGCTTTTTTTGATTTTCTTTGAACTTGTATTTAGGGTACTAAAGCTATTGCATAATTTTGGAGTTCTGGTAGAATATACACTCATCTATAGGATTCATTGTTAACGGATGTGCAAGCAAGTCAAGGCAAAAAAAATGTTTTGTTGCTTGCAATCTATTTTTAAAGGAGGTGGCACGACAATGCTGGGAGAAATAGTAGAGATTAAAAAGAACCTGTGGATAGTTTATGGTGCTCCCCCAAAACATGCATCTAAGTCGCCTGATGTAGCCAACGCGATCGTATACAAGGCAGAGGATAGACTATACGTAATTGATACTGGGGTGGGTCCGACTATGCGTCAGTCATTGGAGCGTGTGATTGAGTCGACGTATCCTATCTCCGAGTTTTATTTGTTGAATTCTCATTTGCATATAGATCATATTTGCAATAATAAGATCATTGATAACGTTCAGGCTGAGAAAAAACACCATTATGTTTCCGAAGCTGGTTTTGCCTCGCTTAATACCTATATATATGAAGGATTGCTGACGCTTGACGACTACTACGATCTTTTTAGCGGGTATTCCTATCCGTATAACATGAAAATGATGTTTTATAAGCTTACCAGGACGTTTCGGGGACATAAAAAAGCTATTGAAGCTTTCGTTAAAATGGGGGTCAAGAAGTATAAACCCGTACATACATCCCGCCATACTATGCAACCTTTAGAGCTGCAGCCTGACAGTGAAGTGCTGATTGGAGACATAGCATGGAAGGGATGGGATCTTAATGATATTAAGGTGCTTGAGGTGCGTGGTCACTCTCCTGATGAACTAATATTCTATATACCGGAGCATAAGTTCATATTTGCGGCTGACCTTACTCATGAGCTCATACCTATGTATCCTACTACTCATCGTGAACAAAGCATTGAGGGCATTCAGAGGTGTATTGCTATGGCCGGTGTTGGTGATATTGAGGCACTTGCCGATGGTCATCATCATAAGGTCTATACAACTTCTGCCGACGTGGTGGGGCGCCTGGAAAAACTACTTGCAAACAATCATCGTTTTATTGAGCTAATGGAGGGGATAGCCAGAGAAAGAGGCGCTTTGACAGTTGATGAAATGTATGAGGCGCTCAAAAACCGACAACACGATTCGGCTATTGAAGCCCATTTTAAATGGGATTTCCCTCGCTCGCCTTCAACACTTCGGTCGTTTATATGTACGTTGATGCTTGAGCTTGGATGGTCGGCTGAGGGTAAGCTCAGGGAGAAGCGATTCAGTCCGCCGACGAAGTAGAACGGTTAAACAAATAAGTGTGCCTCAGTTTCGGGTATCCTTTATATAAGCCGAAAAAATGCCGTTGCGACAAGCAGCGGCATTTTCTTGTACAATCTTCAAACGGTATCAATCAGTTGCATTATAGGGCTGAATATGTTTGAGATTTTTGCAAAAGCCAAAACCTATTGAGGTTTTATCACCAGTGTTGGTAGATGAGATTCTCTGATGACATGGTCAACCACGCTGCCCACGATAGCCCGTCTAATACCACTGTGACCATGTGTGGCAATTGCTATAAGGTCTATCTGGTTTTCGTGTGCATAATCTACAATGGTATGTCCCGGTGTACCTCTTAGAGTGGCATAGTCTGTTTTGATATTTTCACTTTCAAGCTTTTTAACAATGCGTGAAAGATATTTTTTGGCCTCGTCCTCTTCAGCGTCTATCTGGTCATGCAATGCTGGTCCGGTTACTGACCCCGCCCCCGATATTACAGAGCTGGGTGAAGCAATCACCTGTAGCAGAGTTACACTGCTTTTTAATTTCTTGGCTTGTTCAATTGCAAAGGGAAGTATTTGCTCAGCAAGCTTAGAACCATCCAAACATACCAGTATTTTATTGAACATGTGTTTATAAAACTCCTTTCGTGCATTGTGCATACGTGCTTTAAAGCGCAATTGTTAACTATTTTACACTATTAAGGCTTTGTTGTGCAGAGGGTGAAAAGAGCGTATCTGCATATTACCATGTTTTTGTATCAGCCAGATCAGGGAAAGCTATCACATTGCATGGGAGTAAATTATCAATTTGACGATGATATCGAACTTTTTAGGCATATTTAACGTATATATAAGTGGGTAGATATAGATTGTCTCGTCACGTTTTCGTAAGGGCATGTCAGGAAAAGTAGAGGTATTTATATTAGATTGTATATAGAGATGAGGCGACTTCTTTTTAAAAAATACCTGACGTTTCTGCCCTACTCAACGTATATTAAGTAGGTAGGAATAAATTATAAGTTTCAGAAAGGAATAATATGGGAAAGTGCCCCAATCATTCAGGAAGCGAGATCGACTTCAGATGTAAGTCTTGTGAGCGTGGTTTTTGTTTGCAGTGTATGGACACGATGAAGGGGCTTTTACTATGCCCCGATTGCAGGTGCAGATTGGCGGTCTATAAGATGTATCAGGATCACGACAGAGATCTTGAGGGCGCTTCGTATTAATTGTCCATAAGTGTGATTATTCTGTCTTTTCGACCTCAATAGTGCATTCGGTGATCAGCGCTGCAAACGCACCCAGGGCAGCAAGTACTGGCGCTACGATGATTCCAAGAGCGGCGACAGGTGCACCTATTGATAGCGGAATTTCAAGTAGTGTTTTTTCCTTGTGAATCAGGCGTATTTTTCTTATATTACCTTCATGTATCAATTCTTTCACTTTTTCTACCAGCCTACTGCCCGGTACAGTGAATCTCTCTTTGAAAGACATATACTACCTCCGCATGTTTTTTAATCTGCACCATTACAAATAGTATCACATCAATTATATACACTTTGCCTCTTTTTGTTAAAGCCTCTTCATGTAAAATCGTTTGCATTCGGCATCTTACATAAGTACGCTTGCAACAGTTATTGCAAGCTATTAAAATGGTGTAACATCCCGATTGCACTGTGTAGAGTATCAGGAAGGATAACGCTATTAAAAAATCCCAATCCCGCTCATTTTTATCAGGATCGCTGTTTCTTTTTGCATTAGCACATCTTGCGCATCATCTGGTAACTTCCCTGCCGGAACCACTTGGCCCTTTTATTCGTGAGGAATTTCAATTGAACCTTGTCCAAGCGGGATGGATGATTTCTGCATTCAACATCTCATATGGCTTGGGGCAGCTTCCGGCAAGTTGGCTGGCCGGCCGTATTGGGCACCGTACACTTATCACCATAGGTATCTGCGGGGTAGCGCTGGTTGGATTTTTCATTGGTTTTTCTCAAACCTATACAATGTTGATCATCCTGCTTGTAATAATGGGACTGGTGGGTGGTGGCTATCATCCATCCGCATTGCCGCTGATTGCTCAATCGGTTAATGCAAAAATCCGTGGCCGGGCGCTGGGGTTACACCAGATAGGCGGTAGTAGCAGTTTCTTTCTGGTTCCACTAATTGGTGTTGCAATTGCCGGTGCCTGGGGATGGCGCGGCTCATTCATCGGTCTGGCCATACCTACGATGATATTCGGAATCATATTATATATACTACTTGTCCGAAATAAACGTACGGATACACATCAACCCGTGGCTGAAGATGATCATGATGAGATAACTGCTTCTTACGCCACTGTGCGACATATTGTGGTGTTTATAATCTTGAGCACCATTCCCCATATAGTAGCTCATTCTGTAAAAGCGTTACTTCCTTACTTTATGGAATACAAATTTGACTGGAGCGAAGGGTCATCGGGGGCTTTTCTAGCCATTTTTTACTCTACAGGTATTTTTGTAAGCCTCTTGGGTGGTTATCTTTCCGATCGTTTCGGGGCGGTGCGAGTTGTCGTGGTAATTTCTATCATTGGCGGTCTTGCGATTTATCTGCTTAATGTGGTTCCAGGCAGTTTCCTTGTAGGTGTAGTCACATTCATAATCGGCACAGTGGTGCATATGCGAATGGTGGCATCATCGGCATATATCGTTGGCAGGACGGCGCCGCACCAAAGGGCGATGGTATTTGGAATCTACTTTGCTATAATGCAATCCAACTCTTCACTAACACAGGTAGTGGGCTGGCTCATTGAGAAGTGGAGCTATTCTACGGCTTTTGCCATTGCAGCTATTGCTACAGTCGCTGTGACCGTAATATGCGCAATGCTTTTACGAGGCGGGCGTGATAATAACGTACATAACATTAAATGATATCCGGTTGACAATGTTTTTATACTAGGATTATCAGACGCTATATCTCAAGTAGTTTGTCAACTACAAGCAGATGAAGGGGGATGTCGGCATGAGCAAGAGCGAAACTGGCAAATTCAAACTGATCAAGGGTGGCACTTTAATTGATGGCACCGGAGCCGGACCTGTAAGCGGCGCTGATATTCTGATTGAAGGTTCGACCATTAAAGCCGTTGGAAAAGACCTCAACTTTTCTCCTGAGGCTGAGATTATAGATGCAACCGGAATGACCGTCATGCCCGGACTCATTGATTCGCACGTACATTTCCGTGGAACCATGAAAGGCGGGGTACTGGAAAGGGTAATAAATCCGCGAGAGCTTGGCCTTATTCAATCGATCAGTGATGCCAAGACCATGCTGAACGCAGGTTATACCACGGCAAAGTGTTGCGGCAGCAGCAATGCGCTGTTTTTAAAGCAGGCGGTTGCCGAGGGCATCCTGTCGGGGGCACCTCGAATAGTTGCCGCCGGATATTGGCTTAGTCAGACATTCGGTCATGCTGATGCACCGTATCTGCCGCTGGAATATGTCGATATACGAACAACAAAGCACCCTTCCAATGTATCCAATAGTTTGATATGTGATGGGGTAGACGAATGTATTAAGGCCACACGCTATGCATTAAGAGCAGGTGCGGATTTCATCAAGATAAGCACCACCGGTGGTTTTTCTTCGCTTGGAGACAGACCGACGGATGTGCAATACAATCTGGATGAAATAAAAGCTATTGTTGATACTGCAGCGCAGGTTGGCAAGTATGTTACCGCACATTGTGAAATGTCGCTTAAGGCAGCTAAACAATCAATTATGGGTGGGGTTAAAACGGTGGATCACGCACTACTGACTGATGATGAGTGTATTGAGCTTGCAATGGAGAAAGACGTTGTATTTGTATCAACAACTATCGTTTTCCGTAATGCGATTGAAGCGGGAAGAGACGTTGGTAAAAAACTGATGGATAGTTATAAGAGAATACACAAGGCTGGTGCAACACTGGCTACAGGTACGGATACTGGGCTTGGTGTCAATTCGTTTGGACAAAATGCACAAGAGCTTGAGCTTCTGGTAAAATATTGCGATTTTTCACCTATGGATGCCATAGTTGCAGCAACGGCAAACGGCGCAAAAGCATGTTTTATTGGCGACAGCACCGGCACTATTGAACCGGGCAAGTACGCCGATATAATAATAGTAAACGGCAATCCTCTTGAAGATATCACGATATTGCAAAACGCTGAAAATGTGGAGATGGTTATATTGGAAGGAAATATTGCGAAGCAGAACCAGTAAAACCTTGTTCATAGTTAAGTGTTTTTGAATCCACTACTTACGTGAGGTATATTCCCAGTACTTAGCTTCATGGAGCGGGATACGAGACTCGAACTCGCGACAACCTGCTTGGGAAATACGGGCGATAAAAGGCGGGAACCCCTTGCCTCCTTTTTAAGCTTCGCCCTGCATTTATAATATTGTCATTATGCTGATTTTGTCAATAAACACATGCGTTTGCTGTATCTAGTTTCTCTCCTACCTAAAGTCTAGTAGGCTTCCTGATTCAATGTGGAAATAGAAACAGGGGCCTCTAAAAAGAATTAATTTGACACATAAATGATTATGCATTAGATAGTTTGACTAGAGTCAGACTTCACCCGTACCAGTTCATCGTTTAATCCCTGTATACGATTTGACATTTTTTGTAGAATAACAAAAACGAAAGATGGGTCCTCGTGCACTCGGCGCAGAAAGATTTTTTTGTCAATTGTTAAAATGCGCATATCAGTTAGAGCGCGAACCGTTGCGGCACGCCGTTCTTTGCGTACAATCGACATTTCACCGAATATGTCATTCTTTTTCAGTAGCCCAATTTGTACTTCCTGCCCGTCTTTGTAATCTAGAGCCTCTGCCTGCCCGGACTGAACTATATACATACACTCGCCATCGTCCCCTTGTTGGACGATAACATCGCCAGCGTGATAATCCCTTCCCAGTGTACTCTTATCCATAGGTACCTCCGGTCCACTTTTTACTGCTTTATCCTCCGTCATAGGGCCAGTGAATATGCTCTCAACTATGTTCCAGATCAGGCGACTCCAAAAACCAGGACGTAAGCATCTCATCATTACATCACGATAGGACGAGCTGCCGGTGAATATATCCCATAGGACTGAGCTCATCCAACGCTGTTTACCCGGCATTTTTTGTTCATGCCGGGCCATGCGCATTACGCTACGTGTTAACAATCGGCTTTTCTTGATTAGGCCTACAGCGCGATAAATTAATTTACCGTATCTGTTATCAGTGCGTATTGCTTGGCAAACGGGCCAATAGCCACTACGGAAATCTTTTTCAGAAATGCCTTTGAAAAGGGCAGTGGATGCTGCTATTTTAGCTACCCGATAGGCTGATCCTAAGCCGTCCTTGTTAAGGCGGGACATGCTGCAATCTCCAAGCAATACAACCCTGTCGCCGTACGGATGAGTGGCGTCACCCAGACTGGACAGAGGTGCACATCGGCAAACGGCGCTGTTGCCGTCGTTTTTGCCTGCAAGACACTTACTTACGGCAGGATTTTTCATGAAATGGTTTACAAAGTTTGAATTGATTTCATCGCCAATCAGACATAGGGTTGCATGTTCACCCTTTGGGATAATTGCTGAAAAATCCAATTTGGGCAGGTCTATCAGAAAAGCATGCATGCAATTACCCAAATTAGCATTAATAAAATCGGCGCCAAGCTTAAATTCCATGTTGCTTGTTTTTCTTGTGCTGGGTGGATTATATCCAACGCCGAGTTTTTCAAAAAGACTTAAACTTGGGGTGTTAACACCGATAGCACCGACAACAAGATCGTACACCCTAGATTGACCATCCTTGGTATGTACCTGTGGTTTAGCATCAGCCCATGTGATGTCCATCACCCTATCGTTTATTATCGTGGCTCCGCTTGCCTGAGCCGTTTCAAGCAGGTACCCGTCGAAGCTTCTCCATTTTGATCCTGTATCTTTCAAAGGCCCGGCTCCGCGATATATGGTGGCAATTCTCATTTCGTGCGCCGGAGCATGGAGCGAAACAGTCTCTTGTTCAGAATAGAATTTGAATGAATCAAGGCCTCTTTGGACTACTTCCGGAGGCAACTCGATACCCTCCAGTAATAGGGCTTGTACCAGGGACTCCGAAATAACCCCGCCGCACATATTGCATCCCTTTGGTCCCAGCGAACCAAAATCTCGCCGTTCATAAATGTTAACAGAAAGTTGGATGCCTGTTCGCTGTGCCATCTGGAGAATGAAATAGCTGAAAAGAGAGCCGGCTGGGCCGCCACCTATAACAGCAATGCAAGAACCGTCATTAAGCGTTAGCGAATTGTGAGTAGCTTGATTAAAAGTTGTAGAAGTAATATCGTTAATTCCAATTACTTAATATAATATTGTCGTTTAGTATAACATAACTTCACTAAAACTCTGTAGGCTGAATTCGCCGTTTTTTAGGTAAATCAAGCGGGATATGTTATATTTGTATGCGTGTACGTGTTAAATCCTAGCTAAAATCGCGCGTTTATTTCAGGGAGAGGCTTTTAGTTGAAAGACCCAGTTAATAATACAAGTAAAGCAGCATCGCAATCGCCCTTTGAGCAATTTGTTAGATTATATGAAAAAGACGACGTAATATTTGAAGAGGGCAGCATCGATAGGGAGATGTTTATTGTCTATTCCGGTTCGGTTGATATATATAAGGGGCCGCAGGAGGGCAAGATATACGTTGCTACGGTGGGGAAAGGCGATTTTTTTGGAGAAATGACGCTGATCGACAAAAGCCCGCGGTCAGCAACCGCAATCGCAGCCCAGGACAGCCAGTTAATAGTGCTGGATGAGCCCAAGTTCATCTATCTCATACGCAATCAGCCGCAGTTTGGCTTGATCGTAATGCAGCGATTGTGTGATATGTTGCGCAAAACTACCCAGGAGTTGGCCAGTGGAAAATCAGATTGAAGTGCAGCAACCGGTTGAGCTCAGGGAAAATATTTATCAGTTACCCTCCGAAAGGCCCGGCAGTCACGTTTATCTTATCCGCGGAAGAGATAAAAACGTTCTTATAGATACTGGTGCCGGCAGCGGAGCCGAGAAACTGCTGGGGCAGCTTGGCCTGCTGGGTCTTGCGGCTACCGATATTGATTTTGTACTCCTGACTCATGAGCATTTTGATCACATCGGCGCAACTCCTGTATTTGAGTCGGCCATAGTGGCAGCACATACGCTGGCTGCAAACAAGATAGAGATGCAGGACGAGTTTGTAACCCTGTATGCCGAACGCAACGCCATTAAAACGCAGTTTTACACTCACTTATGGCTTGATGACGGCATCACCATAGATATAGGAAACTATAAGTTAATGGTTATACACACGCCGGGCCATACATCCGGCTGCATGTGTCTGTACGAGCCCACATGCAAGTTGCTTTTTTCGGGAGACACTGTTTTTGCGGGTGGAACACTATCCGGTGTATCCGGGTCCGGCGCCATCAGTGACTACGTGAATTCCCTGCATAAACTGGCTAATTTGCGCATAGATGCTCTGTATCCCGGACATGGTAAGCTAAATTCCGATCCGCAAAGTGATATCCAGCATGCTATTGAGTATGCTCGTGGAGTAATGAACGAGTCTAAAATGCTGTTTGAGGCGTTGGCCGGCAGTGATGCCAATAAGATGATAAGAAAAAGAATGTACGGTGCTCCGATTAGCGGTATGTCGCGCCCTCCAAAGAAGGACTAAAGCTGAAAGTTGCATTTCCCTCTGTTGTTTTATATATTTATTAGGTACAAACTCCTGTTCACTCAAAAAACATGAAAGTAGCAATATCGGCGTGAAAATTGGGAAAATAGCAATAGCTGTAGTAATTGCAGTGGCTTTATCTCCGGTATTGCTGTATTTTGCTTTACCTTCATACTCTTTAGCCTCCATGGTTTTACCCGCAATCACTAACCTAACTGTGGTAACCGATTCCGTGACTGTAAATGGCGAACAGGTGACAACTCCCGAAATCACGATTAGTGTGGGAGACCGGGTGCGAACTTCTACTACAGGGCGGGCTCTTATAACATTTTTCGAGGGCAGCTCAACTCTGTTGGAACCGGATACAGATATCACGGTTGAAGAATTGATTAAAGAAGTAGATGGGTCCACTACCATAATATTGTTCCAGGAGCTTGGCTCAACATGGAGCCGCGTAAGAAAATTATTCGATACGGCGTCCAACTTCAATATTGAAACAGTCAGTGCTGTGGCAATCGTGCGCGGTACGGCACTATCCGTAAACGTAGACCAGCTGCCTGATGGCTCAACTTCAACGGAGGTAGCGGTGTCGGAGGGTACGGTTGATGTTGACGTTGGGGGCAAGCTGATCAAAGTTCCCAGTGGTAAAAAGACAAAGGTTAAGGATGGACAGGCAGGTGAAGTGCTGGATATTCCTGACTCTGTTTCCAGACTAAGCGCTACCATGACATCACCTGCTTGGTTAAATGTTATAGATCCGCTTGAGCGAAACGCCGGGCTGGTTTTTCCTGGGTTTGAGGTAAATGAAGTCCCGCTTTGTAGTGTTGCGTACGTGGTCAATCCTGAAGACAACAAGAAGCTGGATGAGCAATCGATTGTCATTCATAATCCGATTAGCGGAATCTATAAAATAGCGATGCATGCCAAGGACAATGGAGTGGTTAAACTGACTATTGCAGGTGAGTCGAATGATGATGTGTTTTCTAGTAGCGATTATCAGGAAATAGACGTTGTAAAAAATAGAATATATGTTGTGCCCCTTCAAATTACGATGAATGAGGAGGGAGAGATAACAGACTACGTGCTGGGAGATGTGATCCAGGCAGATAAAGGCCAGGGCAATAAAGGAAACCAGGGCAACTCTGGCACGCCTGGCAACTCTGGAAACCAGGGCAACTCTGGCACGCCTGGCAACTCTGGAAACCAGGGCAACTCTG
>JABGRK010000012.1:102548-196158 GCA_018648325.1 Chloroflexota bacterium
GCACGCCTGGTAATTCTGGAAACCAGGGCAACTCTGGCACGCCTGGCGACTCAGGTACACGTGGTAATTCAGGTAATTCCAGATAGTAACTAAATTCAATTTGTGAAAGAGACTTAAAAAAGAGTGCAGATCGGTAAAGCAGCAATAGCAGTGATAATTGCGGTGGCAATATCTCCTCTACTCACATATTTGGTATTACCTTCCTACTCCACTTCAGCACTCACCGTTCCCGTAATAAACAACCTTATTGTTGTAGCTGATGACGTATTTATAACCAGAGGTGATATTGAGCAAAGGGTCGATACCAAGCAGGCAATTCTTAAGCAGGGCGATATCATCAGAACATCGGCAGATACTGGCAGGGCGCTTATCAACTTCTTCGACGGCAGTTCCACACAGCTTGAACCCGGTGCCGAAATCAGCGTTGATGCATTAAGTATGAGCGTAAAAGGTTCTACAACCATCCAGTTCACGCAAAACGTGGGTACAACGTGGAGCCGCGTAACCAAGCTGGTGGATACAAAATCAAGTTTCAACGTGAAAACGGCCTCTGCCGTTGCCATCATACGTGGCACTCTGATAGCCATTAACGTTGATGAGTCAGACGGCGTAAAGACGGTAACCGAGGTAAAGGTATTTGAGGGGCTGTCTGATGTTTATGATACAAACGGACGAAACAGGGTTTCCGTGGGTGGAGGCAATCAGACTTTGGTAACAGAAGGCGAAAAACCTCAAACGCCTCAAGAAATACCGCCGCCGCCAAGCGAGCTTAATATTACCGTTGCCTCGCCGGTGTGGCTACATGTAGCTGATCCATATGAGAGAAACGCTGGTATCGTACCGCCCGGGTTTGAGGCCAATGAAATACCACTGTCTACAAATACGGGTGATTTGGATGAAGAACAATCAATAAATATCGATGAGCCTGTTGCCGGCAGATACTATATTATGACCCATGCTCGTGGTGACGGCCCAGTTTCGCTTACGGTGCAAGCCAACAATGATGGGGTGCTTTTTGATCAAAAGCTCTATTCGCAGTTTATCGTTACGACTGGTGATACCTACTACGTAACCGTTGATGTAGAGATTGATGACAACGGCCAAATTACCTCTTTTACTTATAGCGATGTTTATTTGCCGCCCAAGTCCGTTTTTTCTTCAGAGAGGGAGGCCGATGGCGGTATTGATGTCGCCGTTAATGACTCACTTCAGTTCACCGGTGGTTATGGGCAGGGCTATTACACGTCAGAGGAGTGGGGCTTTGGTGATGGAACCACCAGCGATCAGCAAAACCCGTCGCATGTTTATGATGAGGCTGGCGTTTATACGTTGCAGCATATCGTGGAAAACCCGGTCACCAGGCAAACCACTGTAAAAACCGATTACGTAACGGTATATAGTACTCCGCAGTCCGCATTTGGTACCAACTATACAGTCGCGGATCAGGATTATATTGAGGTGGTTGTAGGTCTGAACGTGAACTTTTACGATCAAACCATAGGTGGTTCCTCGTCCTGGGCTTGGGACTTTGGTGACGAGTCAACCAGCGATCAGCAACATCCGTCGTATGCCTACACTCTTCCGGGGGCATATACGGTGTCACTTACTACGTCTAATATCGCCGGCGATAATACACTAACAAAAACCGGATACGTACTGGTATTTGCTGAGCTTGTTGCTGATTTTACTGCAGTGCCAACCAGTCTGCCTGCTAACAAACCTGTACAGTTTACCGATTTGTCAACGGGAGTTGCCAGTGCCTGGGCATGGACTTTTGGCGATGGCGGCACCAGCGATGTTCAAAACCCAACGCACTCCTACTCAAGCGCCGGGCTGTACGAAGTATCGCTGTTCGTGTCTAATCCGCTTGATAGCGATGTAGTGCTTAAAACCGGATATATAGATGTTTATGCCGATATCACAAATCCCACGGTAACGCTTGCTGATATCGCAGATTTTGTAGATGAATTCACTATTATAAATGGCACTGCTGCTGACCTCGCACCCGGCGAGCTGGACAAGGTGCAGGTGCAGATAAAAAAGGGCCTTGATAGTAATTGGTGGGACGGAAACGATTGGGTTGATAGTGCCATCTGGGTTGATGCTGCTGGCACCACTTCGTGGTCATATACCATGCCCACACTAGAAGAGCAAAACTATATAGTGACGGCCAAATCCATAGACAAGGCTGATAACGAATCTGAGCAGGTGTCTGATACTTCCAATTACGATACAACCGTTCCCACTGTGACGCTTGATGATATCGCAGATTTTGTGGATGAACTTGTTATCATTAGCGGCACGGCTGCTGATGCGCCTTACGGCATACTGGACAAGGTGCAGGTACAGATCAAAAAAGGGTTGGATAGTACCTGGTGGGACGGAAACGGCTGGGTTGACAGCGGCGCTGCCTGGGTTGATGCTTTCGGCACTGCGTCGTGGACATATACTATGCCTGCGTTGGAAAATCAGAATTACACAGTAACGGCCAAATCCGTAGACAAAATAGGTAACCAGTCAGCACAGGCGTTTGATACCTTTAATTATGATGCAACCAATCCTATCGTGATGCTTGATGATATCGCAGATTCCTTAGATGAGCTTGTTGTTATTGGCGGTACGGCGGCTGATTTGCCGAACGGTACACTTGATAAGGTGCAGGTGCAAATAAAAAGAGATCTTAATAACACATGGTGGGATGGAAACGATTGGGTCGCCAGTGCCATCTGGGTTGATGCTACCGGCTCTGCGTCGTGGACATATACCATGCCTGCGCTTGAGATTGAGAGTTATACGATAACGGCCAGGGCCATAGACATTCTTGGCAATCAGTCAACCGAGGCGACAGACAGCTTTATGTTTGGAGTGATTGTTGATGTTGATATTACAAGCCCTGTTGACGCGCAACGCTTTGAGACCAGAACTATTGACGTTCAGGGTACTGTAGGCGATAGCAATGTAACCACGGCAACGCTGACGGTTAATGGTAGCGCCAGCACCATAGCTATCAGCCGTGGCCAATTCGATCAGTCGGTCAATATTCTTGAAGGCGTAAACACCATTACCGTGGCGGTCGCCTATCCTGGCTACACAGGCAGCAGCACTATAACCGTTTACGGCGACATACCGCAGGTTGATGTACAGATCAAACTTACCTGGGATACTGATGTCACCGACTTTGACAGCCACTTTATATGGTCACAGGACGCTAATTACTGGCAGTACTATGATGATCGTGACTACGATTGTTATTATCACACCGATGATCCTGATTGGGATGGTTCGGGTGATTTAAGCAGTGGTGATCCTGTACTCGATACAGATGATACCGATGGCTTTGGCCCGGAATTCATTACGCTGACCGATGTAAGCACGGATGACCGTTATTGGTTCTTTGTTCATTACTACTCAGATGATAGACTTGGTGCTTCCATTGCTACAGTTGAGATACTGATTGACGATCAGGTAGTGTTCCAGTCCAGCAGGTTGATGGAAGACGACTATGTATGGGAAGCGGCCTATATAGATTGGGCCAATGGCACGGGTA
Source organism: Chloroflexota bacterium (assembly GCA_018648325.1). Classification (GTDB taxonomy): domain Bacteria; phylum Chloroflexota; class Dehalococcoidia; order JABGRK01; family JABGRK01; genus JABGRK01. Next base: position 106,096 of record JABGRK010000012.1, read on the forward strand.
CGGTTCATGCCGGTCCTGAGGATGCTTACTATGTCGAAGGGGCTGGTGATGATTATCACGCCGGTTTATAGTAGTCTGGCTAAACTAGCCAGAAAATGATTGTGTAAGGGATTATATATGGTTTCGTTTTTTAAAAATATGTTTGCACCCCAGTCAACCCTTGCCGACTTCTGGCGCAAGGCCAAAAAGGGGCTTGCATCTACCTACAAAAGCCTTTCTACTGCGCAAGCGTGGCGTAACAGGTGGGCTGTGCTAAAGGCCGCTGGCAGGACGTGTATTACGGTCGCCTTCTGGAAAGAAAAATGGGATGACATCAAGGCTGGCACAAGGCAAAGCCAGAGAAACTTTAAACCGGCTCTTAAAACACTATTTAGTTTTAAAACCCGTAAAGACCGAAGGCTTTGGTACTACAGCTTCATCATTTTCGGTGCGGGTGTGGCAATAGCACTTGTCGTTTACTTTATAGCACCTTTTTATGGAGTCAATCAGAGTTTAAAAGATAAGTTATATGTTGCGCAGGTTCCGGCCTCCAATATCGTTATTGCTGCAATTGATGATGCTACTTTGGATGAGTATGGCGATATTGGTACGTGGTCTCGTGAGCTGCATGGTCAGGCCATACAAAATATGAAGGATGCCAGGGCTCAGATTGTAGGCTATGATATTCTGTTCGGGAATTCGTGGACGGGTGATGGTGTTCTGAAAGCCCAGATGGATGCCGCGGGCAATGTAATGCTGGGTAATTTTGGAGTTATAAACGATGCAAACAAGTATAAAAACGTAGACGGCGTTTTGGAGTTTGAAGACGTCATAACGCCGCTGGACTCCCTGGCATCCTCATCTATTGCCATCGGTCATGCCAATGTGCTTGTGGATAATGATAATAATGTAAGAAAGCTTCCACTCAAAATTAGAGAAAAGGGATCTACTACCGAGTATCTTGCATTTTCGGTTGCCATGCTTGAAGCTGCCAGAGTGATACAGGATATCAGCGACATACGCCTTGACGGTGAAGGCTATATGTATATCAACTACATTGGTCAGCGGTCAGCTTTTACCAGCGTGCCATATATGGATATCATAGAGGGTACCTTTGATGCCAGCCTGCTGGAGAACAAAATAGTGATTGTGGGTGTTACCACCTCCACCGATGCTGCCGTAGAAATAGATATACTTGATACTCCTTTTGGGCGTATGCCTGGTGTGCTGGTACATGCCAATGCCATGGACACTGTTCTGAGGGGCAACTATCTAACAGTTGTTGGCAGTTGGAGCAATCTACTGGTCATTCTAAGTTCTGCTTTTCTGTGTGGGATATTACTTCCACGCATTTCTATTAAAAAGGGTTCTTTGCTCACCGTTGTTTTGATAGGCGCGTTTATTGCTATTATTGCAATCAGCTCCGGTAAGGGATATATCCTCGATCCCATGTATCTTCCTCTTGCCGTTTTAATACTGTTTACATGCGTGATTATCATTAAGATATCAATGGAAAGGGCTGATCAGAGGCAAGTTACCGGGCTGTTCGGTAAGTACGTATCGCCCAAAGTAGCGCAAGCCATCATAGGCATGGCCGATAGAGACGTGCTGGGGCTGAGCGGAGAAAATAGGGCAGTGACCGTGTTTTTTGCGGATTTGAGGGGTTTTACATCACTATCCAGCGGGCTTGAGCCTCCACAAGTTGTCGAGCTACTCAACAGGTGCTTTGAGGTGATGATCGATCGAATTCAGGCAAACGATGGTATGATCAACAAGTTCGTCGGTGATAACGTTATGGCAATCTGGAACGCGCCACAAGATCAGCAGGATCATGAGTACCTGGCAGTAAAAACCGCTATTGAGTGTCAGCAGGGTATGGATGAGGTAAATGCCCAGTTCACAAAAGTTGGTCCGTTGCAGTGGGGAATTGGTATCAATACAGGCATCGCTACGGCCGGCAGTATTGGTGGTAGAGGTAGGTTGGAGTACACCGTAATTGGTGACACGGTCAATATGGCATCGCGCTTCTGTGGAGGTGCGCCGGGTGCAAAAATATGGGTCGGGTTCGATACATACGAAAGAGTGAAGGATAAGATCGTAGCCACGCCGCTTGAACCGCAGAGTTTTAAGGGCAAAGACAAACCTATAGTTGTTTATGATGTTGAGTCTATAGTCTAGTGCTTATATAAATCGGGCATTGGTTATCTCATGTTTCGCTATTATCGAGTGCTTGTTATGCCTTAGCTGCCTCGAGTACTTTTTCAAGCTTGTGTCCCTCCTCGGGCGTGGTCATGATAACCAAAGTTTCATTCGATTTGATAACGTGATTTTCCGGCGGATTATAAATCCAATCTCCACCCGATTTCATGGCAAGCAACACTATGTTGCGGTACTTCTTCAAATTCAAACTCATAAGATCTTTACCTGCAAACGTATCTGGTATAGGTACCTCTTCAACACGCAGGTTCTTTTCTGTGTCACGTAGCATCATATCTAAAAAACTAACCACGGTAGGGCGCACCATCTCGGAAGTCATTCTCATACCACCTATCAAATGAGGGCAAATCACAGCATCAGCACCCGCAAGCTTCATCTTTTCAACGTTCTTTGTATCACGGCATCTGGAGACCACTTTTATCTTGGGATTAAGCTGCTTTGCTGATAAACCGATCACAAGATTCTGATTATCGTCCTTGGTAACTGCAAAAACACCTTTGGCGTGCTCAATCCCAGCCTTAACCAGGGTATCATTATCAGAAGCATCACCGATGATATAGATTTCGCCCTCTAGCTGCTTTGATATCTCTTCCATAAGGCACTCATCAGTATCCACCAGCACATGCGGTCGCTTGGTGGCTTGAAGCTCCTTTACAATGTGAATCCCGGTGGTGCCAATACCACATACTATGTAATGCTTTTCTGATTTATTGGCTATCTTTTCCATTTTCCTTCTCCTAAAGGATTTCGTTAATTCCCCTTCTATGATAAGTGCAGTAAAATTGGTGATTATGTAGAACAGTGTACTGATACCGGCGATGGCGATGAATATGGTGAAAGCCCGGGCCGCGCCCTCAAGCTCAACCACCTCTCCATAGCCAACCGTGGTTATGGTTATTACTGTCATGTAGAAGCCATCGCCTACGCTGGCAACCTGACCGGAAAGCAGCCAGTACCCAATGCTGCCTATAATCAGGATCATTAATACTGCGGCTCCGGCCCAAACAAATTTCCTGTACATCGTAGCAATGATTATACATTCCACATGAGATACATGCAATCAATTAAAAGTTCGCTCTTCTCCATTACAGTAGCACTAATTATGCTCTGGCAATCTGCAGATAATACAAAGCCTACCTCAGAAGTTCCATGTATTGCTTTGTAGTTTAATCTTAAGCTTGAACTATCTGAAAACCAATATATACGGCAGCCACTTCAATACTATTTACATGGATTTTCCCACCTGAGGTATAAATATCTGCATCGGTTTGTTATTATACTATTTGATTCCACTTAAATAAAAAGAGGGGATTGGCACTTTTGCTTTGAGTGCCAACCTCAATCCATTATTGATCGAGGGAGAATTATGGAAATTACGCTTTTGGGAGTACATAATCTGGAGTCGGCAAATACCAGGCTCGTATCTATTCTGGTTGATGGCGTTGTGGCTATTGACGCTGGATGCATTACTTCTGCTCTAACTTTTAAAGAACAGCAAAAGCTGGAGGCTATATTACTGACGCACCGCCACTTTGATCATATAAGAGACCTGGCTACATTGGGGCTTGGCAATGTGCTTAGTAATATTCCATGGGGGACAAAAAAACTCTACTCCCTTGCTTCTGTGTTTGAGGCACTTGGGTCTCATATAATGAATGGCGTAATGTATCCAGACCTTACTCGTCTTCCATCTCCCGAAGCCCCTTCTTTTAAAACAGTGTTGTTAGAGCCATATATATTAAAAACTGTTAGTGGCTATAAGGTTTTACCTGTGCTTGTCAATCATGGGGTTCCCACCGTTGGTTATGAAATAACCGATGGTGATGGCAAGTCATTTTTCTTTAGTGCCGATACGACAAAAGGACTTTCTGGGGCTTGGGAGTATATTTCTTCACCGCAGTTTTTAATTATTGAGACTACATTCCCTAACAGTATGATGGATTCTGCTATAGCTGTTGGCCACTTAACACCTGCCCTGCTGAAAGATGAATTGATATCTTTCAAGGAGGTTAAAGGCTATTTGCCCCCCACGATTGTTGTGCATATAAACCCTCTATATGAGGAGAAAATAGGCAAAGAAATCCAGCAGGTCAGCCAGGACCTAGATGCCGAAATCCAGCTTGGATTTGAGGGGATGAAGCTCGTAATTTAGCCTGTAACCGCAGACACTGAATCGCATAAGGAAGAACTTTTTAACAACGTTTAGGAATGGTAGGTCAAGACATGTTGGTGGTGGTCAAGCACGGTGGTCCTTCATCCCATTTACCAAGAATTGCTGAAGGTGCTATGATAATGGTGCTTTGTAGCGCATAAAACTATCCTCAAACCCTTAACTTCATACCCGAACGTACTCTCGAAATGGTATAGTCCAAGAGTACGCGTCAGTGGATAAACATCCCGATATTGTATGCAACGGTGGTCACTATAGACAAATTAGCAGATATGTGTATAATAAGCATCAAACTGGCTTTAGTATCAAGGAATTGTTATACGTAAGTTTGCTGATAGCAGAATAGTTATAATAACATTACTGATCAGTGTTATGGTCATGCTGTTTCCGGTAGCTGCAAATGCTGATGAAGTACTAAGAACAGCGGTTTCAGGAGAAACCGTTACAGATGGAGTGGCAGTTTCAGATGATAGTGTCTGGGAAAATGCCATAACTACCAGTACTTTGAACCTTGGGAGTAACACCAGTGATGTACAATCAGTATTGGTAGTAGCTTCTTTTGAGTGTACAACAGTTGGGTCATATGCCACTGATGCCCAGTATAAAATAGTTAATAGCGCCGATTCTAATGTGAGTCAAACACTGCAACGAGGACTAGCTGCTTCAAAAACAAACGATTATGGCATTGGTTCACTGGTGCATATTTTTGATGTGAGTTCATTATCAGGGAATCTTACTTATACGCTTCAACATTTGTCGACAGATAATCGTAGACTGGTTACCACTACTGGTACTATAGTCGCCATTCCCCTTTCTACTACTGCAGGTACTCCGGAACATCTCGATAATGCCTGTGCGAGTGTTACTGGAAGCGACCAGATGCAGGTGAGTACATGGGAGGATGTGCCAAGTAGTACGGTCACAGGTGTCACCTTATCGGTAGCAGGGCACCTTTATGTTGCTGCATCAATTGAGAGTGGACAAACCGGACCTAACAGTACAAATACGGGCGAGTGGAAGATAATGTACAGGCAAGGCGCGGGTGATTGGACTGATCTGGGTTATTCGATGACTCGATCAACAGGTACTTCCACCGATTCAGGATTGGTCAGTTTAGTTGCTGTTAAGTTGAATCAAGATGCCGCCGATTATTCTTTTAAGCTTCAACACAGGCAAACAGTGCAGGGACATGTCAGTGCCTATTCTTTAACCAACAATTTCGAGGTTGTGGCTGTTGCCTTGGCTGATAGCAATCAATACTTCACCGCTTTTGAAGGATATACGGCAAGTCCATCAGGCATAACCAGCAGTGATATAACTGCTAATTCAGCCACAACTGCTAATATTACGCCTTATGTAGCAACTCCAATATTCGTACACGCTCAATATAATATGACTTCCAATGATAGTAGTGCCGTTAATACCGCAAAATACGATTTATGTGTTGATCAATCTACACCAGCAGGCCCAGTTGAATTGGACTCGAGAGAGCAGGATCGATACATAACAGATGATGCTGATTCAGGTAGTGGTGCGTCAGTCGGTTTGTCTTCGAGCCTAAGTGCTGCTACTGAGTATACGGCAAGTTTGCGGCATGCCTCGGATGGAACAAACACATTGGTGACTTCAAATGCATACATTGTGGGATTCACATTAGGCTATGCTACCGCGCAGCCTCCAGTACCAGAATGGCCTACTATGGCTCTGGTGTCTATCGGAATACTGGCGATTATATTGTACTATTGTGCCAAAAATCGTCGATTAATCAAAACAGTTGCGGATTAGTCAAGCTTCTATAGTATCTCTATAGAGGTATATTCATTAAACGATGGATGGAGGGAATGAATAATCAAAAAGCAAAATATTATTATTTCCCTTGCTTTATTTGTAGCATTAATAATCTACATTCCTACATTCATATGGTTAACTAATAATTGGATTAATAATCCCTATTACAGCCATGGATTTATTGTACCCATTGTGTCCGGTTCTGTTTTTTGGATAAGGCGTAATAGGCTGGTTTTAGGGAAGCCTTCATTAAATGGATATATTATTATTGGTGTGGGCTTAACAGTTTATTTGTTATCCTATATATGGAAAATGGAATATATTACTGCGTTATCCTTCCCACTAGTGTTATTCGGAACAATAACTGTTATATGCGGGAAGGCTAATGCACGGGCCTTTTTATTTCCCATATTGTTTATGTTTTTAATGATACCCTTGCCCTTGGTTTCAACAGTTAGTTCCTCCTTGCAGGTTGTAGCCACTCATTCATCAGCATGGATAACTGGTTTGGTCTTAAGCGACGTAGTAACCAGTGGAAATCAAATTTATCTTCCTAATGCCAGCTTCACTGTTGGTACTGCTTGTAGCGGCATACACAGCGTAATAGCATTGCTGACTGTCTCCGCTGTTCTTGTCTTTCTGGAAAGTGGTCCCGCATGGAAAAAGTCTACAATATTCCTATCTGCTATTCCCGTGGCAATTATCACGAATATTCTGAGGATTGTATCTGTGCTTCTTATAGCGAGCTGGTGGAATCCTGAAGTAGCAATTAACTATTTTCATGGAATCTCTGGGATATTGTCATATGCGTTTGCTATTATCATATTTATAACACTTGCTAAATTACTTCAATGTAGGTTTAGAACGTGGGCAGAAATAAAAAATGATTGAATATAAACAGTATGCTCCATTGCTTGGTCTGTTTATGCTAGCGATATTGTTTGTATTTCTATTATCAACACCAGATGATTTTACTAGTCGCCAAATGCATTTTAGTACTCAATTACATAGCGGAACAGCAAGCGATGTACGCGTTAATGCAAGCTTGGAATTAGGCGATGACGTGCAACTGCAAAGTTTCCCCTATGAACTATCCGATTTTATTGGATTTGATCAATCCATAGGGTCATTAAAGGAAACCTTGGGTGCGGATTCTATACTTTTCAGAGGGTACACTAATGAAGAGTCATCTCAGCTTATATTCCTTCTAATAGTGCAAAGTAAGAGCAGTTTAAGTTTCCATTCACCACGTGGTTGTTACCAAGCTCTTGGGTACGAAATAGAAGAAGAGTCGGAAGAAATAATCCACGTTGCTGATCCATCGTGGACGCCAACACATCTTATAAATTACGAAGCTCTACCGGACTGGGCAAAACAAGAATTAGCCGTGTCGCCATATGGAGGCTATTTACCAGTTAATAAAATCGTAGTATCCAAAATTGAAGGAGTAGAAATTAAGGAGCGGAGGGTAGCCCTCTACTTTTACATCAAGAGATGGCCAAGCAGTGATACGATCGATATGATCCGGGTATCAATGGTGGTACCTACATCAGGTGAATATGAAGAGTCGTTGAATGTTGCCAGAGAATTCATGGGTTATACAGTGCCTCTTATACTTGAACCTTATGATGGGGGGGATGAACAGATATTGATTTTATCAATATTATCCTGGGGAGTAGGTGGATATTTTCTTATTATTTTGTTGTTATCTATTTGTTTATCTTTAGTTGCATTCCCCAAACTATTTAAAAAGAAATGATAAATAGTGCCAAATAACTGGAGGCTCGTTACATAGGAATGGATAAAGATCTTAAATCATTGTTGCCATTGTTGGCATATCTCTTAGCTATAATTACAGCAGAGTTACTTACTATATTAATCAATCCCTTTTGGGGAGTATTGTGCAATATTGTACTGTTATTCGTAATTATTATTCATTCTTCAAGATCACTGACCAGTGCTCCAAATCAACTAATAGCATCACTTGCTTTAGTCCCACTAATAAGGATTATCAGTTTATCCATTCCACTCGCTAGTATCTCACAACTTTGGCAATTCGCTATTATCTATATGCCATTACTGTTGGTCACAATCGTTGTTGCTCGCATATTGAATATAAGTGTAAAGCAACTTGGTATAAGTATAAGATTCAGTTGGCTACAGATAGTAATAGTATTATCTGGGCTTATTATCGGGGCAGTTGAGTATATAATATTGAAACCTGATCCTCTATTAACTGATTATTCCTGGGATAAAGTATTATCTTATTCAATTATTTTTATTGCCTGTCCTGGTTTTATAGAGGAGTTAATCTTTCGTGGAGTATTACAGCATACGGCAGCTATGACTTTAAGACGTTGGGGAATTGTCTATGTTAGCATAATATTCGCTATTCTTCATTTAGGTTTCCTTTCTTGGGTTTTTGTATTTTTTGTATTTTTTGTTTCACTATATTTAGGCTGGATGGCAAAAAAAACAGGATCACTATTTGGAGTGATCCTCGCACATGGTTTAGCTAATATTATATTGTTTATAGTTATGCCTGTTTTATTAATACAATGATACTGTGACAAATTTATCGACTACCATAACACTAAACAATATAAAGAATGGCACAACGATAATATTCATATCAGTGACTACACGAAGCCAATAACGGTTTTTACTCGCTTTCGCAATTTCAACGATAATTAAAATAATAATTAGAGATAATGCCACCAAAAGTGAAAGAGCACTCACAAGACTATAAGTCATGCCAGTCACTATCGTCGTCGTTGTCACTGTTACTATCATAATATCTATCCCCAAGACTGTATTATCTGACCACAATATTTATCATATTGTATGTTATTTGTCAAGCATTGCTCCAACATACAATATGATAAAGGAGTTTGCCAAATTTCATGCTTAAAAGCCAGCCACATATTATTGCCCATAGTACCAAATTGAGGAATTTTATCAGATTCTACACCCCAACATGCTCTCGAAATGGTATCACCCAATCGTATGCATGAGTGGATAAACATCCCGATAAATATAACGAATATACAAAACAGTATTCGTATGAAATTATATACGTCTCGACTTGTTGACATTTCATTAGCATGGGCATATTATCAAGTGCAATTAATCTATGCAACATGTCTTTCTAGGGAGATAGTTAATGAAGAATGACAGGGACAAGACAAAAGAACAATTGATCATTGAGTTAGAGGAAATGCGTCAACAGATGGCAGAAAGGCTTGAGACCGCTGCAAATGAAGCTTTGCAGTTTAAGAAAGCATTGGATCAGGTGTCCTCATATGTCTATATTAAGGATACGAAATCTCGTTATCGTTACGCAAATGAATTAACACTAAAACTATTCGGATGTTCGGCCAAAGAGTTGGGCGGTTGCGCAGATTCCAACTTTTTCCCTCCAGATGTTGCAAAACGACTACGCAAAATCGACTTACGTGTCCTGCATGGTGAGCAGACTTCGGAAGAAATTGTATCTGTACGTGATAGTGGCGAACAGCAAATATTTCTAGAAGTTAAGACTCCGCTGCGCTCAAAAAACAGAGAGGAGATTATTGGTTTACTGGGCATCTCAACAGACATCACCGAGCGCAAGCAGGTAGAGGAGAAGTTAAATCTACAGGCATCACTTCTTGAACAAATTGATAGTGCCATAATTACTATAGATTTCAATAATATCATCTTATCTTGGAATAAACGTGCTGAAGTTATGTATCAGTGGACAAACGAAGAAGCGGTGGGGAAAAACATCACAGAATTATTAGCTCCTGATGAATTGAAAGAGCAAACATTGGTTAACTTTGAACAGCTTAATAGAGACGGTCACTGGGAGGGTGATTATGAAGTACTGAGGAAAGATGGGAGTAAGATACCAGTCCATATCGTTAACACATACTTGACGGACCTGAGTGGGAAAAATATAGGATTCATCGGTATGAGCAATGATATCACAGAGCGCAAGCTTTCAGAAAAGAAAATCATAGAGTACTCGAAAAATCTGAAGATGGCACAGAGGATAGCCGAAATTGGGAATTGGAGATGGAACCCGAAAACAAACACACTGATTTGGTCAGAGCAAACCTATCGGCACCTCGGCTTTGAACCAGGCGAAGTCAATCCCACATTTGAGCTCTATGAGAATATGCTCCATCCTGATGACAGGGATAAGGTAAACGAAACCATCCAACTATCGTTAGAAACAGGTGAACCTTACAGCCTAGAGATGAGAATGTTTCCAAAAGGCGGTGGAGAGAAAACCTTTCTCTCAGCAGTCGAGATAATGCATGATGATAAAAGTGAAGCCGATATTTTCTACGGCACTATGCTTGATATTACTGAGAGCAGGCAGGCAGAGAGTGAATTATTGAAACAACAGCATTTCCTTGAAAAAGCTCAAGAGATGGGACATATAGGCACATGGATACTTGATATTACAAATAATATTCTTAAATGGACTGATGAGAACTACAAAATTTTTGGAGTAACTGTTGGAACAGAGTTAGACTATGAGAGATTTATTAATATCGTTCACCCTGAAGATAGAGCTACTATAGACTCTGCATGGAGAGATGCCTTGGAACATGTGCCCTACAATGTTGAACACCGACTTCTGGTAAACGGGAAGACAAAGTGGGTACGCCAAGAAGCTAAAGTTAGATTTGATGAATCTGGGAAAGCAATAAGTGCAATCGGGTTTACGCAGGATATCACCGAGCGCAAGCAATCTGATAATATAATCAAGGAATACTCAGAAAACTTGGAGCACATGATTGAGAAGAGAACAAAAGAAGTAAAAAAGGCAACAGAAGAGTTTGAGCGTATTTTCAAGCTGTCATCTGATATGATTTGTATTGCCGATCTAAAAACAGTCAACTTCCTCAAAGTAAATCCGGCCTTTACCAGCGTCCTTGGTTACAATGAGCAAGAGCTGCTCAGCAGTTCTATCATGGATTTTGTTCACCCAGATGATAAAGAAACAACCAGCGAACGTGCAAGATATCAACTCAATAATAAAAAATCGATTCTCGACTTTAATAACCGTTACATATGTAAGGATGGCTCAGTAAAATACCTCGAGTGGACCGGCTCACCAGTTTATGATAAAGGAATAACCTATGCTATAGCACGTGATGCCACCGAACGCAAAGAGGCAGAAAAGGAGCTTGCCGAGGCCAACGACAAAGTTGCGCAAGCCCAAAGACTCACAGAAATAGGCCAACTTGCTACAGGAATAGCCCACGAGTTACGTAATCCACTGGCCATCATCAACAATGCCGCATACTACCTGAAAATGAAACTGGCGAATAGTGATGAAAATATAACAAAATCTCTTAATCATCTGGAGACACAAGTGTTCAGGTCATCCAATATTATCGAAGGACTGCTTGATTTTGCCAACACCAAGCAACCTAATTTGAGTAATGTTGATCTGCAGTCTGTAGTTGAAGAAACCATAAACTCAATATCTATACCCAAGTCAGTAGCGGTAAATATTGATATGGCAAAAGACCTGCCCGTGCTTGAAGTTGATAGAGAGCAAATGTTACGTGTGTTCAGTAACCTGATTAATAATTCCATTCAGGCAATACACGACAGCGGAAAGCTATCCATATCCAGCAAAAAGGTTGGCAACTACATAGTAACCGATGTAACTGATACAGGAAGAGGAATATCTCCTCATAACATAGAGAAGATATTTGATGCCATGTTTACCACAAAGTCTTCTATGGGTGGCATTGGAATAGGTCTTGCTATTACCAAGACACTGGTTGAGGCAAACAAGGGGACCATTACTGTTAGAAGCACGGAGGGTAAAGGGACTATCTTCACTGTAAAATTACCAATTGTGCAATGATTAAAGTTGATTTCTATTAAAGGACCTCTCAAATATTCTCCAAGTGGCGCCCTAGTTTCACCCTAATGTACTCTATGACATCACCTCTCTTAGTAGCCACACAATATAGCGTTATTACCCTTGACACGTTGTAACTGCGAGAGTATTCTGTAATCCGATATATATGTTATTGAATCTTTATTTGCAGACAATGGAGACTCAGGCTTGCTGAAAATAAATCCCATTTCAATAAAACATGGCCTGCCTGATATCATAAATGCTGTGAACCGAATACTGGATGTTGACGTGTCTATCTATGACGAGTTGTTTTTTGCTGAAGCCATTAGTAGGCGACTTACCGAAACATCTATCAAAACAGCAAGTGCATATTTGGAGTATTTATCGAAGAATCCCGCAGAGGCAAAACTACTTGCCGACTCTTGCCCATTTTCCCGTCCCTTATCATTATGCTTTTATTATCAAGATCTATGTCATTGATGGTTAGGTTTGTAAGCTCGCTAAGGCGCGCTCCGCTTTCCATAAACAGGCACACGATAGCAGTATTTCGTGCAGATCGCATCTTTTCTCTGGCAGTATGAGCCTGCTTGTGTTCCAGATCTAATGCTTGGGTTAGGCGTAGAACATGATCTGGCTTGCATGGCTCAATAATAGGAGCACGTGGGGCCCTTAATGAGATGCCATCCATAGGATTGATTTCCAGTATTCCTTCATGAATTGCCCAGCTTGAATAGCGCTTCAACGCGCGATAATAGGGCCACCGATAGCTGTTTATATCGCGCTCTCTACTAGTTGGTTCATTATGCGGGGTGAGATCGTGCAGGAACGCCTGGATATCTCTTTTGGATACCAAGGTGGGGGAATTTATACCATGTGTCTCTGAGGCCCATTTAGCGAAGCTTTTGACTCTACTGTGATAGTAGTCTACTGTCTTAGGCTTTACCTGCAGTTCAAGTTCGTATTTGAAGCCGTCTAAAGCCCATTGCCAAGTATTTTGTTGTACCATTGCATTTTTGGGGAGCCCGCCCTGTGCAGGTTGTCTGCACTAGCTATATGTTGTATTTATACTTCCAACTCATGCAGGCTGTCAAGAGCCTGTTGCTTAGCTTCATGGAGCGGGAGACGAGACTCGAACTCGCGACAGCCTGCTTGGGAAGCAGGTACTCTACCAACTGAGTTACTCCCGCACATAAAGTATTATAGTAATGCGAGAGAAGAAGTGTCAACGGGGAACGCTGGTTTTACGCCAAAAAATCATGCGAAAATCGGCTGAAGATAATCTACTTTGGAGGACCCGGCTTAATCATTTGACAGTTAGGCAATATAATAGTGATTTCCGGTGGGCTTATTCCATCAGTGTCGGGATCAATATTGAAGACTGGTTTATTTCCAGAGCCCGCATCAATTAGGATACTGTATGGTGGAGAGGCCGAAACCGACGCGACCGACGAAATTGATAACAGCAATCCGATGACTATGCCTATAATGATTTTTTTCAACTGCTGCCTCCTTTTGGGTTTCTGTCAGCATTATACCATCACAAACAAGATTTTTTTATAATTTTTACTTGCGGGCTAGTTAGTGGGTGCGTTACACTTGAAGTATGCATTACGGACGTGGCGGCTATGGCCGTCCTAACTTAAATGTGCTTTGGACAATCATTGGCATAAACATTGTCGTATTTATTATAGATTTGATGGTTCAATATTCTTCTTTATCCCGTGATCTGGGCTACTTTTTTGCACTTTACCCTCTTTTCGTATGGAACGAACCATGGACACTTATAACCAGTATGTTCATGCACGCCGATATGATGCATATATTTTTCAACATGCTTTGGCTTTATTTCTTTGGCTCGTACATAATTATGCTGGTGGGAGATCGTAAGTTTTTGATGGTGTATTTCATTGGTGGGATTGTTGGAGGATTGTTTTACGTATGGCTGGCTGCCTTTCCGTATCCTCCTGCTGTTGGTGCATCGGGGGCGGTTTTTGCGCTGGGTGGCATGCTGGCAGTAATGCAGCCCAAACTCAAGGTGATGCTTATGTTTATACCTGTGCCGCTATCGCTTTGGGTGGTGGTCACTGGAAGCTTCCTTCTCGGCTTCATTTTTCCTAATATTGCCTGGCAGGGACATTTGGGTGGCCTATTGGTTGGCATGGCATTCGGGTTTTACTTTAGGCGCAAACCGCGTCGTATCATTTTTTATCGGTAAACTTCGTTCGACGATTTTTCTCGAGACCTCTTAACATTGATGCCTCAAACTGTCTTTTCGGCTAACCAAAACGAGCTTCGTGGTACTTGGACAACTTCATTCTGCTGCGCTAGCATGAGGTTACTGCTTATATATTCCTGATACTCTTGGACAATTGAATAACACAACATCGTAAGTTATCGCTATAAAACACTTGTGTGCTTGCCTTAGGTACGCCTTCTTGCCTGATACAGGACGGTGACTGCTGGATATAAATACAAGCTGTATAGAAGTGATAATCGCGTGGTGGTTGTTGCCAGTCACTTTTAGTAGCATTGGACATTGTGACGTGCAAAGATATGTCTTATATTTCGAGGCCTTTTTGAGTTGTGCGCGCTTTTACCTGTCGGGTTGCCAATCATATGTGTTGGTGTGCCAGAGGCGGATGCTAGACGCCGTTTACTCTTGCCGTGTCTGGGATAGCTTGCTTACCTATGTATATCTACATATAGCCTAAGTGAGTGTTTTTGATATTCCTCTTTTACATCTCCCATTAGTACATTTGTATTCAATCATGCCCGTTGATATATCTGCCTGGTCATATTCCTTTCAAGTTGCGCGGTACTCCCTTTGCGGATATTATAGATATCTAAATGGCAAGGAGGCAGAGGACAATGGCAGATGAGGTGCAGCAGCTTTTAGCAAGCAGTGCAATCAATGATAGCATTATTTCCGAAAAGGATATTGAGGGATTGCCAGAGCCGGTACAGAGGAATTTACGCTATGCCGGAGTCGTCGGTAAGCTAAGAATCAGCACAGTGCGCCTCAAACAGACGGGTCTTTTCAAAATGAAGCAGGGCCAGAACTGGAAGCCTTATTCTGCCTTGCAGTACTTTACTATTGATCCCCCCGGTTTTATCTGGCAGGTCAAGTTGAAGTTCCTTCCTCTGATCTGGGTATCGGGGAGGGATTCGTATTTTGATGGCAAAGCAAGCATGCAGATGAAGCTGTTGTCTTTCATTAAGATTGTTGATGCTGCCGGACCAAAACTTGATCAGGGGGCCATGCTCAGATATCTGTCTGAAATCGTATGGTTTCCTACTGCCTATTTGAGTGACTATATAACATGGGAAGCAATTGATGTAAATTCAGCCAAAGCGACAATGCGCTATGGTGGAGTAACCGCTTCGGCCATGTTTCATTACGACGAAGAAGGCAGGTTTATCGATTTTGTTGCCGATCGGTATATGGGCACGGATGACAACGCTGAGCTGGAAAAGTGGACGGCTGAAATCAGTCAGTATTCCGAGATAAGCGGGATGATGATACCGGTTGATGGCAAAGCGACATGGAATCTTGCCATCGGTGATTTTACCTACATAGACCTCAAAATAACGGATATTGAGTACGACAATCCTACGAAGTATTGATGCGCTTTTAGCTATTCGCCTTTTTGAATAGCGAATATGAGCTCGCCGTTGGCTACAACTTTATCATCGATAAACGCCTTGGCTGTGCCCTTGCCGATGCTGCCGCGAACCTTGTCCAGTGTGACCTCTAGCCTAACCGTGTCGCCAGGGCCTACCTGTTTGCGAAAGCGGAATCCGTCCATGCCAGCGAAAAAGGCGATTTTTCCTTTGTTGGCGGGAAGGCTCAGCAGAGCTACTGCACCCACTTGTGCCAGTGCCTCAGCCAGAATTACACCGGGAACTACCGGGTAATCCGGGAAATGTCCGGGAAAGAAGAACTCGGTTGAAGTGAAGTTTTTGAGCCCCACGGCCCTTACCCCTTCCTCAAGCTCTAGAATTTTATCCACCAGCAGAAAAGGCCAGCGGTGAGGTATGATTTCTTGAATCTCTTTAGAATTTAGAATCATTACTTAAGATGTCCTTTCTGCCGGGCCAGAAGTAGTAGCTGCTCAATAGATTTTGATGGTATATCCGTGTACCCCAGGGGGCCTCCGGCATCTCCATTATCATTATGATAGTCGCTACCGCCGGTTGTAATCAATCCGTGATTGTTTGCCAACTGGGACAGCCAGTCGATAGTTTTCATAGAATATCCATGGTAGTAGGTTTCTATGCCAATAAGGCCGTTTTTTTTGTATAAAGGCAGTAATTCTTCAAGGTTTTCTATATCGGCGGGGTGCGCCAGAACAGGAAGCCCTCCAGTTTGTGCTATGAGCTTAACAGCCTCCTGCGGAAGCATTTTCTCTCTTTCAGCGTATGCCGGGCCATTTCGACCTATGTATTTGTCAAAGGCCTCACGAAAATCGCTAATATATCCTTTTTCCAGCAAAGCCTTTGCAATATGAGGCCGGCCTACCGAAGCGCCATCTGCCAGTTGCAGAACACGCTCATACTCAATTGACAGTCCTAAACCATTGAGCTTGGCCGTCATGTTTTCGGCTCGCATTTGGCGTGATACACGCAGCCTTGTAAGTTCTGCTTGTAATTGCTGGTTTGCGTAGTCGACAAATAAGCCCAGAACATGGATTTCGTTGCCCGGGACATCGGTGCTTATCTCCACGCCGGGTATGACGGTAAGCTGCTTATAGTTTTTTGCGGCTAGGGTGGCCTCCGGTATTCCCTCGACCGAGTCATGGTCTGTTATGGCGATAACACGTATGTCCTGATCTGCGGCACGTTTAATCAGTTGCGCAGGTGTCAGACTGCCGTCTGATGCTGTTGTATGCAGGTGAAGATCGACTTTCATTAGTCTCTTATTATTTTATCGAGGCGGGTTATTGAGGTGGCCTGTCCCGTATCCTCCGATATTTCCAGAATTACCGAGTTAAAAAGGCGGTCGCCTTTGCCTATGGATAGGTTGAGTGGCGTCTGGGTCAAAAATGATTCCAGTACTGCGTCGGTGTTAGCTCCGATTACCGAGTCCATGGGGCCAACCATGCCTATATCGCTTACGTAGGCAGTGCCGTTGGGAAGTACCCTTGTGTCTACCGTACCTACATGTGTGTGTGTGCCCAGTACCGCCGATACTCTGCCGTCCAGATACCATCCCAGAGCGACTTTCTCCGATGTTGCTTCGGCGTGAAAATCGACGATAATGATTTTTGGCCTCTGCGTAAGCTCTTCCAGCAGCTTGTCCATGGCCCTGAAAGGGCAGTCATAGGGCTGCATGAAGGTTCGCCCAACCAGGTTTACCACCATGACTTGCCCTATTTTGATATATCCTCTGCCGGCAACACCCGGCGGGTAATTAAGAGGACGGATTATAGGGGCATCGCTGTCCAGATAAGGGATTACCTCTTTGCGCCTCCAGACATGATTGCCAGAGGTGAGTATATCTACTTCTGAATGCAGCATTTCTTCAGCGGTGGTTTGTGTGATTCCCACGCCTCCGGCCGCATTTTCAGCATTGGCGATAACCATGTCTATTTTATTTTGCTCACGTATCTCCGGTACAAACTCGTGGATTGTGTCCCTTCCGGGTTTGCCCACGATGTCTCCAATGACGAGTATTCTCAAAAGCTATGCCTTTCTAGCTTGATCTATTTTGCGTAGTCTACGGCTCTGGTTTCTCTTATCAGTGTGACCTTTATCTGTCCTGGATATTCCAGACTTTCCTCGATTTTTTTGACTATATCTCGTGCCAGTCTGAGGGAGCCCAGGTCGTCTATCTCATCTGGTTTGACCAGTATTCTTACCTCACGGCCGGCCTGAATTGCGAACGATTTATCCACACCTTCAAAGCTGTTGGCCACGCTTTCCAGCGCCTCAAGACGTTTTATGTAGCGATCCATTGATTCGCGCCGGGCACCCGGTCTGGCGCATGATATGGCATCTGCCGTGGAGACGATCAGGCCGTACAGGTCGATGCTGCCCTCATCGTTGTGATGATCGGCTATGGCGCGAACCACCTGCGGTGATCTGCCCATGCGCTTGGCTATATCAGCACCGATGGCGGCATGTGTACCTTCTACCTCGTGGTCGACGGCTTTACCAAGGTCGTGCAGCAGTCCGCCCGCCTTGGCTATATTGACATCGGCACCCAGTTCGGCGGCCAGCATACCGGAGACATGAGCCACCTCGACGCTGTGTGCCAGTACGTTTTGTCCGTAGCTAAAGCGGTATTTCAGGCGGCCCAGTATCTTGATAAGTTCCGGGTTGAGCCCGCTCATGCCTACTTTATAGGCTGCCTGTTCACCCTCGCTGTATATGGTTGCCTCTACATCGCTTCTGGCCTTGTTGACTATTTCCTCGATGCGTCCAGGATGGATACGACCGTCTACGATCAGTTTTTGAAGGGCCACTTTTGCGATTTCGCGGCGGACCGGATCGAAGCTGGAGATAGTTACTACTTCCGGAGTGTCGTCTATTATCAGGTCAACGCCGGTTGCGGCTTCCATGGCCCGGATGTTGCGACCCTCACGGCCGATCAGTCTACCCTTCATTTCATCCGATGGTAGCGGTATAGCACTGACGGTGGATTCTGAGACAACATCGGCGGCCAAACGGTGTGCTGCGGTTGCTACCAGTTCTCTGGCTCGCTGGTCGGCCTCCATCTTGAGTCTGGATTCGGTCTCGAATATGCGTTTGCTTATATCGTCGCGGGCCTCGGTCTCTACCATATCAAGTAGCAGATCCTTGGCCTCATCTTTGGATAGATCAGCTATTTTTTCCAGTTGTGCCAGTTGCTGTTTCCTGATCTCATCCAGTTGGTTCTTTGCTATATCGTTGTCGCTTTCTCTTTTCCTGAGTTGTCCGTCGCGTTTGTCGATAGTGTCGGTTCGGCGCTCCAGGTTTTCCTCTTTTTGGGAGATACGTTTTTCCATTCGCAGCAGTTCTTGTCTGCGCCCCCTGTTTTCAAGGTCAACCTCGGCTCTTACCTTTACGCCATGTTCTTTTGCCTCGACCAGCAGTTCTTTTTGTTTTGTTTGTGCCTCCGTAATTATTCTACTTGCTTCTTCTTCTGCCGTGTGTAGTTTACGTTGTGCTATAATTCGTGGAAGAACATACCATCCGATCACCAGACCACAAATAATAGCCAAGGGAACGCCTATATATAAAGCGTAATCCATATCTGCCTCGCTTTCTAATCATATTAATTAACATTCTTATAATCATTTCGATATCCGATTATTGATAAAATAGATATATGTATATATAACCTTATATACTAATGTTTCCATCGTGTTTAGTCAACAAAACACTAAAAGAGGATTCTTAAGCTTTCCAGGTAGTGCCGGAGGGCTTGTCTTCGAGGGTTATTCCCAATGCCAGCAGCCCATTACGAACGTTGTCTGCCAGTTCCCACTGCTTGGCTGTTCTCAATCCTTTGCGCGTTTCTATGAGAAGCTCGATCAGTGGTATCGCATCGAGCGAAATACTTTCCTCTTCTTTTAGCGTAAGCCCCAGTACTCCTGCAAACTCAGTAAGCATCTTTTGTGCCTTGCTAACCTGCATTTTTGCTTTTTGTCCTTTGTTAATCTCTTTTGCCAGATCGAAAAGAGCTGCTACTGCCTGAGCAGTGTTGAAATCATCGTCCATAGCCTCGATAAATCTATTTTTAAACGGCTCACCGTCGACGATGTTATCACTTTCGGTTGCGTTACTCTCGCTAAACGCAGCCTGGCGCAGTCTCTGTACTCCTCTGCTCATGGCAACCACATTATCTTTGGTGTAGGTTATGGGGCTGCGATAATGAGAGCTGAGGACGAAAAGCCTTAATGCATCAGAGCTGAATAGGCTTAGCGCCTCCTTTATTGTTATTAAATTTCCGGTGGATTTGCTCATTTTTTCTTTTTCGAATTGCAGAAGGCCGTTGTGCATCCAGTATTTAGCAAACGGCGCTTTTCCGGTATAAGCCTCCGATTGGGCGATCTCGTTTTCGTGGTGCGGAAACACCAGGTCCTGTCCGCCGCCATGAATATCCAGCGTTTCTCCCAGATACTTTAGCGACATGGAGGAACACTCGATATGCCAGCCCGGCCTGCCTTTGCCCCAGGGGCTGTCCCACTCAGGATCGCCAGGTTTGGCTGATTTCCATAGAGCAAAGTCCATAGGATGTTCTTTGTTATCCAGATGTTGTCCCTGATCTCCGGTTACCATCTCATCTAAACTTCTGTGTGAAAGTTTGCCGTAGCCGGTAAAGGAATTGACTCTAAAGTATACGTCACCCTCCGATTGATAGGCGTATCCTTTATCAATAAGACCCTTGACCAGATTGATAATGTCGGAAATCTCCTCGGTTACCTTGGGGTAGATATGTGCGTGTTGAATATTAAGTGCGTCCATATCTGCAAAGAAGTTGTCTATAAGTCCATCGGCAAGCTCTTTTGCCGGGACGTTTAGCCTGTTGGCGTTGGCGATTATCTTATCATCAATGTCGGTGAAGTTCTGCACATGTTTTACACTATAACCACGATATTCCAGATAACGCCTGATTGTATCGAAAACGATGTAGCTCATGGCGTGTCCGATATGGCAGTCGCTGTAGGTGGTAACACCGCAGACGTACATCTTAACCGGGTCTGACGGTAAAAAGTCTTCTTTACTTTGTGACTGTGAGTTATATACTTTTATCATTACTTCTTATCTATAAGGGCGACGGCCTGGGCTGCTATGCCTTCACCGCGACCCGTAAATCCCATTTTTTCCGTTGTTGTCGCTTTTATGCCAATTTGCGATTTATTTATTTCAAGAACGTTACTTATCGACTGCTTCATTTGATCTGTATAAGGAGCCAATTTTGGCTGCTCGGCAATTATAGTCGAATCGATATTTACTATTTTCCAGTCATCCTGGTCCAGCATTGCTTTTATTTTTTGCAGGAGCGCAAGACTGGACACGTTTTTATATGCGGGATCGGATGGGGGGAAATAAGTGCCAATGTCTGCAAGACCGGCGGCTCCGAGGAGAGCATCCATAATGGAGTGAACAAGAACATCGGCATCACTCCACCCGGCCAGTCCTAAATTGTACTTTATCTCAACTCCGCCCAGAACGAGTTTTTCTCCTTCTGTGAGCGAATGAACATCGTAGCCAATACCTACACGCACTACTTGCCCCGATTACTTAAAATTAACCTTGCTAGGTGAATATCCTCCACTGTAGTTACTTTTATATTGTCGTATGATCCCATGTACAGTTTGATGCTTTTCCCCGTGCGCTCAACCAGCGCTGCATCGTCAGTTACATTTTCGCTAACCTTACTATAGGCCTGCGCTATTATATCATACTTGAAAACCTGGGGCGTTTGAACGTCCCACAGATTTTCCCGTTCAAGTGTTTTTACCACAAAACCACCATCATCCGCAACCTTAATGGTATTTTTTACAGGAACTGCGGCCACTGAAGTACCATGTTCTTTGGCAGTGGTAATCGCTTCATCAATAAGAGATGGCGTGATCAGAGGACGCGCACCGTCATGAATTAGTATAAAATCACAATTTGCAAGATGATCTAATCCCAGTTTTACGGAGTCCTGCCGCCTTGGTCCGCCCTCACATATTTGCGCTACTTCACTGAAGCCATATCGTTTAACCAGGGATCGCCCGCGTTTGAGGTTGTGTTCGCTCAGAACCAGTACGATACTGTCTACCGATGAGCACTTAGCAAAAGCGCTCAGGGTATGATAAAGCAGAGGTTTTCTGCTTATGGAGGCAAATATTTTATCTACTTGGCCCATCCTTTGGCTGCTTCCGGCAGCAACAATGATGGCGCCTGTTTTTACATTCATGTCTTAGCCTGCTTCAGGTTTGAGGTTGGCGAAGATCATGCGTCCGGCAGCGGTTTGCAGCACTCTTGCCACGATCACATTCAGGTGGCTATTGATGTACCGCCTGCCCCCTTCTACAACTATCATTGTGCCGTCATCAAGGAAACCGACTCCCTGGCTGGACTCGCGGCCCTCCTGTATTACGTGCACTTTGAGTTCCTCGCCGGGGAGTACTACAGGTTTTATGGCGTTTGCCAGTTCGTTCACATTGAGTACCTGTACTCCTTGAAGCTCGGCGACGCGGTTTAAATTGAAGTCGTTTGTTAGAATGGGGCAGCGAAGTATTCGTCCAAGCTGTACCAGCTTGGCATCTACTTCATGCATGTCTTCGAAATCCACATCCGATATTTCGATAGGTATGTCTGAATCTTTTTGTAGTCTTGAGAGCATCTCAAGACCTCGTCTACCTCGGTTTCGCCTCAGTGAATCTGCCGAATCTGCTATATGTCTTAACTCGTCGAGTACGAATCTGGGTATAATCAGTGACCCTTGAATAAAGCCGGTCTGGCTGATATCGGCTATGCGCCCGTCTATAATGGCGCTGGTATCCATTATTATGTGCTTGCCACTGGACTCTTTTGGTGGTGCAGCACTGCCGCCGTTGCCGGTTGATGAGTAGGAGGACAGTGTATGCAGAATCTCCTGTCCTCTGATCAGCATTATGGTGATGCCCGCAACACCTAGCACCAGGATGGTTATATAAGGTGCGGCTGTTCCCCATGGGTCGGCAAGATCACGGAGGCCAAGTGATACTATGAGCAGGGCGGCGATTACCAGCCCGACAACCAGTCCGATTGTTACCATTAAGATTTTATTAGCAGAAACATGTGTTGACATAACTATACACTTTCCAGAGCTGCAAACAAAAAAACGCACCTTACCGGTACGCTCAAACAAGACCTTGATTTTTAAAGATTAATTATGACTTTGATAATGCCTGTGTGCTTGTTTGCAATTCTTGCCAAGCGTTCTCAGCAGATTTAAAGACTATTATTTTACTAACTAAATATTAGCACAAATTCGCTAAAAAATCAAAGATTATCGGGGGGTTCCTGTTTACGGTTCCTGTGTTTGCGGTAGTAGAAGAAGTAAACCAGTGTTCCAACAACAACTGCTATGCCTACTCCTGCAACAAGTATGATCCACAGAGCGTTTCCTCCGTTAATAAAAGGTTTGATTGTATTAAAAAGTCCTCTGCCGGCTAGGGCAAAGCATAACGATTTGATGATTTTGCCAGTGCATCCGATGATGAAATATTTCCACGCCGGATAGCGCAGTGCTCCGGCTGCGCCACCTACCAATTTGACGAAGTGGTTGGGAATAGCGGATGCCAGAAATATCACCAGCCAGCCGCGCCGTTTCATCCATGATTTGATTTTGGGGTAGAATCCAATTTTTTCAACCGCTATTTGCGAGCCAAACCCAGCTGTGTAGCCGATAAGTTCGCCGATACCCTCGCCTACACCGGCGGCAAGTGCAATGTAGAATGGATTCCAGCCCAGTCCCCCGGCAAAAAACGCTGCAACCGATCCCGGAACCAACCAGATAGGTGCGGAACTGCCTATAAGGCCCATGAGAAAAACGCCGGCAAGTCCATAGCTTTCGTATGTTTCGGTAAGGTATTCCAGTTTACCGGTGAGGTAGATGGCGAAAAGAATGGTTATGACAATCGAGGCTGCAAGAAATGAGATATGTATTATCTTTTTTCTTTTGGTAAGGGGTTTGGGTTTGGCCTCCGGTTGTTCAATTATTGTTTCCATTTTCTGCTTTTTCCCGTTTTTTATCCCTGAGTTGCTTGATAATTATAAAGATTACAATTACTAACGCTATAACTCCAATGAGGACGAAGACCAGAACCTTGTTCTCTATAACATCAAATCCCCATGCTGCTAGATAGGACATGGTGATGTAAAGGATGGCTCGGCCTATCCAGCAGGCTATGATAAATCGCCATACAGGGTAGCGGAATGCTCCTGCTGCCAGTCCTGCAGCATCGAAGGCCAGCGCGAAAACGGAGAAGAAGATGATGGTGATGAAACCGCGGCGTTCCATCCAATGCTCAATTTTGAGGTAAAAACCGCGTTTTTTTATAGCGGCTTGGGAGCCGTATCCGGCCATATAACCCGATAGTTCGCCGATGCAGGCAGCTGATGCGCCGATGAGTGAGGCCTCCAGTGGTGTAATACCGAATGTTTGTGGAGCCAATATTACCGCGAAAACGGCGCCGACAGGAAATATAACGGTGGCGTTACTTGCCAGGCAAAACAGGAATAGGCCCAGAGGGCCCAGAGAGGAAAAAGTTTCCGGTTTTGCAAGTGTGTCTTTGTAAACGACAAGAACTATGGTAAGCGCAATTGCAATAACAAGCAGCCCAATGACCCAGTATCGTTTTCTGATGCCCAGGTATTTTTTGTGCAGTGTTCTGGTGTACGCTGCTTCTTGCTGCGCGTGACTTTCTATTGAGTCTGTTTGTTTGTCGTCCAAATCGATCGATTCATTCATCTCGAAAATAAGCCTATATCTCAAAAAGGGAAAAGTCAACCTTGCATGCTGTTTGCTCGCCACCAGAGATTAGGGATATAATGATTTGAACCTACTTACTGCATTGGAGAAGAATGAACGGCACAGATAACCTGTTATACAAAGTTACCAAACCGGCGCGCTACAGAGGTGCCGAGTGGAATAGCATCACTAAAAATTGGGACGACATTGATATCAAGATAGCGCTGGCCTTTCCCGATGTCTACGAAATTGGGATGTCCAACTTGGGGCTGGCGGTTCTTTACGATATTTTAAACGGGCAGCGCCATGTTTTAGCCGAGCGCGTTTTTACCCCGTGGGTTGATATGGAGTCCGAGATGCGTCAGTCCGGGATTGCGCTTTTTTCACTGGAATCCCAAAGGCCTTTGATTGACTTTGATGCCATCGGTTTTTCACTGGGGCATGAGCTTACCTATACCAACGTGCTTAACATGCTGGATCTGGCTGGTATTCCGGTACTGGCGTGTGATCGTAATCAGTCGCATCCCCTGATAATTGGCGGGGGAGTATGTGTTCTCAACCCTGAACCTATGGCCGATTTTTTTGATTTGTTTGTCATTGGTGATGGCGAAGAAGTTGTAGTTGAGCTTGCAGATGTGCTGCGTGAGTTGAAAAAATCAGGGATTGAACTCAGTAGAAACGAAATGCTCATGAAACTGGCGCAGATTTCCGGTATTTACGTTCCGTCGTTATACAAAGATAGTTATAACACAGACGGCACACTGGCCGCGCTGAAGCCGTTATTTGAAGATATTCCTGCGATTATTAATCGGCGCATAGTGCAAGAGCTGCCGCCGCCACCGGTTAAGTACCCCGTGCCCTATATTCAGGTGGTGCATGACCGCGCTGTTGTTGAGATACAGCGTGGTTGTACTCAGGGGTGTCGCTTTTGCCAGGCGGGGATTGTGTATCGCCCACTGCGTCACAGAACGAGTGACCAGATTGTAGAAGCTGCAGACCAGCTTATCGACAACTGCGGATATGACGAACTATCGCTGTTATCCTTAAGTACTGGCGATTATCCGGGGATAGAGGAACTGGTTACTGTACTGGCAAAGCGATACCAGCGTAAGCGTGTTTCCATCTCTCTTCCCAGTTTGCGTCTCGATACTTTCTCTGTGGATCTTGCCGAATCGCTCAAAGGGCGCAAAAAGACTGGCTTTACATTTGCTCCGGAAGCTGGCTCGGACAGGTTGCGCACTGTTATCAATAAACACCTTTCCAATGACGCCTTGATGCAGACCGTGACTATGGTTCTTGCCAAAGGGTGGAGCAACCTGAAGCTTTATTTTATGGTGGGTTTACCTACCGAAACGTTGGATGATGTCCGGTCCATAGTCGATTTGGTATACAGCATACGCAAGATTCGTGGTTCAAATGGCAGGCAAGCACAGATAAAGGTCAATGTATCCACCTTCATTCCCAAGCCGCATACTCCGTTTCAGTGGGTGGGGCTGGATAGCCCTGAGCAACTTGAACAGAAACACGATATTCTGAGGCAGGGATTCAGGAAAGGTGGCATTCAGCTTTCGTGGCATGACCCTGAATCAAGCCTGCTGGAAGCTCTAATGGCGCGTGGCGACAGGAGAGTGGGCAAGGCCATACACCGTGCATGGCAGTTGGGTTGCAGATACGATTCCTGGAGTGAGCATTTCAGGTACGATTTGTGGCAGCAGTCCTTTGATCAGACTGGTATTGATCCGGGACTATACGCTCGTCGGAAGCGTGATCTAGATGAGGTGCTGCCTTGGTCACATATCGATATTGGCGTTAGTGTAGATTTTCTGCGGCGCGAATATCAGCGAGCCATGGATGAGAAGGATACACCTGATTGTTCTCAGAATGCGTGTGTGGCATGCGGGCTTCAGGCCTCGGACGTTAAGTGTCAGACGAGGCGTGAGTCTTCTGCTTCATCTGATTAAACCACCACTGCTGCTATTTCTCGGCTGTTAATTGTGATGCTATTGGATTGCAGGGTGAATACGAACTGGCTACCCTGTCCGTACTCACTTGATGCTGTAATATCGCCGCCCATAAGATTGGCCAGTTTTTTGCTCAAATACAGGCCCAGACCGGTGCCGTCCTGGCTTTTGGTAAGGTCTGAATTGACCTGTTGGAATGGCTGGAAGAGCCTTTTGAGGTCTGTACTTGTGATTCCTGCACCTGTGTCAGTAACTTTGAATTCCAGCGTTGTCTTGTCTTTAAGTTTGGTAGATATCTTGATACTGCCTTTTTCGGTAAATTTGATTGCATTACTAAGCAGATTGATTAAAATCTGTTTAATTCGTCTGCTGTCACTATGCAGGCATATGGCTTCTTGTATATCGGTGTTAATCGGCAGTTTTTTAAGATTGGCCATTGGCGAAACAGTATTTAGCACTTCGGTTAACAGATCATCCAGTTTGATATCAGCGGTAATAAGTTCGAATTTTCCGGCTTCCAGCTTGGAAATATCCAGTACATCATTGATCAGGCACAGCAGATGGTCGGCACTGCTTTTTACCATTGTTAGTTGCTGGCGTTGTTCGTCGTTTATCTCGCCGGTAAGTCCTTGCAGCATTATACCTGTAAAACCGATTACAGCGTTAAGTGGCGTTCTTAGTTCGTGACTCATACTGGCAAGAAATATGGATTTAAGCCTGTCAGCTTCCTGAAGGTGTATATTCATTTTTAATATGGGCGAAAGATGCCAGGGACGGGAAAAGGTATCCGTCTTTTCTAACGTGTTCTATTTCCGCCGTATGTGTGGAATTACCAGGTACAGATAGTATGCCAGAAAGTGTTTCAATTTTATTGGTGAGAAATCTGTTAATGTAATGCCGTAACTGTGTTCCGATGAGTTCTTGCGGAGTATATCCGAGCATGTCAGAGAATGCGTCATTAACATACGATATTTTCCTATCGATAGTGCTGATAATAACAATGCCATCGCTGGCTTGTTCCATGGCCAAGTTTAGCTTGCGTATGCTGTCTTCCATCTGTTGACGTGTTGTGATGTCACGGGCGATGAAAAGATATCCTATTCGTTTACCGTGCTCGTGTTGCAGCAAGGACGGCGATATGGATACCGGGATGATTTTGCCTGTTTTGGACTGTAATGTTGCCTGGTAATCTTTTGCTTCTTTGAATTCGGGGCTATGCATTTTCCGAATAGTGTTCATTGTTATATCTGCTTGAGGGAAGTATGCTCTGAGTTCGTTCCCCACCAGTTCTTCCTGCCGATAGCCGATTGTGTCCATAGCAGCGCGGTTAACCGTTGTGATTTTACCATCAAGGTCGGTCAGAAACAGCAAGTCCGACATGGTATCCAGAATGTTTTCTGCTGCCATAGATGGTTCCACTGTAAATAGGCGGTATTTCCACATACCATACCAGATAAAAAGGCCGCCAACGGTCCAGGCAGAGACAGTCATATCCGGCATTTGGATACTCAGTAATGGAGAAAGCAAACCCGTTAGCATACCTACTAATGATGGTATTGTGTAGCCGATTGCGATATATTTGGCCAAGTGCTTTTTGGCATGGTCTTTTTGCTTGATATAGTATCTCCACATTATGAAACCAATAAGCACGACCATTGATATGAACCAGATATTAGTAATCAGTGTTGTTGCGTTGAATTGTGATTCATTTGCCCACCCCCACCAGGCCTGTTTGATTTCCGAAGTCAGGTAATTTGTCGTTATAACGATAATAGTAAAGCACATTGCAGGAACATATATTAGTATGAGGGCTCGTTTTTTACTTAAGATCTTCCATTGTTCGGTATAAGCCAGCGCGAAATGCAGGATGACTACCATGATAAGTGGCCACAGAACATCAATTTTTGCCCAAACCAGTGCCGCTGCTGTATTGCGTGACTGGCGAAGGCTGTATTCTGCGAAAGCGGTATAGGCCATCAGGATACATGTTATGGAGAAGAAACGATTGACTTTACTTTTAGAATTACTGGCATAAACCAGCGCTGCCAGCACAAGCGAAATGATGGCAGAAGCTAGTGATACGAAGGCAAAAGAATTCATCGTTACCGCCGATTATAGATAATATCTTCCCGAAATTATAAAATACGGCAGCTTGCAGGTGGGAAAAAGGTCTTTTAGGGTCATTTTAGTGAGCGGATCAGCTCGTTTTTTTATTGGACAAAAATACATCATTGACATGGCGCTTGCGCAAACCTAAAATGCGCACAAAGGGGAAAACATTTGGCTAGCGCAAAAGTGAGAGACTACTACAAGCTGGTGCGGCGTGTGACAGCGGAACTTCATGCCGAAAGTACGCTTGAGCATTTTAGTGCGACCGCTATCCGTGGTATCGCACGTAGCATGGATGGTTCCGCCTCTCTGCTTCTTTTGGATTCAACCGGTAAAAAACTGGTGCATAGTACTTCTTGGAAGCTGCCTCAATTCTATCTAAAAAAGGGCGTGCTAGATGCCCAAAAAAGTATTGCCGAGATAGTCAAACGACAGCCAATAATAGTGCCCAGTGTGCGCCGTAGCAAGCGTATGCAGTATCGTGAGCAGGCACTAGAGGCGGGATTCGCCTCAGTTTTAGGTGTTCCGATAATGAATGGCAGCAGCCCGGTTGGCACTATAAGGGTTTATCTTAAAGAGCATAGGGAATTTACCAACAACGAGGTGGAGTTTGTTTCAACGATGGCTAGCTTAGTGTCGCTGGCCCTTGAGAAACAAACATGGTTGAATCAAACTAAGGATATGGCGGCAATCGAGCCAGTGGAACCCAAGCAATTGCCAAAGCTAAAGAAGGTAAAGTTTGTCCATCCCAGCGAGGAAGAATTTGCCAGTATCCTCGATTTCTACAACATCGAGTGGGTGTATGAGCCAAGGGCGTTTCCTCTGAATTGGGAGGGGCAGAGAGTAACGCAGATGTTTACTCCCGATTTCTATCTACCCCGCTATGATTTGTATGTAGAGCTTACTACCATGAAGCAGCGGTCGGTTACACTTAAAAACAAGAAATTGCGCCGCCTGCGTCAGCTCTATCCCGGCACTAAAATAACATTGTTGTATAAAAAAGACTTTGAGCGTATGCTTGCCCGGTTTGGGTATGAACCGATGGCACAGGCTAAAGGGCACGGCGTTGGCGAAGTACTCTTTTCTGCAGATCAAATACAGCGGCGCGTGAGTTCACTGGCAAAGCAAGTGTCCGAAGATTATGAAGGTAAAGTGCCACTGCTGGTGGGAGTTTTAAGGGGGGTGATTTGCTTTATGGCTGATCTTATACGAAATATGAGTATTCCCCTAAATGTTGACGTGATGTCGTTGTCTTCTTACGCAAGTGATAGGGGTGAGGTGGTTAAGATAACCAAGGATCTAGCTATGGATGTTGTGGGCAGGCATGTGATTATGGTGGAGGATATTATAGATACGGGCATAACTTTGAACTATCTGCTCAATCACCTGTGGTTAAAAAAACCGGCAAGTCTAGCGGTATGTACGTTACTTGATAAAAAGGCGCGGCGTTTGTTGGATACTCCTTTAGACTATGTGGGATTTGAAGTGCCGGATCAATTTGTGATCGGCTATGGGCTTGATTATAAAGAAGAGTATCGCAATTTACCGTTTATAGGTGTGCTTGAGTAAGAGTAAAAAACGGGCATAAAAAACCCTCCAGGTAACCTTTGTATCCTGTAACTTCCTGAGTAACTCCAGCCTTTCAGTTTAACCCTAATCGGCTTTTGTTTCCTCGTTCCTTTACTTTATACTCCGGTTTCCTGGAAGGACTTACAATTTGCCATAAAGCGGATTCCTTGTCAAACGTTGTATCGGGTAAATAGTGACGTTATAAGGCACTGACATCCAATGGCATATAGTATAATCTTCAATAATCCGCCTATTCCGTCAATTACCACGATTAACTCCCTCTTTTGCCAAGGGGAGGTCACTACTAACGGGGCCACGGATTTTTGTTTAAATAGATGATGCAATGGGTTGCACAAAGTTATTTATCGAACATATAATGGTTATTCGTTAAGCAATTATTTGGGAGAGAGTAGGATGAATGATGATTTAATCGGGCTATACCGCTTGGATAAGACTGATGTTGATCGTGCGGCTGAAGCTCTGGGGCGGGCTTTTACTGATGATCCGCTCACTCTGTTTGCCTTTCCCGATGGAGTGCCGGATGATGGGGTAATGTTCAATTTCTTTAAGGTTCCGGTGAAGTACACATTGAAATACGGCGAGGCCTATGCTCCTTCCTCTGAGATAGAGGGTGTTGCATTGTGGTTGCCATCGGGCAGGTCTGCGATGACCTTCTGGAGGATGTTACGTATTATGTCGCTGTGGTCCATGTTAAAGATGATGCGCAGAATAGGTTTTGGCAGGATGAAACGCATGGCCAGTATCGGCGGGTTTCTGGATAAAGCGCACAAGCGTCTGGCACCTTCTGAACACTGCTATCTACAAACACTGGGCGTTGATCCTGATCATCAAGGTAACGGATATGCCAGTAAACTGCTGCGGCCTATGTTTGCCCGCCTCGATGAACAGCGTATGCCTTGCTACCTTGATACGCTCACCGAAAAGAACGCTGCGATGTATGAGCACCTCGGTTTCAAGGTATTGGAAAAGATGGATATCCCTGATACTGACATCTCAGCTTGGGCTATGCTAAGGGAGCCGGGCGGAATATAATGGTTAATCATTTACTGATTTTTAAAGGAGCAAGTGGGATGGATGACGGTTTGAATGGGCTCTACAGACTTCAGAAGGATGATGCCGATAGTGTGGGTGAGATGCTGGGGAGGGCTTTCTACGATGATCCACTGACATTGTATGCTTATTCCGATAGGGAACGCGAAAGTGGTAGCCTGCACTACTTTTTCCAATTCCCCATAAGGTATTGTTTGCGCCACGGCGAAGGTTATACACTCACTTCCGAGATAGAGGGCGTTGCTTTGTGGTTGCCATCCAACAAGTATCCAATAACGTTCTGGAGGACGTTGCGCACTGCATCGCTGTGGTCCATGTTAAAGATGAGCAGTAGGATAGGTATTGGTAGGATGAAACGCATGGCCCGCATAGGTAAACACATTGATGAAGCGCATAAACGTCTGGCTCCGTCTGAACACATGTATCTATATGTATTGGGCGTTGATCCTGAGCATCAAGGACAGGGCCTTGCCAGCAAGCTGCTAAAGCCGATGTTTGCCAAGCTTGATCAGGAAGGCATGCCGTGCTACCTGGATACACTCATGGAGAAAAACGTTGGAATGTATGAGCATTTTGGTTTCAAGGTGCTGGAAAAGATAGACATTCCAGACACTAATATTACAAGCTGGGCTATGCTTAGACAGCCCAGCTTGGCTATTTAACGTAGCATTTGTTTATACAGGCACACCACCGTCTATGTACATGGTTTGGCCGCTCATATAGCTTGATGCATTTGATGCCAGATACAGCGCTGCTCCGGTAATCTCGCTTGTATGTCCTAAGCGCTTCATGGGTACGCCCACCTTGACCATAAGTTCCAACGCAGGTGATTCCATTACCGGCTCGCCAAGGTCAGTATGAATAAGTCCCGGTCCAATTCCATTTACCCTGATGCCGTGCTGCGCCAGTTCCCACGAGAGCACGCGGGTAAGCATAACTACACCTGACTTGGCTACACTATAGGCACCAAGCTGGTAGATGGGGAACCTGCCGGCAATAGAACTGACATTAATAATAACGCCACTTTTCTTTTCCAGCATGCATTTGGTGGCTGCTGCCTGACTGCACAGGTAGCCGCTTTTGAGGTTGTTGTTCATTACCTTGTCCCAGCCGTCCTCGCGCAGTTCCATAAGCGGTACCATAACATTCATTCCGGCGTTGTTTACCAGAATATCGATGGTGCCGAATTCTTCAATACATTTATCCACCATATTGTCAACGTCGGCTTTAAGGGCAACGTTGGTGGGGACCACTAGCGCTTTTCGTCCCAGCGCTCTTATCTCAACAGCTACTTTTTCCAGATCTTCTGCCGTTCTACTGGCTATACAAACGTTGGCACCCGCTTCGGCATAGGTAAGGGCAATCGCTCTTCCTATTCCTTTGCTGCCGCCTGTTACTATCGCTACTTTCCCTTTAAGTGAGAAATCGGGTAAATTGGGCGTTGTCATTTCTTAAACCTCTTTCTAAAATCCAACAGCTATACTTGTACTTACCTGCGATATAGTTTAACCTGTTGTGTTACTTCATATCAAGTGGGGGCGAGTTACATATCGGCAACCATGTCCATAATAAGTGTAGTCCATCCGTAGTCGGTGGCACGTTCGCCCTTGCCTGTTTTTGCTGAGTAATATTCCCTGAATCCCTGGTTTTTTATCAGCTTATAAGTCCTTCTGGTCAGTTCGTCGGCAACATCGTTATATCCATGCAACCTGAGGCCTTTTGCCAGATACCAGTTGGTATATATCCACGTCTGATGGCCGCGCCAGATAACGTGCATATTGTGGAACGGGGAGCTTACCGGCTCGACTGGTACGGGATATTTGGCCCAGAATTCGTTAGGATTTAGCAGCCAGTCGTTTACCAGTTTATCGGCGTGTTTCTTATCTATATTTTCCAGTATCAGCGGCATAAGGCTTGATATGGTATTGACCTTGATTTGCTTATCTTTGCCGTGTCTTGCATCAAGGCTGAAGTATAGTCCTGTATCTGGGTCATACATTTTATCTAGGATAGAGCTTTCTACTTGATCTGCCATTTGGGTGAATCTAGCGCAGTCCTGATCATCACCTGATATATCACACAGGCGGCTTAAGGATCTTAAGTTCTGCGCGTAGACACAGCAGAAAAGGGTGTCTTTGACTCTAAACAAGTTGCTATCGATAATCTTTTTATGGTCCCATCCTATGCTTGCGTATCTGACGATAAGTCTTGCCATGGGACCTATCGGAGCCAGACCGGCGTTGGAATGGCCGTAGACGGGATCGTATTCAGGACTGCGATCCTTTGATTCGTAGGAGATGAATATTTCCGGCAGATGATCGTTTCCGGTTACCCTGTGGTTGTGTATATAAAGATAGTACTTTTTTAATCGGGGCAGTGCCCATTTTAGAAAATCGAGATCGTCGGTTCCCTGATAAACATATTCTACGGCAATACGCTCTACCGTTGCAGCCATGGCCGGTGGTTGCAGATAGGGTGAGCCGTATCTTATAGGCAGCACCTTTTTTAAAAGAATATCGCCCCAGTGCATCCTGTGTGGATTCCATATCATATGAGGTATGAATCCGTCTTCTCTTTGGCCTCGCAGCAGAAGCTCCATTTCTTCTCGGGCCAGATCGAGGTCAAAGTGAGTCATGCTGACGACATGGGCGCAGGAATCCCAGTTCCATTGATGTGGATACCTTACGTCTATCGGTTCTTTGATTTTCCACCACAGCTTGTACATCCACTTAAGCCATGAGGGCCACTTATGTGGGTATGTGAGCGGTTTTAGACTGGGTGCGTGGTATGACAACTTTCTGAAAGGGTTTCTTTTAGTGGGTGCCGGTTTGGTGACCCTGTTTTTTTCAAGGGTGGTCAGTACTGCTTCTTTCAGCCAGTTAACATCTATTTCATCCGATGCCTGCTGTATATGATTGGCTTTGTCTAACACAAAAGCAGTATCCTTGCTAAATCCCTTTATTTATTACCTCTGACACCACATTTCATTATTCGGGGGTATTTGTTTCAGTCTCTGGTTCACTTAACTCGGCTTTTTCGCTTTTGGTATCACTCTCTTTTTGCGGTTTAAGCGTTAGCTGTTTGTCCTTGGTTTGCTTTGGAGTGGTGGCGATTGGAACCTGGAAGCAGGCTATGGATGCTACGCTGTCGCCTTTGCCCAGCTTCATAATATTTGATCCGCGCGTTAGTCTGGAGCGAACTGATAGTTCTTCAAGCGGAACGTGATTGACTATTCCGCCAGTGGAAATAAGCATTACATCCTGTCCGGGGAAGACCATGTAAGATGCGACCAGTTTGCCCGTTTTTTCGGTGGCTCTGAATGTTTTAACGCCGACGCCGCCTCTGGCCTGCAATCTGTATTTTTCGATCTTGGTTAGTTTTCCGTATCCGTTTTCACTTACCACCAGTAAGGATTTATCCGGCTCCTCGATCCCATCTTCGTCTATTAGTTTGGGACGGATAATACTCATACCTATAAGCTCATCGCCCGGAGCCAGTTTAATTCCTCTTACTCCTCCG
Source organism: Chloroflexota bacterium (assembly GCA_018648325.1). GTDB lineage: Bacteria > Chloroflexota > Dehalococcoidia > JABGRK01 > JABGRK01 > JABGRK01. The sequence goes on from JABGRK010000012.1 coordinate 140,781, forward strand.
CTGGTTCTGGTGCGTAGAGGGATGGCCGGAACGGTAAATCGGATAGACCTGGTGTTTTTGGTAACCAGAACCACTTCGTTTGCATCGTCTGCCAGATCTACAGATACCAGCTCGTCACCCAGTTCAAGGTCCATGGCAATCAGGCCGTTGCTGCGTACCGCACTGAAGTTTTCCAGTTTCATTCGTTTTATTTCGCCCATTCTGGTAGACAGAATAATATAAGCATTTGCATCCCAGTTTTTCACCGATACGACTGCAGTGACTTTTTCCTGCTGGTCGATAGAAATCAGGTTTATGATAGGAACGCCTCTGGAGGTTCTGGAGGAATCCTGATGCACCTCATAGCATTTCATGTGGAATGCCTTGCCCCTGTTGGTGAAAAAGAGCAGACTGTTGTGTGTATCTGCGACCAGTAATTGGTTGATGACATCGGCCTCTCTTGTTGTCTGGCCGGTAACGCCCCTGCCACCCCTGTGTTGCAGTTTATAGGTATCGGCAGCGACTCTTTTTATATATCCACGGTTGCTTATGGTGACCACCATCATCTGATGAGGTATCAGGTCTTCCAGTTTGAAGTCCCTGGCCTCTTCCTGGCTGATGGCACTGCGGCGTTTGTCGCCGAACTTCTCCTTGATTTCGACAATCTCGTCTTTAATCAGGAAGTATATTTTCTGAGGATTTTCCAGCAGGTCCTGTAGATATGTGATTTTTATCATAAGCTCGTCGTACTCGTCGTTGATCTTCTTGCGTTCCAGTGCTGCCAGCCGACGTAGTTGCATGTCCAGGATGGCCTGGGCTTGAGCCTGGCTCAGGAAAAAGCGGTTCATCAGGTTTTTACGGGCATCTTCCACGTTGGCCGAACCCCTGATTGCCGCGATAATCTCGTTGAGGTGATCCAGTGCGATTTTTAGTCCCTCAAGGATATGTGCCCTGTCCTGGGCCTTTTTCAGGTCGAACTGGGAGCGTCTGACGATGACCTCGTGGCGGAATTTAATGTATTGCTGCAATGCAGTCTTCAGGCTTAAGACGCGTGGTTGTCCGTCTACCAGTGCCAGCATGTTGGCATAGAACGCCGACTGCATTGAGGTGAACTTGTACAAGCTATTGAGCACCATCTGAGGCTGGGCCTCTTTTTTGAGTTCGATAACGATGCGCATGCCCTGCCTGTCGGACTCATCGCGCAGATCGCTTATTCCCGTAAGTTTCTTATCTTTTACCAGCTCGGCAATTCTTTCGACAAGTGTTGCCTTGTTAGTTTGATATGGCAGCTCGGTGACCGCTATAAGGAATCTGTTGCCTTTGGCCATTTCCTCGATCTGAGTTTTGGCTCTGACCACGATGCGTCCGTGCCCCATGGTGTATGCGTTGTTGATTCCCTCTGTGCCTAAAATTATGCCGCCGGTGGGGAAATCCGGGCCTTTTATAAACTCTGTCAGTTCTTCAATGGTGGCGTTGGGATTGTCGATAAGGCAGGCTATGCCATCGCACAATTCAGACAGGTTATGCGGCGGGATGGCCGTTGCCATACCTACGGCGATACCGGAGCCGCCGTTAAGCAGCAGATTGGGTATTCTTGAGGGAAGGACAGTAGGTTCGTTAAGTGAATCGTCAAAGTTGGGGCTAAAATTGACGGTATTTTTTTCGATATCGACCAGCATTTCTTCGGCAACTGCACCAAGGCGTGCTTCGGTGTACCTCATTGCTGCGGCAGGATCGTTATCCATGCTGCCGAAGTTACCCTGACCATCCACAAGCATGTATCTCATGGAAAAGTCCTGGGCCAGTCTTACCATGGCATCGTAAACGGATTGATCGCCGTGCGGGTGGTATTTACCAAGTACTTCACCCACGATTCTGGCACTTTTTTTGTAGGAACTGCTATGCGAAATACCCATCTCGTTCATAGCAAAGAGGATGCGGCGCTGTACCGGCTTTAATCCGTCACGCACATCAGGAAGGGCACGCGATACGATTACACTCATAGCGTAATCCAGATACGAGTTGCGCATTTCATCTTCGATGTTAATGGGCTTTACGACGCCGATATTATCCATGCTTATTTCCCCTTTGGCATTAATATCTAAAACTTAGTTCTAATTTGCATTAATATGTAGCTGATACACTGCACAAATTTTATATCTTCCGGCGCACTTTTTCAAGGGTAAAAGATAGTATATATTGCTATTGGATGTATTACCCGTTTATGGGGGGATATTTTAGTCGAGTGCGGCCCTTAGCTCTGTGGCGAAGTTACGCAGTGAGTCCAGCGAAACTCCTGATTCCAGCAGCTGGATTATACGGCTACCTATGATTACCCCGTCTGATATTTCGGCTACCTGTTTTGCCTGCTGTGGCGTGGATATGCCGAAGCCGACGCATAGCGGTTTATCGGTGACCTGTTTTACCCGCGATACAAAAGAACTCAACTCCTGGGGAAGTGCGGCTCTGGCGCCGGTCACACCCGTAACCGAAACCATGTAAATGAAACCACTGGATTTTTCGGCTATAAGTTTGGTGCGCTCATCAGTGCTGGTTGGGGCAAGCAGGTAGATGAGATCCAAGCCGTGTTTTGCACAGGCGTTGCCCAGTTCTGTGCCCTCCTCGGGGGGAAGATCGGGTATTATCAGGCCGTCTACTCCTGCTTCTTTCGAATCAGCGCAGAATTTTTCCACACCGTAGTGGAAGATAGGATTGTAATAGCTCATAAACACAATCGGTACATTGGTTTTCAGACGCAGTTTCTGTGCGGTTTCAATACAGGTTTTTGGGGTTACACCGTTTTGCAGTGCATCGAAGCTGGCCTTCTGGATGGTAGTACCGTCGGCCAATGGATCTGAAAAAGGGATGCCCAGCTCTATGATGTCGCAGCCACATTCGGCCAGTAGCGGGACTGCCTGAAGTGTTGCCCACATGCTGGGGTAGCCCACAGTTACGTAGGCGATAAAGGCTTTGTGATCTTTTTTGGCAAATACCGCTGCTATTCGGCTCATATATTTTCTCCCAATGCGTTTATGACAATGTCCATGTCCTTGTCGCCGCGTCCGCTCAAGTTTACCAGGACGATTTTATCTTTATCCAGAGTTTTAGCCAGCTGGGTCGCGTGGTACACTGCATGCGCCGATTCCAGCGCCGGTACTATACCCTCCGTCTTGCACAGCAGTTTGAATCCGTCCAGCGCCTGATCGTCATTCACGGCGATGTAGGTAGCACGGCCTGTGTCTTTGTAGTAGCTATGCTCCGGCCCTACGCCGGGATAGTCTAGTCCTGCCGAGATGCTGTGCGTTTCCATAACCTGACCGTTACTATCCTGCAGCAGGTATGATTTTGCTCCGTGCAGTACGCCGGGAGACCCTGCGGTCAGCGGTGCAGCATGCGCTGTTGTATCCAGCCCCCTGCCTCCTGCCTCCACGCCGACAAGCTTGACGTCGGCATCATCAACAAAGGGATAGAATATACCGATGGCGTTTGATCCGCCGCCGACGCAAGCGACAATATAGTCGGGCAATTGTTTGTAATCATCCTGCATTTGTTGCTTAGCCTCTATACCGATGACCGACTGGAAATCGCGCACCATGATGGGATATGGATGAGGGCCTACTGCACTTCCGATCAGGTAGTGGGTAGTTTCAACATTGGTTACCCAGTCACGTATGGCTTCGTTAATGGCGTCTTTGAGAGTTTTGCTTCCGGCATCTACCGATACAACCGTGGCTCCGGCCAGTTTCATTCTGAAAACGTTAAGCGCCTGACGCTGCACATCCTCCGAACCCATGTAGACAATGCATTCGATTCCCAGCATGGCACATACACATGCTGACGCTACGCCGTGCTGTCCGGCTCCTGTTTCGGCAACGATGCGTTTTTTACCCATGCGTTTGGCAAGCAGTCCCTGCCCTAGCGCGTTGTTTATTTTGTGTGCGCCGGTGTGGGCCATGTCCTCTCGCTTAAGCATTATCTTCGCGCCGCCGCATTGTTCGCTCAGTCGTTTTGCATAGTACAGTGGCGTGGGTCGTCCCGAATAATAAGCCGACAGCGATTCCAGTTCGCTTAAGAACTCGGGATCGCCTATCGCTTCTGTATAGGCATTTTCCAGTTCGCTTAGCGCTGGCATCAACGTTTCAGGCACGTATTTGCCGCCGTAGTCACCGAAGTAGCCGTTGAATCTTGCGGGTTGTTTCATTTTTTGGCCTCGCTAATAAATTTTCTGATTTTTGCCACGTCTTTTACGCCATCCGTTTCCACCCCGGAGGAAACGTCCACTCCCAGTGGTTTCATAGTTTTAATTGCCTCCTGCACATTGTTGGGATCAAGGCCTCCGGCAACAAATATTGGATATCTGGCTGAGATGGAGCGCGCAAGTTCCCAGTCAAAGGTTTTGCCGGTGCCGCCGTACTGCCCCTCTATATGGGTATCCAGTAATACGATGTAAAGGTTATCTGTAAGTACGTCTGTCCCGGCTACTATGGAGACAGTCATCTCTTTGTCAGTTTGATTTTTCATATGGATTGCTTTTATTATCGTCTTCTGAATATCTTCGCAGTATTCCCATGACTCATCACCACTGAGTTGCACCATATCCAGATTGCAATCGCGGGCGATACGGTTGACTTCATAAGCCAGTGTATTTACGAAAACGCCTACAGTTTTTACGGTGTCGCTTGTCTGCCTTACCGCTTCTACTATCTGTTTTGCCTGCTCAGGCGTGACCTGACGCCTGCTTTTAGCAAAGACCATACCGATTAGATCAGCGCCGGCTTCTACCGCAGCTATGGCATGGCCTTTTTCCTGTATGCCGCATATTTTTACCTTTGTCATAACACCAACTCTTTCAGCTTTTGCAGCGCATCGCTGGCTGTGACCAGAGATTCGCCAATAAGCGCTGCGTTTACCTTCCAGCTATTTAGCGTTTTTATATCGCTTCGGTTTTTTATACCGCTTTCACTTACGATTTTAGCGCCATCCGGCACCAGCGGCAACAGGCGTTTTGTTGTATTGATATCTACGTTAAAGGTTTTTAGATCACGATTGTTTATACCTATGATCTTGGCGTTTGCATCGGCTGCCCTTTTCATCTCATATTCATCATGAACTTCTATTAAGCATCCAAGTTTAAGGTCACGTGCAAGTGCGATTAGGTCAGTTAGTTGCGTCTGCTCCAAAATTGCCACAATAAGCAGTAGTGCGTCTGCCCCGTAAGCTCTGGCTTCATATATCTGGTATGCATCGAATATGAAGTCTTTTCTTAAGATGGGGATGTTCACCTTGTCTCTGATATCAGCAAGATAGTTGATGTTACCCATAAAATATTTGCTTTCAGTAAGCACAGAAATAGCGGCGGCACTGCCCTGCTGGTATAGCTTCGCTTGTGCAACGTGATCAAGGTTGGGGGCCAGATTACCCTTGGATGGCGATGCCTTTTTTATCTCTGCGATAATGCTGGTTTTGTCACCGGTTAGAGCACGTGCAAAATCAAGCGGCGGCTTTTGCTCTGCAATGAGCTTTTCAAGAGTAGCAACTGGTCGTTCAACCTTGAGCCGCTGGACCTCTATTTTCTTATCTTTAACGATTTTTTTTAGTATGTCTGTCATTTCAATTATCCAAGGCTCTGGCTTAGTTTAATCAGCGCATTAAGCTTTTCAAGTGCTTTGCCGCTATCAATGGCTTGCTCTGCCAGCACTGCACCGCTTTTAAGGTCGGCAGCTAAGTTTCCTGCAACCAGCGCGGCGGCGGCGTTCATTACTACCACGTCGCGATGTGCGCCTTTTTCACCCGCAAGTATGCGTTTGATTATATCCGCGTTTCCCTGCGGGCTCTCGCCTCTGATCAGACTTATGTCTGCTGACTGGTAACCGAAGTAACCGGGTGAGACCTGATATGGATCGGCAACGCCATTTTCGGTGATATTCCATACAAGGGAAGTGGCGCCAATAGATATTTCGTCCATACCGTCCTTGCCGTGTACCACCAGCGAGTGTTTTGTACCAAGCCTGTGCAGTACATGCGCTATTTTCTCACCGATGTCCTTGCTGGCAACGCCTATGACCTGCGATTTGGCCCTGGCCGGGTTGGTTAGTGGACCAAGGATGTTAAACACGGTGCGTATTCCTATCTCTTTGCGTGGCGGGCCTGCATACTTCATTGCAGGGTGGAACATGGGGGCGAACATAAATCCAAATCCCACTTCCTGGATACATTTGGTAACTGCATCGGCTCCAAGCTCTATTTTTACGCCCAGCGCTTCCAGCACATCGGCGCTGCCGCACTTGCTGCTCATGGCGCGGTTACCGTGCTTGGCCACCTTGAGTCCTGCGCCCGCTGCGACGAATGCTGCGGCAGTGGAGATATTAAAGCTGGACGAGTTATCTCCGCCGGTGCCGCAGGTATCTACGACATCGCCTTTTACATTAACAGGAGTTGCTTTATCTTTCATTACGCTTGCCATACCAGCGATTTCGTCGACTGTTTCGCCTTTTATCCTGAGCGCGACAACGAATGCGCCGAACTGCGCCGGTGTGGCTTGCCCGCTCATGATCTGGTCCATGGCGCTGGCCGCCTGATCGAAGCTGAGCGATTTATTTGAAACCAGAATATTGATTGCTTCAGTTATCATACAGGAAACTCCTCATCCTCTATCAGGTTTATATCTAAATTTCCTACAGAGTAATAGGCTTCTTTTTCATTTATGTGAATTGTTCTTGTCGATTTAAAGCATCTGCCATAAATGTCTCTATAATATGCTAGCAGTACTGATTTGTCTTCCATTTGTTCCACACATAGTTTAATTGGATAGGAATTGTTTTCTTTATTAGTCAGAGTCCCAAAAGAGAACAGGCGACGCTGCGGTTCAGGTATATACGAATATATGTCCAGTGCCGGACCTGCTCCTATATTTTGCAGTGCGCAACCCAAATATTGAAGTTGACCTGATTGAATAGCTATCTCTTGTTTTACCAGTCTCTGGCCTGCGGTTGGTTTGTTTGCGATAATATCAATTATTGGTCGGGCTGAATCATACCTTTGCTCGTTCATCTCCTTGGCCATTGTAATGCTGGCTCTGGATTGTCTGGTTGCCACCGTTGCAAAAATCACTGTAACTGCTACAAGTCCAATCATAAGTATGATTTGAGCTTGATCGGCAGGTCCGATAGTGCTTGAGTAATAACCTAAATACACTATGAACAGGGCACCCATGCCCAGAGCAAGAAAAGCAGTAGACTTGTTGGTGGAACCGTCTTTGCGAATCATGCGGATTGCCAGTACACAAAGGGTTATTGCGCACGATATAGCAATGACTATACTAATGCTCAAAATCCACGTTAATGCAATTATCACTTTTTATCCTCCCATAGCAAGGAAGTTTTAATAAGTCTTTGCCCTACTCTCCATTGCCAGGAAATTTGCCAGCAGGTCTTTACCTTCTTTGGTCATAATGGACTCAGGATGGAACTGCACTCCCTCGATGGGGTATTCTTTGTGGCGCAGCCCCATTATAATACCGTTTTCCGTATGTGCGCTAACCTCGAAGCAGTCCGGCAGTCCTTGTCTTACAACAGTAAGCGAATGATATCTGATGGCCGAGAACGGATTGGGCAGCCCGGCGAGCACGCCTTCGCTATTGTGATAAACCAGCGATGATTTGCCGTGCTTTATCTCTCCGGCGCGATCAATGTTAGCACCGAAGGCCTGTGCGATGCACTGGTGTCCCAAGCATACACCCAGTATGGGCAGCTTTCCGGCGAAGTGACGTATTACATCGTTGGAAATACCCGCATTCTCTGGCCTGCCGGGGCCGGGCGAGATAACGATACGTTCCGGTGTCATCTTCTGGATATCGTCAATCGTTGTTTTGTCGTTTCTTATCACCACCACTTCCTGTCCCAGTTCGCATAGGTACTGGTACAGGTTGTAGGTGAAGCTGTCGTAGTTATCAATAAGTAGCAGCATGATCCGCCTCCGCCTGCTGAATTGCACGAATAAGCGCCTTGGCTTTATTCATGCTTTCGTTGTATTCAAGTTCCGGCACGCTGTCGGCCACAATGCCGCCGCCTGCCTGAATGTATGCCGTACCGTCTTTAATGACGATGGTTCTTATGGTGATAGCTGTGTCCATATTGCCGGAAAACGAGAAGTAACCGACTGCGCCTGCGTATGGACCTCGCTTGTCGGGCTCAAGCTCGGCGATGATCTCCATGGCGCGTATTTTGGGTGCGCCGGATACAGTGCCCGCCGGAAGGCTGGCTCTAAATGCATCGAAGGCCGACATGCCGCTCTCGATTTTGCCCTGCACATGTGATACCAGGTGCATTACATGTGAGTAGCGCTCTACATCCATGAGTTGTGTTACCTCGACAGTGGCTGGCTGGCTCACCCTGCCCACATCGTTTCTAGCCAGATCGACCAGCATGATGTGCTCCGCCTGCTCTTTCTCATCGGCGCGAAGTTCTTTCTCAAGCGCCAGGTCTTCTGCATCGTCCTTGCCCCTGGGGCGTGTGCCGGCGATGGGATGGTTAGATACGACGTCGTCCTCCAGTCGTACCAGCAATTCAGGAGACGAGCCGACGATGTGAAAATCGCCAAGGTTAAGGAAGTACATATATGGGGAGGGGTTAATAGACCGCAGCGCCCGGTATATGGCGAAGGGCTCGGCGCTGGTTTTTTTGGACAGGCGTTGTGAAAGCACTACCTGAATGACGTCTCCGGCGTATATATATTCCTTGCCATTTTCCACCATGTTCTCGAACTGTTCTTTGGTCATATTGGACTGCACTTCGCCGTTAGTCGAAGTAGGCTCCGGCAGTGTTTCTTCGTAGGCTATGGGCTGGCTTAGCCTTTTGACTATCTCATCGATCTTGTCGGTAGCAACCTTGTAGGCAGATTCGACATTGTCGTCGATTTTGGCATGGGATATTACCTTTATTCGGTGGGCGATATGATCGAAGATAAGGATGGTATCGGCCAGCATCATTACCGATTCAGGGACGCCCTGTGGGTCGGAATCAGGCGATGGCAGTTCCTCATAGTAGCGCGCTACTTCGTAGGTGAGATATCCCACCATGCCGCCGTGAAAGCGGGGAAGTTCGGGAATCGAAATGAGCTTGAGTCCGGCAAACTCTTTCTCCATAGCTTTTAGCGGATCGACAGGGTTGTCCTTGCCCGTTGTCAGCACCAGCGATGGGTCGGTGCCGATGACGCTGTATCTGCCCAGACGCTCGCCGCCCTCTACGCTTTCAAGCAGGAAGGAATGATCGCCGCGAGCTACTTTAAGGTATGCAGATACCGGCGTTTCCAGGTCGGCTCGAATCTCGCGATAGACCGGCAGCAGGTTACCCTGTGTGCTTAACTTTTTTGCCTCTTGCAGAGTTGGATTGTACATGATTTTACCCCCGTAGAAAATAGAAAAACCCGTCCACTAAAGGGACGGGTCAAAATATTCCCGCGGTGCCACCCTCCTTGGCCAAACTTTTGATTTGACCCTCTTGTCAGGTACGGAAAAGGCCAAGCCTTAACGATACCCTGAGCTCTGATAACGGTGCTCTTTCCGTCGACGCCTACTTGGTACTTGACCGTTCGGGTCGCAGCTCCCGAGTCCATTCAACTCCTGCGATAAGCACCGGCTCACACCTTACCCGGCTCTCTCTTGCCCCGCCTTTGAGTCTACTACTCTCGTTCACAGCTTTTGGGTGATATCAATTTATTAAGCTACTAGACATAAGCATATCAAATTTAAATCTTTTGTCAAGTACGTGAATTTGATGTCTTGTTTTTGGTTGACGCAGGTATTCCAATCGTGTTAATATTTCCATAGTGGAAATAAATATGGCAGAATTTGATGACAGATAATAATCAAGATGACGATGTAGTACTGCAATTAATGCGTAGTGCAACAAGGCTGGGCATAAAATTCGAGATCAGCACTCCTGCAGAGCTTTTGAAAATGCAACGGCAGATATTTGGCGACGAGAGCAATACTCCTCATCTATTCGATCTTCAGGGTTACTACCACATCGGCTCTACTATTCATGAAATGGGCTCTCCTACTATGGGTGAGCTGGCAAAGAAGCTGGATGTGCCGCTTTCTACTACTACACGAATGGTAACATGGCTGGTTGATAATGAATATGTTCACAGAATTGTGGATGAGAATGACAGGCGTATTGTAAGGATTGCACTGGCCGATAAGGGTATGCAGGTTTACGAGGTGGCCACACAGTTTTTTGCACAGATAATCAAGCATAATCTGAGTGTGCTTACCGAGGAAGAAAGGGCAATTCTGTTTACACTGTTGCACAAGATAGTTAGGGGATTGCTTAATCAAGAATAGTTAAGTATTACCACTATGGAAACAAAATGACAAATATTGGAAGAGGAACTGGATGAACCGCTTTTTTAACAGACTGGGACACATAATAGAAAACAAGTATATCTGGGTGCTGGTTATTGCCGGATTGCTGGTGGTAAGTGCCTTTTATGGAATGACCCGCATCAAGATGGAATCAGGCATGGGCTCCTTTCTGCCGGCCGACAATCCGGTACAGATAGATTACGAGAAGTTCACAGATGACTTTGGGGACGAGCAGGTAATTGTTTTGCTTTCTGCTGACAGTATTGAAGAGTTACTCTCGGCCCAGAATCTTCAGGCGATGAAGGACATTGAAGATGACGTCCAGGGCAATAATGAACTGGAAGATGTTACGACGATAGGTCCGGCTTTTCTGCTCAATCAAGCGATAACACAGATGGAGAAGTGGGATGCGTCGCCTGATCCATCTCCGATAACTTTACCGAACCCGCTTCCGACGTGGCCACCCGATATGGATATGATTGAAGACATTAGGTCTATCCCTCTGTTTGGCGAAGGGTTTGGCCAGATGGTTGTGGACAATACGGAAAGCGAGGAAAAAGAGCAAAAGGCCCACGCCATTATAGTTGTTTCATCCAATACCGATTTTATGTCTAAAAACATTAAAATTACTGGTGATGCGATCAAAAAGGCGGTTGCAGATTCCGGCTTTGTTGGCGATGAGCCGGTTATTACCGGTGGTCCCCTGATTATGGATGAGGTTCAGGGTATGATGTCGGGCAATTTGATAGTGATGATGGTTTTGGCCATCTTTTTACTGTTTGTTCTGCTGGCGGTAATCTTCAAGGTGCGAGGTGTTTTTATTTGGCGCTGGTTGCCGCTGGGTGTGGTGCTTATCGGTCTCATATATACACTTGGTACTATGGGGTACCTCAGTGTTCCGCTAACCATGGTTTCTATGGCGGTATTTCCCGTGATGTTGGGGCTTGGCATTGACTACGGTATTCAGTTGCATAACCGCTATGACGAGGACAGCATTGATAAATCGCCGGCGCAGGCCATTATTCATGCAGTTACCCATATGGGGCCGGCCGTTGGAGTTGCGCTTATCGCCAGTTGTCTGGGCCTGGCTGCCATGTTCTTCTCGCCGATGCTGATGGTAAGAGACTTTGGTTTGATGCTGATGATTGGTATGGTTGCCAGTTATATTGTAGCCATGTTCCCGTTACCGGTCATTTTATACTGGTTTCATCGTCGCAAGCACAACAACAATGGTAACGGCAAAGCAGAAGCCAAGCAAATCAACGTAGAAAGCCATAAGATGGGCTTTCTTGAAAAAGGATTGCGTCGCATTGCACCGCGCATAATAAGGTCGCCCAAGATAATTCTACCTATTGCACTGATTCTGGCGGCGGGTGGAGTGGTGGCCGACTACAATTTAGATGTCTCATTTGATGAAACCGAGTTTCTTTCTGAAAGCTCACCTGTTATGCAAAAGATAAACAAGCTTGCTGAGGTCGTTGAGGGGATGGCAGTCATTAATATTCTGGTTGAAGGCGATGATCTTGCCAACCCTGAAACTATGGACTGGATGCTGGGCATTAAGCAGGAAATTATGGATGACAAAGCGTTAGGTGACAGCGACATTAAGTATGTTGATAACGTAAATACTATCGCTGACACGGTTAAGCAGATAGAGGGTGGCAATATGCCAACAGATGTTGCCGCACTCAGATTAGTTCTGGAGGGGATTGACGTTGGACAGAAGAGCAATCTGGTGGTTTTGGCAGACGACGGGGTAAAGTACAGGGCAGCCAATATCATAGTTGCGGTAACCGAATGGGATATTGAGATTATTCCGGGAATCAGGGATAAGTTAATCGGGTATGCGGACAATCGTCCTGATGGCGTGAGTGTTGCCGTCACAGGTACTCAAATACTAAGTGCTGAGATAAAAGATGCTATGACCAGCAGTCGGTCGAAGATAACTTTTTATAGCATTGGGTTTATTCTTCTCGGATTGTTTTTAATGTTCAGGTTTGATATTTTGAATGCGATTATAGCTACACTGCCGGTGGTTCTGATTGTCGGTTGGTCGGCACTGACCATGTACGTGCTGGGTATGAATTACACTCCGCTTACCGCTGCACTGGGAGCGATGGCTATAGCTATAGGCGTTGAGTTTACCATATTGCTGATGAGCCGTTACTACGAGGAACGTGGCAAAGGTAATGCTCCTGCGGAGGCGATGACCATGGCCATGACCAAGATAGGGCGAGCTATAGCTGCCTCGGCACTGACTACCATAGGCGGATTTGCCGCACTGTTGTTTGCCTTTGATTTCCTCATACTACAGGATTTCGGCGTTATTACCATGATAAACGTGTTCTTTGCACTGGCGGTGACCATATTTGTGCTGCCTTCGCTGGTGGTGATAATGGATAAATGGAAGATGAGACGCAAACAGGCGCGTATCGAGTAGTCATCATTTGTATTATAAGATCAAAAGGGCTCCTTTACGGAGCCCTTTCTTTTTATATTGGTAGCCAGCCTTTACCAGCAATGAGGCCACGTACATAAGAAGCTTGGCCCGAGTGCTGCAGCCCTTCCTCCAGCAGGCTGATCAGGCGTACTCCGACAGTAGGCGTTGGTGTGAACCATGACTCATCAAGTTCACGGTCAAGGTCGGCTTCAGAGAGCGAGTTTATATAGTCTTTTGCGCGATTTAATACGGCATGGTGATAGTCGAGCAGGATTCTGGTATCGGGCGATTTAAATGCTGCTACCTGCTCCGGCGTATGTTTGAATCCCGAATCCGCCGGATCGGCAGGACGGTTGAATTTCTCATACCATTTGTCTTTCATCCATAGCTGATCCTGATCGCTTAAACTGGCGATGTTACGGTCGCGTCCGCGGGATAAATGCCAGCACAGCCAGCCAATGGTGTTTGTGTCTGAGCTTGGCTGCTGGTTGATTTCCTTTTCCGTGAGTCCGTCAAGCGTTCGTTTTATTGATTGCTCCACTCGTTCATATCCATCGATAAGTAATTGCTGCCAGTTCATACCTAGCCTCCTTATTTAAGGTAATCGGGGAGTTTTTTCGGGTCACATTTGTCGGCCCGGCTATATGGGCACCTGTTTGCACAGAAATCAAGGGGTGCATTTTTCTTGATCAGACGTTTTACCTTGTCGATCTTTATTGTCTGCCCATACTCAATATCCAGCCCCCGGAGTATTTTCGCATCCCATTTTCTGACCTGAGTTTCATCGCCATTGGGGTGAGTGCACGCGTCTCCATCGAAATAAGCACACGGCGTACAAAGCATGTCCGGGCCCTCGGTTACCTCTACCTCACCTTTTTCTTGCCTGAATGCTTCTTCTATCTGCTGTCGGGCGATCAGATAATCCTGACCTCTTTCCGGATCGGTAAGTCCCAGTATATGAAAACAATAGATATGATGTGGTCGCAACCTCATTTTTTTGTATTCTACTCCGTTTCGCTTAAGTTCATGTCGCGGTTATATACGTAGATTGTCGTTTGTTGCTTAGTAAGAATGTTTTTGATCTCTTCTTTTTAGGTTTCTCATGATTATATGACTTTTGCGCTCTGTTGACCATATCTAGTAATATGAACTTGGATACTGTATGAACGGATGACTATATAGCCCTGATACTGTTCTTGAGACGTGTTACGACCAAAAATGAACTTTTTTTCGCAATTTGGCGTATATAGTAACAGGGGTAAGATAAGGAGAATAAAGCTTGGCGAAGCGCATCGGGTTGGACGATTTCGATAAGATCTTTCAACAGTACAAGGACATGGTATTTAAAACCGCGTACTTGACGGTAGGAAACGTGCAGGAGGCTGAGGATATATTGCAAGAGGTTTTTTTAAAGGTGTATGAGTCGGGCGGGACGTTTGATCCGGCTAAGGGTAGCATGAGTACTTGGCTGCACCGTATCACCGTTAACCACTGCATATCGGGAAAGCGCAAAAAACGCCTTACCTCTTATTCCAGCGATGAGATGATGGAAGAAAGCGGCTTTGATATAGCCGATGTGACAGCCGAAGTTCCCGGGGAAATGCTGATAGAGCAGGAAGAGTGTTCAGAGATGTGGCAAGCGATCAACTCCATCGATAAGAAGCATCGTGCTGTATTAGCACTGAGATATTTTGACGGTCTTTCTTACGATGAAATTGCCCGAGCACTGAATATGCCGCTGGGAACAGTAAAATCAAGGCTTAACGTGGCCATCAAAAACTTACGAAGCCAGATGGCCAAAGGTGAGTGACAAGATGAATTGCGAACATATAAAAGAACAATTGCTCAGTTATATTAATAATGAATTAGATGCTAGCGAGCGGGAAAATATTGAAAGCCACTTTTTTGTGTGCCCTACATGTAAGGGCGAGATGGAGGCTCTTGCTGCAACCGAATCAAAGCTTCGCCAAGTATACGGTACGGTTGCGGCAGGGGTCTCTCCATCGCCCGGGGTCTTAAGTGAGATAAGGCAGGAAGTGGCAAGGCGCGAGCGCTCCCGTTCCACTCTTAGGGGTTGGATTGGTTTGCAGTTGAGACAGACCTTTGCCAGATTCAATTGGCGCCGTCCTGTGCGACAGACGGCATTTGCCGGTAGTGTGGCAATGATCTGCCTCGCTGTGATTATGTTTAACAGGGGGCCAGGCAGTGAGCAGCTGTCAAATTCCGATTCTTTAAGCTTCGCATGGACGGCTAATGAGCAGGCGGCTATAGATATAGCCCTGAATGATCCCAGCGTGCAGGCCATGCTGGACGGTGAGGGAGTTGTGTATGAAGTTATACCCGTTAATGGTAACGGGACTACTGAAAAATATAAGGTTGCATTTTTTGATGTTGATGAAGACGTAGCTGATGATATTAGCGAGAGAGGCTGGGACTCATATTCGGCCCCCAGTACTTATTCGGATGGGGTTGCTGTACCTCTTTCTGGAGAACTGGCATTTGATGCGTCAAACAATGCGATTGTGGACATAGAGGCTAACTCGGTGCTTCAATCTCATTCCAATAAAAATGCTGGTGCCAGTGTTTGGCTTAGTACCGAGCAGATAGAGGAAGCGGCAGATATAGCTGTGTCCTACGGTAGCCTTGGGTCGGAGGCGGTTACTAATGGGGCGCTATCGATTGATTCGGAGGCGGAGGTACTTGTTAGAAACGTAACTCAGTTTAACGTTTATGATTCCTATTCCAACTCATTTAGTGACGAAATGGAGGTTTGGGTAAGGCTAACTATTGACGAAACATCGTATTTTGCACAGGTTGATTTGGAAGAGGACAACGTGGTTAAGCTGATTGAAGGAGGAGAGTAATGGTAACTACCAGAGTTAAAAAAACATTGTTAATTATTCTGGCTTGTGTTGGGATTATTGCTCAGGCGATGTTTGTTATGGCCTGTGATGTGCCGGCTGTAGGGGAAAACCAGATGCAACAGTTTTCCTCGCAAACTGAGTTAGAACAAACGCTTGAGCAGATGCGTTCTAATAAGTCTGGCGGCTGGAATAGTTATGATTCAGGGGGCATTCGCACATTTGGTAATCCTTTTGTTAATGGGGCTGTGATGGAATCTACAGATTCTACGATGGGTCCACAAGGGGCTGAAGGGACTGCAGGCGCTGCAGGGGATGATGGTTCAGTGCCGGGTACCTATTCGCAGACCAATAATCAGGTTGTGGATGTGGACGAGGCCGACATAGTTAAAACCGATGGTAGCTATATTTACTACAGCGCAGGTCAAACGATTTACATTTTGAGGGCGTATCCGGCTGATCAGGCCGAGATAGTATCCAAGATAGAGTTAGATGGGAACCCCTATCAACTTTTTGTAAACGACGACAGACTTGTGGTATTTGAATACCCTTCATATTCCTGGTACGGTGAATATGATCTGTACGTTGAAGATGCTAAGCATGGAGGTTCATTTGTTAGCAGTCAATATGTGAAAGTGTATGATATATCTGACAGGGCCAATCCTGAACTGGTAAGGGATATATCCACCAGCGGTAATTACGTAAGCTCGAGAATGATAGGCGATTATGTTTACATGGTGATGAACGAGTATGCTTATGATTATAGTCGTGAAGATATAAACCTTCCCCAGATAAAGGTGGATAACGACGTTATTACTGTTCCGGCAACAGATATTTACTATCCGGACATTATCGATGAAAGTGGCTATGGCTTTACCACGATTGTGGCCATAAACTTGAGTGATGATGACGCAGCACCGGATTATACGTCAATGCTTTTAGGCGCAAGTGGGGCAGTATATGTTTCCACAGATAACATTTATATAAGCCTGCAAAAGTATCTTCCCACCGGCAGTGTAACTCAGATTCACCGCTTCAGTGTTATCGATGGCGATGTGATTTACAGAGCAGCTGGTGAAGTTCCCGGCTGGCTTCTGAATCAATTTTCCATGGATGAGTACAACGGATACTTCAGGGTAGTAACTACCTCAAACGGCTTGGCTACAGGAACCACGCGGACGGACGTTATCACAGAGGATGGAGTTACCACAAGTGCGCCCGCGCCTATAGATGTAGAGATAGATAGCTGGACCACCAAAAACAACCTGTACGTTTTGGATATGGACATGGATGTGGTGGGCAAGGTGGAAGATTTGGCACCTGGCGAACGTATCTATTCGGCGCGTTTTATGGGCGGTAGAGGTTATATGGTTACTTTCAGGCAGGTTGATCCGCTGTTTGCCATTGATCTTTCTGATCCGTACGATCCACAGGTGATGGGCGAACTAAAGATAACAGGGTACTCCGATTACCTGCATCCATATGATGAGAATCACCTTATCGGAATAGGCAAGGAGGCTACTGAACAAGGTAGATTCCTGGGAATGAAGATTGCGCTGTTTGACGTAAGTGATATTAGCAATCCTCAACAAATCAGCGTATATGAGATTGGCGATAGAGGAACAGAATCACCTGCGCTGCATGACCACAAGGCGTTTCTGCTTGATACGGAAAGAAATGTGATGATAATCCCCGTTTCAATAGCGGAGGTTTATTCCGGTAATAATGCTGAGTGGTGGAACAGTCAGTATGTGTGGCAGGGAGCCATGGTCTTTGATATTTCGCCAGAGGATGGTATTGATCTGAAAGGCGGGATTTCTCACTACAGTGAAGGGCTGCCTGAGAATTACTATGGTTATAATGGGGGCTATGATGTTAAGAGGTCTCTCTATATAGACGACGTGTTGTATACTATGTCCGATGGCAAGATGAAGATGAACGACTTTGACTCGCTAGATTACATAAATCAGGTGGCGCTTGAGGATGTGGATACAACGAATAATCCTGTTGGTATAGATGACGGAATACGAATGCCTCTTATGCCTATGATAGATTAAACTGGTTTGTGTTTTATTATACAAAGGAGGGAGTTTGCTTGAGCACTTAAGCAAACTCCCTCTTACTTTTATTTATCATCCAGCGCTGGTTTGCCCATAAGTTCCTGTTTGTTATACCACTGCTCAACTGCATCGGTAACCTCGTCAGGGTGATCACAGACGCGCAGCAGGGAAAAGTCCTCATATGATATAAATCCCTTGGCCAGAACAGTGTGCCTGAGCCAGTCCAGGAAGCCCTTCCAGTAATCGCTGTCAAAAAGTATTACCGGAAATGGCTTTATTTTGTGTGTCTGCATAAGTGTAAGTACCTCGGAAAGCTCGTCCATTGTGCCAAGTCCGCCCGGGAATATGATAAAGGCAGAGGCGTATTTTACCAGCATTACCTTGCGTATAAAGAAGTGGTCAAAGCTAACCGATTTTGTGGTGTAGGCATTGACGTTCTGTTCTTCAGGAAGCTCGATATTGAGTCCAACGGAAGTAGCCCCAGCTTCCATAGCACCCTTGTTTCCTGCTTCCATAACACCGGGGCCGCCGCCTGTGATAATGGCGAATCCCATCTCTCCCAGCTTCTTGGCTGTTTGCTCGATCTGTTTGTACAGCACTGTGTCCCGTTTAAGGCGAGCGCTGCCGTAGATAGTAACTGCCGGTTCGATACCGGACAACTTGTCAAATCCCTCTACAAATTCGCCAATGAGGCGGAACATTCGCCAGGAGTCTTCTTTTACCAGATCATTTATTTCGTATCCGTTGGGCATGATAACCTCCGTATGAACCTGTTTAAGCAACTAATCCAGGATTACCTTTTGTCTGTATTCCGGCACCAGCGTGTCCCATCCTGTTTTTTGAGTGATATACTTACCGAAACTGTGAGCCGATTTTTCCTCACCGTGAATGATAAACACCTTTTTAGGTGGGTTTGTTAGTGCGGTTAACCACGTTAGAAGTTCATCTTTGTCGGCGTGTGCGGAGAATCCGTATATCTGTGCTACATTGGCCTTTACCCTGTACTGTTGACCCATAACCCTGACGCTTTTTTTGCCGTCTACTATGATTCTGCCCAGCGTGCCGATAGCCTGGTATCCGATGAACATCAGTGTACTCTGTTTACGCTCTATATTGGCGGCCAGGTGATGTTTTACTCTGCCGCCGGTGCACATTCCTGATCCGGCAATTATCATGATGGTGCCTTTTATGAAATTGATGCCCTTTGACTCCTCTGTTGCCGGGGTCATCTTCAGACCCGGGAAGTCAAACGGAGATTTATTCTGTTCTACCAGTTCGGTCATTTCCTCGTCGTAGTATTCCGGGTGGTTTCTGAACACCTCGGTCATTTTGATGGCCATGGGACTATCAAGAAATACCATGATGGGAGGTATTCGCTTTTCTTTACGCAACTTGTACATGAAGTACAGCATCTCTTGCGTTCGCTCTAGCGCGAAGCTGGGCACGACGATATTCCCGCCCGCTTCATATGTGTCGTTTATTATAGTAGCAAGGTTGTCTTCTATGCTTGAGGTTGGCGGGTGTACCCTGTCGCCGTACGTAGATTCGGTTACAACATAGTCGGTGTTCTTAAACGTGTGCGGGTCGTTAATTATTGGCTTGTCATTTCTGCCCACGTCTCCCGAAAAGAGTATGGTTCTTTTTTCGCCGTCAACGCCTGCTGTTACCTTTATCATAGATGAGCCCAGCACGTGTCCTGCATCGCAGAATCTGGCTGAAATACCGTCGCTGATTACGATCTCATCCTCGTACTCAATCGGTTTAAAGTGCGGCGCAACGGCTCTGGCGTCTTCTACGGTGTACAGCGGAACATCAGGGAAAGGGCCGCTTCTGCCTTCACGTTTATGTCTTTTTGCTTTATACTTGGCATCTTCTTCCTGAATGTGTCCCGAATCCAGCATAATTATATGAGCCAGCTCGGCGGTGGCATCTGTGCAATAGATTTTGCCTTTGAAACCATCCTTTACCAGCTTGGGTATCAGCCCGCTGTGGTCCAGATGGGCGTGAGTCAGTAGCACTGCGTCTATGGTATCCGGTGGTACGGCAAAAGGCTCCCAGTTTCTTACCTTCAGCTTCCTTTCCTGATACATGCCGCAGTCCACAAGTACCCTGCTGCCGTTGGCCTCGATCAGCGTACATGATCCGGTAACGCCGCGGGTGGCTCCCAAAAAGCTTAGTTTGGTTTGCATAGATAATCACCTCATAAATAATTCAGTCGTTTGAGTGTGGGATATAAGATAACTTGCGCAATTATACACCATCTATCAGGTTTATGACATATTCACTTGACTGTGAAACCTGCAGTGGTATGATGCGGGCATAATAGTGAAAAAATGAACTTTTTCTGCTGATTTGGCGTATATATTAGTAGGAGAATGGTTTGAGCCTCATACGATTTACAATGGCGCTCCTTGTTGCAGCCATGCTGGTTGTGGGTATAGGCTGTAATGCTGGGGTGCGCACAAACGAACCTGTTGAAGGGCCAGTTGATAATTCTTCTCTGTCTACCGTAGTGCCTCCTGATACTAACGATATTCCCGAAGATGAGCCTGAACCTGAACCTGATCCTGAGCTTGTTGCTTGAGCCTTGGCCTATGCCTGTGATTATGTTTGAACCTGATCCTGAACCGGAAGATATGTGGCCCATTACCAGCTATCATAATGGTAACTGGAATCCTGATAATTTTATTGCGCTGGATAGACCTCATGACCGTGACATATATATTATGAACGGGGATGGTTCGGAACCGGTAAATCTTACAAAAGATATAACAACAAACTATTTCTTAGCAGACCTTCCTTCAGAAATAGGCTATATGATGTTCACTCACCCTCAATGGTCACCGGATGGGAGTAAAATCCTTTTCTGGGGTAGTGCTTACTATGAACCTACTTATTATGAAAGACCGAATCAATTCGGTGGATTAAGTAGTGGCTACGATAGGGAAGTAGCTGACAGTGCATACTATGTGATGGATTCGGACGGATCAAATATCATCAGGGTTATTGATTCTGGTTATGATAGGATTTTTTGGTCGCCCGATGGCAAAATCACTGTGGTTTACATAGATAAAGACTATGTGGCAAACGAGCTTACTGAGGCAATAGTGGCAATGGATGCAGATGGCTCTAATTTAACAGAGCTCTTTTTTGAAATAACCCCGGATGGCAGGACGTATAATAGGGTTAAGCAGGTATACTGGTCTCCAGATGGAAGTAAACTGGCTTTCATAAGAGATGACCACTTATATACGCTTAACAAAGATGGCTCAGATTTGAAAGTACTCAATAGTGATGAAAACAAGATAAACACTTATAGCTGGTCACCGGATAGCTCCAAAATTGGATATGGCATATCTTGGGAATTCTACCTAATGAATGCTGACGGTTCCAATCTTGTGGCAGTGTACAAAGCCGATAGTGCTACAATGAGACTTGAGTATTCACGTCGCTGGTCGGCAGATGGCAGCATAGCGGTGTATCATTTTAACAATTATCTTAATTACTTCGTATATGCAGATGGCAGCATCCAATCAATAGATCATCGTGATAACGGATGGTCTTTCATATCGCCGGATGGTTCCAAAGTTGCCTTTGAGCAATCCCACGACGTATACGTAATGAACGTTGATGAATCAGATAAAATAAACCTGACAGATAACGATATAGGTGGAAGTTTTCGTCGCTGGTCTGCCGACGGCAGCCAAATATATGTTAAAGCAAGTAGTGCAATATATGCTATAGATACGGATGGTTCAAATGTAATTAAGATAATCGACAATCCTGCCGGAGAGTCGACAATAGTAAAAAAGTATTACTGGTCACCTGATAATAGCAAAATACTTGCTGATATAGAAAACAGGGATACCTTTGAGATTTTAACCTCGGAATAGAATATCGCATCAAGTTATCCTCAAGTCACCAGCTTCGTTCGTATGTACCATATAATAAGAAACATCCCCTTGACTATCGTGCTGTAGCTACCTAAACTGAGGTGCTATGACAACGGTTATCACCGGTGCAACGGGTCACATAGGCGTAAACCTTATTCCGGCGCTGCTTGAGCAGGGCAGGATGGTTCGCGCTGTAATCCATCGTACCAAGCCAGCAATAGCCGATCCAAACCTTGATGTTGTTAAGGGCGACATAGGTGATGTCGATTCATTGTGTCGTGCCTTTGAGGGTGCCGATGTTGTTTATCATCTAGCTGCCGCCATATCGCTGTCCAAGAAGGACTGGCCGCTGGTCGAGAAAACGAATGTCGTTGGTACGCGCAATGTCGTAGAGGCATGCTTGCGATTGGGTGTCCGTCGTTTAGTGTCTTTTAGCTCCATACATGCTATAGCGGACAATGATGATTGCATCGACGAGTCCTGTACGCTCAACGATTTGAGCTGCCGCCATCCGTATGACCGCTCCAAGGCCGCTGCTGAAAGGGCACTACGTGATGGAATTGAGCGCGGGCTGGATACGGTTATCGTCAGTCCGACGGGCGTTATCGGGCCATACGACTGGGCACCATCCTTTATGGGTCAGGCACTTCTCATGATGGTTAGCGGCAAACTGCCGGCGCGTATTACCGGCGGGTTCAATTGGGTGGATGTGCGCGATGTTGTGGCCGGAGCGATGGCTGCCGAACAGAAGGCGGTAAACGGTGCCAAATACATACTCTCAGGGCACTGGGTGTCTATAGCGGGGATTACACTTGCGGTGCACCAGATCGCAGGGTCCAAGGTGCCGTCTTTTATAATTCCCACAAGGTTTGTATCTTTTATCGCTCCTTTGGTGGAACTGCTCTATAAGGTAAGAAAGCAACCTGTGCTGTTTACCCGCATGGCCATGGATTCCATTTGTGGTTATGGGCAGATAAGTCATGACAGGGCGACACGCGAGCTGGGATACAAGCCGCGACGTTTTGAGCAAACAATTTCTGATACACTTGCGTGGTTTGGGCAAAACGGGTACATTTGAGGTGAGAAAGGCAGTAATTGAACGAACACACCATTTTTAATGGGCTGATAATAGGCTGGTTTGTGCTGGCAGCGGTAGTATTTATAGCGCTGCTCTTTTTTGTTGCGCCCTATGGCAGGCACGTGCGAAAAGGGTGGGGACCGACCTTAAGCAATCGCGTCGGCTGGATAGTAATGGAGGCCGGAGCGCCGGTAATTCTTGCAGTGTGCTTTGTGCTAAAAGGCAACATAATATCGGTTACTTCGGTGGCCTTTCTTGTGTTGTGGGAAACGCATTATGTTTACCGCTCGTTCGTCTATCCGTTCACACTGCGCGGAGTCACGGCCAAACGCATGCCGATATCTATTGCGGGTATGGGCGTTTTATTTAACGGCGTAAATGGATATTTGAATGGTCGTTATATCTTTAATTTATCCGGTGGTTATGCTGAAAGCTGGTTGCGTGATCCGCGCTTTATTATCGGCGTTATTATTTTTATTCTGGGCTACTTGCTCAACCGCCGTGCCGATCACATACTGCGTAGTTTGCGCAAACCGGGTGAGACCGGATACAAGGTCACGGACAAGTGGCCGTATCAATGGATATCATGTCCCAACTATCTGGGTGAGATATTGCAGTGGGTGGGCTGGGCTATTGCCACATGGTCTCTGGCGGGGCTGGCCTTTGTCGTGTGGACGGCGGCTAACCTTATTCCGCGGGCGCGTGCCAATCACTTATGGTACAGGCGTACTTTTCCCGATTATCCGCCTGAGCGCAAGGCGCTAATACCGCATGTGTGGTAATCTGTTTTTAAAAAGAGGATGTATTGAGCGAAGCACTCAAACCTTTAAAGTGGTATAAGCAGTTATCTGGCAAGAAGGATCGTCTTACCGAAGGCGCTTTTCTGGTGGAGGGTCCGCGCGCCGTTGCGCAGGTGATGACGTCGTCACCTGACTCGATAATCGAGATTCTTACCGTCGAAAAGCTTGATGTATCTTTTGACTCTTATCCAACCAGACTTCTTACTCAAAGCCGGTTAAATTCGATTTGTGCCACGCAGCATCCACAGGGGCCGATCGCGCTCGTTCGTTTGCCCGAGGGAGTTTATTCAGCCAGTCTGCCTGATAATCTGGGTAGCAGGTTGCTGCTGCTGGAGGACGTGCAGGACCCGGGCAATGTAGGCACGCTTATTCGCACCGCCGCCGCTTTTGGTTTTGATGGCGTTATCCTAACGTCAAAGTGCGCTGATCCGTTGTCTCCGAAATGTGTTCAGGCCAGCGCCGGTACCGTGCTGTCACTGTGGCTTAGGGTAAGCGACGATTACATTAGCCTTGCGTCTGATATCCAAGAAAGAGGCTATGCCTTGGTAGCGACGGACCTTGATGGCGATGAGGATATATCGGCACTGGGTAAGGATAAATTACTGCTGACGCTGGGCAATGAGGCCGCCGGGTTATCCTCGAATGTTATTGACTTGGCTGACTATCGCATCAAATTTCCTGTTGTAAGCGCTAAGGCGGAGTCGCTGAACGTGGCGGCATGTGGCGCCATATGCATGTATCTGGCATCGCGCGGGGCATAAAATCAAGTTTCCATATCTGCTTGTTTTACTCCTCAAATCACCCTGTTTAGGGCTTCGGATGAGGCCTCCTGCTATGATATAATACAGCTCAACTAACTATGTTTACTCATCTTCATGTACATACCGAATACAGCCTGCTTGATGGCATGTGCCGCATTCCGTTGGCTATCGCAAAGGCCAAAGAGCTGGGTATGACCAGCCTTGCCATTACCGATCATGGGGCGATGCATGGTGTTATCGACTTTTATCTGGAGGCTAAAAAGGCCGGTATTAAGCCGATAATAGGTTGTGAAGTATATCTGGCTTCAACCGATCGCCATAACAGGACCACCGGTCAAAAGGGACCATATCACCTTGTGTTGCTGGTCAAGGACATCGAGGGCTATCGCAATTTGCTCAAGCTGGTCACTCTGTCGAATATGGAGGGATTTTACTACAAGCCGAGAGTGGATAAGGAGCTGCTGGAAAAGTATAGCGGGGGGCTTATAGCTCTTTCGGCATGCCTGAAAGGTGAGATACCACAGCTTATTTTAGAGGGCATGACCGATGAGGCGGACAAGGCGGCGTTGTGGTACAAGCAGGTTTTTGGCGATTTTTATCTTGAGTTGCAGCAACACGACATACCAGCACTGGCTAAGGCAAACCAGGGGCTTATAGACATGTCTGCAAGGCTGAATCTGCCGCTGGTGGTTACCAACGATTCGCACTACATAAACCAAGCCGACAGTTATGCTCAGGATGTGTTGCTGTGCATTCAGACCAATGCATCCGTTCATGATGAAAAGCGCATCAGGATGAGTGATGATTCGTATTATCTAAAGAGCGAGCAGGAAATGGCGGCCCTTTTCCCGGATATCCCCGAAGCAGTAACAAACACCCAGCGCATTGCTGATATGTGCAATCTTGAGCTTGAGTTTGGGCGCTTGCATCTGCCGGAGCATGATACACCAAATGGACAAAGCGCGGATGAGTATCTGTCTGAGTTGTGCTGGAAGGGATTGGCTGAGCGCTATACAGACGTGACGCCTGAGATTGAGCAGCGCCTTACTTACGAACTGGACGTTATCAAACAGACGCAGTTTGCCAACTACTTTCTTGTAGTCTGGGAGCTGGTTGATTACGTACACGAGAAAGATATTTATTTCGGTGTTCGAGGGAGTGCCGCTGCCAGTATTGTGCTCTACTGTCTGTACATCACCAGTATCGATCCCATGGCTGGTGCCCTAATTTTCGAGCGATTCCTCAATATCGAGCGCAAGGAGATGCCTGATATCGATCTCGATTTTCAGGATGATCGCCGTGAAGAGGTGATTGCATGGGTATCACGCAAGTACGGCTATGATCATGTGGCCCAAATCATAACATTCGGTACGCTGGGCGCCCGGGCATCGATTCGTGATGTGGGACGGGCGCTGGGTTTTGCCTATGGTGAGGTTGATCCACTGGCAAAGCTGGTTC
This sequence comes from Chloroflexota bacterium, assembly GCA_018648325.1. Lineage (GTDB taxonomy): Bacteria > Chloroflexota > Dehalococcoidia > JABGRK01 > JABGRK01 > JABGRK01. Next base: position 166,474 of record JABGRK010000012.1, read on the forward strand.
CCGCAGCACCACACATGACAATAGAACGTGCTTTTGAGGAGAGCCCGGAATTTAAGAATATGTACAATAGCGATGAGGCGCTTACCAACCTTGTAGATACTGCGCGCAAGCTGGAGGGAATTGCACGCCATTCATCTACGCACGCTGCAGGTGTTGTCATATCAGCTGAGCCGCTTGATGGGTATGTTCCGCTGCAAAGGCCCAGCCGTGGCAACGGCGAGGGCATCGCCATGACTCAATATGCCATGGGCAACATTGCGCATATTGGCCTTCTAAAGATGGACTTTTTGGGACTGGCCAATCTTACTATCCTGTGCAGAGCGGTTGATTATATATATGAAACCCGGGGAGAGCGTATTGACGTGCTTAAAATCCCCTTTGATGATGAAAAGGCGTTTGAACTGCTGTCCGCGGGCGATACCACGGGGATATTCCAGCTTGAGGGAACGGGTATGCGGCGCTACATCGAGCAGCTCAAGCCCACTGTTTTCAGCGATATCGCCGCTATGGTCGCACTGTACCGTCCCGGGCCGATGCAGCATATCCCCACCTTCATCAAGTCCAAGCACGGCGAGATCCCCATAACCTATCCTCATCCCAGTCTTGAACCGATTTTAAAAGAGACATATGGCATTATCGTTTATCAGGATCAGGTGCTCCTGATCGTTCAGGCGTTTGCCGGATATAGTCTGGGGCAGGCCGATATAGTGCGTAAGGCCATGGGTAAGAAGATTGCCGGTATTATGGCGCAGGAAAAGCAGCGCTTTATAGACGGTGCTGCCACCAAGGGTTTTTCTGCCGATATCGCCCGGGACGTTTATGCACTCATAGAGCCGTTTGCCGGATACGCTTTCAATAAGGCTCATAGTTGGAGTTATGCGCTTATTGCCTATCAGACGGCGTACCTGAAGGCCAACTACCCGGCGGAGTTTATGGCAGCGCTGTTTACCAACAATATGGGGCAGTCTGATAAGATGGCCTCTGCTATTACTGAGTGTCGCCGGCTGGATATTGCCGTAAAGGCGCCGGATATTAATATTAGTAGCGAGAACTTTACTGTTGGCCAGGATGGTAAAACCATCCATTTCGGGCTGGCGGCCGTTAAAAATGTGGGTGCTGCTGCCGTAAAATCGCTGGTAGAGGCCAGGCAACAGGGTGGTCAGTTTGAGTCCATTATTGACCTGTGCCGTCGTGCTGATATGGGTAGTCTGAACAAGCGTATGCTGGAGAGCCTGATAAAGGTTGGTGCTTTTGACGGGTTTGGCAATCGTAATGCGCTACTGGCAAATGTTGATCGTATAATATCGATATCACAACGTGAACAACAGCTTAAGGCTAAGGGACAGTCTACCATGTTTGACCTGTGGGGTGATAGCGTGGAGGTTCCGGTGGCCGATGTGGATCTGGGAGACTATGAAGATATTTCCGATAAGGATAAACACCTCTGGGAAAAGGAACTTCTTGGGACTTACCTGGAGCATCCCTATAGGTTTGCCGCTAAAAAGCTTGAGTATGAGATAGACGCATTATGCGGGGAGATAAACGAGCAAATGGCAGGGCAGGATGTAACTACTGCCGGACAGGTTGCATCGGTGCGGGTAGCTGCTACCAAGAACGGGCGACCGTTTGTAAGCGCCGTGATAGAGGACCTTGGCGGAACCGTAGAGGTTACCGCCTGGCAGGACGTATATAAAAACACCAGAGATCTGTGGGGTGAGGGCAACATTCTTATTATTGAGGGTAAGGTGAGGGCTCGAAACGACAGGGTTCAGCTCAACTGTAAGGCTGTACGGATGTATCAGCCTGAGAACTATAGTGATCAGGTGATTGAATCACAACCATTGCCTGAGGTTGAGCAAAAACCGGAACCTCAAGTTGAACCGGAAGTAGTTCACGCGGTTGAGCAAGTGGTTGAATCACCAGCGGAGCCACCGATGACATCTAGTGAAGTAGAACAACCGTCTTCACCGAAAGCAAAGCGTCTTGTTGTACGTATGTCACAGACAGACGATGAGGATAGGGATGTCCAGCGCTTGCAGAGTATCATACGTATTTTAAGGCAGTACCCGGGACGTGATGAGGTACAACTGGTTGTGGATGGCAAAAGCATGAAGTTTCCCGGGCTTGCTGTTGGCTTCAGCGATGAGCTGGAGCGGGAACTGGTGGCGCTGGTGGGGGCTGAAGGTCTTCAGTTCATTGTGCTCTAGTCGATTTCATACTTGAGGAGAAAAGAGAAAGGGCCTCACTTAAGAGGCCCTTTTGCGTTAGTACTGCGTTTTAGCTATGTTAGGGTGTTAACCATAGATTCTCCTTGTAATGCAGGATGGTGCCATGGCCTCCTACCGCATATACATTTGTGGTAGATGTGCCCCATATGCCCTTGAGCTCACCTGTGGTGTCGCTGTCCATCTTGGTCCAGTCAGCGCCATTGTAGTGATAAATAGCGCCATCATGACCTGCAGCATAGACGCTTTTTGATGCGCTGCCCCAGACGTCATCAAAGCTGGCCCTGCTGTTGATTGTCATCGTACTCCAGGCACTGCCGTCGTAGTGATAAATGTCATGGCCTGCAACAAAGACATTGGTTGAGGAGCTTCCCCAGATTCCGCCTTGCCCGCTAATACTTATGCTAACATTGCCGGTGTCCATTTCGCTCCACGCATTGCCGTCGTAATGCATAATAACGCTATCTGATGAGCCGTAGCCGGAGCCATGGAATGAACTAATTATCCTGCCGGAGGCGAAAACATTGGTTGACGAACTGCCCCAGACGGAGCTCAGCACGTATTGTTTGGCCCCTATATCCACCCTGCTCCATGACGTGCCGTCATAGTGTAGGATGACAGCTTCTATTTTGGTTATATTATGCTCATTTTCACTTACTGTAACTCGTTCCATGTAATTGCCAACGGCATATACGTCATTAGGGCCGCTGCCCCATATATCATCTATATCTACGCTACTCCACTCATTAGGTCCCTCAAGCAAATCTCCTGTATCCATTACCTCCCATGTTGTGCCGTCGTAATGGATAATCATTGAAAACATAGGAACATCTTCATTATTGTTGCCCCAACCATAAGCAAAAACATCGGTTGCCGAACTGCCCCAAATGGAGGTTAGACCACTTGTTGCCGGGCTGTCCATCAGGGTCCAGCCGTTGCCATCATAGTGCATTATGGTTTCTTTGCTTCCAAGGGTATTGGAGCCGTCTCCCACGGCATATATATCATCCGGAGCGCTGCCCCAGATGTCGCGGAAGTTTTGTGTGCTGCGTCCTGCGCCGTTTTGCTCCAGCGGGCTCCATGAGTTTCCGTTGTAATGAGCTATAGCGCCTGCGTAACCCACGGCGTAAACATTATCAGAAGCGCTGCCCCACATTCGATCAAGCCCGCGTATATCGACCAGTTCTGTTATACTCCATGAATTGCCGTCATAATGCAGGATGGCATCATTGTAACCTACATGACCTTTGGCAAATATATTGTTCGGCGCGCTACCCCAGATGCTGCTTATTCCCTGCGATGTGTCGCTGTCCATCGCGGTCCAACTGTTGCCATCATAGTGCAGGATGGTGCCATTTCCCCCTACGGCAAATACGTCGTCTGATGCGCTGCCCCAAACACCTAAAAGCGTATCTTCGGTGCCGCTATCCATTTCGCTCCACTCTGTACCGTCATAGTGCAGGATGAAATTCCCGTTAACGGTAGTCCGTTCTATGTTGAAATTTCTCACTCCTACTGCGAATATATCATTTGGACCACTTCCCCATATACCAAGAATTCCACCTGTGACACCACTGTCCATCTTGGTCCATGCATTTCCATCATAGTGCAAAATGTTGCCCCTGGATCCTACAGCATATACGTTGTCTGATGCACTCCCCCATATGCCAAAAATTCGGCCTGTAGTTCCACTATCCATTTTGCTCCAAGTGCTGCCGTCGTAATGAAGAATGACAGTATCTACTTCCAGATCACTGCCTTTATAGCCCCCCCATTGCTCTGCCTGTGCGGCAAATACATCCTGGGGCCCACTGCCCCAGACGGCGCTGAGTTCTTTTTTTGTACCGCTTGTCATTGGATTCCATTCGCTACCATCGTAGTGTATGATAGTGCCTCCTACACCTACGGCAAAGATATCGTCAGAAGAAGAGCCCCATATGTCGTTGAGCCCGTCACCCTGTGGTTTGGGATTCTGCCATCCCCAGCCATCGTCGCTGACAAGAGGATTGCGAATCATTAGCGGTTCAGTTTGTGGTGGTCCTTGTGGAGACAATCCAACGACGAGTTGTGTTACCACCAGCGCAGCAATTAGGGCTACTGCCAGCGTACTGGCGATCGCCCTCTGCCATAGTGGGCGCAACCAGAATGCTTGTACCCATCTGGATACTTTTGCCTTAATCGAATGCAGCATGGGTAGTTTGCTGCTTTTTTCTTGGGTTATACGTCGTTTAATTGCCACTAAGGTATGTGCGGGGACATCAAGTGTATCAATCGATTCCTGCATAGTTTGGCGGAAGTTGTTTTGCGCGCAAGACAGGGCTTCACGTTCTGCCATGCAATCAGGGCAGTGTGTGATGTGAGCCTCTATTGACGCTTTTTCTTCTGTATTTGCGCCGCTATCCAAATAAGTTACAAGCATATCTTTAACGTGTTTGCAGTTCATTTTGCACCTCCTTTAGTTGCTTTTTCTTAAGAGAGGTAATGGCTGCGCTGATACGCGATTTGACCGTGCCCAGAGGGATATCGAGCGTTTCGGCTATTTGTTCATAAGACAGATCGTCAATGTATCTGAGCATAAGTGCTGCCCTGTACCTGCCGCTGAGCGAGCTTAGCATTTGTTCGATGGATTGCTTTGTTGCCAGCTTTTCGTTGAATTCAACGATTTCTTCGTCCGGGTGGTGGCCGTTTTGGTGCAATTCATCTAGCGAATAGCTATACTTCCCTGATTTTTGTTGCCTTGTGATACATTCATTTACCGTGATACGGCGAAGCCATGTGGCCATGCTTCCTTTTTGCGAATCAAACGACTTGCCCAGCCTGTAAACCTTGATGAAAACGTCCTGCAGAACGTCATCGGCTTGGCTGCGATCGCTCAGTGTCAGACAGGCGGTTCTGAAAACCATGTTTTTGTATTGCTCGAAGATATTCTCGAAATCCGCCATATCAAGGTGCTTAGCCAAAATCCGGTCTCCTTTTTGCCTCTCTGTAAATATATACCAAGGTGCACCTTAAAAAAGTTCGGTCGTCTTTTATATTGCGTGAACAATTATACATCTGGATGTGTGAGTATGGGTAGCTGCTGTGAAGTGATTGATGGCGGCGTGTTTATTTTGCGTTACGTTCGGTATCCAGAAGGGTTTGTTTCATATCAATGCCACTGCTAAATCCACCCAACTTGCCGCTGCTCGTAATCACGCGGTGGCAGGGGATTAGTATAGGTGTTGGGTTTCTTCCCAGCGCCTGACCTACGGCTCTGGCTGCTTTTGGTTTGCCTATTTGTGCTGCTACCCAGCCATAGCTTCTGGTCTGACCGTACGGGATGGTGGATGTCGCTTGCCAGACAGCTACATCAAAAGCAGAGACTTGTGTCCAATCGATGATGGACTCAAACTCAACTTTCCTGTCATCAAAGTATTGCATCAGCCGCTGGGGCAGGTCGCCGAAAGCGTTTTCATCAAGTTGTGCGTTTGTTGTATGCAGAAGGGCTAATACTTGATCGGGCGATGTTTGGGGCAGGACAACGTGACTGATGCTTGCGTTTGACCGTGTCAGCCCCACCCAGCCTGCTCTGGTTTCAAATATAGCGTAGTAAATGGGCATTTGATGCAGTGTACCAGTAAATCGTTATCAGTGCCATATCCATGGGGACATTGACTTAAAAAGTGTTGATGCATTATACTATCGGCACACTAAATCTAAGGGATGTGATTAATGAAGGTATCATGTATTAAAGATAATCTGAGCAAAGGACTTGCAATTGTTGGGCGTGCGGTGGCAACCAGAAGCACCATGCCTATTACTCAAAATATTCTTATTACCGCCAAGAAATCGTCCGGATTGAAACTGGCGGCGACCAATTTAGAGATAACCATGACCTGCGACGTAGGTGCCGAAGTCGAAGAAGAAGGATCGATAACCGTACCTGCCAGGCTGCTTACGGAGTTTGTCAATTCGTTACCCAGCGATACTATTACCATCAATCTTCCTGCTGATAGCCGCACTGTGGAGCTCAAGTGCGCCCGCTATAAGGCACGTATAAACGGGATGGATGCCAAGGATTTCCCCAAGATACCTACAGTAAGCGACGGCCTTAATATCAAGATTGCCCCGGATGCACTGCGTGAGGCCATTGGCAAGGTGGTTTTTGCGGCGGCTACCGAGGATTCGCGGCCGGTACTTACCGGCGTTCAGGCTGAGTTCGCAAACGGTGGCCTGACATTGGCAGCGGCCGATGGTTTCAGACTTGCAGTGTACAAGATGGCACTGTCAGAACCATTGAGTGAGGATATGTCGCTGATAATCCCCTCCAAATCATTAGGAGAGATTAATCGCTTGCTTACCGATCAAGAAGAAGCTGTTGATATTACTGTTAACGCAAATCGCAGCCAGGTATTGTTTAACCTCAAGGGTGTGCAGATGGTGTCCCAACTTATTCAGGGTGCATTTCCTAACTATAATCAGTTAATACCACAGAGCAGCAATACCAAGGCTGTTATCGGGCTTGGCGAATTCCTGAGAGCCACCAAAAGCGCATCGATTTTTGCTCGTGACGGCAGTGGCATTGTAAGATTGCAGATAGTTCCTGCTGCGGAAGGTGAAGCCGCCAAGATAATGATTTCGGCACAGGCAGAGGAGCTTGGAGACAACGTTAGTGAGCTCGATGCCGAAGTTGATGGTGAAGAGGCCAAGATCGCCTTTAACAGCAAGTATCTGGGTGAGGTTTTGGGTGTAATTACTCAGGATAAGGTTACCCTTGAGACTACAGGGTCATCAAGCCCCGGTGTGCTAAAGCCGATAGGTGATGATAACTACATCCATATAGTTATGCCGATGTTTGTTCAATGGTAGGTGGAGCATGGTCTATAGGCTGAAATGTGAAATCAGTTGAGAATAGACTATGAAAGCTAAATACAAGATTGTAATCATCTTTTAGGAAGTTAAAAGCTTCTTGGATGCATTGTTTGTAAATGTTGATTTTTCGCATCACGACTACCTCAAATGGCTAACCTAGTATTGCCTGCGTTATATCACAACAGGTTTATTGGGATGTTCCGCAACTCATGTGTACGGTTGGGCGATACCTTTTCGAACGTATGTTAAGGTGTAAAAATGTACTTAAGCGATCAAAGCGCTTAAGATATCCCCAATATTGTTATAGGGCAGGGAAATATGAGCCATCGTATAAACTGAGGTTTACCGGGCCAGGTCCAGCTGAGTCCATCCTTAGCTCCCGGTGCATCCGCCGGCCCCATTCCGGATACTATCCCTGTTGCAGTCAAGCGCTCAGGTATCTTGTAGGCACAGGCGGCAGCATAAGGCCCGCCCCCAGACATCCCCAATACCGCAAAACGATTTATTTTAAACGCATCGGCCAGTTCAGCCACATCATCAGGCCAATCCAGCATTTCCCGATCAGGCTTGGGGTCAGACAGACCCATACCAGGACGATCAACAGCAATAATGCGCGTATTGAGTTCAGCGGCAACGTTATTGGAATCACTGAGCAGCCAGTCTAGCCGTGAACTGGGAAACCCATGGAAATAGAAGACAGGCTTACCCTGCGGATCGCCATATTCAGCATATCCCAGCGCTCTTCCGTCACTCAGCGTTATTTGTAGTTCTGTTCTATCTATTGCCATATTTGGGCCTCCAGTTTGAATAGATTTGAAGCATTATACCACGATGAACATCTGGGTAACTATATAGATGTGCCTATACTGTTCTGGTATGAGATTAGCCCGAGGCATTCTTTTCATTTTTACTGCAACTTCCTTTAGCTTGCACTTTGTATTGCGGCTGGATATATTAAACATGATCATTCTGTTCTTTTTGAATGATAGACCGAACTTTTTTCCGTAATTTTAGCTATTAGTTTATAACGAAGACAGGTGAATTGGGCTTGGTGAATCAGGGCATGATGGATGATTTTGAAACAATTTTCCATCAATACAAAAACTGGGTGTATAAAACCGCCTATTTGATTGTGAGAGATCCTCACAGGGCAGAGGATATCATGCAGGAAGTATTCATCAACGCATATAAATCCGGTCATACGTTTGACCCTCAAAAAGGTAGCTACAGAAACTGGCTGCGTGCAATTACCGTCAAGCAGTGCTTTGCCAGGAAAAGTAAAAAGCACCAGGGCTCTTTTTCTCTGGATGAACTTGAGGAAAAAGGCCTAAGCGTAGCTGATAAAAGCCCGTCGATTCCCGATCAAGTATCACTAAAAGATGATATGAAAAGGTTAATCGATTCTCTCAGCCCCAAATACCGCGCAACGCTTTTGCTTAGATATTACGAGGGGCTTTCCTATGACGAGATTGCACAGGTATTGGATATTCCGCTGGGAACGGTTAAATCCCGAATAAATGCTGCGGTTTTGAGATTACGTAAGACGCAGAAGGAAACAGCTCGGAAAAACAAATTATGAACTGCAATGAAATACAACTTAAACTGGTCAGTTACCTGGATAATGCTTTGCCTGACTGGGAGCGCGAGGATATTGAGTATCATCTGTCTGTGTGCCCGGGATGCAGAGAGGAGCTAGGGGCTCTCGCAAATATTCAGGCAGTATTTCACCAAGCCTTTGAAGAAACTGCTGCGAGAGCCTATCCCTCAACTGGCGCTTGGACAGAGTTTGAGCGCCGTATGGCAAAACCAAAACGCCGCTCGGTTCCAACGTTTGGCTGGGCCAAAACCATATTTGCCGGTTTGAGTCGAACGTTTGGGAAGCGTCGTTTGTGGCAAAAAGCGTTCGCCATCGTGCTGGTTGCTGCAATTACAGCAACGCTGTTGGTAACAGACCCGTTTGCCCGAATGTCACCATCCGGTATGCTTGCCAGTGCCGCCGAGACAACCGGTAGTGTGCAGACACTGCATGCTTCTGTAGAAACAACTGGAGATTACTACGCAAGTTATGAAATAGATTACAATTCCTCGGGTCAGTGGGACTTAATCGATAACTCGCCGCAAAGCGATTCGATTCAGTATCGCAATGTTGATTCCATGCTTTACTATCGAAGCTCTAATGATAGCGGCTGGTTGCAAGATGATAATCCGCATATACATCAGATAGACGAAACTATTGCCCAAATAAGCCCGACCGCTAATGCTGTAAAGCTGACGTGGCTATCTGAAGCTGATAACGCTGCCGAAATCGTAGTTCTTCCCGATGAAGTTATCAGTGGCATTAATTGTGTACGTTATAGGGCTACGTATGGTGCTGATGAAAACCAGCCGATTATTATAGATTACTGGATTGGCAAGAGTGACCACCTGGTATACAAACAGAGCTATAGCGATGCCTGGACCACTACTTCAGATATTAACCTGTATGGCAATTTCTTTGCCCAAGGGACGGTAATAAGCATTACTTCAACCACAACGTTTACTGCTATAGATCGACCCGTTACTATTGTGGTGCCGTCCAGCAGTGCCATTCAGCCGTTGATTTCTAATATCAGCGCATTTGACATTACAGTTATCCACGCCACTATAGGCTGGACCACGAATGTACCGGCTACCAGCCAGGTGGAATACGGCGAAACAAATCTTTATGGCGCAACTACCACGCTTGATAATACACTGAAAACCAGCCATAGCGTCACTCTAGCCGGGCTTGAAGCTGGCACACTTTATCACTTCAGGGTTAAATCAGAAAATGGATCGGGGAATGAAGCTATTTCTGGTGATAATACGTTTACTCCCACGGCAGCGATAGATATTACAGAGCCGATTATATCAAACGTATCCAGCGCAGACATCACGCATAACAGCGTTGTGATTAGCTGGTCCACTGACGAAACAGCTACTAGTCTGATTGAGTATGGACTGAGTGACACCTATGGTTCAACTACTGCTTTAAATACTGCGCTGACAACTACTCATGGTATTGCGCTTACAGGACTTGAGTCGGATACTATCTATCACTATAGGGTCAAATCGATGGATGGCTCTGATAACGAGGCTGTATCAGGCGATAATAGCTTCACTACTGATGTTGGTGGTGATAGTGGCGGAGAGCAGCAGCCTGGCTGGAATACTCAGACTGTTGATTTCCCGGGTGGACAACCGTCGCTTGCATTGGACAATAATGGAAACCCAGCTATGAGCTATTTCTATCACAATGGTAATAATCTAAGATATGCGCATTGGAATGGCACTAGTTGGGATATTGAAACAGTTGACTCGGCGGATGGAGCGGTTGGCGTCAATAGCTCGCTATCGTTTGACAGCAATAATAACCCTGCTATAAGCTACGCGGATGCTGATAATCATCTCAAGATTGCCCGGTGGAATGGCTTAAGTTGGGAAATGGAACTGGTGGATTCCGATGGTTTGGTCAGTGACCATTCTTCGCTTGTCTTTGATAGCAATGGTGATCCTGGTATCAGTTACTATTATATATCATCCAATGATTTGAAATATGCTTATTGGGATGGTTCAAACTGGGATGTTCATGTGATAGATTCTGGGGTAAATACAAGCTCCTCGCTAGCCTTTGACAGCAATAGTAACCCAGTTATTTGTTATACAAACCAAGATGTGCATCTAAAGTTTGCCCAATGGAATGGTTTAAACTGGGATATTCAAGTGGTCGATACAGAGGGAGAGGGGTATCCCTCACTGGCCTTTGATAGCAATGGCAACCCTGTTATCAGCTACCAGGATAAAGATCGCTATCATCTTAAACTTGCTCGGTGGGATGGCTCAAGCTGGAATATTGAGACAGTTGATTCAAGTAATCCTGTTTGGGCTAAGGGGCTTGGTTCTATTAGTTCACTGGCGTTTGATATTAACGGCAATCCAGCTATTAGTTACAGCGATATTACCAATAACAATGATAGGATTAAATTTGCCTGGTTTAATGGTTCAAGCTGGGATATTGATGTGTTAGGCCCATCCTTGGATACAATTTGTCAAAGTTCATTGGCTTTTGATAGTCAAGGTAGGCCGCATGTAGTTTATCACGGCCAGGACAATGCTATGAAGTACGCTTATTATAATGATAGCAATGGTAGTGGTGATAAAATTGCCTTTGCTTCAATCCGTGATGGTAATTGGGAAATATATACAATGGATGCAGATGGCACAGGTCAGACTAATAACACCAATAATCCGGAAGACGATAGCAGGCCCGCATGGTCTCCTGATGGCTCAAGTATTGCTTTTACTTCGTACCGTGACGGCAATTGGGAAATATATACAATGGATGCAGATGGGGGTAACCCAACCAGAATCACATATAACACTGCTATAGATTTTACTCCCTCATGGTCGCCTGACGGCACAAAAATAGCTTTTTATTCTACCCGTGATGGCAACAGGGAAATATATGTAATGAATGCCGATGGTACAAATCAGACCAGGCTTACCAATAATCCTGCCAGCGATCGATCTCCTTCATGGTCATCAGATAGCTCAAAAATAGCGTTTTACTCTGACCGTGATGGCAATGATGAAATCTACGTGATGAATGCTGATGGCACGGGTCTAATCAATATCACCAGTAATCCGGCTAAGGATTATTTTGCCGCATGGTCGCCGGATGGGGCAAAGATCGTTTTCGTTTCGGATCGCGATGGTAATCAAGAAATCTATACTATGAATGTCGACGGCTCCAGCTCGACAAAACTTACCGATTCATCAGGTGTTAATTATGCTCCCACGTGGTCATCTGATGGTTCAAAAATCGCATTTGTTGCTGACAACAACGGCAATCTTGAAATATATACAATGAATGCAGATGGTACAGGCCAGACCAAGATTACCGATAACTCAACTGATGATCATTATCCAACGTGGGCACCTTAATAGGTCGCAATGCATGTTGTCATACCGTGACGTTCGGTCTGTACTCTAAGTCGGTCCAGCGGTGAAAAACGCTGATGCTGCGCTCTAACATGATCCGAGTTAAGGTTGGAATACCTCCTTACCATTTCCAGCATTGAGTGCCCCAACATCTTCTGTAGCGTAAATATATCACTTCCATTACGCAGGAACTTTTTAGTAAACGTATGTTCGCAAAGATGAGCGTGAAGACGTTTAATTCCTGTCCGTTCGGCCAATCTCCTGAGCACTAGCTTCATACTGTTCTCTGGCATCTGCATATTACGGTGAATTACAAAAAACTTCCTAATTGTCCGGATTTGTGTGGGAGAGTCAGGCCGGGCGTATAATCGGTCAGTTTTTTGTCAGACACAATGGTCTTTCTGTAACTGCGACGTAAGTTAATCCCACTAGTATGTAACTATAACAAAGAAAGAGGAGAATACAATGAGTGCAAAAGAAAAACTTTGGGGACCACGTGTTCTGGTAAAAATCGTATATATATCTATAATTTTAAGGATCGGTGGAGCTGTTTTTGGTGGTTTGGTCGCGTTGCACGCTATTGGGCCTGTCATGGTCTTATCCCCAACTTATATGTGGACCAGCAACTCGCTTACGTGGGGAGGGACGACTTTTGATCCTTTCCATTGGTCATGGCTTGTTGTGATAATTGGTATTCCGTTTGCAATTCTATCATGGCGGTTGAGATCCACAACAGCCAGCGTAGGAAGATGGTACGGAAGAATGATGCAGGGACTTATTAAAATTTAAGCATATTGAAATGGCTTGTATTAAATGAATATCTACCGGGGAGGAGATATGTAAAATGGTCTCCTCCTTTTTGTTAGCTTTTATTATCAGGTACCACTGTTACGGATACATTTCCCTTTTTATGTCCTGTATCAGCATACCTGTGCGCCTCTACGATCTGTTCCAACGGATAGGTTTTATCTATGACTGCTTTTAGCTTTCCAGCCTCAATAAGTTCTCTTAGTAAAATTAAATTCTCAGTCTCTTCCTTTGCCACCGTCATGGTGGAAAGATAACGTCCGTTTTGCTTGAGCGAGCTTTTGCAGCGTGCGGACGAAATCTTATTTACAGCGTCAAAAATGAAGTCATAAGTCCGGCCGCTTTTAGTAAAATCTTCTTGTGTATAATCAATTACGTCATCTGCACCCAGAGATTTAACCAACTCCAAATTCGCAGTGCTGCATACCGCAGTAACTTGTGTTCCAAAATGATACTTGGCAAGCTGTACCGCATAAGTGCCTATAGAACCGGAAGCTCCATAGATCAGAACTTCTTGTCCGCTCTGGATGTTCCCTTTCCTAAGGATTTGCAATGCTGTATTTCCTCCAACAGGAACTGCAGCAGCTTCTTTAAAGGACATATTGGCCGGTTTTATTGCCATTTGCCTGTCTTGCCGTAGACATATGTACTCGGCATAAGCACCTGAGCTCATCCCGGTAGATGCAAAAACCTGGTCACCTTCTTTAAATAACGTTACATCTTTACCTGTTGATTCAATCACACCCGCTAACTCATGCCCAAGTATTTTTTTTCTTGGGCCTCTGAAACCAAATAATATACGCATGGGAAGCCAGAACAAGGCAGGGAATGCGAAACCTCGAGTTTTATAGTCACCTGCTGTCACCGTTGTCGCATATACTTTGATAAGTACTTCATTGTCTTTGGGCACAGGTTTTTCTATCTCTTTGATCAGAAGAACCTCCGGTGGCCCGTATTTTTCATATATAATCGCTTTCATGGGATGTCTCCTGATTTGTTTTGTTGGGTTAATTTGCAGTAATGGCATCATTCTAGATATGAATTGAGTCCATGTCAATGAATCAAAATGCTTTAGCGTATAACGTGTGCTATACGCGATGTTGACGAGAGCGATTTTCAAATAAAAAAGTAGGTTATAAAAGAGGTGGCCTACTAGTATTAAAAGTCCTATCAGTTTATCTACCCATCATCGTACCACCACTCTTTCCATCCCAATGGCATTCAGCAGAACAGATGTCATTCCCTACCGAAAATTTCAGCAACGATATTGACTGGCATATGTTGCCGTGTGATAATGCTTATCAATTAATATCAAGAATGCAGAACAAGGAGAATTCAATGGAAGAAGCAATTATCAAAGCGACTGGTGTCCATAAGACCTATGACACGGGCAAGCTGACGGTGAATGCCCTGAAGGGGGTTGACCTGAGCATACAGCGAGGTGAGATGGTGGCTGTTATGGGTCCATCCGGATGTGGCAAAACAACATTACTCAATGTCCTGTCCGGGATAGATGATGTCACGCAAGGTCAGGTGGTCATCGATAATTCATTTATTGATCAAATGCCGGATAAGGCGTGCACACGCTACCGGGCCGAGAAGATGGGATTTGTGTTTCAGGCCTACAACTTATTGCCTGTCCTCAGCGCCGTAGAGAACGTGGAACTTTCTCTTCTGGTGGTTGGGGTGAAGCCGGGTGATGCCCGGCGACAGGCGCAGGAGGCCCTTGCACTGGTGGGACTGGCCGGTGAAGAACACAAGCGTCCCATGGAGATGTCAGGTGGACAGCAGCAGCGGGTGGCTATTGCCCGGGCGCTGGTGAACAACCCCGCCATAGTGTGGGCCGATGAACCCACGGGCAATCTGGATAGTGAAACATCAGTTGAGGTTATGGACCTGTTGCGTCGGTTGAACAAGGAGAAATTGCAGACCTTCGTCATTGTTACTCATGATATTGCTGTCGGGCGCAGGGGAGATCGGATAATACGCATGGCGGATGGTGGAATCGTGGAGGACCTCTACTTGGGTGATGGATAAGCTATGCCTTGGTTAGTGTTAGGTAAAACAAGCGCTGTAAGGAGGAAAACATGTTTTCAAGGATAACTTTATTTGAAATAGATGTACTTAGAATTAGCGTAGACGCTGCGCTTAAGCAGTTCAAAGAGTTGATTGCGCCTGAAATGCGAAAACAGGGTGGATATGAGGGTGCCTATGTTATGACTACTCCGGATGGAAAGGGGCTTGTTATGACGCTGTGGGCGAGCAAGGAAGCAGCGGTGGCCAGCGAAGAGAGTGGATATTATGATGCGCAGATCGCCAAGTTCGTATCTCTGTTTCGCGCACCTGCCGGGCGTGATCATTACGAGGTGATCCTTGCTGATCCCCCTAAGGCGGGCGTGTAGTATCTTTTATCACTGACTTGAGACGTTTTGGCTATGCGGGAGCGTGGCTAATTACAAATAGGAACTAGAAAGCAGGAAAGAGCAGTCATGGAAAAGTTATTTGGTATACCTATGAATCAACTTATGGTGGCCCTACTTATCATATTCGGCGTGGGGATCGCTGTAATGGCGCTAATTGCCTTGCGCAATCGGGTATTACTTAAAATGGCGGTACGTAATATCCCCCGGCGCCGGACGCAAACGATTCTTGTAGTGCTGGGTCTAATGATGGCTTCTCTTCTCTTTTCCGCTTCTTTCAGTACCGGAGACACATTGACGCATTCCATTCGACTCGAGGCTTTGGCCGAGATCGGAGAAGTGGATGTAATAGTACAAACAGAGGGACAGGACGTGTCCAACCAGGATTTTGATCCCACTCAGGACTTCTCTGAAAAGCCGAGCTACTTCGCCCAAACCTATTTTGAGACGGTCCGCGAGCGCTTGTCCAGCGTTCCAGAGGTAGAAGGCGTGGCCCCACTCATCAGTGAGGTTGCCCCGGTTTTAGCACCAACCACTCGACTGAGCGAACCCCAGATCGACATTCTCGGTTATGCCCAGGAGTGGATGGATGGGTTTGACCGACTGGTTGATAGCGAGGGTAATACCCTCTCTGTGAGCGGCCTTACCGCAGGTCAGGTGTATGTGAGCAGTGAGATCTCCCAGAAGCTGGAAGTGGGCTCAGGGGACACGATCATGGTGTTCTTAGGCCCCCTGCCCACCGACTTAGAAGTGGTTGGCGTGTACGAGAAGGGAGCCAATCCAGCCGGTAAGCTTTCGCTGGTCATGCCCTTATCCGATCTCCAGACACTAACGGGAACCGAGGGCATGATAGACTCAATCATTATCACAAACAAAGGAGATGTTCTTCAGGGTTCCAGGCACACCGATGTGGTGCTTTCCAGTCTTGCACCACTGATGGAAGGGAATGATCTGGAGGCCGTCCCGGTCAAGAGGGATGCCATTGATGTAGCCAACGAGGCAGGAAGCATCTTCTCCACTATATTCCTTATATTCGGGCAGTTCTCTATTGCAGCGGGCATTCTTCTTATCTTTCTCATCTTTGTCATGCTGGCCGCAGAACGGAAACGCGAACTGGGCATCGCCCGGGCTGTGGGCATGCAGCGGAACCACGTGGTTCGCCTGTTTGCCTTTGAGGGAGCAGTCTACTCTCTCATTGCTGCCGCCGTCGGTGCTTTGTTGGGGGTAGCAGTGGCATGGATAATGGTGCGCATCATCGGGATCGCTTTTGGCCAGATGGACTTGAACCTTACCTTTGCGTTGAACTGGCGGAGCGTGATCATAGCCTACACTCTGGGGATGGCCATCACGTTTGCCGTAGTCCTTATCTCGTCCTGGCGGGTGAGTCGCCTCAACATAGTGCGGGCCATCAGGGATATCCCTGAACCCAGCATTAGTAGCAAGACGATGAAAGGGCTGCTTTTAGCTGTTATGGTGCCGGTGCTAGGACTTATGTTGACCGTTGTGGGTGTTCAGGGTGACCAGATGACTGCTTTCTTGCTGGGAGTATCACTTGTGATCATTGGCCTGCCACTGCTGGCCAGACGCTTTGGTCTGCCGGACCGGGCAGTCTTTACCCTGGCCGGTCTGGGACTGGTAGTGTTGTGGCTTCTTCCTACTGATGTCCGGAGCTCCATTCTTCCGGATGCGCAGGAGGGAATGGAGTTGTTTTTCCTCTCCGGCATCATGATTATCCTGGGAGCGGTGTGGACTGTTATATACAATTCAGACCTGCTGCTGGCGGCCATAGTGCGCGTTTTCGGGCGCATTCGCGGCCTGCCTCCGGTGCTAAAAACCGCGGTATCTTATCCCATGAAGAACCGGTTTCGTACCGGCATGACTCTGGCCATGTTCTCACTGGTGGTTTTCACGATCATGGTGATATCATTTTTCTCCCACTCCATGTCCATAATGTTTGAGGACACTGAGCGGCTTTCCGGAGGCTTCCACATTCGAGCTAACACCAGTTACGCAAACCCTATTGCCGATATTCAGACTGCCATTGATGAAACTGACGATCTGGTTCTGAATGACTTCCAGACTATTGGCAGCTTTGCCGGTGCCAGGGTGAAGGTGAATCAGGAAGGAACGGACCAGAAACTGTCTGACTTCTACATTCAGGGGGTAAACACAGACTATACTGATAATGTAACTTACGATTTTGCTATGATGGCGCAGGGCTACGACTCGCCCCGCCAGGTATGGCAGGCCCTTCAGGATGAGTCCGGGGCAGTAGTTGTTTCCTCCATGCTGGTACCCGTTGAGGGCAACTTGGGCGTTGATCCGGATGCTTTCCGACTGGAGGGTTTCCGGTTAACTGATGGAACTATGCCGGAGATCTACATTCAGGTGTATGATCCTATCACAGAGAATGAGCAAAGGCTGCGGGTTATCGGGGTGCTGGATCAATCAGCCTTCTATACCGGGGGCGGAATGATTACTTCCCAGGAGAATGTGAATACTCTGCGTTCACAGGTGGTGCTGCCCCAGTCTTATATGTTCTGGCTCAAGGATAGCCTGGACGCTGAAGCGACGGCCAAGGCATTGGAATCACACTTCCTGGAAAATGGTATGCAGACAGAGGTGATGGCGGATGAAATTCGCCAGAATGCCAGTGCGACCGGGATGATGTTTAACCTGTTCCAGGGTTTCATGGGTCTGGGCCTGGTGGTTGGCGTTGCTGCTTTGGGAGTTATCGCTGCGCGCTCTGTGGTAGAACGTCGCCAGCAGATCGGAGTGCTTAGGGCTCTGGGTTTCCAGAAGAGTATGGTGCAGCTCTCCTTCCTGCTGGAGTCGTCTTTTATTGCCCTGCTGGGCATCGTTCTTGGCATCGCCCTTGGTTCCGGCCTATCTTATAATCTCATTGCTGAGATGAGCAGCGGGGGATTTGAGGGTATGACCTACCAGGTGCCCTGGCTTAACATCGTGGTAGTTGCAATCATCGCTTACGGCGCTTCGCTGCTAACCACCTATCTGCCGGCACGGCAGGCGTCCAAAGTATATCCGGCAAAAGCACTACGCTATGAATAGCAGGTGTGGCTAAACAATTTATTAGAATAAGAAAACCAGCGAATGATTAACATGTGGATGGAGAAACCTATGAAAAAGCTGATGCTATCAATATTCGCAACAACGGCAATAGGAGCACTTTCCCTTTCCCTGTTGATTACGGGATGTATGAGTACTGCGATTTCGGGTTCGGGGAATCTGATAACCGAGCAGGAGGATTATACCGATTTTACCCAGGTCGAAATAAACTCTGCCTTTGAGTATACGATCACTCAATCAGATACCTTCAGCATAGGCATAACTGCAGACGATAATGTAATGCCGTATGTAAACGTTACTAAAGTCGGTAATAGAGTTAAGGTTGCTTTGGACAATGTGAGCTTAAGAAATGCGCATTATGAGGCTAATATAACTATGCCGACACTTTCCGGGGTACTAATCGATAGCGCATCACGTGGATCGATCAGTGGTTTTGATTCAACAGGCGCTTTATCGCTAACAGTTACCAGTGCCAGCCGACTGACTCTGGTTGATATAACTGCTGGAGCCATCACCGCAAACGTTAATAGTGCTAGCACCGTTACCGGCACGTTGAATGCATCCAGCTTGAATCTGAATGCTTCGGGAGCAAGCACCGTACAAATTACAGGCTCGGCAACTGAGGCAGACTTGACCGTGGGCGGTGCCAGCAAAGCATTGCTTGTCGGTTTTCCCATTGGCAACGTTGATGTAACCGTTGATGGTGCCAGCAAGGCTACGTTGAATGTTAGTGGTACGCTTGATATTAACGCTGATGGTGCATCTACAGTGCAATACACGGGAGGTCCAACGATTGGCACACTTAATGTGGGAGGGGCTTCTACGGTCAGCGCTCTTTAACTGCTATCATTAAGTAAATAATGTCTATAATAAAAAGCGCATCATTGATGCGCTTTTCTATTTGTATATAATACGTTGGCAAATATCAACACTATACCAGTTCTAGTTTTTAATAAGGATTAGCAGTGATCTAGCTTTCTTGTTATAATCACTTATAGCTTATGAGAATAAATGTAAATGGAATCTTAATTAATTACGAGGTGCAGGGTAGCGGTCCTTGGCTTACCCTGATTCATGGTTCTGGTAATAGTTTAGACGTTTGGACACAGCAAGTAGCGGCTTTGTCCATGCATTTTAGTGTACTTACTTTCGATATTCGCGGGCATGGACAGAGTGATTTGGGCACAGAGTCGGCAACTGCAGATATGCTCACTGAAGATCTGCACGCTCTGTTTGAAGCGCTTGGTATCTCAAGCAGTACAGTGCTCGGGCATTCTATGGGTGCAGAAATAGCAATCAGGTTGTATTTGAAGTATTCACATATGGTAGATAATTTAATCCTGTGCAATAGTACTATGGGAGCATTGCTTAGTGATCAAGAGCTAATGCAATACAGGATGAAGCGGGATGAAGAGCGGATTGATGATCCTGATCACGGTCATGATCCTGATAGCAGGATTGCGCGCTATTTCTCTATTGGGCTTATGCAGCGCAAACCAGAGGTTATAGAACGATACAAGGAAATACTAGCTATTAATAGGAACCAAAAGTCATCGCAGCAACGTGGGCATCAGGGCTCAATGGTTGGAGAACTGATAAATGCGCCTGCAGGTGAATTCCGCCAAGTTTCCTGTCCTACGCTGGTAATATTAGGTCTCAATGATATTATCGTAAGACCATCGGCAGTAGAGCCGGTTGAGAAGTACTTTAGTAACATGCATGTGGAGATAATACCTACCGGGCACTTTTCTTATTTGGAACTACCCAAGGAGTTTAGTCGGCTTGTACAAAACTTTGTTTTAAGTAAAGGTATATAGCTTAATCCCTTTTTATTGTGAGTTTTTTAGATAAGAAACGTTAACATTTTCTCCAATCTTGCCTCTTAATTACCTTTCTATTCCTTAGCTTTGCAAAGTGATTATAATCATCCACACCGCTTCTTTCATTGATGCGCTTTTTCCCGTTTGGCGGTATAATGCTCATATTGTTTCATAAATCAGGAGGGATGTGGATGATTACGGTCAAAGACAAAGTGGTCATTATTACAGGTGCCGGTCAGGGTATCGGCAAGGGATTTGCTGAAAGCCTGGCGAGCGATGGTGCTAAGGTAGTGATAGCTGAAATCAACGAGGAAAAGGGCAAACAGGTTGCCAATGATATAAAAAGCGCTGGCGGCGATGCCGTTTTTGTAGCCACCGATGTAACAAAATACGGTGCGGTCCAATCAATGGTATCTGCCACCATTAGCACATTTGGCAAAATAGATGTACTAATCAATAATGCCGCCTTTTACTACAACATAACCCGGGCACCTTTTGTTGACCTATCTGAGCAGGAATGGGACAGAATGATGGCGGTAAATGTGAAGGGAACCTGGAACTGCTGCCGGGCGGTCGCTCCCCAGTTGATAAAGCAGGGCAGTGGCAAGATTATTAACATGGCATCGGCATCGGCTTTTAAGGGTAATTCCAACTTCCTTCATTACGTAGCTTCTAAGGGCGCGGTTATTTCTATGACACGAGCCCTTGCCCGTGAACTAGCGGAAATGGGAGGAAATGGTATTACGGTTAATGCTATAGCTCCCGGGTCCACGGAGACCGGCGTGCGTGAAAAGCTGGAGGATATACTGCAAAAACTACCCGGTGACAAGAAAAACACGGGGCCGATGGCGTCACGAATCCTGAAACGCCCCGAAACTGTCGAAGACATTGTAGGAACGATGCTTTTCCTTGTTTCGGATGCCAGTGATTTTATTACCGGAACCATTATTGCGATTGACGGAGGATCATCTCTGCATTAAAGGAGTTCAAAACTGTAATGACTGAAGTACTCTATGGCTATGCCGGAAGCATACTGCAAGTTGACTTAAGTGATAATAGTATAAGTATAGAAAAGCCGGATGAGGCGACATATCGCCAGTATCTGGGTGGTACCGGTATCGGGGCAAAGTATCTATATGAGGGATTGCCTCAAAAAACCGAGTGGAACGATCCCCAAAACGTGCTGGTTTTTGCCACAGGCCCGCTTGGTGGCACCACGTTGCCCGGTTCCGGAAACTTCTCGGTAGTAACCAAGGGCGCCCTTACCAACGGTGCCACATCTTCTCAGGCCAATGGTTTTTTCGGCGCATACATGAAGTTTTCCGGGTTCGATGCAATTATCGTTAAGGGCGCGTCATCTAAATGGGTGTATCTGTATATGCATGATGGCGTTGCCGAGCTGATTGATGCAACCCATCTTCTGGGCAAGGATACTTGGGAGATTGAAGATGCGATTAAGCAGGATCAGGGACTAACCGAGCATCAGGCCAGCGTATTTGGTGTCGGGCCAGCCGGTGAGAACATGGTCAGGTTTGCCTGCATCGTTGGCGATAGAGGCCACGTAATGGCGCATAACGGGGCAGGCGCAGTGATGGGATCAAAAAAACTCAAAGCCATTGTTGCAACCAGAGGCAAAAAACCGGTTCCTGTCAGAGATAAAAAAGCCATCTCGACCATCAACAAAGAGGTTATCAAAGAGGCCAGAGTTGTGTCAAACTGCTATGAGTGGGGAACATCCCAGATATACGGCGCGCACATGAGGTTGGGCATGCTGGCCATAAAAAACCTGACGACCGCATCATTCCCCGAATACACCAACTTTATGGGGCAGAATTACCGCCCCACGCTGGAAATGAAATGGACTCCCTGCTGGGCCTGTCAGGCTCATCATTGCCATATCGTTAAGGTACTTGATGGTCCATACGCAGGGTATGTAGGAGAGGAACCGGAATACGAGGGTTTTGCTTCATGGGGTTCCATGATCAACCAGACAGATGTCGGGGCTGCCATAATGCTGAGCAACACCGTTGATCGACTGGGAATGGATACCAACGAAGCAGGCTGGCTTGTTGCTATGCTCATGGAATGCTACGAGAAGGGCATAATCGATAAAACGCAAACGGGCGGGATCGATCTAACGTGGGGCAACGCTGAAGCGGTCAAAGAGTTGCTGCATATGATTGCCAGACGCGAAGGTTTTGGGGATGTGCTGGCCGAGGGAGTAATGCGTGCAGCCAAAACAATTGGAGGGGAAGCCCCAAATATCGGGGTCTACCTGAAAAAAGGACACACTCCGCGCAGTATAGATCACCGTAGCCATTGGGCCGAAATGTTTGATACTGCCACGGCCAGTACCGGAACCCTTGAAACAGGCGCTTTCAAGCTTGCTGATTCATCACCGCAGAAGGTTTCAGAGGTTACCGGCGACATAAAGTGGGCCCGTTTTTTCAAGGACTCTTTGGGCATATGCGTTCAGGCTACCGGAACCTATTTTACGCAAGTTCAAGGCAATGACGCTTCTTTAAATCGTTTGATTGACCTGCTCACAGCGGTAACCGGCTGGGACTACACGCTGGATGAGGTCAGGCAGATGGGGCTCAGGACGGCAAATCTTATGCGTCTATTCGATCTAAAGCAGGGCTTAGGTTCTGACCTTGAGTATCCATCGCCCAGATACAGCTCTGCTCCATCGGGAGAATTGGCCGAAAAAGGCAGTATCATAGATAGTTGGGAACCGATGCTCATAAATTACTATAAACAGATGGGATGGGACACAGATGGTGTTCCTTTACCGGAGACATTGGATGAACTTGGTTTAGGGTATTTAGTAAAAGATATAGCTGCAATTAAACAGCAGTGATTAAAATGTATAGGGAGATTTAGATATGGCGGAGCATGGCGGAGATTTGCTGTTAGATTTGTTTAGCAGTCATGATATTGATCATATATTTTGCTCGCCGGGTACAGAGTGGGCACCGGTATGGGAAAGTTTGCTTAAGCGCTATGACAGTGGAGACAGAAGTATTGAGTACATCAACTGCCGTCACGAGATATTGGCGGTTGCAGCAGCGTTGGGTTACGCAAAAAGTTCACGCAAGCCAAGCGCGGTATTGTTGCATGCCAACGTCGGGCCGCTTCATGGCGCAATGGCTATGCGGGCAGCACTACTAACACGTGCTCCCATAGTTATTTGCAGCGCATATTCCTCTGATTTCGGTGACTACGAGGGCAATATGAGTCATGAGTCACACTGGATTAGTCGGTTGTCTGATATCGGTGGGCCGACCACACTGGTAAAACCATACGTAAAATGGACCAACACCGTTACATCGAAGCAGACACTGATAGACTCGATCAACAGGGGGGCTCAGATCGCACAAGCCGATCCCTGCGGGCCGGTATTTCTTGCTATACCCAAGGAACTTATGGCCGAGGATTTGGGTAGTGCTAATCTGCCTTCATCAGTAAACGTCTCAGTTAAAACGCAGCCCGCATGCGATGATTTAACTGAAATGGCGAGTCTGCTTGTAGAGAGCAAAAACCCACTCATCATTACCGAGTATGCAGGAGAAAACCCCGGAAGCGTAAACAGACTAGTGGAACTGGCAGAACTTCTTAGCATCCCTGTAACCGAAACGAGCAGCCCTGTTTTTACCAGTTTCCCCAAAAAACATCCTCTTTTTCAGGGTAACGGGGACACAGAGATACTGGCACGAGCTGACGTCGTACTGGTTGTTGGTTCTACTACTCCCTGGTTTCCGCCTTCCGCTTATCCCAAAAACAACGCAAAGGTGATAGTACTGGACGAGGATCCATTAAAGGTTCGATTACCCTATGATGGCTATCGAAGTAATTTTCACGTAGTTGGTGACATAGAACAATCTTTGATTCAATTAATTGGTGCTGTTGGCAACTGCCTGGAAAATAACGCAAAACCAAACTCGCTTTATCAGCAGCGCCTTGAGCGATACACGACCAGACACAATCAAATGGCAAAGCAAGCTTTAGCAGAGGCAAAAGCCGATAAATCGCTGAAACCTATTTCTCCAAAGTGGTTTCACTATGTGGCCAACCAGATACTGCCGGGCAATGCAATCAGCATTGTAGAGACTCTTACGCATTCCCGCCACTTTTACAGGTATATGACAGAGTCCCAAACGCTTTTCAGATGCAGTGGCGGTGGATTGGGAAGTGGCATGGGGATCGCTATCGGGGCAAAAATCGCCAGTCCGGACACGCCGGTTATTTTTTATGTGGGTGACGGCAGCTTTAATTACAATCCGGTACTGGCCGGATTGGGACTGTGTCAGGAATACAAACTACCGATTCTGACCGTAATTTTCAATAATGGACGTTACGCCGCTATGGGAATCGGACACAGGAGTCTTTTCCCTGATGGTTGGGCTGCAACGCATGACTCTTATCTTGGAGTGGACATTACTCCACAACCGGATTACGTCAAAATTGCAGAAGCATTTGATACTTATGCCGAGAAGATAGAAGACCCAGCTGGTATCGAGCCAGCTCTAAAAAGAGCACTGAAAAAGCTGGCTGATGGAAAATCGGTTTTGCTTGATGTTATAACATCATGAGCAGTTGCTTGAATATTAAGTGCTGAGCAATATTCTTGCTAAATAGTTTAAAAAAGCTAAGTAAACCTGTAAGCACTTGATGGTAAATATAGTACAAACCTCTAGTCGCCATCCATACTAGTGACAGATCCCGCCAATGTCAGGGGTGTCGTCTGGTCTCCGTTTATCTTCTAAGGTCAATAGTTTACGGCAATGCGGGCATCTTAGAGCCTTTGCATTAGCCGTCCTCCCACAGTTTGAACATGTAACAATAGGCATGGTAAATTCCTCCCCTCGTTTGAGTATGCAATCTTAGGTCGGGTTGACACCATTATCAACTAACGCAAATCGCTTTTAATTTGCTCAAACTCCACTTTGGATATTTCACCTTTTGCGTAGCGTTCTTTAGCAATGTCTATGGGATTGTGTCTACTTTCGGTCTTTGATGTTGAGTTGTTCTGGGATAATCTGTTGATTCCCCAAACTACCAGCGCAATAATCGCGCCCCAGAAAACAAACATCATTATGCCACCGAATATATTCCACCCGCCCATAGCTCCATCAAAATGCCACATAACTGGCCTCCTTATAGCACAACGGTTTGGCTATCACCATATTCATTTAACTTAAAACTTGCGCTACTTTTTATTTGCTTAAGTATTTTTCGGGATCAGCGTCAAAAGCCTTCTTGCAACCTACTGCACAGAAGTAATAATTTACTCCTTTGTACACCGATGTCGCTGCTGCACTTTTTTCGTCAACCTGCATCTTACAAACTGGATCTATAGCCATGATATGCCTCCTTTCTTTGTAGATAGAATCAGCATTTGGTATTTTTACCTTGCCCTCTTAGCTGTATATCCATCCCGTTTATGATACTTTTTTATAAGCCTAGAAACGGCGTCAATTAAAATGTATCGCTCTGGATCTTTATCGAATGACTCCTTACAGCTCGGCGTACAGAAGTAATATTTCCTTCTGTGGTATACCGACTGGGCAGTCGCATTATTTTTTTTAAGCTGCATTCTGCAAACTGGATCGATAGCCATTTCAAACCTCTTAGGTATAATTTTTGTACTTCTCCCTGTTTTTAGCCAGGTAAATAAGTATCGGAATGCATATTATCATTATGAGCAGCGTGATTACCTGCGCCTGCTTGAGTGCCCCCAGGTATGGGTCGTTCACCCTGAGGAAAGTAATCATAAAACGCCCCAGCGAGTACATGGAAAGGTATAGCAGGTAGGAAACGCCACTGGGTTGTAGTTTCTTGCGGAATATCAGAAGCACAGCAAGCACCAGCATGTCCCAGATAAACTCATATACAGGCGTCGGATGCCCCACATATGGAGCCGGGGCAGTGGTGCTTCTGGCATTGATATGAGTATATGTTAATCCCCACGGCAGCCCTGTGGCTGTGCCATAGGCATCGCCGTTTATGGTACAGCCGATCCTGCCAATTGCCATTCCCAGAATCGATCCCGGAGCCGCTAAATCGGCGATTTTAGCCAGCCGTGTCCAGCTCCATCCGACGATTTTAGCGTATATCGCTCCGCCGATGGCTGCGCCCACAACAACTCCCACAATGCTGGAACCCTGCCATATATTAAATATACTGCTGACATTCTGAGAGTATGTTTCCCACTGATCTACAACGTGGAACACGCGTGAGAAAATGATACCCCCTATTATTGCGGCGAAGATGGGGCCGACAAGATCATCTATTTTGGTCCCCGATTTTTTGGCCAGATACGCGGTCAGGACGAGGCCGCTCAGCAGTCCCAAAACTACCATTACCCCATGCCACTCAAGGGGAAAGCGCCCGAACAGCTCCGTAATTCTCGGGTCCATGCCAATAGTAATAGAATTCATTTCACCTACACCTTAAAATCTGGCTGGTTTAAATCTTTTCAAACGCAGTGAGTTGGACACCACGGTAATTGAACTGGCGGCCATAGCTGCGGCTGCCATCATAGGATTTAAGAACCCATGTTCACCCAGAATGAAGTTCAACCCTGATGGAACACCGCCAGTACCGAATACGAGGTATAAGATACCAGCAGCTATAGGGATAAGAGCTGTGTTGTAAGCAAAAGCCCAGAACAAGTTCTGTTTTATGGTTCTCATAGTGCTTTTACTTAAGGATATAGCCGTTACGATGCCAGCCAGATCACCGCTGATCAGGGTGATATCAGCGGTTTCCATGGCAACGTCTGTGCCGGTGCCGATTGCAATGCCAACGTCCGCCTGTGCAAGTGCAGGAGCATCGTTTATTCCATCCCCTACCATTGCCACCACCATGCCCTCTTCCTGAAGCCTTTTAACCTCCTGAGATTTGTGCTCAGGAAGCACTTCGGCCAGAACACGGTCAACGCCTACTTCTTTGGCAATAGCAGCTGCGGTACGCTCATTATCGCCGGTGAGCATAACTACCTTAACTCCCATAGAATGCAGTTTATCTATTGCCTGTTTTGCGTTTGGCTTAAGTGTATCGGCAACGGCGATGATGCCGATTGCTACGCCATCAGCTGCTACAAACATGGCCGTTTTCCCGTTTTCCCAAAGGCGGTTAGCCTCTTTATCCAGACCATTTAAAGCAACAGCTTTGTCTTTTATCAGTTTAAGATTACCAAGAAGAAGCTTCTTACCATCTACCAAAGCCTCGATACCATGACCGGGAATAGCATTGAAGTGACTAACTTCGGATAGCTTTAGTTCTTTTTCTGTGGCAGCCTGTACTATAGCCTCACCCAGCGGATGCTCAGAACCGCGTTCAGCCGATGCGGCCAGGCTGAGTATCTCTTCCTCGGAACTGGAAGCAATTGCGATAACATCTGTTACTTTGGGTTCGCCAACGGTCAGCGTGCCGGTTTTATCCAGCAGTACTGTGTTTATCTTGTGAGCCATTTCCAGTGATCCCGCACTCTTAATCAGCACACCGTATATCGCCCCGTTGCCGGTACCAACCATAATAGCGGTTGGGGTAGCCAAGCCCAGTGCGCAGGGACAGGCGATAATAAGTACCGCCACGAAGTTCAGAAGTGCAAGCGTTAGCGTTGGGTCCGGTCCGGCAAAGAACCACACCAGGAAAGTGATAATGGAAATACCGATTACTATAGGCACGAAGTAGCTGGCGATGACATCTGCCAGTCGCTGAATGGGTGCTTTACTTCCCTGTGCCTCATCCACCAACCTGATGATTTGGGAAAGGGTGGTGTCTTTACCCACCTTGGTTGCCTCAAATTGAAAGCTGCCGGTTTTATTTATGGTAGCACCGATAACCTCATCACCAACGTTTTTCTCCACCGGTATACTCTCACCGGTGATCATGGATTCATCGATGCTGGAATAGCCCTGACGGATTTTACCGTCTACGGGTATGCGGTCTCCGGGGCGTACCAGAATAAGATCGCCTATCAGCACGTCTTCTATGGGGATTTCCTTTTCCTGCCCGTCTCGGACAACAAGTGCTGTTTTGGGCTGCAAACCTATTAGTTTTTTAATAGCTTCAGAAGTGCGACCTCTGGCCCTGGTTTCAAGAAATCTTCCCAGCAGAATCAATCCTACTATCATTACAGCAGTATCAAAATACACGGCTGCCGATAGGTCGTTGTCTGTAAATATGCTGGGAAAAATGGTGGCAACAACACTGTAAAAGTAAGCGGCCGATGTGCCTACAGCAATCAGCGTATTCATATCGGCAGTCTTATGCTTGAGTGCTCCCCATGCCCCCTTATAGAAGCGCAGACCTGCCCAGAACTGAACCGGCGATGCCAGCGCCCACATCACATAGTGCTTGCCGGTAAATGCAGGCACCCAACCCAGTATCATTATCGTGATGCCGATTCCCAGCGCAAATATAAATCTGTCCCTTGTTTTTCTGATTTCCCGTTGTGAGGCAGTAGTCACATCTTCCAGTTTCGCTGCCTCTGCCCCCAGTTCATAACCAGCGTCTTTAACTGCGCGTTTCATGCTGACAATATCTGTATCCTCTGTATATTCCACAGCAACTTTTTCCGATGCCAAGTTAACACTGGCTGAAACCACACCCGGTACTCCGGATAAGGCCCCTTCTACACGGGACACACACGATGCGCATGTCATCCCGGCTACGGGGAAAATGGATTTTTTGGTCGCGGTACCATAGCCAATCTCTTCAATCGTACTTTTGATCTTAGCCAGATCTGCCTGCTCAGGATCATATTCTACCGTAGCCTTCTCCGATGCAAAGTTAACATCGGCGTGCTTTACGCCCTCAAGCTTATCCAGCCCTTTTTTAATTGTCCCTGCACACATAACACAAGTCATGCCGGTGATTGGAACATGCACTTTTTCCAGTTTCTTAGCGTCTTTTTCTTCCGCCATGGATGACACCTCCTTGATGTCTTTGATCCCCAAAATTGTTATCGCTTAATAGCTTTACGTATGGCCGCCATTAATTCCTCTATATGATGTTCACTGTGATCTGCTTTAATTGCGTTTGAAACACAGCCCTCTATATGACTTTGTAGAACGGCAAGGGATACTTCACTGATAGCGGAGGATACCGCGGTTAATTGCTGAACGACATCTATGCAATATCTGTCGCCTTCGATCATTTTTTGGATACCCTTAACCTGCCCCTCAATTCTGTTTAGCCTTTTGAGTAAAGCGTCTTTGTTTTGGCTATAACTATGTTGATGCGTTTGCTCGCTCATATCTACAAATACTCCTTGCGTATTTCGCTATATACTACATACTACTATACAGTATATTCTAGATTTGTCAAGGAAGTTACATAGGTTATGAAATAGTAAAGAGGATGCTTTTTACGGCATCCTCTTTACTATTAATCTACTAACCTTTGTGTTTAAGACTTACTTTTTGCCTTTGCCCTTACCCTTGCCGTTTCCTGAGTCAGGGTTTACATTGCCCTCGTTAATGACTCTGATTACATCGGTTCCGCTAA
>JABGRK010000003.1 GCA_018648325.1 Chloroflexota bacterium
CTACCGGTTTATGTAATATCCAAGGAACAAAACAAGGTCGTAAGCGCTCGTTGTAAAAAGCTTGGCATTGAGTGTTACCAGGGCGTAGATGATAAAGAAAGTGCTCTCAATCAACTGATTAAAGACCTGGATGTTTCCTTATCAGGTACGATATATGTCGGCAACGACATTAATGATCTGGATTGTGTGACCATGGCAGAGTGCGGGATAGTTGTAGCTGACGCGCATCCAAGCCTGAAGCAATCGGCGGATATCGTACTTAAAAACAACGGTGGCAAAGGTGCAGTGCGTGAGGTATGCGATATGATCATTAATAAAATCAACAATGGCTAATTAAGATGGTATAGAGTAACCACCTATGCCAAACAAAGCACTTGTGGTGTTATCTTCAGTCATACTCTACGTAGATTTCCACGGAGCGTATTGTAATATCGGTATCATTTTCTGTGTCAGTATTTTTTAGTCTCAGTTCAACCGTGTTTTCTCCCACCACAAACCAGTCCGCTTCAAGTAAATTCGTAGTCGCTTTTGTCGCATCCGGTAATGGCGTAAGAGAGACAGCATGTCCGTTAAACCGGCACTCAATTGATCCCGGCTCAACAGAGTGTGATATTTCCACAGAAAGTGTAATTGCTTTTAACTGATTTTCCCGTGAAGCCAAATCATCAAACACCTGAATAGGGACGCTTTCCCATGATGAGGAACCATTAAAGAAGCCAGTAAAAATACGCGGTAGAGGGGCCAGAAGCCAATTGTGGGGGTACTCAACAATAGGGGGATCCGGGGCTCTATCAGCAGCAAACATCTTGTCTTTATTCTCCAACGACTCCATGGAGCCTATTTCCTTCAGCAATTGTATTTGATATGGGCTCGAATGGGGAAACCAGTTGAATAGATAAATACCATCAGCGTGTTGTTGCCAGTAATTGTATGCAAGACCTCTTGCCATTTCTTCACTAATTGGCATATAGCCGCTTGGCCATCCGTACAGACAGGGATATACCTGAATTGAGGTACCCCCGGTAATCTTCTTGAACGCGGTAATATCGATATCGATTGCTCCACTGCCCAGAATAATCATATCGGTCAGATCTTTTTGCACCCAAGTCTCTATGTCAAAACCATCCAGAGTGCATGCTCCAAGGTTTTCGCCAACACGAACTGCCATTTCTATCTCTCTGCCTCGATCTTCCCCAAGTTGGGTCAACATTTCCCTGGTGGTTCGCAGGAAATCAGTCAGGATGTCCTTGTTTGCCTGTTCCTCACTTGGAGTGAAAAAAGGAGGGCCCCGCATAAAGTCGATTTCGATACCATCGAAATCATATTTGCTGCAGATCTCCCTGATAACGCTCAGTTTGAGTTCTCTGACTTCCGGTACAGCAAAATTGAGAGCAGTGGGATATCCGTATTCGGTGCTGTCTATTAGCCAATCAGGATGATCAATCTTGAAAGTGGCAAGCAGTTCTGGTTTGAAGTGATCGTGAATATCATTTATACGAAAGGAATAAAATATTTCAAGGTCTCTTTTCCTGGCTTCCTTGATAACAAACGCTGGCGGATCATTGCCCTCGTCAATCCATTTGAGCAGTTGTGGTGGGACATCGCCAATTCTGGTGCCTGTCAGTTCCAGCACTTGGCTATCATAGTTAGCTGTATTCCCGCCGGCACCATCGCACCAGAACAGTGTTGTTACATTGCTGCCTTCCAACCCTGTAAAAACATATTTGGATACATCCGTGATATCATCTGAGCCTGCTTTAAATATTTCATATCCATCAGAATTAAAGATAACTCTTTTTGTGTCCGGCACTGTCTGGCTACGGCATGCCGTAGCCAGCACTCCAAGAATGAGGGAGCAAGCTATTACCCATCTAAGTAGCTTTAGCAAAGCGTTTCTCCAAACCAAAGTAAACTATTTGAATCAGCGATATTATAACATCTGGCACATATTTGAGGGTATACACGAATATCTTGCGATGCAAAATCAAATCTTTTTCCCCCAGGCTGCAGCACGGTAATGATTTGTATCTGGCATGTATGTTACTATTAGCTTCACCTATACAAGTAGGTATACATTGATGCTATAATACAATTCAATAAAAACAGTTTATCTCGGGTAATCGCATAAAAAGAGGGCTGATACATGACCAGAGAAAGCATCATAATAGCAGGTTCTGAGGGCATAGTGGGTTCGGAGATCTCACAATATATGCAAAAATCACATGAAATCCAAAAACTTTCTCTTCGTTTTGGGCATGACTTCACAAATGAGGATTTTGTAAAAGGGTATTTTGAGAAAAATGACGCGCAGTATCTTGTCAATTGTTTTGGGTTTGATGACCCGGTCAATGAACAAAAGAAAAGCGACACACTGTTTGACGTAACTCTGGACAGCATTAACAAATATCTGCAGGTAAACGTTCTGGCCCTGTTTTCTGTCTGTCGCCAATTCGCCAGAAATCCAAAGGCAAAAAGCATTGTAAATATATCCTCCATTTATGGGTTAGTATCACCAAAGCCGTCTTTATACGAAGAAAATAGAGAAAAACATGTCGGCTATTCGCTGGCAAAAGCAGCAGTCGTTCAACTCACAAGGCATCTGGCGGTACATCTGGCTCCGAAATTGAGGGTAAATTGTGTTGTTCTTGGCGGTGTCGAGCACAAGCAGGATGATAACTTCAAGAACAGATACAATGAAAACGTCCCGATGCACAGAATGATGGAAAAAACTGAAATACCTGGACTAATTGAATACCTGTGCTCTGACAAATCCTCATATGTCACCGGCTCTATCATGAATGTTGATGGGGGCTGGACTGCCTGGTAAAAGCAGATCGTCCCGGGTGCAAAAAAATACTATATACAGGTTGGGAAATGTTTGATATCGAATTCTATATGAAAATCTTTGAGCTCAAGTATCAATTGATGAATGGCGATGCTTTTGAGAAGCAGGATGTTTTTGAGCAGATAGAAGGTTTTCGCAGCAAAATCCCTGTCATTTACAACATTGAAACGACAAATGCATGTAACATGCGTTGCGTTATGTGCCCGCGCACAACGATGATGACCCGTAAAATCGAAACCATGAGCCAGGAGTTATTTCTTAAGATTGCCGGGCAACTCAATCCGTTGTCGGATGCCAGTTGGAGCAAATGGGAAGACTTTGTTGAACAAAAATACCAGATCCCGCGAAACGGCATGAGCGAGAATCACTTTTTCCTTCATATCATACCTAAAGTTATCGTTCTACACGGTTATGGCGATCCGCTGCTTGATAAACAGATGCCTGGACGGGTAGCTGCACTAACAAATAGAAATATACCGTCGTATTTTAGCTGTAATCCGGCAAATATAGACATCGAAAAAACAGTAGAGATGTTTGAAAACGGGCTGGGTTATATCAAGTATTCCATTGAGAGCGTCGATGATATGCGCCATAAACAGATAAGGGGCAAGGCGTCCAATTACAGTCAGAGCTATCAGAATATCGTGCGCCTGGTGGAATTGAAGGAAAAGTATAACTACAAAACGACTATTGTTATCACAATGCTTGATCTCAATAAAGAAATGCAGCAGGATGAATTTCACAAACTAACCGAGGCATTTGCAGGTATGAATGTTTACGTGTACTTAAAGAGCCAGGATCAGCAGTGGTATGAGAATAAAAACGAGGGGACCAACTCCATACACTGGCAGGAGTTCTGCCAGTTCCCGTGGTCATCAATGACCATTAAATCCAACGGCGAAGCGGCAATGTGTGTGGAGGATTTTGATAACGAGATTATCCTGGGCGATGCTAATACGGAATCGATTTACGATATCTGGAATAACGAGAAATATCACCGTCTCAGGAAAGATCATTTCGACCTGAGCCCTGGAATAAAATGTACGCAGAAATGCGATATGAACCTCCTGGGCAATATGAACCTGCACAAACAGGCTTGATCCTGGAAAAGGGCTATTATTAGTACTTTCCCGGATGCATCAGTGTGCCAGTTTAGCTAGCGGGTTATGTGTTTTCAACGATTAGCCTGATATTGCTTATAGCTATACTTTGGTATACACTAACGTCAATACTTATACTGGGGAGAAGAGATAAGCTCATCATGCGTATAAAATCAGGAAACGAGCTTTTAGTAATAATCATCTTGGCAGCGCTTCTTGTAATTATTATCACGGTTTCCCCCGGCAGCGCTTTACGGGCGATATTGGGGTTCCCCTTCGTGCTTTTCTTTCCCGGATACACTTTGCTGGCAGCTATTTTCCCCGCAAAAAACCATTTGGGTGGTATGTCTCGAATCGCACTAAGCTTTGGGATATCTGTCTCTGTGGTCATACTTATCGGTGTAATCCTTAATTACAGCACCTGGGGATTCTCGTTAGATCCTCTTTTTATTACATTGTTTGTTTTTATTCTTATTGCCTCGGTTGCAGGCTGGTTGAGAAGAAAACGGGTTGACATAACAGAACGTTTTGCGATCCATATCAATCTGAGCATGCCATCGATAAATTTACCTCGGGGAAGAGACAGGATCATACTTGTCATCATCGCTCTTGCTTTGATAGGTGCTATTGGTACTCTTGGCTATGTTATCGCCACGCCCAAAACAGGATTGAGCTTCACCCGGCTTCAATTTTTGGATTTGGATGGCTCAACAGACCGATATCCTGAAAAGATTGTGTTGGGACAGGAAGCCAGCGTACAGGTTATTATAGATAGCCATGAGCATTCACCCATGAGTTATCAATTAAAAGTAGTCATAAATGGAGTGGAGGACTCTGCGTATGGCCCTATCGAACTTGACAGCGGGCAAAACTGGCAGCAAACAATAGGGTTTACACCCTCTCAAGTGGGTGATAATCAAAAGGTGGAGTTTATGTTGTTTGAGGGTGATGGAATCGAACCATACCTGACTCCTCTTCATCTGTGGATAGATGTAGAATAAAAAAGTAAACTTGTATTTTAAAATAACAACATATGAGCCAGTGGATTGCGAGTTTGTTTGTGAATAAAAGGAGGGTTACCAGATGGCACAGCAATTATTGCAGAATACACCATTCATAATCGCTGAGATAGGAATTAATCATAATGGCGATGTTGAAATAGCTAAACAACTTATTGATATGGCAAAGGCCACCGGATGTGATGCTGTAAAATTTCAAAAACGCACTGTTGATACTGTCTACAGTTTAGATTATCTCAATGCGCCCAAAGAGAGTCCCTGGGGCAATACACAGCATGTTCTGAAAGTTGGTCTGGAATTCGGGCAGGCTGAGTATGAGATCATAGATCAGTATTGCAAGGAAAAGGATATTGCTTGGTTCATCTCGGCATGGGATGTAGCAAGTCAGTTATTTGTACGCCAATACGATGTCAAATATAATAAAATCGCTTCTCCCATGCTCACTCATGGAAAACTGTTAAAGACAGTTGCCGAAGAAAAAAAACTGACGTTTATAGCTACAGGCATGAGCACCTTTGATGAGATCGACAAGGCTGTGGCCATATTCCGCCAGTATGATTGCCCTTTTGTATTGATGCATGCCGTATCTTTGTATCCATGCAAAGATGAAGACTGCAATTTATCACTGATTAAAGTATTGGCTGAAAAATACCAGTGTCCCGTTGGATATAGTGGACATGAGGTTGGTGTGTTACCGTCTGTGACTGCCGTTGCACTGGGTGCAGTAGCAGTAGAAAGACATGTAACACTTAATAGAGCCATGTATGGCAGCGATCAGGCGGCCTCATTGGAAGAAAAGGGGCTGGAACTTGTGGTAAGAGACTCAAAGAGATTAAAAGGTGTCATAGGTGATGGACACAAGCGTATAAGCGAAGCGGAACAGGAGAGGCGGGGAAGGTACAAAATGAGCTAAACCAAGCCATAATCACAACCACAGTAGCAGGTATACAGGAATTAATAGGACGGAATATGGATAATCTTTTCCTGGTGGAACGCCAGTCACAGGTAGCAGACTTGCTTAAAAAAGGTATGAGAAGCAAGGGGCGGTGGATAGCGGCTGGTCCTTCGGCAATGTGGGCTCTGGAACAGGAAGGTATTAACTATCAAATCCCTGAGGATTTCTGTGACAGCCAGCGGCTGAATGAGCTTTGTATGGCAAACAGAGCTAAAGTGGAATGGCTCTGTCATCAGCTTGATGATTTGCTGCTGCAACAGTTCCCTAAACTTAAAGTCATGGGGATGCAGCCGTATTATTTCCATATTTTTTCTCTGAATGCTGTATTTGATGCTTTGGTCAGGCGCATCTACGAACTTAAATCTATCCTTGCAGCCTGTGCTGATTCATCCATATGGACGCATATAGATAAACCACAGCCATGGACTCTGTTCGATGGCTTTTTCGATCACAAAGAAACACTCTACGGACAATTGCTAGCCCTGGCTGGATGGAATCATGAAATCAACCTGCTTGAACAACCCGGGAATCAAGATTTGTATTGCTATCAACCTTCAAACAGGCCGGACTTTTTTAAAAAGCTTGAAGATTTTATTGTAAAAAGGTTCAAACTCAGAAATATGGTAACCGATTTCAGGGATGAGGGGCTTAGTGCCGTTCCCGGTTTCTTCAGACAAAAATCTCATAAATCGCTGCTGGTTTATGGTGGTACCTACGAGTGGTCGAGTGTTCTTCCATTTCTTAAAAGGAACGGTTGGAAATTCTACTACAGCGATGATCGCACGTTTCACTTTAAATCCAAAAAGGACAAAGTAACAGTTCAAGAAGTTGAGGGCCTTATATCAGGTAAACCGGATTTTATGAACTGTTTTGAGTCACACGGCATTTCTTTTCTGTCGATCCTGCTGAGTAGGCTGACATGGATAATGAACAGTGCACCGGGCAAGGCCCAAAAGACTATTGCTGAAATGAGCAAGCTCATTCGGAAATACAAAATTAAAGCTTTGCTCACAGCAACATCTGCTACATTTACCAGTCATGTTGTTGCGCAAACAGCAAGGAATTCAGGTCTGCCGGTGATCTGCTGGCAGCATGGACATGTTGGTGGTAATAATAACAATATCCAACTGAACGAATATAATGACATGATGACCTCTGGCACCCTTTTTACTTATGGAGATGCCGTGAGTTCTGCATATGAACAGTTTGCCGACAAGTTTGCCCGCAACGTTATTTCCATCGGATCAGCTAATCTGGATCAGATTAAAGGTCAGACCGGGCCGATAGAGAAAGAGGCAGAACCCGAGTCATCTTCCAAACGCATACTTTATGTAACCTCCCCCTATTATGAGAGCAAATGGTATAATGGCTTCTCGCCGCCCTGGAGCGATCAATTATTGTACAAGGAGCAATCTTTAATCATAAAGCACTTGTTGGCTCTGACGCACAGATATGAAACTGAACTTAAGGTTTATGTCAAACTTCATCCCAGTGCTTATAGTGAAGACCCCTGCTGGGTAGCCGGATTATCAGGCAATCCCGGCATTGAAGTAATAAAACACGAACTGTCATTTACCCAGTTGATGGAAACCAGTGATATCATCATTATCGATGCTCCCACCACAACCATTCTGCAGGCGGCTGCAACTGCAAAACCTGTATTTACGCATTTGAATATAGTGGGGTGTACAGATGAGGCAAAAAAACTTCTGGACAAGAGGGTAATTTGTACTGACGCAGCTGATGAGCTGATGCAGAGACTTAATCGGTATCTTGAAACGGGGCAATATGATGCTGATGTGCATAACAGGGAGTTTCTTAAGTCTTATGGCACTCATATCGACGATGGAAAGAGCTCACAACGCGCATTGAATGAATTACTGGGTATTATTGACCATAAAGGTGTTTAGGCGATGCCTGCCGTGCAAAAACGGTTGTGTATCAGAATTTATTAGGAGATATGTTTAAAAATTGAAGTCGACCAGCAAAGCACTGATAACCAACAATATTAAATACTCCGCTATCGCACGTGTCGTTGCATTCATTGTGGGTTTTGCCATATTGCCCTATGTAATGTCTCATACCAGTAAGGAACTGTATGGATCATACGAACTGGTGCTGACATTTACCGGTTATCTGAACAACCTGGATTTGGGGGTCACTCCGGCAGTTATTAAATTCGTTGCTCAGTTTGTCGGTACAAAAGATCAAAAAAATCTCGATAAAATAATAAGTGCCGCCATAACTTTGTATGTAATAGTAGGTATTGTTAGTGGCATCGGGCTTCTTGTCATGTCCTTCTTTTTTCACAGGATTTTTGATGTCGATCCGGCAAATATTACTGCGGTCAAGCAACTCCTCTGGATAGCTGCGGGTTCATCACTTCTGGTCTGGCCTGCCAGAACATTTGACGGAATTTTACAGGGCATACAGCGATATGACTGGAGAGCGGCAATTGAGATAGTTGCCGCCATTTTAATTGCCCTGTCGGCATATCTTATTTTCTCACTGGGCGGCAATATTGTTCATTTTCTGCTGGCCAATTATCTGGTAATGTTGTTCAAATACGTTAGTTCTTACATAATTGGCAACGCCAGGTACCTTAAGGCAAAAATTATCTTTCCCTACTTCAATAAGGACATATTCAAGCAGATATTCAGCTTTAGTTCCTTTATACTTTTCTCTAATATTTTTGGGATAATAATATTCCAGATAGATAACCTTGTTACCGGTATTTTTGTATCGGTTGCATCGGTTGCCATATACGCAGTGTCCTATAAATTACAGGATGCTCTAAGAACGGTTAACAGCCTTATCGGTGCGCCCCTGCTTCCCGCAACAGCTATGTTGGAGGGGGCAAAGGATTATGCCCGACAGACCATGCTGCTTATTAAAGGCACCAAATATGTGACATTGCTGTTCGGTCCTATGGTGGTCATAGTCGTTTTCTTCGCCCCGGTCCTGATTACTTCTTGGATGGGACCGGATCTGGAGCAGAGCATACATCCGGCGCAGATATTAACCAGTTTCTGGTTATTCAACAGCGTAACGGAGGTAGGATCCGGTATGCTTACTGCAAAGGGATATGTTAAATATAAATTTATGGTCACGGTGCTAAATGCTGTTGTTAACCTGACTTTCAGTCTTATACTGGTGCAGAAAATGGGGATTGCAGGCATTGCGCTGGGCACTGTCATAGGCATGGTAGTTGTTCAAACTCCGCTTCTTTTGCGTAAATACCTGAAAACGATGAACATTTCTTTCTGGCAGTATTTCGACAAAACCATCAAACGAAACCTTCTGGTATATCTGTGTGCCGCCGGGCTGTCTTATCTGGTTCTTACGTATACCAATCTGCAAAGTCTGGTCTTTGTGCTTGCTGCTATGGCAGTTGTCTATGTTGCCACTATTGCCTTCGGCTTCTTCGCCTCTCTATCCTCAGAGCAGCGGCAGGAGCTGGTATCAATGGCAAAATCCTTTAAAAAATAGCAACCACATTGTTATAGCTAACCTGACCAGCTTGTTTAGCCACATGTAAATACCGGTAAAAACAGCTGTATTTATCATTGAGCTGATATATGTTATATTGTCAATCAACTCGCTGGTAAGGTATAACTCTATTTGAGGATAAAATATGATCAAAGCTACGAACGGATTACAGATACTGGATTGCACCCCCCGCGACGGGGGCTATATTAACAACTGGCATTTTGACAAAAGGATGGTCAGAGAAGTATACAGGGCAGTTTCCAATGCCGGCGTGAATATATTTGAGATAGGTTTCCACGGCACAAATAAGTACTTTGACCGTAAAGAGTATGGAATATGGCGCTTTTGTCCGGAAGAAGCCCTCAGGGAAGTTACAGATGGCATCAAGGGTGCAGACATAGCATTGATGTGCGATTTCGGTAAGGCTGATATTGCAGATATCCCGGATGCAAAAGACAGTCTTGTCAAAATGATCCGCATGGCTGTCCATAAAGACAATCTCAAGCCGGCTATAGAGTTTCTGGAGGCTGCAAAGAACAAAGGGTATCAGGTCTCGCTCAATGCTATGGCACTGGGGAATTACACTGCCAAAGAGCGGCAGGAACTGGTGGCTATGGTCAGGAGCGCCTCTCTGGATTATATTTATGTCGTAGATTCATACGGATCTCTATTCCCCGACCAGATAAAAAGTCTTGTAGATCCATTTATCGAACTTGATGGTACAAAAGTCGGGTTCCATCCCCACAACAGCCTGCAAATGGCATTTGCCAACACACTGGAAGCCATCCGATGCGGCATTGATATTGTTGACAGCACCATCTATGGTATGGGCAGGGGTGCGGGCAATTTACCCACGGAAATTTTGATATCATATCTGGAGACTTCAAATCATCATAAATATAACGCCGTCCCCATACTTAATTGCATCAACTGTTACTTCATCAGTATGCAGGAAGAGGAATCCTGGGGTTATCAGTTGCCATATATGCTTTCCGGTATATTCCAGTGTCATCCAAACTATGCCCAAGCCTTAACAGATGCCCGTGAGTATGCTGTCGAAGATATAAGAAATGCCATGGCGGCTATAAAACGCAAAGACCCGATTGGTTTTTCAAAGCAAACACTTGATGAAGTAATGAATGAAGGCATTTTAAGCAATCTAAACGGCATTGAGACGTCCAAAAAACAGACTGCTACAAACCATGCAAAGGCCGCCGTGAAATACGTTGATAGATACGCTGGCCGTGATTTTCTGGTTTTGGCCAACGGTCCTAATCTTAAAAAGCACAAGGAACAAATTGATAAATTCATAGAAAAATATGATCCAATAATTCTGGGCGCAAATTATTTGGGAGACTTATATCGGCCTCATTATCATGCATTTAATAATAAAATAAGGTTTACAGAATATATTGATCAGGTAGATGCCTCCTCAAAACTGTTGCTTGGACAGCATTTGCCAAACGAAATGATAGGGGAATACCTGTCGCGGGATTATGAGAGTCTTTATTACAATGACGTGCTTGATGCCGATTTTGACATTGTTGATGGCATAATCCAGTCCAGTTGTAGAACTATATCGGTTTTGCTCTTAGGCGTGGCCATTGTTATGGGAGGGCAAAGGATTTTTGCTGCAGGCATGGATGGTTACATCGAACAGGACAAGCCTGATAACAAGCATTTTTACAAAGAAGAAATCTCTACTCATGATAGCAACCAGATTATAGAAACACACTGGTGGTGTCATCATTTTATAAAACAGATCGACGAGTATTTGTGCTCCAGGGGTAAAGAGGGAGTTCATATTCTTACACACACAGGCTATAAATCCTTTTACACGGGAATAGAAAACTATATATGATTATAAAGGCATGGATTATGAATAGATACGATCAATTAAAAAAGCTAATGGACCAGTGCCGCTATTTTAAAACCGTATGCGGTGCCGGAAACGAGGATCCACAGGAAGTGCGCAGGCTGACCATGGTTTATGCCTTGGCCGGAGCCTGCAGTATGGACGTTTCGGCAAATGTTGATGTAGTAAAAGGAGCTATGCAAGGGCTTGATACGGCCGAATTGCTTGCTGAAAAACTGGGTAAAACAATACCGGTTCGCCCCTACATAAACGTGAGCGTTGGCCTTAAGGGAGACCCTCACATAAGAAAAGCGCGCATCGACAAGGACATATGCACACAGTGCGGTAACTGCCTTGATAAATGCCTGCAGGATGCTATTGATGATAACTTTGTAGTTGCCCAGCAGCACTGCATAGGCTGCGGCAAATGCGATGAGCAGTGTGATGTTGATGCAATAAAATACTATGACAAGAGGGTAAATCTTCAAGAGATTATACCTGAGTGCCTGGCCAGTGGAGCCGAAACTCTTGAGCTTCACGCAATAATTGCGGACGATGATGCGGTAATGGCAGACTGGAAGTTGCTCAATTCCATGCTCAAAGATAATTACATAAGCATGTGCCTGGACAGGCACTTCCTGTCTGATGTTCATCTGCTCGATAGGATACAGCGGGCCTATGAAATATCGGGAGACAGGCTTATTATACAGGCTGATGGGATTCCGATGGGTGGTGGAGAAGATGATTACAAGTCAACGCTTCAGGCCATAGCCATCGCTGATATTATTGAGAAAAGCGGTATTCCCTGTAAGCTCCTTGCTTCTGGCGGGACTAATAGCAAGACAAGAGAGCTGGCGCGACTTTGTGGAGTCCATGTTCATGGTGTTTCTATTGGCACTTATGCCAGGCGCATCGTGAAACATATCATCAACCGGCCTGATTTTGATGATAACCTTGAGCTGATAGGCCAGGCCGTCCAAATAGCCGAACAACTGGTTAAAGTAAATATAGCTTGA
This sequence comes from Chloroflexota bacterium, assembly GCA_018648325.1. GTDB lineage: Bacteria > Chloroflexota > Dehalococcoidia > JABGRK01 > JABGRK01 > JABGRK01. Next base: position 12,280 of record JABGRK010000003.1, read on the forward strand.
TGAGGCATTGCATATGGATTTAGTCATCGATGGACTTATCATAGGCGATATTCGGCTTGTAATATTTGATAAAGACGGCACACTCATGGACCTTTATCGTTACTGGTCGCAAATGATCGCTTTGCGCGCCGGGTTAATTTGCCGGAAACTGGGTCTTGATGGTCGCCACAAGGCCGATCTCATATTTGAGATGGGTGTGGACGAGAAAAACAGTAGACTGCGGCCTGAGGGGCCGGTTGGCGTGCTGAAACGGGAAATCGTTATGCAGGCCGCTATCGATTATCTGGCTTCCAAAGGGCATGAGGATACGCATGATCTATGCTTCAATGTTTTTAGTGATGTGGA
>JABGRK010000006.1 GCA_018648325.1 Chloroflexota bacterium
CGGATCTTCGGTCGCCTTTATCAGGTGATCGTTTTCGACATGTGCCAGAACATGACATCCACCTTTACAATATCGACAGACTACTTTTTTAATCTCAACAGCCATTGTCATATCCCCCTATTCATTCAGCATGTTTGCATCATTGTTTGTCATTCTGGCAATAATGGGTATTACGCTTACAAACTACTTATTGATGCGCTTCAATTCGAATACCACCGGATTGGCGGCATCTGGGCAGGCTACTGTACGTCTACCAGGATTATCTCCGGGAAACATCCCATTATATCTGAGTGTGCGGACAGACGCCAGCATACTGTTAAAAGCCGCGATGCAGATACCGGCAGGTGTATGCATTCCCACAACCCACTCGTCACCAACCTTGTGCCCTGCAGCACAGTTGCCCTTCTGCGAAATCACCTTGACAGCTGTATCATATCTGTCAGCTTTATCTGTCACAGTTCACCTCCTGTTGCTATTTCGTATGCACATGATACGGCCAATAGCGCTATATATCAATCATCAACCCCCATATTGTCAATTTATCCCACGATGGTATAATGCTGATACCAATGTATAAATTAGGAGGAGAAATATGCCCGAGCATCCTTTACAGGTATTTGACCAATTAGACCCTGAGCTCAGGAAAGCGGTGGAGGACCTTCGTGTATTAGCTTTTGGTGACGGAGTGATACCCAAGAAATACAAGATTTTGATCGCAATGGCGCTGGATGCAGCGCATGGGGCAGGCGATGGGGTACGAGGTCTGACAAATCAGGCTATGCAAGCAGGTGCGACTAAGGAAGAGATAGCAGAAACCCTGAGGGTAGCACTTTTCATCAGCGGGGTTGGCAGCACGTATACTGCAGGCCCTGCCCTTTCAAGTTTATTCTAAGAATTGGGAATATGGAGTGTTAAGAATGAAGGCGATTGGTATAACAGGTAGCCCAAGAAAGAATGGCAATACTGAGATTGTTACTGCTCATGCTCTGAAAGCTATAGAAGAAGAGGGAATTGAGACGGAACTTATTACACTGGCTGGTCTGAACATCCAACTCTGTGATGAGTGTGGTGCCTGTGTAAGCGAGGAAACGTGTCCGATACAGGATGACGTTTTCCCGATATATCAAAAGATGAAGACCGCTGATGCTATCATACTCGCCTCACCTGTATATTACGGCTCCTCCACAGCTCTAATAAAGGCATTTATAGAGCGAAGTAGCCACCTGAGTCGTAGCCAGGGCAAACTGTGGTCTGGCAGAGTAGGCGGAGCATTAGTGGTAGCCCGACGTGCCGGTAAAAACTTTACTTTAGCTGAACTGAACTTCTGGTTTCAAATACAGGGATTTATTATACCAGGGTCCACATACTGGAATGTGGCTATTGGTATGAAAAAGGGTGATGTGGAAAAAGACACAGAGGGATTGAAGACAGCGTGGAACTTTGGCAAGAATGTTGCCTACTTGTCAAAAAAGTTAAGCACTTAATTTCAGGCAGTCTCTAAATCCCCCCAGGTAACGTAATAGCGTACATTTTTTGGTATTTTAAACTGTTGCCACGGGGGTATAATGTTGAATACATATGGAGGTGTTTTGTGGCTAAGGAAACGATAAATCCTTCCAACGTTCATCCAACCAAGGGCTATTCCCATGCTATTAAAGCGGGCAATACCATTTATTGCGCTGGACAGGTGGGAATAGGAGAAGACGGCAAGGTTGTTGAGGGCTTTGAAGAGCAAGCCGGGCAGGCTTTGGAGAATCTGAAACGGATACTGGAGGCTGCCGGAGCTACCTTAAATGACGTGGTTAAAACAATTACATACGTTAAGACCATGGAATACATGTCAGGCTATCGAGAGGCCCGTCAGAAATACTTCGGTGACCATCGTCCTGCAGCTACTCTCATTCAGGTGGCTGGGTTGGCTCGTCCTGAACTACTTATCGAAATTGAAGCCATTGCCGTGGTTGGATAATACTGCCGGCTAAAGGGGGCAATAATGTCAGCCAAAGAAGTAATAAAAAACGGTATATGCTATATGTGTACTCACACCTGTCCGTCTATAGTATATGTAAACAGTGGCAAAGCCACAAAGATTGACCGGGCAGATGCCCATTTGCAAGGCCTGTGCCCCCGCTTTAATGCTCAGCTCGACTTTATTTATCATCCCGATCGTCTGACACATCCTCTAAGGCGCACTGGCGAGCGAGGTAGCGGCTCTTTTGAGCGGATTTCCTGGGATGAAGCATTGGATACTATTGCCAATAGTTTAAGTAAAGTTAAAGATAAATATGGGGCTGAAGCAGTGGCTTTCTGGGTGGCGTATACCAAAGAACCTCGCCCTTATTTCCAACGGCTGGCGCATGCCTTCGGTTCCCCTAACTTTTGTACCGAGAGCAGTAGCTGCGCCAGTAGCGCTGTACTGGCTTCCTACGTGACATACGGCATGCGGCAGATTTCACCACCTGCGATTCAATCACCGGCTAGGTGTTCGGTTTTTTGGGGTTCAAGTTTGATTAATTCCCATATCACTCTTTGGCCGAAGTATCTCAAAGCTAAAAATGAGGGACTTAAACTTATTGTTGTCGACCCGCGTCGTACCAAGCTTGCTTCAATGGCTGATATACATTTACAGTTGCGGCCTGGTACCGATGGAGCACTGGCCTTGGGTATGATTAATATGATCATCTCCGAGAATCTTTATGACCATGATTTCGTTGAAGAGTGGACGGTTGGTTTTGATGATCTTAAAAAGTTGAGTCAGAAATATACTCCGGAGCATACAGAACAGATTACAGGAGTACCAGCTCCTAAAATCAGAGAAGCAGCGATACTATTTGCCTCCCGGAAACCCTCTGAAATAGTCATGAGCGCCAATAGTACCACTCACCATACCAATGGGGTACAGAATCATCGGGCAGTAATACTGCTACAAGCAATAACCGGTAATATCGAAGTGCCGCACCTTAATGGTTATTTATCGCGTGCTGCGTCAACAAACGATATCACCCTTCGCCAAGCTACCGAAAGTATGCCCCCGGGCGTAGGATCGAAAAGGTTCTCGTTGTGGACAAAACTGAAGAAGGAGATGCAATCAAATGCTTTGATAGAGCAGATCGATAGTGCTGATCCTTACCCCATCAAGGCTCTAATGTCAGCCGGACTCAATATACAGTTTTTCCCTAACTCCAACCACATGGTTGAGGGCTTGAAGAAGCTCGACTTTATAGCTGTCACAGAATATTTCCAAACGCCTGCTACCCAATTCGCCGATGTGGTTTTACCAATAGCATCATGGTTGGAGCGCGAAATATTACAGGGATTGAGATCAGGGCATATAAGCCTGATTGAACCGGCTATTGAACCTGTGGGCGAATGCTGGCCGGAATGGAAAATCTATTCCGAACTGGCACGTAGATTGGGATTCGGTGAAAAATTCTGGGATGGTGACTTTGAAAAGTGTGTCAATCACATACTAGAACCTTCGGGCATTACATATGAAGATCTGAAAAAACATCCCGATGGTATAAAGCTCTCCTCGTCATCTGGAGTAGATGAACGTTCTCAAAAAGCTGGCTTTTCAACTCCATCGGGTAAAGTGGAGATCGCCTCATCCATTCTAGCGGAAAACGGTTATGAAGCGATGCCAGTATACAAAGAACCCCCTGAAAGCCCGGTGAGTCAGCCCGATGTGGCGAAGGATTACCCCTTGGTGCTAACCACGGGTGCCAGGGTGCTGGCCTATACTCATTCCCAGTTCCGCAATATCGACCGGCTGCGTAAATTGGCGCCGGACCCTTTGATCGATATAAATCCTGACGATGCTGGACCACGTGGTATTAGCAGTGGAGATAGGGTGATCATCATCTCGCCTAGGGGCAGTATTAAAATGAAGGCCAACGTTACCGATTCCATACTGGCAGGTGTGGTCTCTGTTCCGCATCACTGGCCGGGTGATGCTAATGCAAATATACTTATCGACGATGTAAATCTGGATCCGATCTCCGGCTTCCCACCTTTTAAATCGCAGCTATGCCAGGTGAGTAAAGCATAAAGATGTCTATTTATGGAAGTGTTGACCAAACCCCCTCACGCTTTCTGCAATAACCGACGTCGCTTTTGGACCCCTCTTCTGGATTTTTCCGGTAACAACCAGCCATGGCTCCCGGAAAAGGACCTCTCCGCAGGCCTCTTGCACATTGTTAAAAACGGTTACGTCGGCAATGCCGGTGCCGTCCTCCATGATTATATAGACAACCCTGTTGCCGTTTCTGGTTGGTGGAGTTTGGTAACGTATCACTCCTCCCACCAGTTTTATCTTTGCCCCGATTTTCAACGACGGCAGATCTTTCATCTGGGTTATATCACGATCGTTTATGTAGTGATCCAGTGGGTGCGATGACAAGTCAATGGAGAGTAGGTCACGTTCAGCTATACGTGCTTCTGCATTTGGTTGTTCAAAGGGGGAATTAGCTTCCGGCTCATCGTGTTCAAGCAGTTGTTTTGCTCCCTTCATTGATCTCTGTTTGTTCGTGAAAATATCTGAAAACTGCATTAGCAGATGATTTCTGCTCCCGAAGCGGTCGAAGGCTCCGACCCTGATCAGGTTTTCTGTTATGGGACGGCTTACCTCCGTTCTTGACATAAAATCTCGCAGAGAGGTAAAGTCACCATTTTTTTTGGTGGCTTGTATGGATATCAGTGCCCCCTCAGACATTCCCTTTATCTGTGCCAGGCTGATTCGTATGGCGCCGTTTTCCACGGAGAAGAAATCAAAGGAACGGTTTATATCCGGGGGAAGTATGGTAACGCCGGATCTTTTCGCCTCGGCAACCAGCACCCGCGGCGGGTAGTAGCCCATGGGCTGGTTGGAAAGTACCGCGGCGAAGAACTCGGCAGGGTAGTGGTATTTCAACCACAGGGTTTGATAGGAGACGTTGGCGTAGGCTGCCGCATGCGCCTTGCAGAAGCCGTAGGCGGCAAAGGCGGACAGCTGCTCGAAAACCTCGGACGCTATCGATTTGCTTACCTTGTTTTTTAGGGCACCTTCGATAAAGGAACCCCTCATGTTCTCCATCTCTTCCTTGGTGCGGTCATGGGTCATGGCTCGCCTGAAGCCGTCTGCCTGGGCGTATGTCATACCGGCCAGATCGTGGGCCACCTTCAGTACTTGCTCCTGGTAGAGAATCACACCCAGTGTCTCCTCCAGCGCATTCTTTAGACTGGGGTGCAGGTAGGCTACCGATCTGGTGCCGTGCCGTCGCGGCAGATACAGTTTATCCATATTGGACTTAAGTGGGCCCGGCCTGACCAGGGATATCGAGGCGATGATATCCTCAAAACTATCTGGCAGCAGCCTTCCCGCCATCTCTCTCTGCGCCGGCGACTCCAGCTGGAATGTGCCGAGAGTTTTGCCGTCCCGGAGCATGGCAAATACTTCCGGGTCGTCCCTCGGTATCCTATCTATATCTACATCAATGCCATGTCCTCGTTTAATGCTTTTTATAGTGTCTTCAATAACTGTTAGCGTAGGAAGTGACAGCAAGTCCAGCTTAACGATACCCAGTCTCTCTATATCATCCTTGTCGTACTGGCTGATAATATCTCCACCGCTGGGCCACTCCAGAGGCACCAGCTTGGACAGCTTGCCATCACCTATTAATAACCCACCCAGATGAACGGACATATGCTTGGGGAATCTATCAATAGAGGCACATAGCGCAAAAAATTGCTTTAGCTCAGATTGCCTGTAAATGGGGTTGTTTTTCAATTCGGGCAGTTTATCTGCTGCATCCATCAGCTTTGAAGCAGATAGCCAGTGGATTCCTTTGACTGATTCCTCGATAACGGCTTGAGGCAACCCCAGAGCCTTGCCAGCATCACGTATTGCACCTCTAGCCATATATGTATTTATCGTGCCTACACAGGCTACATTCTCGCTCCCGTATTTCTCGTAGATATAATCTCTGACCTCATCCCTGCGTCTTCTGTCTATATCTATATCAATGTCCGGGGGCTCTTTTCTTAAGGGGTGCATGAAGCGCTCAAAGAGCAGGTTATATTCAATAGGGTCTACATTGCTGATATCCAGCGCATATACAACTAGGCTGTCTACAGCACTTCCTCTTGCCTGACATCGTATATTCCTCTTCTGTGCCCAGCGAACAATGTCCCAGACAGCAAGGAAGTAGCTGCAAAACCCAAGTTTTTTGATTGTTTCGAGCTCGTACCCCAGTCTTTTGGTAATTTGGGTGCTTACTGGATTGTATTTTTTGAAAAGTCCGCTATTGGCAAGTTTCGATAGATAGCTGAAGTCTGTTTCGTTAGTTGGTAATTGGAATTTGGGGAAACGTGGCTTGTTCAGCTCCAGTTCCAAGTTGCACTTGGCAGCAATCTCTTCTGTTGCGCGTAAAGCATGCTTAAAATCCCTGAAGAGCCGCTCCATCTCTTTAGATGGTTTGAGGTATTGATCTGCTGTTCGATTGCCTCTCAAGTTGTATACTGGCGTGTTTTGTTGTATGGCGTTAAGCAGTTCTTTTACCTTGTAGTCTTCATATTCCGCATAGTGCACGTTGTTGGTTGCTACCGTGGGTATGCCTTCTTCTGAGGCAAACGATGAGAGAGTATGCAATATTGGATTCCACTCCCTTGAGCGATAGCGGATAAGCTCTATATGGAAGTCAGATCCAAATATGTCTTTGTATTCAGAAGCAACTATATGAGCCTTTTTAGTATCGCCTTTGCTGATCAGGGTCGGGATTTCACCCTTAGCACAGCCGCTTAAGGCGATCAGTCCCTTATTGTGCTCTTGCAGCATCTCTTTGGTTGCTCTGGGTTTGCTGTTGCGGTTTGACAGGTGGGCTTTGGTTAATAACTGGCAGAGGTTTGAATATCCCTCAACATTTTTGCAGAGCAGGGTCAAGTGGTATCCACCTTCCAGATCTATTTCAGCCCCAACTATAGGTTTGATGCCAAGTGCCTTTGCCTTAACATAAAATCTGATTGCACCTGTTAGACGGTTGTGGTCAGTAATAGCCAGAGCAGGCATATCAAGAACTACAGCCTTCTGAAGAAGCTTATCTATCGATGAAGCCCCGTCAAGAAAGCTATACTGGGAATGTACGTGCAGATGAACGAAACTCATGGCGATACCTAGTCCAGGACTCTGGAGAGAAACCATTTATCATCAAGCTTGCAAAGCTCATAAGTTCCGATGCTTGCGTTTTTTGCATTAACACGGATAAAAAGAGGGATAGCATCACCTTCCCACCACTCGGAAGGCTCTCTCCACCAGTCGAACGCTTCAGTGACTCTATAGAGACGCTTCCGCCAGATGAAAGCGGTTATCTGTAAGTCCTTGATCAGATGGACTGTAATAGGTTCGTTAATAAGTTTTGACATCACTTTTACTCCCAAAGGAACTTGATTATAGTAGAACATTTGTGCTATTGTCAAGGGGGATATCATAGATTATGGTGGGTCGAAATGAGTGACCTTACGGCGAAAATCTACATCGGTACATCAGGCTGGTCTTACCCCAAGGGGGAGGGCACCTGGAACGGGCATTTCTATCCCAAGGGCAAGATGAACGAGCTTGAATACTACAGCCAGTTCTTCAATACGGTTGAGGTTAACAGTTCCTTTTACAGGCCACCCAATCCAGCCTATGTTTACAACTGGGCTAAGCGTGCTCCCAGCAATTTTCTGTTTGCAGTTAAACTCTGGCAGAAGTTTACTCATCCAAAAATGTTTATGGACGCTACTGGGCAGGAAGCGATAATATCTCAGGATGATGTCGATGTGTTCAAGCAGAGCATCAGCCCCCTGATGGAATACGGGAAACTGGGAGTACTGTTAGCGCAATTCCCCCCGAGTTTTACAAATAGCGATGAGGGCAAGCAAATATTAAGTGGCTTGATGAAAGCTTTCGATGGCTACAGCCTGTCTGTTGAACTCAGGCATCGTAGTTGGAGTGATGATAAAGAGACGGCAAGTTTGCTCAAGGAAAACAACGTATCATGGGTGCAGATCGACGAGCCGAAGTTTAAGACATCAGTTGCTGAAGAGCTGCCGATAACGTCAAACATAGCTTATTTCCGCTTTCATGGCAGGAATAAGGAGAACTGGTGGACGGGGAATGCGGAAACACGATACAAGTATCTCTATAACCAAGAGGAAATCGAGGAACTAGCAGGTAGAATTGAAGCGAACGCTGGTAAGTCTGAGTTGATGTTTGCCTATTTCAATAACCACTGGCAGGGATATGCCCCACGCAATGCCATTGATATGATGAAGTCACTACGATTGTCTAAATGATCGTGCTATAATACAGGAAATTTCATTTTGATAAGAGGCTGCCGTACCGGCAGCCTGTCGTTTATTATCAGAATGCTGGTGTTAGATAAGGAATTAGACTTTGGCTCAAGAAGAGAAGAGGAAATTTTTCTACGGATGGGTAGTAGTTGGCGGTGCATGGCTAACCCTATTTGTCCGAGGAGGCTCCGGTTTAACCATATCTGTGTTTTTTCCATCACTGATGGAGGAATTTGGTTGGAGCAGGGGTATGCTCTCTCTTGGTTTTACAATCCGAATGGGGATCATGGGCATAATGGGTGTTATTTCCGGCGTGCTAGTGGGCCGAATTGGGCCTCGTCGAACTGTGATCATTGGTGCTTTAATAGGAGGATTGGGTATAGGTCTGTTGAGCCAGGTGTCTCAGGTTTGGCAATTCATTATATTTTATGGTGTTATAGCTTCTATCGGCGGAGGGTTGGCAGGCGGGCTCGCGACACTGACTACAGTCAGAAGATGGTTTATGAGAAAGGCCGGTTTTACACTGGGGCTTACAATGAGTGGCAACGGTTTGGGAGTAGTTGCTTTTGCTCCACTTGGTGTTGTTTTACTCCACCACTACGAGTGGCGTACGAGCTACATAATTTTTGGGATTATTATGGCAGTTGGTGCAACAATTGGCGGCATGCTACTTAAAAGAGACCCGGAATCACACGGATATTATCCGGATGGCATTAAGCCGTCCCAAAAAGAAATAGGAACAAGGACTGATTTTGCAGTTCGCTCATATCATTGGTCCATAAAGGATGTAGCAAAGAATAGGAATTTCTGGTTTTATGTCCTAGCTATGATGGGATATTTTTTAGCTTTAAATGGGTTAACGAGCAATCTTGTCTTATGGGGAACAGATCTAGGAATGTCCGATATTGCTGCCGCTGGTTTATTGAGTATATTTATCATGTCTTCTGTAATAGCGAGAGTAAGTCTCGGTCTGTTTTCGGACTGGAGCATGAACCGTTATAAAGGGTCTACGCGAAAACCAGTATTGTCTCTGTGCCTGATATTAACCGGCCTTGGATGTCTTCTGGGTGCAACAGTTGTAACCACCCAGGCAGAGCTCATAGTCATTGCAATAATGATAGGATTTGGTAACGGAGTCGGCATGTCCTTATTCCCGGCTTTATTGGGGGACCTTTTTGGTGTACTAAATATACCTTTGATTCAGGGAGTTGGGATGTTTTTTACTACTGCTTTTGCTGCTATTGGCCCGATTATGTTCGGTTATAGCCATGATATCACTAACAGCTACAATTTAGCACTTACTATTACAGCTATCCTGTGTGCCGTATCATTACTCAGTTTAGTGGCAATTCAAACACCTCAGAAGAGGCGATAACTCAACCAGCCACGTCACTAAACGCCTCCTTGCCAATCTGGTCTGTGATGGTATAATTCATGGCACTGTCCAATTGATTGAAATAAGTGGTCGGAAGGGTATAGAAAATGCTGTCTGAAGAGATTTACCTGGCAATACTTGATACGATTAATCATCCACTCGCCTTTGTTGATAATGATCATGTCATTCGACTCCTAAATCAACCTGCGATGAAGTTCTATTATGATAAGAGAGGTTATTCTGACCTGATTGGTAAATCCATCCTTGATTGTCATATTGAGAAATCGAACAAACACATTATTGATGATTATAAACGTCTCCTAGCTGGAGAAAACGAAATTGCTCGCGTGGTTTCCAAGAAAAATACTATTATAACTCTAGTAGCCGTTCGTGCTAAAGATGGATCACTATTGGGTTACTATCAAAGATTTGAGAAAATTGGCGGCACCAACGAAGAAACACATAGTTGGAAGTGAATCACTTATAAGCAGGAGGACAATAATGTCCGCATCAAATGATTACTCAAAATATAAAGTTGCCGCGATTCAAGCCAGTCCAGTATTGAAAGATGCCCCCGAGTGGTTTGATCTAGCCGCAACTCTCGATAAGGCAACTAGTCTCATAGCTGAGGCAGGCAACAACGGAGCCAAATTAATAGTGTTTCCGGAGTGCTGGTTGCCCTGCTATCCGTACTGGACTATGGATGTTAATGATCGAGCCGGTTTCAGTGAAATATGGGCTAATTATCTGTGGAATTCCATAGAGGTTCCTAGTCATGAAACCGATGTTTTGTGCAAAGCAGCAAAAGCGGCCGGTGCATATGTGACAATGGGAATAAATGAACGAGACAGCCTATATCCTGGTAGAATGTATAATTCTATTTTGTATATAGGTCCAGATGGGGAGATACTTGGCACGCATCGTAAAATATGCATTACATCCTCTGAGCGCCTTTTTCAAGTACCCGGTGACGGGGGAGATAATCTTAAAATGGTCTTTGATACTCCGCTAGGCAAACTGGGGGGATCGATTTGCGGGGAGCATCTTCAACTTACGTTAATGCATAACTGGATTATGCAGGGAGTACAGATTCATTGTTCATTGTGGCCTGGATACGCGGGAGTCGGTGATTTGACTACGCGAGCCCTATGTTTATATGGGCATCTTTTTGCTGTATCAAGTGCCACCTACATATCAGAAAAAGACGCGCCTAAAAACTTCTATAAGAACAGCTTCTTCAATATTCCTGGATTTATTCGTGGTGGTAGCGGTATTGTTGGCCCTACCGGCAAATGGATTGCAGGTCCGGTGTATGATGAGGAAACCATAGTGTACGGCGATATAGACTTATCAGAATGTGATAAGGCTCGCTCTATAATCAATTTGACAGGACTTTACAGCAGGTGGGACCTGCTAAACCTGAACGTAAGCCAAGAAGCATATGAGCCGCTAAAACCCGTACAGGTAAATAGTCAAGCGCTTTCAGATGTCACAGAGGGCCAGATTAAAAGACTTGAGGAACGGATATCGCAACTTGAGCGCTTGACACAGTCATTGCCTAAAGATGAGGGAGCACCTGAAGAGTAACTTTGGGATTGAAGGATTGACTTTGACTTGTTGTAGTACTAATATGAGGTCGCCTCGAAGTTTTCGGGGCGATTGTATTTTGGGGTGGGTTGTCAGCCTGATTTTTCGGGATTTGTCAACCTAATGTGTTATAATAAAAATGGAATTTTGGCCGATTCCACGATCAAAAAAATAAAAAATTAAGCGGGAAAATCAGAGTTACTTTTAATCAGGGTGTCCTGGGTTCGATACCCAGGCGGCTCACCATAACAAAAA